>NZ_CP152427.1:742500-1402500 GCF_038971285.1 Bacillus paramycoides
GGGAGGTTTGGCACCTCGATGTCGGCTCATCGCATCCTGGGGCTGTAGTCGGTCCCAAGGGTTGGGCTGTTCGCCCATTAAAGCGGTACGCGAGCTGGGTTCAGAACGTCGTGAGACAGTTCGGTCCCTATCCGTCGTGGGCGTAGGAAATTTGAGAGGAGCTGTCCTTAGTACGAGAGGACCGGGATGGACGCACCGCTGGTGTACCAGTTGTTCTGCCAAGGGCATAGCTGGGTAGCTATGTGCGGAAGGGATAAGTGCTGAAAGCATCTAAGCATGAAGCCCCCCTCAAGATGAGATTTCCCATAGCGTAAGCTAGTAAGATCCCTGAAAGATGATCAGGTTGATAGGTTCGAGGTGGAAGCATGGTGACATGTGGAGCTGACGAATACTAATAGATCGAGGACTTAACCATATAATATGAAGCAAATGTTATCTAGTTTTGAAAGAATACAAAAAAACTTGTTGACTTTCAAAGTTAAATAAGTTATAATGATTCTTGTCTTAAATGAATACAGTCTGGTAATGATGGCAGAGAGGTCACACCCGTTCCCATACCGAACACGGAAGTTAAGCTCTCTAGCGCCGATGGTAGTTGGGACCTTGTCCCTGTGAGAGTAGGACGTTGCCAGGCAAAATGGAGGATTAGCTCAGCTGGGAGAGCACCTGCCTTACAAGCAGGGGGTCGGCGGTTCGATCCCGTCATCCTCCACCATATATGTTGGAGGGGTAGCGAAGTGGCTAAACGCGGCGGACTGTAAATCCGCTCCTTCGGGTTCGGCAGTTCGAATCTGCCCCCCTCCACCATTCTTAATTAATGGGCTATAGCCAAGCGGTAAGGCAACGGACTTTGACTCCGTCATGCGCTGGTTCGAATCCAGCTAGCCCAGCCATTAAGAGCCATTAGCTCAGTTGGTAGAGCATCTGACTTTTAATCAGAGGGTCGAAGGTTCGAGTCCTTCATGGCTCACCATTTTAACAAAATATGCGGGTGTGGCGGAATTGGCAGACGCACTAGACTTAGGATCTAGCGCCTTTGGCGTGGGGGTTCGACTCCCTTCACCCGCACTTTTAATAAAATAACTCATACATGTCTTGCGGAAGTAGTTCAGTGGTAGAATACAACCTTGCCAAGGTTGGGGTCGCGGGTTCGAATCCCGTCTTCCGCTCCAATTTCCAATATGACATGCCGGGGTGGCGGAACAGGCAGACGCACAGGACTTAAAATCCTGCGGTGGGTGACCACCGTGCGGGTTCGACCCCCGCCCTCGGCACCATATGCGCCCGTAGCTCAATTGGATAGAGCGTTTGACTACGGATCAAGAGGTTAGGGGTTCGACTCCTCTCGGGCGCGCTTTTATTAACGGGAAGTGGCTCAGCTTGGTAGAGCACCTGGTTTGGGACCAGGGGGTCGCAGGTTCAAATCCTGTCTTCCCGATTTTCCCAAAAAACATGGGGCCTTAGCTCAGCTGGGAGAGCGCCTGCCTTGCACGCAGGAGGTCAGCGGTTCGATCCCGCTAGGCTCCACTTTATTTATTATATGTCTCGGAGGTATACCCAAGTTCGGCTGAAGGGATCGGTCTTGAAAACCGACAGGCGGTGAGAATCGCGCGGGGGTTCGAATCCCTCTACCTCCTCCATTTTCTTTTTAAATGGTTTAGACATAAATAATATAATATTTCTTTTTCCTTCATGGAGGTATACCCAAGTTCGGCTGAAGGGATCGGTCTTGAAAACCGACAGGCGGCGAGAGTCGCGCGGGGGTTCGAATCCCTCTACCTCCTCCATTTTTTCTAAAGTAAATATTTTATCATCGCGGGGTGGAGCAGCACGGTAGCTCGTCGGGCTCATAACCCGAAGGTCGCAGGTTCAAATCCTGTCCCCGCAACCAAATGGTCCCGTGGTGTAGTGGTTAACATGCCTGCCTGTCACGCAGGAGATCGCCGGTTCGACCCCGGTCGGGACCGCCATTTATGTTGGCTCGGTAGCTCAGTCGGTAGAGCAGAGGACTGAAAATCCTCGTGTCGGCGGTTCGATTCCGTCCCGAGCCACCATTTTTTTATGCCGACTTAGCTCAATTGGTAGAGCAACTGACTTGTAATCAGTAGGTTGGGGGTTCAAGTCCTCTAGTCGGCATCCTTTAGGGGCATAGTTTAAAGGTAGAACTGAGGTCTCCAAAACCTCCAGTGTGGGTTCGATTCCTACTGCCCCTGTAAAGTATATGGGCCTATAGCTCAGCTGGTTAGAGCGCACGCCTGATAAGCGTGAGGTCGATGGTTCGAGTCCATTTAGGCCCACCATATATATTATTCCGCAGTAGCTCAGTGGTAGAGCTATCGGCTGTTAACCGATCGGTCGTAGGTTCGAGTCCTACCTGCGGAGCCATGGCCCGTTGGTCAAGTGGTTAAGACACCGCCCTTTCACGGCGGTAACACGGGTTCGAATCCCGTACGGGTCATAAAAAAAAGAGTCAGCATATTGCTGACTCTTTTTTATTGTGCGTTCATTCTCCTTTATCAACTGATTTTCCTGAAATAAATAAAGGGATTTAGGAAAAGCTATGGTATGTATAAAAAGGAGGAGATACAAATGACACGAGTGAGAGACTTGATGAGCACTCATATTGTACAGTGTACACCGTTAGACAATGTATATGAAGCCGCTGTAAAGATGAAAGAAGAATCGATTGGATTGATCCCAGTTGTTGAAAATGAACAAGTTGTTGGTCTTGTTACGGATCGAGATTTAGTTGTTCGAGGAATTGCTGAAAAACATCCTGGATCTAATAAAATTACAAATGTAATGACAACAAACATTGTTTCAGTTTCTCCAGATGATCCTATTGAAAAGGCTACAGAGTTAATGGCACAGTATCAAATTAGACGATTGCCAGTAGTTGAGAGTGGTCAACTCGTTGGGATGTTAGCACTAGGAGATTTAGCTATAAAAGAATCGGCAGATGATCAAGCGGGATTTGCTTTAAGTGAAATATCAGAGCATACGGAATGAAGTGAGACTTTAATTAGTGGAATAAGTTACGTATAAAAATCAGATACATTATTCTAGTATATAGGGTTAAGCTAATATGTTAGCATGATGTATCTGAGCCATTATATAATAAGTATACAGTTAGCAATTTCGACAGTTTATTTAAATTTGTCATTCCTAATTTTAAATAAGAGAAAAAATGATATACTGATAGATATAAGTATTATGAGGGATTTCGAATATAACAATATTTATTATTAATGATTTAATAATGGATTAATATTTCCTATGTAGACAAAAGGGAAGGGGAATTATATGAGGGTTATACAGCGCGATCCAAATTGGAATTTGGTTACAGATACATATATAGAACCAAATAATTTCGCTGAATTATTTTCTTTACTTGTACCTTGTCATCCAAAAGGTGAAGGGAAAGAAAGAACTATATTAGTGTGGAAAGAAAAAGAATTTTATAAAGAAGAAAATTTAGCGGCATTTATCGTATATGGAATGGATAAAGCAAAAAATTTACCACAGTTTCATAAAGATGAAATTCCAACTTTAGTACGTATTCTTCGTTTATGCCAAGAGATTGGCTGGTATGAAGAAGCGAATACTTTTATGGTAAATCAAGGCCTAGCTGAGTTTGTTCACACTTCATTGGAATATGAAACGTGGGATCTTTTGACACAAGCGGTTGCTTTAAACTATTTAATTATTAAATATCGTATTGGTGAATTAACTGATGAAGATGTAGAAATTTGGGATAGAGTTAAATTTAATGAGAAATGTATAATGGACTGTAAACATCTATTATCCCATAAAGAAGTATTAGAATTTACATTCTTTTATATGTGTAAGAGAGCTAAATCTCTATCAAAAGAGCAATTAAATAGTGATATGATGAGTCTAGCAATGTATTGTAATACTTTTGTATATGACTTATATACACATGACTTATTACGAAAATATCGTAAGTGTACAGACTTCCTATCATACTATGGACCTAGTCAAGCGGTGTTAGCTTGTCAAAGAGCTGTACTTTCTCAAATTTCAGATCGATTAGACCCACTCAAGACTACTCATGTAGATGATTATCTATATGTAATGAAAGATATGATGGAGCACATGACGATAGGAATAATGGATCGATATGATCATTTCATCGGAAAACTATTATCATATGTGCCATTTTTCGAAATGATTCAAGTTCCACAACATGCGTATTATTGTGAAGAATTATTGTATATTTGTAAGGGCATTGAATATAAAGAAGAAATATTACGCAATTATATATTTATACAATTACATGATTGTTTACCATCATTCTTTAAACTATTTCTTAAAAATAAGCGTTATGCAACGATTCATGATATTCTGTTCTATTGGTGTGATGATGAACAAAGAATGAGCTTAGAGAAAAAATATAATCTTAGCTTTATTTATGAAAAATATGCTTGCGGATAAAGAGCATTTTCTATATAAATTAAAAAGGATCTCAATTGTGAGATCCTTTTTAATTTATATAGAAAAGTAAGGAGAATGTAATTAAGACGAGAAATAACATTCCATAAAGGAGAAATTGTGCCGTATAGCTTCCTTGTATACCAAAAAAAGTATTTGTTTTTTTGTATAAATTCAATATATATTTTAGCGGATTATCTTTGAAAGATTGATACACAGTGTCTCCTCTTTCTAAGCTTCTTGTTCGTGTTTTTTGTTATTAGGAACATGAATGTATCTAGCTATGAATAATAAAACAGCCATAAAAAATACAGGAAATACGGTAGATAAATAAAAACCATTACTAATAATATTTGCTATTAGGGCACTTAATAGAAAGATGGCATTATAAATATGGGCAATTTTTTGTTTTAGTTGAACTTGAAAAGATTCCATCATAATTTCTAAAGCAACAAAAGCAATGATAATAGACAGAAATACAGTATTTGTATTGTAAATGATTAAACAACAGATTAAACCTAAAAAGGCTAAGTATTCAATTAAGAGAGGTATATTGATATTGCGTGGCATACAATTTACCTAACTAAATATGGCAGTGGGTTTACTGCATTTGTTTTTTCAAAATTCCATTCTCCATTGTGTAATTCAAAATGAAGATGTTGCCCGTATGAATGACCTGTGTTTCCCATATGACCTACTAATTGTCCAGCTTGTACTTGATCACCAGCTTGTACAGTGCGATCTTTCATGTGAGCATAGACTGTTGTATATAATTTCCCGTTTATTTGATGGGCGATGAACACAACATTGCCATAGCTAGCTGAATAATATGATTTCACAACTTTACCTGCCGCCGCCGCTTGGATAGAGACGTTACCTGGAGCTGCAATATCTATACCATAATGCATTTGTTCCCAGCGCATATCAAAGGTTGAGCTAATTTTTCCTTGTGTAGGGAATTTGAAAACTGCTGGAATGGAAGTAGGTTGAGCCGTTTGAGCTTGTGATTGCGTTTGGTTTTGCACCACATAATGTTTTGCGACATATCCGTACCCTGTACCAAAACGAATTTTATACCAAGTTCCTACAGTTTCTACTACTTGTAATTGTGTACCATTTTGTAATGAACCAAGCAGTGCACTACTTGTACTAGCGTTGCTACGTACATTAAGTTTAGGTGTTGCAACTGTGTATTTCGTATTATTTTGAACTGTGAGGCCTTTCACTAAAGCCTGTGAACCATTAGAAACGAATGCTTTTTGTACATAACCTGTTTTGCCATTATGTAAAATTTTATACCACTCGCCTTGTTCTTCTTCAATGGTAACGAATTTCCCATTTGGTAATACATCTAAAATTGAAGATTCTAAATTAGGTTCAGAACGAACGTTTAATGCATTGGCATTAACGATATATTGATTATTAGATTGAAGTTTGTTTTTTAGTAGAATAGAATCTTTTTGTACGTAACCTACTTTATTATTAACAGACACTTTATACCAACCATTAGTTGTTTCAAGTATGTTCACTTTCGTATTAAAGCGAATTGTATCAATTGATGAGCTATTTGCGTTATCTTTTGTATGTAAGGCTACTTGATCAACTTTTACATATCCAGTTTTCACATTAGATAATTGTTCAGCATTGGCTGTTTGTACATTTGTTTCTCCCATAGAAGGAAGTAAAGAAGCAATTGCGACAGTAGTTGCTGTTAAAGCAGTAGCTTTCATATTCATATAATAGAGACCTCCTCTAGTTGTATAGTTGTAATTTTATTATAGTATAAAGATATAATATAGTGGGTTTATTCACATAAATGTAATATGAAATCAATATAAAAATAAATTTTTTGAGGATAATGATTCATTTTTACCCAATTAATTAGGATAATGATTTCTAATATAGAATATAAGTATTATATGGTTTCGTTATTTTGTTGACAATTGAGAAAATTAAAACAGTTGATGATGTCTTATTACGGTGTTATACTGACAGTGTTAATTTCATAGTTTGCTAGGAGAGCTGGTGTTGCCAGCTGAGAGTAGGCCGTAAGCCTTTGATCCTTTTTATTACCTGATCTAGATTATGCTAGCGTAGGGAAGCAATTCGGACACTAATAATAAGTCCCCGTTTCTTTGCGTATAGAAACGGGGCTTTTTTGTTTAAAAATTTCATATTGAAACCACTAGGGGTGCTTGTTGTGCTGAGAGAGGAATAATCCTTAACCCTTATAACACCTGATCTAGGTAATACTAGCGAAGGGAAGTGGAACAACGAATAAATTATAATTTTATTTGCTGTAACCACTTCTTATTTAGAAGTGGTTTTTTATTTATATACACATACCGGAAGGGGATAGGGAAATGAAATTTTGCGATAGATTGTTAGAAACTGTACAACCAGTTTGGGAGATGAGTCATAATCATCCATTTGTTGTAGGTATGGGAGATGGCACGTTAGAAAAAGATAAGTTTCAATATTACATTATTCAAGATTATTTATATTTGTTAGATTATGCAAAGCTATATGCCATCGGTGTTGTAAAGGCAACGAATCCACAAGTAATGGGGAAATTTGCTGAACAAATTGATGGGATATTAAATGGAGAAATGACAATTCATAAACAATATGCGAAAAGACTTGGAATTTCTATAGAGGAGATAGAGTCTGCAAAGCCATCTGCTAAAAATTTAGCTTATACAAATTACATGATGTCTGTATCTCAAAATGGCACACTTGCGGAATTAATAGCAGCACTTCTTCCATGTATGTGGAGCTACTGGGAAATTGGAAAGCGTTTAAATGATATTCCTGGAGCAAGAGATCATGAGTTCTTTGGTGAGTGGATTCAAGGCTATAGTTCTGAAGAATATGGCAACCTTTGTGTTTGGTTAATAGATTTATTAAATGAAATGGCAGTTGGAAAGTCTGAAAAAGAGCTAGATCGATTAGAGGAGATTTTCCTATATTCCAGTCGATTTGAATATTTATTCTGGGATATGTCCTACCATAAGGAGATGTGGGGATTTGAGGAGCAAGAACATACTACAGCTTCATAATGTTTCTTTTCATTATGATGAGAAGCCAATCATCAATGAATTAAATGCTTCTATACAAGATAAAGAGTTTGTAAGTATTATCGGACCGAGTGGATGCGGGAAAAGTACTTTATTTCGCCTTATTACAGGTTTAGAAGAAGCAAGTACGGGACAGATAGAGCTGACAGAAACAAAGAGCCATCCTGTAGGGTATATGCCCCAAAAAGATATGCTCCTGCCGTGGAGAACGATTATTGAGAATGCTGCCCTGCCGTTAGAGTGCCAAGGTGTACAGAAGAAAGAAGCACAAATAAAGGCGAAGGAACTGCTACATAAATTTGGCTTACAAGGGTATGAGACAAAATATCCGAAAGATTTATCTGGTGGTATGAGACAACGTGTATCCTTTATTCGAACTTTATTAACAGGCGGGGAGATATTGCTGTTAGATGAACCGTTTAGCGCGTTGGATGCTTTAACGAAGGCATCTTTGCAAGAATGGCTGTTTGAACAATGGAAAGAGTGGAAAAAAACAATTTTATTTATCACTCATGATGTGGAAGAAGCATTGTTTCTTTCTAATCGAATTTTAGTAGTAGAGCAGCAACCGATAACTACTTTAACCGAGAGGATTGTACCGCTTGATCATAATCGGACAAGAAAAGATTTATATAAGCCTGAAGTGTTAGCGCTTAAAGATGAGCTTCTTAGTATGTTACAAAGGCAGGTACTTGTATGATGAACCGGTTGAAGGAGTTATTACCTGCGCTTACACTTTCTAGTATTTTACTTTTCATGTGGGAAATTGGTGCAAGAATTGTAGATGAAATGTACATTTTACCGTCACCGTCTGCAATTGTAATGAAGATATGGAAACTAAAAGATATATTATTTACGGTTCATTTGCCGGCAACATTATATGTCGTTTTAATAGGGGTGGCTATTTCTATCGTACTTGGAGTAGGGCTAGCGATGTTAATGAACGCGAGTAATTGGATGGAGAGAGCATTTTATCCATTATTAGTGGCTTCACAAACGATTCCTATTACAGCGCTTGCTCCGCTCTTCGTTTTGTGGTTTGGATATACGATTTGGAGTAAGGTCGTTGTTACGGTTTTAATTACGTTTTTCCCAATTGCGGTCAATACGTATGATGGACTACGCAGTACGAAAAAAGAATGGGAAGAGCTTTTAGTTACGTACGGGGCAACGAAAAAAGATGTTTTTCTTAAATTAAAATTGCCGTCTGCTCTTCCTTATTTTTTCTCAGCTTTAAAAATTGCAGTTCCGCTTAGTGTAATTGGGGCAGCAATTGGCGAATGGCTCGGTGCACAAGCTGGGTTAGGATATTTCAGTAAAAGAATGATGACGCAGTTAGACGGAGCAGGTGTATTTGCACCCATTGTATTGTTATCATTACTAGCTATTTTCTTCGTCATACTTATTTCGATATTAGAAAAGAAATTCATTAGTTGGAGGAAGCATTCATGAAATTATTAAAACGCATCTTTGTGTTTACATTATTAGTTGCAATGATTGCTGGATGTTCTAGTAATTCAGCATCAGATAAGAGTAAAAAAGAAAAGGAAATAACGGTCATGCTTGATTGGTACCCAAATGCGGTACACAGCTTTATTTATGCAGCAATTGAAAAAGGCTACTTTAAAGAAGAAGGGGTAAAGGTGAATATTAAATTCCCTTCTAATCCGACTGATCCATTAACGTTAGCAGCTGCAGGAAAAGTAACGGTTGGCTTATATTATCAGCCAGATGTTGTCATGGCAAAAGCAAACGAACAAATTCCAGTGAAATCAATTGGAGCTGTCGTACGTTCACCATTAAATCATGTCGTATCACTGAAGTCAGCAGGCATTCAATCACCAAAAGATTTAGAGGGGAAAACAGTTGGATATTCTGGAACACCTTTAAGTGAGATGTATTTAAAAACGATGGTAAAAGAGGCTGGTGGTAATCCAGATACAGTGAAAGTAGTTGATGTTGGCTTTGATTTAGTACCAGCATTAATTACGAAAAAAGTGGATGCGGTAACAGGGGCATACATTAACCATGAAGTACCTGTTATGCGTCATGAAGGTCATGAGCCAGCATACTTTAATCCAGCAGATTATGGTGTACCGAATTATCATGAGCTTGTATTTGTAACAGGTGATAAAACGTTGAAGAAAGATAAAGAAGCGTTGCAAGCTTTCTTACGTGGCACGAAAAAGGGCTATGATTTCATGAAGAAAAATCCAGATGAAGCATTAAATATTTTATTAAATCATCAAGAAAAAGAAAACTTCCCGCTTGTACCAGAAGTTGAAAAAGAAAGTATGAAAATTTTATTAGAGAAGATGGAAACGAAAGATGAGCCATTCTTATCAGATTCAAAAGAATCATGGGAGAAACAAAATAAATGGCTGAAAGATAAAGGAATGACGAAAGAAATCGTTCCAGCCGATGAGTTATTCGAAAACATTTTAAAGTAGGCGAATGAATATGAGAAATGAGCTTCATGTAATCTCAAATGGTCACATGTCATTCGAAGAGTTAGTGAATGTAGCGATGCAAATTGAAAGTGAAATTGATTATTTGCATATTCGTGAGCGTGAGAAAAGTACGAAGGAATTGTATGAAGGTGTGGAAAGTCTTTTGAAGAAAGGCTTTCCTGCATCGAAAATAGTGATAAATGATCGAATTGATATTGCTATTTTATTAAACATTCCGCGCGTGCAGCTAGGATATCGAAGCGCAGATGTAAGGTCAGTGAAAGAAAAGTTTTCTTATTTGCATGTCGGTTATTCTGTGCATTCTTTAGAAGAGGCGATTGATGCATTTAAGAATGGAGCGGATTCACTTGTCTATGGTCATGTATTTCCGACAGATTGTAAAAAAGGTGTGCCAGCGAGAGGGCTTGAAGAAATTTCAGACATTGCAAAGTGTTTATCCATACCGATTACAGCGATTGGAGGAATCAATCCGGAAAACACTGTAGATGTTCTTACTAACGGCGTCAGTGGGATTGCTGTTATGTCTGGGATTATAAGTAGTAGTAACCCGTATAGCAAAGCGAAATCTTATAAGGAATCAATAAGAAAGTGGGCGGAAAAACATGTGTAAGAAGTATGATGTAGCGATAATTGGCGGTGGTGTAATTGGTAGTTCAGTTGCACATTTTCTAGCAGAAAGAGGATATAAAGTAGCGATTGTAGAGAAGCAAAGAATTGCATCTGAAGCCTCGAAAGCAGCTGCTGGTTTACTTGGGGTTCAGGCAGAATGGGATGAATATGATCCGCTATTTGAACTTGCTAGAGAAAGCCGTGCTATATTTCCACAACTTGCAGAAGTTTTACGTGAAAAAACAGGAATCGATATTGGGTATGAAGAGAAAGGCATTTATCGAATTGCTCAAAATGAAGATGAGAAGGAAAGAATTCTTCACATTATGGATTGGCAGCAGAAAACAGGTGAAGATTCTTACTTTTTAACGGGAGATCGTTTACGAGAGAAAGAGCCGTATCTATCTGAGTCAATTATAGGGGCTGTATATTATCCAAAAGATGGTCATGTTATTGCACCAGAGCTTACAAAAGCATTCGCACATTCCGCATCATTTTCGGGCGCTGATATATATGAACAGACAGAAGTGTTTGATATTCGTATTGAAAATAATAAAGTGACTGGAATTGTGACAAGCGAAGGTAGTATCACTTGTGAGAAAGTGGTTATCGCGGGTGGCTCATGGAGTACGAAGTTACTAGGTTATTTTCACCGCGAATGGGGTACATATCCAGTTAAAGGAGAAGTAGTAGCGGTAAGAAGTAGAAAACCACTTTTAAAGGCGCCTATTTTTCAAGAAAGATTTTACATTGCACCAAAGCGCGGCGGACGTTACGTAATTGGAGCAACGATGAAGCCCCATACGTTTCATAAAACGGTGCAACCAGAAAGTATTACTTCTATATTAGAGCGTGCGTATACAATATTGCCAGCTTTAAAAGAAGCGGAATGGGAAAGTGCATGGGCAGGATTAAGACCACAATCGAATCATGAAGCTCCTTATATGGGAGAGCATGAAGAAATAAAAGGTTTATATGCTTGTACGGGCCATTATCGAAACGGTATTTTATTAAGCCCTGTTTCTGGTCAGTATATGGCGGATTTAATAGAAGGAAAGCAGGAGAATCACTTGCTAGATTTATTGCTTTCTAAAACAGTTTAGAAAGGGGATGGAAGTTTGAATTTAAAAATTAATGGTAATCAAATTGAAGTGCCAGAGAGTGTAAAAACAGTAGCTGAGCTACTTACACATTTAGAGTTGGAAAACAGAATTGTTGTAGTAGAGCGTAATAAAGATATTTTACAAAAAGATGATCATACAGATACATCTGTTTTTGATGGAGACCAAATTGAGATTGTAACTTTCGTAGGAGGCGGTTGATTATGTTAAACATTGGACCATTTTCATTTCATTCTAGACTTTTATTAGGAACAGGAAAATTCCCTGATTTTGATGTACAGCAAAAGGCAATTGATGTATCTGAGGCTGAGGTTTTAACGTTCGCAGTACGCCGTATGGATATATTCGATGCAAAGCAGCCTAATTTATTAGAGAAACTTGATGTGAAAAAATATAAGTTATTACCAAATACAGCCGGAGCAAAAAATGCTGAAGAAGCTGTTCGTATTGCAAAATTAGCAAAAGCTTCAGGGCTTTGCGACATGATTAAAGTAGAAGTTATTGGTGATGATAGAACGTTATTATCTGATCCAGTAGAAACGTTAAAGGCATCTGAAATGTTACTAGAAGAAGGGTTTATCGTACTTCCGTATACATCTGATGATGTTGTATTAGCACGTAAATTACAAGAACTAGGTGTGCATGCAATTATGCCAGGAGCATCCCCAATCGGTTCAGGGCTTGGTATTGTAAATCCGTTAAATTTAAGCTTCATTATTGAACAAGCGACAGTACCAGTTATCGTTGATGCTGGTATCGGTAGCCCAGCTGATGCAGCATTTGCGATGGAATTAGGAGCGGATGGTGTGTTATTAAATACTGCTGTGTCAGGAGCAAAAGATCCTATTAAAATGGCGCAGGCAATGAAATTAGGTATTGAAGCAGGACGTTTAGGATTTGAGGCAGGTCGTATTGCACGTAAACGTTGTGCAACAGCAAGTAGTCCTTTAGAAGGAATGAGTGTAGTTGAATAATCGATATTCTCGCCAAGAATTATTTTCTCCAATTGGAGAAGACGGGCAACGAAAAATAAGAGAAAAACATGTACTTATTATCGGTGCAGGTGCATTAGGTAGTGCAAATGCAGAGATGTTTGTAAGAGCTGGTGTAGGCACAGTAACGATTGTTGACCGGGATTATGTCGATTGGAGTAATTTACAAAGGCAGCAATTGTACGCAGAGAGTGATGTGGAAAATAATCTTCCGAAGGCTGTAGCGGCAAAGAAACGTCTAGAAGAGATTAATCGTGAAGTAAGAGTAGAAGCTCTCGTTCAAGACGTAACGGCTGAGGAATTAGAAGAACTCGTTACAAACGTTAATGTAATTATTGATGCAACTGATAATTTCGAAACGCGTTTCATTGTAAATGATATAGCGCAAAAACATTCTATTCCATGGATTTACGGAGCATGTGTAGGGAGTTACGGCCTTTCTTACACAATTCTTCCTAGTAAAACGCCATGTTTATCTTGTTTATTACAATCGATTCCGCTTGGCGGGGCGACATGTGATACAGCGGGAATTATATCACCTGCTGTATCTCTCGTCGTTTCTCATCAAGTAACGGAAGCTCTTAAACTGTTAGTAGAAGATTACGAATCGCTTCGAGATGGACTTGTATCGTTTGATGTATGGAAGAATGAATATTCATGTATGAATGTGCAAAAGCTTCGTAAGCACAATTGTCCTTCGTGTGGAGAGAATGCATTGTATCCGTATTTAAATAAAGATAATACATCGAAAACAGCAGTGTTATGCGGGAGAAATACAGTTCAAATTAGACCACCTCATAAAGAGGAAATAGATTTTGAACGATACAAAGAACTGCTGAATGATCGTGTGCATGATTTAAATGTAAATCCATATTTATTATCATTTTCTGTGGAAGAAAAGAAATTAGTTGCTTTTAAAGATGGTCGTGTACTTGTACATGGAACGAAGGATATAAGCGAAGCAAAAACAATTTATCATCGCTATTTTGGATAGAAAAGGATGAGTGGGATGAAAGTAAATAAAGCTTTAACAATTGCAGGATCTGATAGTGGCGGCGGTGCCGGCATTCAAGCAGATTTAAAAACATTCCAAGAGCTTGGTGTGTATGGGATGACGGCTATTACGGCAATTACTGCTCAAAACACGCTTGGCGTTCAAGGGGTATATCCAGTTTCGTTAGAAGGTATTACGGAACAGTTGAATTCAATTGGTACGGATTTAACACCAGATGCTGTGAAACTAGGAATGTTATTTAACAGCGAAATTATTCAAATTGTAGCAGAATATATTAATAAGTTTGGCTGGAATAATATTGTACTAGACCCTGTTATGATTGCTAAGGGCGGTGCATCATTATTACAACAAGAAGCAGTACAAGCATTAAAAGAATATTTATTACCAGTAGCAACTGTTATCACGCCGAATGTTCCAGAAGCAGAAGTGTTAACTGGGCTGGAAATTCATAACGTTGAAGATAGTAAAGAAGCTGCAAAAGTACTGCATGAATTAGGTGCGAAATATGTACTTATGAAGGGCGGACATGCAGAATATCAAGGTAATGAAGTAATTGATTTACTCTTTGATGGAGAAAAGTTTATTGAATTTAGAAGTGAGCGAATTCCTTCAAAGCAAACACACGGAAGCGGGTGTACATTTGCGTCAGCAGTTACAGCTGGCCTTGCGAAAGGATACTCGATGGAAGAGGCAGTTCAAGAGGCAAAACGATTTATTAGTATAGCAATTGAAGAGCCATTGAATATTGGTAGTGGTCATGGACCGACGAATCATTTTGCATACAAATTGAATAAAGCATAAGCATGAATAGTAGAAAAGTCAGTTTTGTAACTGACTTTTTTTCTGTTTACTTTTTCCAAATACAGGAGTAATATATCAGCCAGAATATATTTTTTGTAATACGCTGAGTCCAATTATATGGAGCGGAGGAACCAATTTGTGCAGTGTCACTAGGGGTGAATCTTTCAATTTTGAAAGTAGGGCTACTCTCAAAGTCCGAATCCGACAGCTAACTTCGTAAGCGTCTTGAGAGAGGACGGTGCCATGATGGATACATCACTTCATCAATCTGATTAGTATAGGGGAATATCAATCTATGTTTGATTTCTTTTATGCTAAGGAGGATGAGGTACATGGAATTAACACTTATTTGTGTTGGAGAAGAAAGTAAGGTAAATAGTCTAATAGATTTAGTAGCATTTCAACATGAGTTAATTATTTTTACAGCAAATGAAGAGATAGCGGCTGAAGTTAGGAATTATGGGTTTGATTGGACGTATAGTTGTAGTCAGGAGCAGGATTTTACTAGTATTTGTGAGTGTATTAAGAAGGTGATTTTACTAGGTGATGAGCTTCCAATCGTTAGCTTCTTTACAGAACATATTCGCTTTTCTTTTCAAGCACCTATTACTGTTGTTACAAGGAATAAACGATATCCAGCGAGGCTCTATGAAACAATTGGAGCTACATTTGTCGTGTTTACGAATTGTGATAATATTTCTTTTTTATTTTTTGAATAGGGTGGGGGAAAGAAGATGAAAGTGTTGTTACTAGGAGATATAGCGAATCGTTGGGCGGTATCGGTAGAGCGAGTTCAAGAATTGGTGGTGCTCGATCCTATTTTTCCAAGGCCCTATATCATATTGCCATCGAAAGACGCTTTATATTTAAAAACAGATGTTATCGAATATGAGCAATTACATGCAGAATTGTCACAAGTTTATATTCGTGGGAGAAATTTACGTGCTTTTTTACGGGGGGAATAAATAGTGAGTGAAAAAAGAGCGAATGCGAAGTGCAACAAGCTATGCACTTCATGTCATTCGCTCTTTTTATTTCGTATTTAAAAGATCATTTCTATGAAAAAGAAAGAAAATACGAGAAAATAGATGAAAGGATATTAATAATACTTAATGTAAGCGTTTAAATAGAATGATATTTTCTTATTTTCAGTAATTTGCCTCTTTACAAGTGAAATATAGAGGAGTATATTTACTCTCATAAATCATTCATAAAATTTCCAAAAAAACCTAAAATCGCTGAGTTCCAGAAATGGAGCGGGGGAACCAATTTTGTGCATCGTCACTTGGGGTGAATCTTTCAGTTTGAAAGTAGGGCTACTCTTTAGGCCCGAATCCGACAGCTAACCTCGTAAGCGTTTAGAGAGGAGGTTTACTTTTTGTTGTTCATTTTTTGAACACTGAGTAGAGCTCAGTGTTCTTTTTTAATATTTTAATGGTAAATTTTTACAAAAAAGAATGGGGGATAGCTATGTTAGATGTTGTAATGATTGGAATTTTTGTTGTGTTAGTCGCATCGATGGCAAGTCTTGCAAGTTGGTCAGATAAAGTTGTGAAAGAAGGGAAGCAATCATGATGATTGCCTTATCGGTTATTGTTGCAGCAATTACGGTGTACTTAGTGTATGCATTATTAAATCCGGAAAAGTTTTAATTAGGGGGAGTCATTCATTATGATCTGGGTCGCAGTTGTTATTACAATGCTGTTGTTTATTCTTGTGGCAAAGCCAACGGGAATTTATTTAGAGAAAGCCTTTCAAGGGAGTAAAAAGCTAGATAAAGTATTCGGGCCTTTTGAAAAACTTATTTTTAAAATTACGGGTGTGAAAGAATACAATCAAACGTGGAAACAATACGCACTATCATTAGTTTTATTAAATGGATTTATGATTGTTGTCGTATACTTCATTTTCAGACTGCAAGGAGTATTGCCATTAAATCCAGCACACATTGAAGGAATGGAGCCTACGCTCGCTTTTAATACAGCAATTAGTTTTATGGCGGATACAAATTTACAGCATTATAGCGGTGAAAATGGTTTATCTTATTTATCACAATTAATTGGAATTACATTTTTAATGTTTGCAGCACCGGCAACGACGTTAGCACTCGTTATGGCATTTATAAGAGGGCTTGCTGGAAAAGAACTTGGTAACTTTTTCGTTGATTTTACGAGAGCATTAACGAGAGTATTTCTTCCTATCGCATGTATTGCAGCACTAGTCTTTGTCGCACTTGGTGTACCACAAACGTTAGACGGTGCAGTTACCGCACAAACGATTGATGGCGCGAAACAAAGTATTTTACGCGGACCTGTTGCATCATTCGTAGCAATTAAGGAACTCGGAAATAACGGCGGTGGATTTTTCGGAGCAAACTCTACGCACCCTTTTGAAAATCCAGGGCAAATGAGTAATATTTTGCAAATGATGCTTATGATGTTATTGCCAACAGCACTTCCGTTTACGTACGGACGAATGGTAGGCAATAAAAAGCAAGGACGTATCCTTTTCGTTTCACTATTCATGGTGTTTTTACTAGGGTTTATAACGATTACGACATCTGAATTACATGGGAATCCAGCGTTAAATGGAATGGGTATCGAACATGTACAAGGAAGTACAGAAGGAAAAGAAGTGCGATTTGGAACGGTATTTTCTTCACTCTACGCGACAGTAACGACAGCTGCCGAAACAGGTGCTGTGAATACGATGCATGATACGTTAACACCAATTGGCGGGTTAGTACCACTCGTAAATATGATGTTAAATACAGTATACGGCGGCGTTGGAGCAGGCTTTGTGAACATCATTATGTATGCGATTATCGCAGTCTTTATATCTGGATTGATGGTTGGACGGACACCAGAGTTTTTAGGTAAGAAAATTGAAGGTAAGGAAATGAAATTAATTGCGGTAACAATACTATTTCATCCACTGCTTATTTTAGGATTTTCAGCATTAGCTCTTTCAACAAATTTAGGAACAGATGCTATTTCTCATTCCGGTTTCCACGGTTTAACGCAAGTGGTATATGAATACACCTCGTCAGCTGCGAATAATGGATCTGGATTTGAAGGATTAGCGGATAATACACCGTTTTGGAATATTACAACTGGTTTAGTTATGTTTTTAGGGCGCTATTTCAGTTTAATTACGATGCTAGCTGTTGCAGCTTCTTTGAAAGAAAAGACGGTTGTGCCAGAAACAGTCGGAACGTTCCGTACGGATAATAGTTTATTTGGCGGCATTTTCATCGGAACAATTGTAATTGTCGGTGCATTAACATTCTTCCCGATGTTAGTACTCGGCCCAATTGCAGAATTTCTTACATTGAAGTAATGGAGGGTAAATGATGAGACCGGTAGTAGTAAAAGAAAAAAGAGTAAATGAGTCACACATACATGCGGTAGAAGATGAGGTTAGACAAGCGAAAACGATGGATCGTGATATCGTGAAACATGCGATGAAACAATCCTTTGCGAAATTGAATCCGAAAGTTATGATAAAGAATCCGATTATGTTCGTTGTAGAAATTGGGTTTGTCATTACGTTCATTTTATCGTTTCTTCCAAGTCATTCTAGTAGTGTACCAGGATGGTTTAATATAACAGTTTCTCTCATTCTCTTATTTACAGTTTTATTTGCTAACTTTGCAGAAGCGTTAGCGGAAGGGCGGGGGAAAGCGCAAGCTGATTCTTTAAAACAATCGAAGAAAGATTTGTTCGCAAATGTTGTAAAAGAAAATGGAGATATTGTTCAAGTTTCAGCAACTGATTTGAGAAAAGGTGACGTTGTTATTGTAAAACAAGGAGAAATGATTCCAAGTGATGGGGAAGTTATAAAAGGGTTAGCGTCTGTTGATGAATCTGCGATAACAGGGGAATCCGCCCCTGTTATAAAAGAAGCGGGTGGTGATTTTTGTTCCGTAACAGGTGGTACGATGGTCGTCAGTGATGAGATTACGATTGTTATTACGAGTAATCCTGGTGAATCATTTATTGATAAAATGATTTCGTTAGTAGAAGGCGCTGCTCGTCAAAAAACGCCAAATGAGATTGCTTTAAATACGGTATTAACGAGCTTAACTCTTATTTTCTTAATCGTTGTTGTGACGTTACCAATTTTTACAAACTATTTAGGATTTCAAATCGATACAGCTGTACTTGTTGCGTTGTTAGTTTGTTTAATTCCAACGACAATTGGTGGGTTATTATCAGCAATTGGTATTGCTGGGATGGACAGGGTGACAAAGTTTAATGTGTTAGCGATGTCAGGTAAAGCAGTAGAAGCTGCGGGTGATATTAATACTATTATTTTAGATAAAACAGGTACGATTACTTTCGGGAACCGGATGGCACATACACTGTTTCCTGTAGGGAATGAAACGATTGAGCAAGTAGGAAAATGGGCTGCGATTAGTTCTGTTTTAGATGAAACACCAGAAGGCCGATCTGTTATCGAATATGTAAAAACGAAATCTCTATCATATGATAGAGCATTTGCAGAACAAGGTGAGTTTGTTCCATTTAAAGCAGAAACGAGAATGAGTGGTGTTGATTTACAAGATGGAACGAAAGTGAGAAAAGGTGCTGTAGGTAGCGTAATTGAATGGGTTCAATCACAAGGCGGAACGATTCCGAAAGATGTAAATCAAAAAGCAGACCTCATTTCAAAAGAGGGCGGGACACCACTTGTAGTTGCAGTGGATAATCGTATTTACGGTTTAATCTATTTAAAAGATACAGTAAAACCTGGTATGCGTGAACGTTTTGAACAATTGCGTCAATTGGGGATTAAAACGGTTATGTGTACGGGTGATAATCCATTAACAGCAGCAACCATTGCAAAAGAAGCTGGAGTAGATGAATTTGTCGCTGAGTGTAAGCCAGAAGATAAAATTGCAGTTATTAAAGCAGAGCAAGATAAAGGGAAACTTGTAGCCATGACAGGTGATGGTACAAATGATGCTCCGGCACTAGCACAGGCTGATGTTGGATTAGCAATGAATAGTGGGACGACAGCTGCGAAAGAAGCAGCGAATATGATTGATTTAGATTCGAACCCGACAAAAATTATTGAGGTTGTAGGAATCGGTAAGCAATTATTAATGACGCGCGGTGCGTTAACGACGTTTAGTATTGCAAATGATATCGCGAAATATTTTGCAATCATTCCAGCAATGTTTACACTTGCGATTCCGCAAATGGAAGCATTGAACATTATGAAACTAACATCACCACTGTCAGCAATTTTATCAGCATTAATATTTAATGCAGTTATTATTCCATTACTCATTCCGTTAGCGATGAAAGGTATCGCATATAAACCGATGAGTTCGAATGCACTACTTGGCCGAAACTTACTTATTTATGGACTTGGCGGAGTGATTGTACCGTTCATTGGAATTAAAGTAATTGATATAATTGTCGGCTTGTTTATATAAGGAAGAGGGGAAAAAGATGGCGAAGAAACAAAGTATACTATCACCAATCATCCGGATTACTTTTACATTTTTAGTGTTGTGTGGCCTTGTATACCCACTTATTGTAACTGGTATTGCACAAGCGGTAATGAAGGATAATGCGGATGGAAGTCTAATATATAATGATAAAAATGAAGTGATTGGTTCTAAATTAATCGGTCAAAATTTCACAGACCCACGTTATTTTCATGGGCGTGTTTCTAGTATTGAATATAAAGCGGAAGCGTCTGGTTCAAATAACTATGCACCGTCTAATCCAGATTTAGAGAAACGAGTAGAGAAAAGTATTGAGGAATGGAAGAAACTAAACCGGGCTGTTCCAGTGACAGAAGTACCAATTGATTTAGTGACGAATTCAGGTTCAGGGCTTGATCCTGACATTAGCCCACAGGCCGCTTCTGTACAGGTGGATCGCATCTCTAAATTAACGAATATTTCGAAAGAAACGTTAAATCAGTTGATTAAAGATCAAACGGAAGGTGCGGCACTTGGCTTATTTGGAGAGAACCGCGTGAACGTCTTAAAGTTAAATTTAGAATTACAGAAATTACTGAAATAGTAACAGTGCTACCTCAATCTAACGGATTGAGGTAGCGTTGTTTCGAAAGAAAGGTTGTGAGTGTTTTGTATGCGGATGACTATAAACCAACTTTTCAAAGGCGAACGCCAGAGGAATATTTAGAATATATCCGGCAGCAAAATCGCGGGAAGTTAAAGCTATATGTAGGAGCAGCCCCAGGAGTAGGGAAAAGTTATAAAATGCTCTATGATGCTAGAGAGATGAAAAAGGATGGTACGGATATTGTAATTGGTTTAATTGAAACGCACGGGAGAAAAGAGACGGAACACGCAATTGCTGATTTAGAACAAGTGCCTTTAAAAGAAATCCAGTATAAAGGGAAAGTATTTTATGAACTCGATGTGGAAGGAATTATAAAACGTGCACCTCAAGTTGTTGTTGTGGATGAACTCGCGCATAGTAATATTCCTGGATCTAAAAATAAGAAACGTTATATGGATGTACAGGAATTGTTAGATGCCGGTATATCCGTATTATCAGCGTTTAATATTCAACATTTAGAAAGTGTTCATGATATTGTAGCTCAAATTACGAATGTAAAAGTAAGAGAACGTATTCCGGATTTTATTTTACAAAAAGCAAATGAAATTCAGCTCGTCGATGCAACGCCGGAAGTATTAAGGAAGAGATTAATAGACGGGAAAATATATAAAGAGGAAAAAATTCGGCAAAGCTTACAAAATTTCTTTACACTTAATAATTTAGGGGCACTCAGAGAATTATCACTTCGAGAAGTTGCCGATGATATGGACGAGAAAATTAGCCAAACAGTGATAGAGCCGATTGGCGTGAAAGAAAAAATTCTCGTTTGTGTACAATACAGTTCAACAGCGGAGAAATTAATAAGACGGGGATGGCGTATGGCAGATCGGCTAAACGCTGAATTGTATGTATTAAATGTTGAAAGGGAAAGTATAGATTCTCTTTCAGCAGGAAAAAAGCAAACAATTGAAGAGTGGAAGTCGCTAACGAATCAATTTAATGCGAGTTTTGTTTTAGAAGAGGCCAAAGGAAGAAAGCCAGCGGATGTTATTATTGAAGTGGCGAAAAGACTGCAAGTAACGCAAATTTTACTTGGACAATCGGCGAGAACAAGATGGGAAGAAATTAGAAAAGGTTCGATTGTAAATGAAATTATGAGGCAAACGAAGTATATTGATATTCATATTGTTGCGGATCAAAGAGTTTAGAATAGAGACCATCTGCAGGTCTCTATTTTGCTTTTTGTGTGGCAGGGAAGCGTAGCATTTTCATCGCATATAAGATTATGAGTAGAAACATAATTGCACCTATGAAGAAAATCCAAAAGTAATTTTGATTAAATACAAGAAATCCACCTACAAGTGGTCCTGTGCCCATACCGAGATAGCGGATGAAGTTGTACATACCGATAGCAGTTGCGCGTTCTTGTACGAATTCTTCTGTTAATAAAGTAGTGTGTGTTGGCATAGAAAGTCCCATACTAAAACCGTATAAAGATGTAACGATAATAATGAATGGGATATTGATGCTATATGTGAAGGAGAACAAAGTGACACATATAATATTGAAGAAACTAGTAATGAATAAAACTTGCTTTATTGTGAGGCGCTTTTGCAAAAGCTTGAAGCAATAACTTCCTAACATAATAGAAAGGGACATCGGTACAAACATAAGACCAATTTCACTTGCAGTTAAGTGAAATAAATTTGTTAAAATGCTCGGTAAAAAAACGAGGAAGCAAAAGTAAATACAAAATTGAATAAAGCCAATAAGAGTAATAGAAAATCCAGTTTTATTTTTTAAGATAAACCAGTGATTCTTTTTTGATTGCGGTTGCTGACTTACAGTTGGTTTTGTTTCTGGAAGTAGTGAAATGTTTATCGTTAATAAGAGAATGCCAAGTATAGATAAAAAGAGAAATACGGATACATGGCCGTTTATACTGCCGAGATAACCACCAATGAGGGGGCCAATCGCAGGTGCAAGAGCAAGTAACATTTGATAAAGGCTCATTGCTTCTCCTCGTTCTTTTCCTTCAAATAAATCGCCAATAATCGTTGCTGCGACTACAGGTATAGCCGCTATTCCTATAGCTTGAACTGTCCTGAAAAATAGAAATAAATAAACGTTCGCCGAAAAAGCGCATCCGATTGAACCGATTGTACTAATGATCAAACTAGGAATAAGGACAGATTTTCTCCCTTTTGTATCAATGAAAGGTCCATAGATGAGCTGCATAATTGCAAGAGTGAATGTGAAAAGTGAAACTGTTAAATTTACTAGATAAAGAGAAGTGTGAAAAGAAGCTTGAATCATAGGCAAGATAGGTGTGTAAATATTTTGAGAGAAGGAACCGAGTAAGGCACTCATACAGACAACGTATAAAATGAAATGTAGTTTGGATTTTTTCATCATATTAACCTCCTTGTAATTTAGTTTCCTTGGAAACTAAATTTATTTTAACATGTTTTTCTCACTTGTAAATATAAAAAAATGATTTTAAAATGGTATATAGTTAAATTGTTTCTTCGGAAACTTAGGGGGCGAACGGATTGGAACATACAACGAAACAAATGGAAATACTTTCGGACATTCGTACACTTTTACATAAAAAAGAAGAACATTTGAAAGAACAAAATGAGAAATTTTTTCGTGAGACAGGTATAAGTGGTATGTCTTTATCTGAATTACATGTTATCGAGTGTATTGGAGAAAATGGTCTGATGAATGTAACTGCTATTACGACAGAAATGGGTATGACGAAGGGCGCAATCTCTAAAATTTGTACAAAGTTGTTTCAAAAGCAATTCGTTGAGAAGATGCAAATGTTAGATAATCAAAAAGAAATATTCTTCCGCTTAACGGAAAGCGGAAATGAAATATATAAAGCTCATGATAAATTGCATCAACAAGCTGAAGAAAAGTGGCTGTTACTTTTAGATCGATATACGAAAGAAGAACAAGATTTTATTCAAAAGTTTATAAAGGATGTCTCCAATCATTTGGAAATATAATTGGAAGAAAAAACTCCTTTATTTCAAGTCTTTTGAATATAATTTCTAAAAGAACTCATATATAATAGAAACAGATACTTAACATGGTGAATAATTAAAGAGTCAATATATAAAGAGGAGAGAATAACATGCTTGAAAATACGGGATTAGTATTAGAAGGCGGCGGTATGCGTGGTGTGTACACGGGCGGGATATTAGAATATTTTATGGAACAAGATTTATATTTTCCATATGTAATCGGTGTATCAGCTGGTGCTTGTCATGCAGCGTCGTATCTTTCCAGACAAAGAAATAGAAATAAAACAGTGAATATTGATTATGCATCACACCCACAATATTTATCGTATAAAAATTTATGGAAAAAACGGCAGCTATTTGATATGGAGTTCATTTTTCATGAGATTCCAGAAAAGCATGTACCGTTTGACTTTGAAACATACTTTAATAGCCCAGAGCGTTTCCTTGTAGGAACGACAGATTGTGAAACAGGACAGTCTGTTTACTTTGAAAAAGAAGGAACGAATGATGATGCACTAAATTTATTACAAGCATCTAGTTCATTACCTTTCATTGCACCTGTAGTAAATTACCGTGGTAAGCAATTATTAGATGGCGGGATTTCGGATCCAATTCCAGTTCGTAAAGCACAGGAAGATGGATTTAAAAAATCAGTCGTGATTTTAACGAGAAATCATGGTTATGCGAAGAAAAAGTCAAAGTTTGGATGGGTGGCAGCGAAAGCATATAAAAAATATCCGAACCTTGTGAAGACGATGTTGAATCGTTATGAAGTATATAATGAAACACTGCACTACATTGAAAAAGAAGAACAAGCTGGGAATTTATTTGTTATTCGCCCAGAAGTGCCGCTTCAAGTAGATCGTATGGAAAAAGATACAGCAAAACTACAAAATCTATATGAGCAAGGCTATGAAGATGCAAAGAGACAGTTTGCAAATTTACAGACGTTTTTACAAAAATAAGTAGAAGGCTGCGGAGAAGAATTTCTCTGCAGTCTTTTTTGTATTGCTTGCCTATCCGTTACTTTTTAAAAATGTATGAATGTTTAAGTGTTTAAAGAGTTTGTAAAACGCTAGTTGTAACACACGATCAAAAGGTAGCTGCATACTGCCAGAGGACAATACGTTTGCTCGATGGATGTGTGGTATAATATGGATAAAAGTATGTGAAGAGGTGATACATATGGAAAATGTATATAAAGGTCTTAGGCATACTGGATTTACTATGATGTTTATTTTTTGTGGCGTATTTTTATTGCGCTGGTTCATTCATGATAAAATGCTACTAGATCAGCTTATTGGGTTGAGTGTAGGGATGGTAATGGTTATTTCGTCAGTGTTCATTCAAAAGTATAGTAAAGAATTACAAGTAAATGAGAATTGTTAAAAGTAATTCGTATGATTGTTATAAAAGGAAAGTAGAGCATCGAAATTAGATGCTCTACTTTCCTTTTATAAATAAAAAATCCCTTTTTATGAGGGATTTTAATGTGGTAAGAAAATCAATTGATAAGCGAACAAGATTCCAAATACATACACAAGTGGGTGAACAGCACGGAATTTACCTTTTGCCACTTTCATAAGTGGGTATGAAATAAATCCAAGTGCGATACCTGTTGCGATACTTGATGTAAGTGGCATGCTTAAGATTACTAAGAATGCTGGGAATGCTTCATCAAATGCGTCCCAATCGATGTGGCGAACTGATCCCATCATAAGACTACCAACGATAATTAATGATGGTGCAGTAATAGCTGATACACCAGAAACGGCACTTACTAATGGTCCGAAGAATGCTGCTAGTGCGAATAGAACAGCTACTGTAACAGTTGTTAAACCAGTACGACCACCAGCTGCAACACCAGCAGATGATTCAATGTAAGCTGTTGATGGTGTTGTTCCGAACATAGAACCGATTGTTGCTGAGAATGAGTCAGATAGAAGAGCTCGTCCAGCTTTTGGAAATTTTCCGTCTTTCATAAATCCACCTTGTTGAGCTACACCAAGTAATGTACCTGTTGTATCGAATAATGTAACAAGGAAGAATGAAAATACAACACCGTATAATCCGTAGTTAATTACATCAGATACAGCAGTAATTGGATTTGAAACGATAATTCCTTCTGGTAATCCAGGCATTGATGTAACACCGTTTGAGAATGTTAATTGTCCTGTGAAGAAAGCGATAATACCAGTTAATAGCATCCCGATAAATAGCGCACCATTTACATTTAAAGACATAAGGATAATTGTAATTCCAAGTCCAGCTAATGCTAGTAGTACTGGAGCAGAGTGAAGATCACCAAGTCCAACTAAGTTTGCTTCATTTTTTGTAACGATACCTGTTAAACGTAAACCGATAAAGGCGATGAAAAGACCGATACCAGCAGTAATTGCATGTTTTAAGTTTTCAGGAATTGCTTCCATTAATTTTGTACGGAAAGATGTGAATGATAACAAAATTAAAATCATACCTGCTACGAATACAGCAGAGAATGCAATTGCGAAAGTCATGCCTTCATGAGCTTTTACAACAGAGTAAGAGAAGTAAGCATTTAATCCCATACCTGGTGCAATTGCGATTGGTAAGTTTGTAAAGATCGCCATAAATAATGTTCCGACAACAGCAGCGATAATGGTTGCTGTAAATGCTTGTTCAAATGGAACTCCTGCATCCCCAAGGATGACAGGGTTTACGACAATGATATATGCCATTGTTAAGAAGGTAATAATACCTGCCATAATTTCAGTTTTAATAGAAGTTTTATGTTTTGAAAGGTTAAACATATAAACATCCTTTCTGTTTACGAATAATTTTCACAACAGTTATATATAATATTCGTTTTTTAACTATTTTGCAATAGTTTTGCATAAAAAGTTTACAACAATTCATATTTTGTTTCTTAAATTCGAATATTAATCGTAAATCGATGTGTGAATTTCAGTTTTTATTGTGCGCATATTATAAGGAAAAGGAGTTGAAAGAAGATATGCCGCAGCAAAAAAACTTTGTAACAATGCCTGCCCAACATCAAAATAAACAGCCCGGTGTTGAATCATTAATGAATCCACTTCCCCAGTTTGAAGATCCAAACTATAAAGGAAGCGAAAAGTTAAAAGGAAAGAATGTATTAATTACAGGAGGGGATAGCGGGATTGGACGAGCTGTTTCCATCGCTTTTGCGAAAGAGGGAGCGAATATTGCGATTGCGTATTTAGATGAAGATGGAGATGCAAATGAGACGAAGCAACGTGTAGAACAAGAAGGTGTAAAGTGTGTGTTGTTACCAGGTGATTTAAGTGATGAACAGCATTGTAAAGATATTGTAGAAGAGACCGTCAAGCAACTAGGTAGTTTACATGTTTTAGTAAATAATGTCGCGCAGCAATATCCGCAGCAAGGGTTAGAATATATTACAGCAGAACAGCTAGAAAAGACTTTTCGTATTAATATTTTTTCTTATTTTCACGTTACGAAAGCAGCACTTTCTCATTTAAAGCAAGGGGATGTCATTATAAATACGGCGTCTATCGTTGCGTATGAAGGAAATGAAACTTTAATTGATTACTCGGCAACGAAAGGAGCAATCGTTGCTTTTACAAGGTCACTTTCCCAATCGTTAGTGCAAAAAGGGATTCGTGTAAATGGTGTTGCGCCCGGGCCAATTTGGACACCACTTATTCCATCAAGCTTTGATGAGAAGAAGGTTGCTCAGTTTGGAAGCAATGTTCCGATGCAAAGGCCTGGTCAACCGTATGAATTAGCGCCAGCATACGTATACTTAGCGTCTGGCGATTCATCCTATGTTACTGGGCAGATGATACATGTAAATGGAGGCGTTATTGTAAATGGATAGTTTTCATTTATAAGAGCAAAGTAAAGTTAATTCCACTTATTATAGTGAGCGCTAGGGGAGAGAGATAGATGAGAAAATTATGTTTCGTCATACTATTATTTTTCATCCTACCGGTTAGTGCCTTTGCTGATACAGATCATCTAATATTAGTGAACCTTACGACAAACCAATTATCTTTTTTTGAAAATGGAAATTATACAAAAACATTCCCCGTAACAACTGGAAGAGATCGTACCCCTACGCCTGAAGGTAATTTTTGTATTATAACTAAATATAAAAATAAAGAATACCATCGAAAAAAAATAGCTGGTGGTGCACCGAATAACCCTCTTGGTACGAGATGGCTTGGACTAGATAAAAATGAATATGCGATTCACGGGACAAATCGGGAATGGACAATTGGAAGTAGGGAATCAAATGGTTGTATCCGTATGCATGACAGAGATATACAGTGGCTATATGACCGAGTCCAATTACAAACAAAAGTAATCATTTCCCGTTTTCATACGAGCCCTGAATATGAAGCGAATAAGCTTGGTTACCGAGTTGTGAGCTGGAATGGTCGTAAAGTAGAGGAAGAGCAAATTGGCGTGCTTACGTTAGTAGACCGTGCCGATATATATTGGCAAGAACCAAATGGGCAGTTAACGAAGGTGAAAACGGTATTGCCGAATGAAAGATATCCAGTGTATTCAAAACGAAAAGATGGAATATATTATATAGGAAACAATTTGTATATTGTGGATGAAACAGGAGAAAAAATTCGTTATGAGCAAATTCCTTCTTCGGTTTTAAGTAATATATATAAAAGGAAATATAATGTTCCGTAATGGCTACCGTATTATAGACGGTAGCTTATTTCTACTTTGAGTTTAACTGCAACTATTGGATTTTGCTGAATATAATACAGTACAGATAGGGGGCGGTTACATTATGAAAAGTGAATTTGCTTTTAAAGTTTTCTTAGTAACGACCTGTTTATTTATCGTGTATTTGTATGCATTTCTCGTTTTTTCTTTTTATGTTCCGTATGTTGATTTAATATTGTTCTTCGGATTTATTTTGGCATTTGTGAAAGCAAGAGAAGGTGAGAAGAGTATATATCGGCGCATTACCCTATGCGGGACAGCTATTCTCGTTATTTTGTACTTTTTTATGATGCATGATTTTTGGAGGGGGATGTAAAAAAGCATACGATTATTCGTATGCTTTTACATCTGTTAATGATGGAAGAGAGGAAATGGCTCCGTAATTTGTACATGTGAGAGCACCTACTTTATTTGCAAAGGAGATAAACGTTGTTAAATCTTCAAAATTATGAGGAAACATTTGTTCACTTTTAGCAATTTGGTATAACATCGCTCCAACGAAAGCATCACCAGCACCAGTAGTATCAACTTGTTGAATAGAGATAGAAGGTACAATCGTTTGCTTATCCTTTGTTGCAAGAAGAGTACCGTCTTTTCCGAGTGTAATAGCTACGGCTTTCGCACCGTGATTTAATAATTTGAGTGCAGATTGTTGTGAATCACTTTCTTTAGAAAGCATAATCGCTTCTTCTTGACTTACTTTTACAAAATGAGCATGTTTTATAAAAGTTAAGCAATCTTGAATAAATTGTTCGGTATTTGTAATGAGCGCATTTCGGTAATTTGGATCAAAAGAAATAAACTGGCCACTTTCTCTTGCATGCTGTAGAAGTTGAAAATACGTGTCTTTTAACGGGCTGGACAATAAAGCTGTCGCTGAACCAAAATGGATTAAATCATTCGTTTTTATTTTTGATAAATCAATGCTATTGAAATGATATTCACCGTCTGCGCCACGCATAAAGGTAAAATCGCGCTCACCATTTTGGTCGATAGATACGAATGCAAGTGTGGTTTGTTTATCCTTGATGAGCATGGAAGTGTCCACATGTGCATGTTGTAAAGTTTGTTCAAGAAATTCACCAAATGGATCGTTTCCTACTTGTCCCATAAATGTAGCGTGTCCACCTAATTTTGTAATAGCAGCAGCAACGTTAGCAGGTGCTCCACCAGCCTTTTTCTCGAAATCTGAACCGTTTACTAAAGAAACATTGGTATTTCGGCAAACGAAATCAATTAATAGTTCACCGATACAAAAGACATTTCTCATACAATCCCTCTTTTCAGCTTATATTGTGTAATGATAAAGTTTAGTTTTGCATCTGAAAAGATTGCTATATGATGTTTCAAGTCTTTTCGAGGAAAAACTCGAGATGTAAAGACTGTTGAACCATCGTATAAGAAAATTTCCACGATGCTTGTATCTACAAATATTTGTAGTTCTATCGTATCCTGAATATTAATTTTTTTATAGCGTTCATAACCATATTCTCCGCCAAATTGATGGCAGAAGTTGCTCCTGTCTATAGAAACAGTACCTTCTTTCCGATTAAATGTAATTGGAAAACATTCCTCTTCATTATGGAAAAGAGAAAGTCCGAATAGGTTTGCATTCTCTGTTTTGAGAGTGACAATTAATTCATAAGAATCTTTATGATCAAGTGTTGATAATATATTTAATCCAGCTTTTATATCTCCTGAAATTTCTTTTTTTGTTGTTCGTAGTTTTGCTAGTTCTGAAACTGGTTTTTGTTTTAATATGTTGTCCTTTAATGTTAATTCACGTGGAAGCGTTAAACAATGAGCCCACATATAATCATCAGAAGGATATGCGATTTCACTCGATCCTGCCCAAGCAAACAATAGGCGGCGACTAGTAGAGTCTTTTAGAGTTTGAGGGGCATAAAAATCGAATCCTTTATCAACCTCGTAATATGAATCAACATGGAAATGTAAATTTTCAATATCGAAATGTCCTATAGCATAAACAACATTGTATACATTTTGAAAATTTTCTTCTTCTTTTTCAATTCCTTGAGGTGAAAAGAGAAGTACATCTTTCCCCGATAATTGGAAGTAATCGGGGCATTCCCACATGAATCCAAATTCTTTTAAGTTTGTTGTAATTTCACCTTGGAAATTCCAATTGTATAGGTCTTGTGACTTATATAGTAAAAGAGTTCCAGTTTTATTTTTGCGTTGTGCACCGAGTAACATATAGTATATATCGTTATGTTTCCATACTTTTGGATCACGCACATGCTTTGTATATCCGTCAGGTATCACATCAATAATAGGATTATTACTATATTTCGTCATCTTATATTGAGAATCCATTATTACCATACATTGTTTTGCATCACGGGAATTATCAGATTTTTTTATATTTCCTGTATACAGTAAGTGAAGAAGTCCGTCTTTTACGATAGCGCTCCCAGAATATGCACCGTGCGATTCATAGCTTTCAGTAGGTATGATAGCTACAGGCATACGCTCCCAGTTAATAAGATCTTTTGATTTCACATGCCCCCAATGCTTCATTCCGTGGATGGGGCCAAATGGATACCACTGATAAAAAACATGATATTCATCATTGTAGTATGATACGCCGTTAGGATCATTCATTAGTCCAAAAGATGGATGGATATGATAAATTGGTTTCCATGAATCTTGATTTGCAATTTCATATAAAGAATGTAATTCGTCTTTATCAGATTGCAATATTGTTTTATATTTTGACATAGGTTTTCCCCTCGCTATTGTTTACTTTCTTTATATAAAATGAATGTGGCAACAAAAGCAGTGATAATTGCAATAGCGAATCCAATTATATAGTGAATCATATTCATTATGCCAAGAGGTGCAACAATTGTAAGCATTGGAATACCTGTTAAACCATATGCATTAGCCGCTACTTGCATCCAAACAACGTAAGCGCCACCAATTGCCCCACCAATAGCTGCTGCAATAAATGGTTTACCAAGTTTTAAATTGACCCCAAAAATAGCTGGTTCTGTAATTCCTAAAAATGCTGAAGCTGCTGCTGGAATTGCAATTTCTTTCGTTTTTTTGTTTTTTGTTTTGAAATAAACTGCTAAAGTAGCCCCACCTTGAGCAACGTTCGCCATTGACCAAATAGGGAGTAAGAAATTGACACCGATATCTTTATTTGCGAGTAAGCCTGCTTCAATAGCATGGAAGCTATGATGTAAGCCAGTAAGAACAATTGTTGAATATAGACCACCGAATATAAGACCAGCTACTGGTCCTGCAAATTGATAAATTGTATTTAAAAGGTACGTAATGCCGTCACCGATTTTATATCCAATTGGTCCAATAATAATAAGTGATAAAAAGCCAGTTATAATAATCGTTAAGAATGGTGTAACTAATAAATCTAAAGAGTTCGGAACGCGTTTTCGAAGTTCTTTTTCAATTGTACTCATGACATATACGCATAACAGAATTGGTAAAACAGTGCCTTGATAGCCAATCATATCAATATTCATACCAAGAAAATGTAAAACAGTTGGTTTTGCATTTGAAAGAGTCCAAGGATTCGTTAAGCTTGGGTGAGTTAATATACCACCAACAACTGCACCTAAGAAAATATTTCCACCAAATTCTTTAGCGGCACTAACCCCAATTAAAATAGGTAAAATAATGAAAGCTGCACTTGAGAACATATCAAGTAATTGGATAAGTGAGTGATCACCAGGAACTAATTTAAACGCTTTCAACATTCCGAGTAATCCCATAAGTAAACCGCTTGCGACGATAGCTGGAATAATTGGAACGAAAATATTAGATAATGTCTTTGCTAAGCGAGCGATGGGGTTCATTTTTTTCTTAGATATATCATTTGATGTTGTAGAATCCAGTTCAGCTATTCCGATTAGTTTAGAAAACTCATCATATACTTTGTTTACTATGCCAGTTCCAAAAATAATCTGGTATTGTTCAGTCGTTGCAAAAGCACCTTTCACTTCATCGATGTTTTCGATTTCGGAAGCGTTTATTTTTGTTTCATCTTTTAGTACAAGACGAAGGCGAGTAGCACAATGTGTAGCGCGAACAATGTTTTCCTTTCCACCGATGTTTTGTAATACTTGTGTTGCAATTTGTCTCATATTCATAAAAATTCCCCCTTACTATATTTTTATGGAACCGGTTCCGTGAACGATTAAAATAAAAAACAGGGAATTGATGTGAAGAATCCTGTTTTTTTAATGTGGAACCGGTTTTATTTTTATTATAGAGTGCCTTTAAATTTTGTCAACGCTTTCTTGGATTTTTAATGTATAACGAGAGTGTAATATTTTTGGTATAGTTTTATTTTCGACAAGCTGTGAAAGAGAAGTGGCAGCAAGCTTTCCAGCATACTCATAGTCAAATGCAATTGTCGTTAAGCTAGGATGTACCATTTCTGAAATATCATATCCCCCAAATCCTGTTACAGAAATATCATTTGGTACAGAAAGAGAATGGGAGTGAATGACTTTCATTGCCCCAAGTGCGATGTTATCAGTAGCACATACGATAAGCGTTGGACGGTTATTACTTAAAATATGTTGTACTTGTTTCATGGCATCTTCTATTTGGAAAGATGTTTCGTAATAACAAACATTGCAAGTTGGTTCTAAATTTTCAATGGCTTTTTGAAAACCGTTTTTTCGATTTATACCAACAGAAATATCATCTCTTTCTACTCCTAGATAGGCGATATTTCTATGCCCTTGTGATAATACGTATGCTCCTAACTCATAAGCTGCATCATAATCATCATGAACGAGGCAATATTGATCTTTATATTCTTGCCCAACGAATAAAATAGGGATATTTGAATTAGCAATAATTTGTTGATGCTTATTTGTTAAAGTTTTTGTTAATAAAATAATGCCAGCTACCCTTTGTTTTATAAAGTTTTCCATTGCTTGTATTTCAGTTTCAATTGTTTGATTTGCATTTGCTACAAGCATTTGATAATTATTTTCCTGTAACGTATTATCAATCCCAATAAGAGTTTTCATTGTAGCGAAGGAGTCTAATCGGGGGATAATAACCCCAATTAAATTTGTTGTTTTTGCTTTTAAGCTTTGAGCAAATGTATTGGGAGAGAAATTTGTTTCCTGAATAATACTTTCAATTTTAAGTTTTGTTTTATCACTTACGTATCCACCGTTTAAGTAACGAGAAACTGTGCTTTTTGCAACTCCAGCCAATTTGGCGATATCTGCAATAGTTTTAGTCATATTATTTCACCTTCATATTCATAAAAATATTAATTTTATTATAGGGAGAATTGGAGAGGACGTAAACAAAAAGGGGAAAAGAAAAAACCACCTCACGTATATGAGGTGGAATATGTGTTAAAATCTTGGCTTAAATGTATGACAACAAGTTTCTACACTTGTTGCTACAGAACTTTCTAGCGTCTCGTTTGTTAAAACTGCATTTGTATACGATTCATTTTCAGTTTGACCCGTTTCATCTGCATCTGGCTGAACGATAATCGCACTGGCTTGACAAAAGTTACCTTGTCCCCAAAATGAGCAATTGGAAACAGAGCATCTTACTTCTGGCATAAAACCCCCTCCTTATACATTAGTTTGGGACTTTATGCCCATTTCATGTGTAGAAGGAGTTTCCTTTTCTCGTTATTTTTTCGTTTGTTCAAACCATTCTTTGAACTTTTCTTTTGACTGTTCTCCGCTAATACGGCTTACTTCTTTACCATCTTTAAAATGAATAATTGTAGGTGTGCCTTTAATATCATACTTATCCCAAGGCTCGTTTAAATTTTCAATATCAATTACTTTCATATCAACATTTAAATCTTTCGCTAAAGGTACGACAATAGGAGAGATCTTTTGGCAATGAACGCAAGAGGTTTGATAAAAGTAAATCGTTTGTTCTTTTTTATCTTCTATATTTTTATTGAGATCTTCAAGAGAAATTTTATTTGAGTAGTAATCTTTTTCATTTGTCGATGCATTTTTCTTTTCCATTTGTGTTACAGTAAAGATTGCCGCAAATAAGACGATAATAATACCGCCAAATATAAGCATTTTTTTCATTCTTTCATCTCCTTATTTGTTTTTAATGACAATAAAGCTACAAACAGCGATTGTAATAAAGCCGATAAGTGCTAAAAACGGGATTGTCACAAAGCCGAACCAGTTTATGTATTCTCCCGTACATGGTACACGGCCGCAAGCAGCCCCTGCAGCTGAAAATGCTGCGACTTTTTGAATTGCATAGTGATATAAAGAAATACAAGCACCAATACTTGCGATTGGTAAAGAATAACTTGCGATGCGATAATCTTTTTTTACTACAGCGATACCGAGCCATAAAACGAATGGATACATGAAAATACGTTGATACCAACAAAGGACACAAGGTTCAAATTTCATGATTTCGGAAAAGTACAGACTTCCTAGTGTAGCAATAAAAGAAGCTCCCCACGCGGTAAATAAAGCATATTCTTGCTTTTTTTCTCGTCCCATATTTTATACCTCTCTTATAATAGTTACATACTAAATTATAGTATGAAGTAGTACAGAAAAGAAAGAAAAAATATGTTTATCAATAAAAGTTTTATAAGGGGAAACTTTTATTGATATAAATATTTTAAAAAAGCGCCATTCTCCGAAAGAGAATAGCGCTATATTTTACATTTGAATTTGCTCTACTTCTTCTATATGTGACTTTTGGGATGCGTGGTCAATATATTGGAATAGGAGCTGCAATTGTTTATCAACTTCTGGCAGTTCTTTACTGTATTGATAAGCGTGTAAAAAATGTTCAATACGCTTAGAAAATAATTGATCGTTCGTTTGAACCATAAGAACGAGTAATTTATCCCAATTACAGCAATACGTGTAATAGAGAGCTTTATCATAGTCGTTATATGTTTGCACTGTGTACCCTCCTTACTGAGGAGTTATATATAGTGTGTGACAAGCAAGGAGAAATACACTTGAAAGAATTTGTTAAGAAAAAAAGCGAATGAAAAGAAAAAACGAGGAATTTCCTCGTTTTTTAAGCTTTTGGCATTGGCGTAGGTGTTGGTTTGCCATAGCCTTCTTTATATTTATTGTCGATATAGTTACGAATTTCGAGTGTTGATTTTCCTTTTTGTTTCATGGAAGCAGATTCAACTGCAATTTCTAGGCAATTGACACAAGTTGTTGCATGGGAGTCCCAAACAACTTCACCATTCTTTTTAATTTCACGAATAAAGCAGTTTTTATTATTTTTATGTCCCACACTCTCACCGCAACCACAGTAACATGGAATCCAATCTAATAGCTCTGCGTTTTGTCCAGCGACAGTGTAGATATCTTTCATTTGTGGATCAAGCTTGTCTAGGAAGGTAGGAAGTGTGTCGACCCCTTTTGTTTTTTCTTGAATGTCAGCTTGCTGAGTGTGTGATGCGTGGTCATGCTCTTCTTTTGATTCAGATGATTTTTTTTCGTTTGTACTAGTAGCTCCGCAACCAGCAAGAATTAAACTTAGTACTGCAAGTAAAGAAAATACATATTTTTTCATACGCTTGTCCCCTTTACAAATGTATTACTCAAATTGTATCAGAGATTATGGTGTATCGGTCGAAGATTTTTTCGACGGATTTTTGAAGCGCCATCGCAGTGAATGAAATAGAAATAAAATTGGGATATAAGCGTATACAATATATAAGCCTGCTTGAGATAGTACTGTATTTAATGTATTGATACTTTCACGATTTGTGAAAAATAAGGAAGCTGTAAAGACCATGAAAGTAAAAAATGGTAATGTGAATTTAAAAGGAATATGGAATGAACGCTTCATCGTTTGACATGATGACCAAATGGTTAAACAAAGATTTGGCAAAATAATTAAAAACCAAACGAAAATAATAATATATTCAAACCGTTGAATGAAAGGGACTTTAATAATTTTTAACATTGTTAAAGTAGGCCAAATCGTATGATTTAATTGCCCTTCGCTATAATACATAAAAGATACGATGGCTAAAACTACATAAATTAATGTACTAAAAGCAATACCTGCATGAGCCCATCTTTTTAAGGATTTTCCTTTTTCAATAAATGGATAAAAGATTAAGATAGTCTCAAAACCAAGAAACTCTAACGCAGAGTGTTTTGCAGATATAAGCATGTCAAAAGGTGAGTGTGTAAAAACTGGTAAAATATTACTGAAATGTGCGTATTTCATTGGATAAATTAAAAAGAATACAACGAAAATAGGAAGAACGACTCCCCAAAAACATATTCCGGTTACAGAGCGAAATCCACCCTTTATAATATAGCAAGTCACTAATAAAAACATAAAGGTTAGTTTCCATAACTTAATGGTAGGAAAAATCCAAACTTGTATTACTTCCATATATGTACGAAGAACAGTAAGGCAAAATAATAAGCAATATAGGGTGAAAATGATGGAAAATATAGAACCGATCCATTTTCCAAAGCTCGTTGTATGAATGCTAATTAAATCTCCATCTTTTTCTAACATTTTTAGCATGCAAAATAGTACAATATGAGTTGCAATGCCTGCTATGATTAGAGAAATCCAAGCATCATAACCAGCATTTTTTAAAATTACACGTTGATACCCTAAAATTCCTATTCCGATTTGAAGAGAATGTAATAAAACAAATGCAAAATATGGAGAGACAGTTTTTGTTTTATTTAATGTATGCATTGTTTATTTCACCTCACTATTCACCGATTCCAGATTGTACAATGTTAATATCTAAATTTATATCCACAGCTACATTTGGATACATATTTCGGATTTGTTTTATATTCCATTTTCTCGTATGGCTTCTAATTTCATCGCGTACTCCTAAAGGATCAATTCTCTTTTCTTGAAATTGTTTTATTAACTCTTCGCAGTCTTTTTCAACATTTCGTTCAATTTGTTTTTTTATATAAGTGATATTTGTTTTCTTTCTTAAATCAATCCAATTAGGAGAATTTTTAATCAATCCATTTAATTTTAAATGGATTTTTACTTTTGGTATGTCACCAGTTTGATCAATCTCATACTTACTTTTCCCGGCTAAGTTTTGTATGACCACCATACCTTTATGTTTATTCTTTTTTATCGCTGCTTCGTAGCGTCCATTTTTTGTAGGATTAATTAGTAGTTTTGCTAAAACAGAATGTCTTTTATCTGTATACATAACAACTTTATCACCTCTTAAAAAAGCAAGCCCTTTGACAGCAACAGAATGATTATCGCCCATTTTAATATAAGGGACATAGGCATCACATACCGAAGAGTAGTAATTATATAAAAAAACATTTAATTCAGTTTGTGGAATGTTCTCATTTCTTATATTTTGCTCGAGTAAATCAGCAATATATAATGACCCATTTTGTTTGCCATAATTTAAAAGTTCTTCAGCTGATCCATCTACAATTGCTAGTTGTACATCACGCCCGATATTTGGATCACGTTGTAAGTTAGTAATAATCTCCCCCATTCCTTGTTCTCCTAAATCTTTTCCAAATAGAACGACACGCATTTGACCTACAACAACATTGTGAGGGGATTTCGCATTTAATCGTGAAGCGATTGTTTCAAGTGAGCGAGCAGATGTTGATTGAGTTTCTGGCTTAGACTTTACACCATGTGTATACTCTGGAAATAAGATCGTTCCTTGGAATCTTTTATTTTTTGTAATGTCAAATCCAGCAACATGAATAATACGCTGCGTATCCACTACATACGTTTGTGTACAGCCAGTTTGTAGAACAAAAAAGATTATAATAAGGAGCAATAAGAGTTTTTTCATTCATTATCACCATCACGTTTTTGCTTCGCTTTGTTTGGATTATAGCGCCATTTAGATTTTGGTCTAAGGAAAGAAGGCCTTTGTGCAGTTTGGCTAAACGGTAAACGGAGAAAACCTTCCGCTGTACCTAAACCACGAAATGGATATAAAGGTAATAAATAAGGTGATCCAAGTGATTTTAATTTAATTAAATGAGCTAAAATAAACACAAACCCGACGATAAGACCTAATCCACCAAATGCACCAGCTAAAAGAATAAGCGGAAATCGTAACAACCGAATAGTAGAAGACATTTTTACAGTCGGCGTTGTGAAAGATGCAAGAGCGGATAAAGCAACTGCAATTAATAAAATCGTACTTGTTAAAGCGGCTTCAACAGATGCTTGCCCAATTACAATCCCTCCAACAATACCAATTGTTTGGCCGACTTTTGTCGGCAAACGTGCTCCTGCTTCACGAAGCAATTCGATTGTAATTTCTAAAAAGAGTGCTTCTAGAATAGGTGGGAAAGGTACGTTCGCTCTCGAGAAAATAATAGGTCCTAGTAAGTCAGCAGGAATCATTTGATAGTGATACGTTAAAGCCGCTGTATAAATAGCGGATGAAAAAAGAGAAAACATGGCTCCGAAAAAACGAATAACGCGAAAGAACGATCCAATCATCCACGGTAAATAATAATCTTCTGGTGAAATGAAAAAATCTAGTAACGTTGTCGGTCCTGATAAAGCATATGGAGAGCCATCTGTTAAAATTAAAACTTCCCCGTTAATTAAAGCAAATACTGCTCGGTCTAATCGTTCTGTAGGTAATAGAACAGGGAATGGTGAATTGCTATTATCACTAATAAATTGCTCAATCATAGTTGCATCAAATGGGACATCAAAGTCAATGTCTTCTAGCCGTTGTATTGCAGTGTTGATAAATTGTTCATTTGTAACGCCTTCTATATAAGCAACTGCTACTTTCGTTTTTGACATAGATCCGACGGTAACGTCTTTAAAAATGAGTTGCTCCGTTACAATATTTCGGCGTAATAAGTGTATATTTGTATCAAGGTTTTCAACGAAACCGATTTTAGGTCCAATTACGCTATACTCATTTTCTGTATCGTTATATAATCGTGTTCCTAAAACAGTACTTTCGGCACGAATTAAAGCATATTGATCGGGATTCGAATTGCTTTTTAAGCGTACTAAAATATATCCACCTAATAATTTCTCACGAATATCATCAATAGAGGGAGAGGTAATAATATCTTCAATGGAGACAATATTACATAGGTCAGAGATATTTTGAATATGTTCTGATTCCTTTTTCATAGGAGTTAAAATAAACTGTTTAATAATAAGTGCTTCCACGACAGATTTATAATAAAACAAGCATAATGTTTCATCTTCAAGTACGTTATAAGAGACAAAATCGCTAGATTCTTTCATGGTTTTTATAAATTCTGGAATAGAACAAATTGTTTTTGTACTAGTCTTTTTGGATTTCTTAGATGATAAACCGAACATTTTCTCACCCCTAACATATATCATTTACTTGTGTTAGTTTTTGGGAAAGACGGGAATTTATACTTGAAAATTGAAAGTTCATAAAGAAAAGGAAGAGTAGTGAATAACTCTTCCTTTTGGCGTATTAATTTGTTTTCTTTTCTTTCATAGACTTGACTAATTTAATCATTTCAGCTCGTATATCTTCTTTTTTTACATTTAATTTTTCGGCAATCTGTTTCATATCCATTCCGTCTTTTTTCATTTTTAGTACATCGTCAAGAGGAGTATTACTTTTTTGAGAGATGATTGTTAATACTGTGAGCTGACGTAATCCGATATTGTATTCTTTCATCTTTTGTTTTAGTCTGTCTGGTGTAGATTTTTGCATATTTGCTAATTCCTGCAGTAGTGCTTTTTTTGTTTCTTTATTCATATGATGCTTTTTCAATTTACTTGGATCTACACCGAAATGCTCTGCTGTTTTCTCCCAAGATTTATTTTGTTTATAGTAAGCTAAAACGTCTTTAATTTCTTTTTTACTCATTCTTGCAATGTGAGCAGCTTTCCAAATTTCATGTTTGTTATAGCCGAGTTTTTCGAGCGACTGCATTTCTTCTTCTGAAATTGGTTTATGATGATGGAATGTTACTTTTTTTGGCGTGGTAGCGGAAGCGGGGAAGGTAGATATCCCACATAATAATGCTGCCATAGTCATACTTACTGCGATTTTTTTGTACATATAAATTCCTCCTAGATGGATAATGTGGAAAACTGTACACATATCATTTCCATAAAATGTGAAATACTTGTGAACAAATCAAGTTTTTTTATTCACAGTATGAAATGACATTTTTAAAAGTTTTCCAACATAAAACATTGATTAATAGTAAAAAACTAAGGTATAATCGAAATTGAAAATCAATATCAATGATAAACGTATACATATAGATAAAAATAAGGGAGAGAAAAATATGACTACATATACTTCCATCGCAAATGTGATTAAAGAAAGACGTTCTGTTCGTACATTTACAGATAAAGCAGTAGATAAAGAGTTATTAATTGAACTATTAAACGACGCAACATGGGCACCGAATCATAAACACCGTGAACCATGGAATTGTAAATTATACATTGGAGAAGGACGTCAGAAATTAGTGGACGCAGTATTAAACTCTTTCACAGAAGAAGAAAGAGCGAAACGCGGTAAAATTTTATCAGATCGTTTCTTAAGCACACCTGCACAAATCGTTGTGTATATAAATGAAGATCCTCGTCAAATTCAACGTGACGAAGATTACGCTGCAACATGCGCATTTATGCAAAACTTCCAACTTCTTGCTTGGGAACGTGGATTAGGTTGTGTTTGGAAATCAGGTGGATTAAACTACAATCCATTATTTATAGAAGGACTTGGTTTAACAAGAGGTCAACGCATCGTTGGAATTCTTCACCTTGGCTATTTCGATAAAGCACCAGAAGGAAAAGCTCGTACGCCGATTACGGAGAAGATGGAGATTATTGAAGGTTAATAGATGAGACATTCTCGTTTTTATGAGGATGTCTTTTTATTATGCAATCAATCCTCATGAAAGCTTGTTCTCAATCATACACTTTCTTAAGGGAAAGTGTAAGGAGGGAAAATAATGAGAGCAAGTGACGATAAAGCACTGCAATATGCGATTGCGGAAATTACGGAAATTGCGACTGGATTTGGGCTTGATTTTTATCCGATGCGTTATGAAATATGTCCAGCGGAAATTATTTATACATTTGGTGCATATGGGATGCCTACGAGATTTTCACATTGGAGTTTTGGAAAACAGTTTTTCAGAATGAAATTACAATATGATTTAGGTCTTAGTAAAATATACGAACTCGTTATTAACTCTGATCCATGTTATGCCTTTTTATTAGATACAAACTCGTTAATTCAAAATAAATTAATTGTAGCGCACGTTTTAGCACATTGTGATTTCTTTAAAAATAATATTCGTTTTTCAAATACGAAGCGAGATATGGTAGAAAGTATGTCAGCGACAGCTGAACGGGTGAAAGCGTATGAGCATAAGTACGGAAAGGCAGAAGTAGAAACATTTTTGGATGCCGTACTTGCTATTCAAGAGCATATTGATCCGTCGCTTATGCGTCCGAAACTTGCGTGGAGTATTGAAGATTTAGAAGAGGATGTGGAAAAGAAAAAGATATCACAGTACGATGATTTATGGAATTTAGATGATCGAAACAAAAAGAGAGAACGACCTAATATGCATAAAAAGAAGAAAATTCCGCCGCAACCAGAAAAAGACTTACTCCTCTTTATTGAAGAATATAGCCGCGAGCTAGAAGAGTGGCAGCGAGATATATTAACGATGATGCGTGAGGAAATGCTGTATTTCTGGCCGCAGCTTGAAACGAAGATTATGAATGAAGGCTGGGCATCATATTGGCATCAACGTATACTTCGTGAAATGGACTTAACATCTGATGAAGCCATCGAATTTGCAAAATTAAATGCAGGTGTCGTTCAGCCATCAAAAACGAGCATTAATCCATACTACCTCGGTATTAAAATGTTTGAAGATATTGAAGAACGCTACAACAACCCGACAGAAGAAATGAAACGAAGAGGCGTTAAACCAGGATCTGGTCGCGACAAAATGTTTGAAGTACGCGAAATCGAATGGGATGTATCGTTCTTAAGAAACTACTTAAATAAAGATCTCGTAATGAGAGAAGATATGTACTTATTCCAGCGCCAAGGAAAAGAATATAAAGTAATAGATAAAGAGTGGGAGCATGTACGTGATCAACTCGTAAATATGCGTACAAATGGTGGCTTCCCGTACTTAGTAGTAGAAGACGGGGACTACTTAAAGAACGGAGAATTGTACATTAAACATAGTTACGAAGGGATCGAGCTCGATTTAAAATACTTAGAAAAAGTATTGCCATACCTTCATCAATTATGGGGAAGAACGGTGCATATGGAGTCGATTGTGGAGAGTAAGGGCGTTGTGTTTTCTTATGATGGGAAGATGGTGCATCGGAAGTATGTGTGAAGGAAAGAACGGACATAGAATGCTATGTCTGTTCTTTTTTATTTGGAATAAGGTAAAATATGCTATTCTTGAAAAAGGGGAGTTACATAGAGAAGTGGAGCGATTCAAATGAGCAAAATAGGGGTATGCAAGGTAGATATTACGCCGCCTGTCGGTATTGATTTCGTCGGATACCATAGAGAGACAGGAATAAATAATATTGAAGAGCGTATTTATGGGACAGTTTTTGTATTTGAAAAAGATGAAATGAAAACTGTGTTTATAAGTATTGATAATATTGGAATGTTAGTAGAAGATACGAATATGATTCGTGAGCGAGTAGCTAGTAGGTTTCATGTGCCATTTGAGCGAATAACAGTTGTTTATACACATACACACTCTGGTTCGGAAACTGTTGGTGAGCAACATTTAGTAAGGTCGTATAAAACAATTTTAGTAAATAATGTGGTGCAAGGTGCTGTTACTGCGAATAACAACTTGAAGCGATGTGAAGTTGGCTGGGGTATTACGACAGGTGATATTGGGGTCAACCGAAGAGAGCGAACATCTGATGGAAGAGCGAAGATGGGAACAAATATAGAGGGTGTTGTAGATAAACGAATTGGGATGTTAGCAATAAGAGATGCCGAAACGAAAGAGTTATCTGGGATTGTAGTATTTTGTACGGCCCATCCGAATGTTTTAAAAGGTGATAGTGATGTATTATCAGCAGATTATCCTGGAATGACGAGAGAGATTCTTGAGAAAATCGTAAACTGTCCTGTTATTATTGTGCAAGGTGCTACTGGTAATGTAAATGCAAAGTATCGCGGTTCAAGGGAAGCTTTAAAACAAATGGCTTATACGCTTAGTGGGCATGTGTTAACGATGTTGCCAACAGTTACATATAGCCCAATTGTAAATGTAAGAACAATTTCGAGTACGATGCAAATGAAGTTGAAAGATATTCCTGAAATAAATGAGATACGAAGCATGGCTCAATTAGCGGAGAAGCAGTGGGGTGTGAATACGGATGGAATGGCTTACTATCGTTTTAGAGAAATATAAGCAAGGTATTCGGCAGTTACGTATTGATTTAGAAGTTCAACTGTTTCAAGTTAATGATGGTATGTTTTTGGGTATACCGATGGAACCTTTTTCAGAAACTGCTTTAGAAATGAAAGAACGTCTTCAAAATGAAATAGCTTTTTTGGGTGGATATACGAATGGATATATTGGTTATTTACCGACAAAGGAAGAGCATGCATATGGTGGGTATGAAGTGGAATTAAACCCTGTTGTATATGGGCCTGTTACGAATTTATTGATGCCACCGGAGGAAAATACAGCAGATGTAATCGTACAGAAAGTTATAGAACTATACGAAAAGGAACTTGGAAATATCTAAGTTCTTTTTTGTTTCGAATTTGTGAACAAAAGACATATATATTGAAAATGCTTTTTGCACACTATATTATATACCCATATGGGTATTCGTTTTATATTTTTGATACATTGAGAAAATAAATAAGATGGAGGTTTGAAATATGTCTAGAAAAATTGTTGTAGTAGGTGGAGTGGCAGGCGGGGCATCAGTAGCTGCAAGGCTTCGTCGTTTAAGTGAAGAAGATGAAATTATTATGGTGGAGCGTGGTGAGTATATTTCATTTGCAAATTGTGGCTTACCATACTACATTGGTGGTGTTATTACAGAAAGACAAAAGTTATTAGTACAAACTGTTGAAAGGATGTCAAAGCGTTTTAATTTAGATATACGTGTATTGAGTGAAGTAGTAAAGATTAATAAAGAAGAGAAAACAATTACGATAAAAAATGTAACTACAAATGAAACATATAACGAGGAATATGATATTTTAATTCTTTCACCAGGGGCAAAACCAATCGTTCCACCTATTCCAGGTATTGAAGAAGCGAAGGCGATGTTTACGTTACGAAATGTACCTGATACAGATCGTATTAAAGCGTATATTGATGAGAAGAAACCACGTCATGCGACGGTTGTTGGTGGTGGATTTATTGGAGTTGAAATGGTTGAAAACTTAAGAGAACGAGGAATTGATGTTACTCTTGTAGAGATGGCAAATCAAGTAATGCCACCAATTGATTATGAAATGGCAGCATATGTGCATGAGCATATGAAAAAGCACAATGTTGAGCTTGTTTTAGAAGATGGTGTAGATGCATTAGAAGAGCACGGGACTGTTGTACGTTTAAAAAGTGGTTCAATCATAAAGACAGATATGATTATTTTAGCAATTGGGGTGCAACCAGAGAGTAGTTTAGCGAAGGATGCAGGGTTAGCACTAGGAGTTAGAGGAACGATAAAGGTAGATGAGAGTTTTCAAACGTCGGACCCGCACATATATGCAATTGGTGATGTGATTGAAGTCAAAGATTTTGTTACAGAAACAGAGACAATGATTCCTTTAGCGTGGCCAGCTAATCGTCAAGGTCGCATGTTAGCAGATATTATTCATGGCCATACAGATTCTTTATATAAAGGTACGATGGGAACTTCTGTAGCTAAAGTTTTTGATTTAACAGTTGCTGCGACGGGCGTAAATGAGAAAATATTAAAACGATTAAATATACCCTATGAGGTAGTACATGTACAGGCGAATTCGCATGCGGGATATTATCCGAATGCTACGCCAGTGCTAATAAAATTAATTTTTAATAAAGAAAGCGGAAAAATGTATGGGGCACAGGCGTTAGGGCGTGACGGTGTAGATAAACGTATTGATGTTATCGCAACGGCAATGAAGGTAAACTTAACTGTAATCGATTTGCCGGATTTAGAATTATCATATGCCCCGCCATATTCTTCTGCAAAAGACCCAGTAAACATGGTGGGGTATGCAGCAAGTAATATAGTAGATGGTTTCGTGGACACAGTACAATGGCATGAAATAGATCGTATTGTTGAAAATGGTGGATATCTTATTGATGTTCGAGAGCCGAATGAACTCAAGCAAGGAATGATTAAAAGTTCTATTAATATTCCGTTAGATGAGTTACGTGATCGTTTGGATGAAGTGCCGGTAGATAAAGAAATATATATTACTTGTCAACTTGGTATGAGAGGGTATGTTGCAGCGCGCATGTTAATGGAAAAAGGATATAAGGTAAAGAACGTAGATGGTGGCTTTAAATTATACGGAACAGTAGTACCAGAACGTGTTGTATATTAATATTTTTTCATCTTCCACTTCAAAATTTAGTGGAAGATGAAAGCCTATATAGTAAGGTTTCATTTCTTGTTTTGTGAACATATAAGATAAATATTAAAAATAGGGGTTTGCAAAATACCATATAGGGTATGATATATTGTCATAAGCTATAAATAGTGACATAATGGTAATGAGGTGATTATAGAATGGAATATAATCAAGATATGAAAAATAGATTGAAACGTATTGAAGGGCAAGTTCGTGGTGTACTTCGTATGATGGAAGAAGGAAAAGATTGTCGAGAGGTTATTACACAGTTAACGGCATCTCGTTCTGCACTAGATCGTACAATTGGACTTGTTGTTGGGACAAATTTAGAGCAATGTTTGCGTGAGCAGTTTGAAAGCGGTAATGGTTCAAATGAAGAGTTAATTAAAGAAGCTGTTCAATTACTTGTAAAAAGCCGATAATCTGTCAGACATAATTGTTGACAGATTTTCAAAAACATTTTAATATACCCCTACAGGTATATGTATATAAATTATGGAGGAATCGACTATGAGTATAAAAGTAGATATGAATCTAGATTGTAAAGGTTTGGCTTGTCCGATGCCAATTGTAAAGACGAAGAAGGCGATGGAAGGATTGACGTCAGGGCAAGTGATTGAGGTTCAGGCAACAGATAAAGGGTCTACTGTAGATATACAAAGTTGGGCGAGTAAAGTAGGTCATCAATATATCGGTACGAAACAAGAAAGTGATGTATTGATGCATTACGTTAGAAAAGCAAATGAGCATGAAATGAATGAAATAGTGAAATATCCTCATACAATTACGAATTCGGAATTGGAAGAGATATTATTAAGTGGTGAAGAGTGTATTGTAGTAGATGTTCGTGAAGCGGCGGAATTCGCTTTTGGTCATATTCCATCGGCTGTTTCCATGCCGTTAGGCGAATTAGACAGTGCAGCGTTAGATCAGACGAAGCAAATTTATGTTGTTTACCGAACTGGTAACCGTAGTGATGTAGCTTGTCACATGTTGAAAGAGAAAGGTTATGCAAATGTGAAAAATGTCATTCCAGGCATGTTAGAGTGGAAAGGGAATGTGGAAAAATAAAATATTTTAAACGAAAATATACCTATGGGGGTAATTAGATGAATATTAAAGCATTACAAGCAAAAGATGTTGCAGAGAAAGTTTTATTCGGAGAGTTGTTTATTTTAGATGTTCGTAATGAGGCGGAATATGAAGGTTGGAAAATTGAAGGAAAAGAAGTTACTTCAATGAATGTGCCGTACTTTGATTTATTAGAGGGTGTAGATCATATTGTCAGTGAACTACCTAAAGATAAAGATGTTTTAGTAGTATGTGCAAAAGAAGGGTCTTCTATATTTGTGGCAGAGCAATTAACAGAGGCTGGATTAGAAAATATTTATTATTAATCTGGTGGTATGAAGGCTTGGAGTGAATATGTAAAGCCTATAAAAGTGGGAGATTTAAAAGATGGCGGAAGTATGTATCAGTTTAACCGTCTTGGAAAAGGTTGCTTATCATATATGGTTATTTCAAACGGTGAAGTAGCAGTTATTGATGCAGTAAGAACAGTTGAAGCGTACGAAGAGTTTGCGAAAGAGCATGGCGTTACGATTACGAATGTAATGGATACACATTTACATGCAGACCATATTTCTGGCGGACGTAAGTTAGCGGAAAAAGTAGGTGGTACGTATTGGTTGCCGCCAAAAGATGCAGAGGAAGTTGTGTTCTCATATAAACCGCTTGTTGAAGGATCTGTCATTACGGTGGGGGGTACTAAAATTGAAATTGACGCATTATACTCACCGGGGCATACGATTGGAAGTACGTCATTTATTGTAGATGATTCCTATTTATTATCAGGCGATATTTTATTTGTAGATTCAATTGGGCGTCCAGACCTTGCTGGGAAAGCTGAAGATTGGGTAAGTGATTTACGTACTACTTTGTATAGCCGATATAAAGAACTATCTCAAAACTTAGTTGTGTTACCGGCTCATTATTCAAAAATAAGTGAAATGGACGAGAGTGGTATTGTTAGTGCTAAATTAAAAGATTTGTTTGCGTATAATGCAGGATTAAATATTGAGGATGAGGGAGAGTTTCGTAAAGTTGTAACAGAGAATTTACCACCTCAACCGAATGCATATCAAGAAATTCGTCAAACAAATATGGGGCGATTAAATCCAAGTCAAGAAGAAGAGCGTGAAATGGAAATTGGTCCAAACCGTTGTGCTGTTCATAATTAATTCGGCTTCAAATGAAATAAAAATAGGAGGTATACAAGATGAAAGTGAAAGAAGTATTAGATGTAAAAGGATTAGCATGTCCAATGCCAATTGTAAAAACAAAGAAGGCAATGGAAGCATTACAATCAGGAGAAGTGTTAGAAGTACACTTAACAGATAAAGGTGCAATTAAAGATATTCCAGCATGGTCACAAAAAGGCGGTCATGAGGTGGTAAAACACACGGAAGAATCTGGTGAATTAAAGTTCTGGATCAAGAAAGCATAGCATTTCAATAATAAGTGGAAGATTACATCCTCTGCTTATTATTGAAAGTAAAGAGGATAATCATATATGTCTTATATAGTTATATCTCTAATAGTATTGATGCTAGGAAGTTTAGTAAAACGTTACATTCCGGTTTTAAATGTTGTATATATTTCGTTAGAACAAGTAAGGGAAATGGAAAGTGTTGTTGTAGATGTACGTAATTATACAGAGAGTCACAGTGATAACACTTCTAGAATTATGTGTATACCGTATGCGTATTTAAAACGGTATTATCATGAAATACCAAATAAGCCTTTGCATCTTATTGTTCATAATAAAGTGGATCGGAATTTAAGTGTTCGTTTTTTTAGAAAGAAAGGGTTCCATATTCAAAGCTATAGTATATATTTGGACGGGAAAAAAGCACAGAAGGAGTTTAAGTAGTTTTATGGATGTAAAGACAATATTGAATGTAATCTTAATTGTACTTGTATCGTGGTTTATTATTTCTCGCTTCTTACCAGTTAGAGGAATAAAAAATATTTCAGGGAAAGATTTAAAACGTATGATGGGGCAAAAGAATAAACAATTTATCGATGTCCGTACAGTAGGTGAGTATAGAGGGAATCATATGAAAGGGTTTCAAAATATCCCGTTAAATGAGTTAGCGAGTAAAGCAAATCAGTTAGATAAAAATAAGGAAGTAATTGTTATTTGTCAGAGCGGGATGAGAAGTAAGCAAGCAGCAAAGGTATTAAAGAAAGTAGGATTTCAGCACGTTATCAATGTTTCAGGCGGTATGAATGGTTTGTGAGGAGGAAATTTAAAATGAAAGAAATGACAGTAAAAGAATTGGGAGAAAAATTGTTACGTAAAGAAGAAGTAAATATCGTGGACGTACGTGAAGTAGAAGAAGTAGCCGAAGGGAAAATTCCAGAAGCGTGTAATATTCCACTAGGACTATTGGAGTTTCGTATGCATGAGTTGGATAAAAAGAAAGAGTATATTATCGTTTGTCGTTCTGGCGGAAGAAGTGCACGAGCAGTTCAATTTTTAGAGAGCTACGGTTTTCAAGCAATTAATATGGTAGGTGGTATGTTAGCATGGGAAGGTAAAGTCGTATAGTACAGAGATAAATGATTTGAGACTTTTTATAAACGGAAAAATACCCCTGTAGGTAATCGGAGGGAGAACAATATGGAACAACAGAAGAAAACAACAATCGTTTTATTTAGCGGAGATTATGATAAAGCAATGGCTGCTTATATTATTGCAAATGGTGCAGCGGCGTATGATCAAGAGGTAACTATTTTTCATACTTTTTGGGGATTAAATGCTTTAAGGAAAGATGAGCATGTGAAGGTAAAGAAAACTTTCATCGAAAAAGTATTTGGAAAGATGATGCCGCGTGGTGCTGACAAGATGGGATTATCGAAAATGAATTTTGCCGGTATGGGACCAAAGATGATTAAAGGTATTATGAAAAAACATAATGCGATGCCTTTACCAGATTTAATCGATTTGGCCAAAGAACAAGGGATTAAACTTGTCGCTTGTCAAATGACAGTAGATTTATTAGGGTTAAAAGAGGAAGAGATTATGGAAGGGGTAGAGTTTGCAGGAGTAGGAGCTTATTTAGCAGATGCTTCGGATGGGAATGTAAACTTATTCATTTAATTCATCTTCTTTCTAGAAGGGAGGGGATGTAAGATGAGCTTAGTCGTATTACTTTTTATAATTGGATTTATAGGATCGTTTATATCAGGAATGGTTGGAATTGGCGGTGCAATCATTAATTATCCGATGATCTTATACATTCCGGTATTGCTAGGATTTACTGGCTATACATCACATGAAGTGAGTGGTATTACAGCGGTGCAAGTATTCTTTGCAACTTTTGCAGGGGCATGGGCCTATCGGAAAAGTAATGATATGGATAAAACGCTAGTTGTATATATGGGGGCTAGTATATTAATAGGAAGTTTCATAGGGAGTTTTGGTGCTAACGTATTAGCGGAACATACGGTCAATGTTGTTTATGCAGCGTTAGCAACAATAGCTGCTATTATGATGTTCGTACCGAAACGAAATAATGGTGATGAAGTGAAATATAATAAATGGTTAGCAAGTTTGTTAGCATTTATTGTAGGAGGCGCATCAGGTATTATAGGTGCTGGAGGTTCGTTCCTTTTAGTTCCGATTATGCTAGTTATTTTAAAATTGCCGATACGTACAACAATAGCAACATCTATCGCTATTACGTTTATTTCCTCAGTAGGGATTACGACTGGAAAAGTAATAACTGGGCAAGTAGTTGTAATTCCAGCTCTTATTATTGCGATTGCAAGTATCTTTGCTGCGCCGCTTGGAGCGCGAGTTGGGAAAAAGATCAATCAAAAAGCACTGCAATATATGTTATCGATTTTGATTGTAGGTACAGCTATTAAGATGTGGATTGATATGGTATCGAAATAAAAGGATGGTGCTGCTTGCAGCCCATCCTTTTATTTATGCCCAAATAACTTTCATTAAATTTTTATATTCGTCATTTGCTAATTTATATAGCATTCTCGTATGTTCAAATACAAGTGCTGGATTAAAGTTTGGTTCTGAGAATGCAAGAGATGTTGAAATATCAATTGCATTTTGCTTGTTTAATGTGAATTTTGCAAATCGGTAAGATGTGTTTAATTCATTGATAACGTGCAAAATGTCATTTGTTGCTGTTGCATCCGGTACGTGAGCAACATTGAAGCAGTATATATCTACAGTAGGATGTTCGTTTTGGAAAGCGGCGATAAGTTGAATTTTTGCACCAGCTTCTGTTTCTAATCCTACTGAAAAATGAACAGAACCATCATTTTCATCTATATTTTCTTCCATAAATATATCGTTTGACTTTAAGTAGTCTTTAAAATCTGAGATGTTATGTTTTACTGCAGCTTTCATATGTATGAGCCCCCTGATAATTGGAATAGATTGCTACTATTTATTATAATTTAAAAATATTAAAAAAGATAGTTAGAAAGTTCTGATTTTTAATTGTGAAGCAATAAAAAGAAGCAGTACTCTACCTCCATAGAGAACTGCTTCTTTTTTATTCATTGTCATTAGACGATGTTTCTGTGTCTTCACTGCTATTTTTATTCTTATTTTTAGATTCATTGTTACTTGATTCGCGTTCACTTGAATTTTCAGATTTAGATTCTTTTGTTTTCTCTGTATTTGTTTTCTTCGAATCAGAGTCTGTTTTTGTATATGCAGGTAATCCAAGATGAGCACGAAGATCGTTTGTAACTTTTGCTAATTCTTTTTTATCTGGATTGTAGTAATACGTTCGGCCGCCACCAGCGGATTTGCGACATGTATCGTCACCTTTTTCCATATAGCAGTCGTCACCTTGAATTTGTAATTTCTCGATTTCTGAATCCGATCCGTACTTATAGAATGAAAGCATATCATCAAATGTTAAGTTTGTAACGAATTGCCCGTTAATATCATCAATGATGTTACCAACTTTTGTTACAGAGCCAACACTTGTTAGTTTGTGTAAAATTGCTTCAATAACGAGCTGTTGACGCTGTCCACGCATTGCATCACTATCGATGTGGCGCGTTCTAGCAAGAGCAAGAGCTTCTTCACTATTTAGCTTTTGAACACCTTTCTTCAGGTGAATCGCATCAGCATTATCATTACTATCTTGTTCAGTAAATTCAACTGGTACATCGACTTCAATACCACCTAAATCATCGACAATTTTCATAAATGATTTGAAGTTAAACTTTACAAAGTAATCAACAGGAACATTTAGTAATTTTTCAACTGCGTCAATACTTGCTTGTGGTCCACCATCTTTTCCATTTTTAGTAGAACCGTATGCATGAGCGTGTGTAATTTTATCTTTTTTCTTTTCCACAGGAATATAAGTATATGTATCTCGTGGAATACTTAATAGTTTTACAGTTTTGCTATCTTTATTAAACGTTGCAAGCAACAGCGCATCTGTTCTAATAGCTTCACCATATTCTTTTCCTCGGACATCGCTTTCATCAACACCCATTACTAAGACAGAGACATTGTTTGTAATAGGTTTTACAGCTTTATCACGTAAATCAGATTTATCACCGCGCGCTAAATCATGTGCGGCATTTCGAACAGCAGAAGATGCTTTATTTACTAAAAACCAAGTATAACCGCCACCTACTATTAAAAAGAATAGTATAACGCTTATAATAATTTTTATTTTTTTCTTACTTTTTTTCGGTTTACTGCGTGTATTTTCTTGCAAAGATGGGTTTTGCTCCATTTCCTGTACTCCTTCATTTGGATTGAAATACGACACTCATATCCACTTATTATAATGAAATTTAGCGAAAAAAAACATTACAAATCATTTACATTTCGTAAAAATTCAATTTATTTATAAAAAGTCAGATTTTATATATTTTATTTTTCAGATGTAGAATAAGTATAAGGTTTTTTAGTAGAAATGAAAATATGTATTATGAGAAAGTAATAGAGAAGTAAGATTTGTTGAAATATAGCCAAGAAGAAATGATTAGGTTTACTTGTTTCTTCTATATAATAAAGAAGAATTTGACGGATAAAGGAGAGGACATAATGAATCATACATCATTCCGAGCAATCGTTGTGAACGAAACAGAAAATAAGCAGTTTGTAAGAAACGTTGTCGAGAGAGAAGTAAGTAGTTTACCTGAGGGGGACGTATTAATACAGGTTCATTATTCTTCATTAAATTATAAAGATGCGCTCTCAGCTACTGGTAATAAAGGTGTTACGAGAACATATCCTCATACGCCAGGCATTGATGCAGCAGGGGAAGTTGTGAGTAGTGAAGATGCTACTATTAAGATAGGAGATCAAGTCATTGTAACGGGATATGACTTAGGGATGAATACTTCTGGTGGTTTCGGAGAATATATTCGCGTGCCGGCATCTTGGATTGTCCCTTTACCAGAGGGAATGTCATTAAAGGAAAGTATGATGTATGGGACAGCAGGTTTTACAGCGGCTTTATCAGTATATAAGCTTATGAGAGCAGGTATAACCCCTAGTATGGGAGATGTTTTAGTAACGGGTGCTACAGGCGGCGTAGGGAGTGTGGCTGTAAGTATTTTAAGTAAGTTAGGATTTAACGTAGTAGGAGCGACAGGGAAAATGGAAGAGGAACAGATGCTACTACGTCTAGGAGCGAAAAAAGTGATTCATCGCGCGGAATTGAATGATGAATCAGGAAGACCGATGTTAAAAGGGATATACACCGGAGTTATCGATACTGTAGGTGGAAATATGTTAGAAACAGCTTTAAAAACAGTGAAGTATGGTGGTTGTGTAACGACATGCGGTAATGTGGCAGGCCAGGAATTACAAACAACAGTATATCCGTTTATTTTGCGAGGCATAAGCCTTTTAGGGATAGATTCTGTGCAATGCCCAGTAGATGTGAGAAGTGATGTGTGGACGCTCTTAGCAAATGAATGGAGAAATGAAGAGTTACAAACTTATACAGAAGAATGTACATTAGAAGAATTAGAGGAGAAGTTTACACTTATATTGCATGGAAAGTTAAAGGGAAGAACTGTTGTAAATATGAAATAAGAAAAGAGACGCTTATATTAGCGTCTCTTTTCTATTATAATGATTGTTTTAAATTGACTTTACCTTGTTCACCTAAAACACCATCAGCAATATTTACAGCGTGATCACCGATACGCTCTAAGTTACTTACCATATCAACGAAGATGATACTTGCATCACCTGAACAGCTACGTTCGTTCAGACGTAATACGTGACGTTTACGGAGAACACGTTCCATTTGGTCGATTTTACGTTCTTTTGCAATAACCGTTTGTGCTAGTTCAGTATCGAAGTTTGTTAAAGCTTCAACTGCGTCTTGTAATGTTGAAATCGTCAATTCAAGCATTTCATTTAGTTCAGCTAGTGCTTCATCTGATAGTGAAACACGGTTTGAAATTTGGAAATCTACAAGTTCTACTAGGTTTTCTACATGATCACCGACACGTTCAATATCTCCAACAACACCAGCTAAAACGGAATGTTTTTCAGAATCAGAAGGTGAGAGCGGCTTTTCTGATAGTAAAACTAAATACTCGGTAATTTTTTTATCTAAATTGTTAATAGCTCCTTCTAATTGAGTAGCCATGTTTTCGTGCTTTTTATCTTGTGTATTTAAATATTGATTCGCTTCTTTTAATCCGTGTAATGAAAATTTAGCCATACGCACAATCTCTTTTTGAGCTTCAGTTAAAGCGATAGCTGGAGATTGCTCAATAAAGATTGGATTTAAATGTTGCGGTTTGAAGTTAATAGATGAATCTTCACCACGAATGATTTTTGTTACAATCCATGCTAATACAGCGATGAATGGGAACTGAATAATTGTATTCGTTACGTTAAATGTTCCATGTGCGAATGCAATTGTCATTTCTGGATTTAAGTTTAATGACGTTTGGAAATATTGAATTAAACTTGTAAATGGCACTAATAAAATTGTAAAGATAATGGTACCGATAATATTAAAGATAACGTGAACTAATGCTGCACGTCTTGCGGCAATTGAAGTACCAATTGCTGCTAATACAGCTGTAATTGTTGTACCGATGTTATCACCGAACAATACAGGAAGAGAAGCTTGTAAATCAATAGCACCTTGACCGAATAGTTCTTGTAAAATACCGATAGTTGCGCTTGAGCTTTGTACAATTAAAGTGAAGACTGTACCGACAATGATACCTAAAATTGGATTGTCACTCATGCTAATCATTAACTCTTGGAATGATTCTAAAGAACGAAGTGGTTTCATACCTGCGCTCATTAATTCTAAACCGAAGAATAACATACCAAAACCGAATACAACTTGACCTACAGAATGTACTTTTTTATTTTTAAAGAAGAATAATAAAATCGCTCCAACTGCCATAACTGGGAGAGCGTATTCTCCGATTTTAATTCCGATAATAAAAGCAGTAACTGTCGTTCCGATGTTCGCACCCATAATAACGCCGATTGCTTGTCTTAATGTCATAAATCCGGCACTTACAAGTCCGACTGTTAAAGCTGTTGTTCCTGAACTTGATTGAATTAATACAGTAACTAGCATACCTGCTAGTACACCCATAAGTGGGTTTGTTGTAAAGCGATCTAAAATATCGCGAAGACGATCTCCAGCTGCTTGTTGCAGTCCATCGCCCATGTATTTAATCCCAAATAAGAAAATACCTAATCCACCAATGAACTGGAAGATCATTTCTTGAACATTATATTCCACGCATTCCACTCCTTAAATTTCATGTACGCTGTCATTATTAACTAAACCTTGAGACACTGTAAACGGTTTGTCAGTAAAATTTACACTAAATTTACAAAGTGAAGAAAAGTTTACAATTACTTAAAGAAATAACTGTATTTTATTGGTTTTCAGCTTATATAAATCTTAATTTTGTAAAGAAATCACACTCTTTAGAATAGTGTTTTTCAGTTGAATATCCAGGAAAGCGTCTGCGAGTTCATCGTATATTTTTTGATGAAAGGTAAAAAAATATGTAGGGAAATGCATGTAGTTTTATAACATCAAAAATACGATAAAAAAAGCCACTGAAAATTATCCAGCAGCTTTTTCTCTGTTTTTATCTCCATGCTTTTGTTTCCTTACACTTGTGATGTAAATGAACAGGAAAGCAATAAGGAGTAGAGAGGAATAGCGATATACAGTTGCGTAGTTTGTAAAATGTGCAATGAATCCAAATATAATTGCGCCAGCACCAATTCCAAGGTCGAATGCGGAGAAGAATGTAGCGGTTGCGACGCCTCGTCGGTGCGGTGCTACTCGGTCAATCATCCATGCTTGCAGTGCAGGTTGGATCGCTCCAAAACCACTTCCGTAGCATGCTGCTGCAATAATTAAACTCGGAATGGTAGTTGTATACGACAATAAAATAATACCTACAAACGTAATAATAACTCCTGGAATGATAACGAATGTATGACCTTTCGCATCGTATAACTTTCCAGAAAACGGACGAGTGACAGCGATTGCCAGTGCATTAAATAAGAAGAAGAGGCTAATATCAGCAATTCCGACTTCGGTAGCGAATAATGTAATAAAGCTCCCGATTCCTCCGTACATTAATGTAATACATAATATTAATAATGAAGGAAGTAAAGCTTTGCGCTCGATAAATCCATCGAGGAAGGTACCAGATGTTTGCTTTGGTGGTTGCGGCGATTTTTTGATTTGAAGTAGTTTCGTTAATATTAATGAAACTACTGTACAGGAAAGTGCACATAAAAAAAGAATTGTGAAGTTATATGTTTGCATAAGCCAAAGTCCAATAAGCGGACCAAGCGCCATTGCAATTGTTCCAGAAAGACCGAAATATCCCATGCCTTCACCGCGTCTAGCTTGTGGAATTAAATCTGAAACGACAGTTCCGTATGTAGTCGTTGTAATACCAAAACCAGCTCCGTGTAAAATTCGAACGGCAAGTAATAGGAAGACGGTTGAAGTGAAAAGATAACTACCCATAGCGAGTAAACAAATAGCAGTACCGATCATTAAAATGATTTTTTTGTTGAATTTTTGCAAGGCGTTTCCCGTTAGTGGTCTAACAAAAAGTGCTGCTACGGTAAACATACCGACAACAAATCCGATATTAGAACTTGTGCCGCCAATTTCTTTCACATAAACAGGTAAAGTAGGAATTAACATTTGAAACCCTAAAAACATACATAAGTTTGCTAGAATTAAAGCAACAAACTCTTTCGTCCATAACGGTTCTCGTTTTACGAGTATTGCCTCTCCCATATATTCATCCCCTATATAAAATTTCTCTGTTCTTTCGAGTATATGTATTGGTCAATGTAACAGTCAAGGAAGGTGCCTTGAAAACGTATAACAATTTTTGCGGTGAAAAAACTGACAAATTTGTGTAAAAGCTACACAACTATGAAAAAAAGTTGTAAAGTATAGATGTATAGACTTGTAGTTGTTATGAATGATAGAAATTGTTTTTTCTTTAAAGAAAGCGGATTCAAAACGTAGTGAATGAGAAGGGGATATATACTTTTTCACTACATATATTTGAAAAGGTTTACAAAACAATGAAGAAAGAGGCGTGTACATATGAGACGATTAGGTATTTCTATTTATCCAGAACATTCAACGGTAGAGAAAGATAAGGAATATTTAACATTAGCAAGTAAATACGGATTTACACGTGTATTCACATGCTTATTGTCTGTAGATGGAGAGAAAGAGAAAATTATAGAAGAGTTTAAAGAAACGATCTCGCATGCAAATGCATTAGGGTTCCAAGTATTAGTTGATATTAGTCCGTCTGTCTTTACACAATTAGGTATTTCATATAATGATTTATCGTTCTTCCATGAGTTAGGAGCGTACGGTATTCGTTTAGATGTTGGATTCTCTGGTTTAGAAGAATCGATTATGACTTACAATCCATACGGCTTAAAAATTGAAATTAATATGAGTAACGGTACGAAATATGTTGATAACATTATGAGCCATAGACCAAATCGTGAAAATTTAATTGGTTGCCATAATTTTTATCCGCATCGTTATTCAGGATTATCATATGATCATTTTGTTACATGCTCGAAACAATTTAAAGATTACGGTATGAGAACGGCTGCTTTTATTTCATCATTTGATGCAACATATGGGCCTTGGCCAGTAACAGAAGGATTATGTACGTTAGAGCAGCATCGTGAATTACCGATGACAACACAGGCGAAGCATTTATTTGCGACAGAATTAATTGATGATGTCATTATTGCGAATGCGTATGCATCAGAAAAAGAATTAGAGGCACTAGGTGCATTAAATAAAGAAAAACAAACTTTTGATATAGAGTTATATGATACGACAACAGAATTAGAAAAAATTATTGTATTAGAGGAACCGCATTTTTATCGCGGAGATGTATCTGAATATATGATTCGTTCGACACAAAGTCGTGTGAAATATAAGAAAGAAGAGTTCAAACCGCATAATACACGCGAAATTAAGCGCGGGGATCTTTTAATTGATAATGAACAGTACGGTCAATATAAAGGTGAATTGCAAATTGCTTTAAAAGATATGGTGAACACAGGAAAAACAAATGTAGTTGGCCGAATTGTGGAAGAAGAAATTTTCTTATTAGATTATTTACAAGCATGGGATAAATTCGGATTTACATTAAAGAAATAGATAAAATGAAAAAGGAAAAAACTACTGACCTCAGCAGTTTTTTCCTTTTTATCTAAGTGCGAGAGGAAGAGCTATGACAAAAGTGCATCAGCGATTAGTTTCTATTTTAGAGGAGTTTTTAGAAGAGAAATCGATGTTAAATCGAGCTTTTTTAGCGAGCCGTTTACATGTATCAACGAAGACGATTCAAAAAGATATAAAGTTATTGAATGATATATTGGAAGAAAACGGAGCGAAAATTGAATCGCAAAGAGGGACTGGATACGAACTAGAAATTATACAAACGAAGAAGTTTGAAGAATTTTGCGTGAATCTATTTCAAAAACAGACGGAAAAGATCCCAACTTCTTATGAAGAAAGGATAGCGTACATTCTGCAACGTATTTTAACGACAGATGGGTATGTGAAGCTTTCACAGTTAGCAGAGGAGATTTATGTAAGTAAATCGACTGTAAATTTAATTATGAAAGATGTTACAGATATATGTGGTCGCTATAAATTACAAATTGAAAAGAGACCGTATTATGGTATACGTATTGTGGGAGAGGAGTTTCAAATTCGTTCTTGTTTATCACAATATGGTTTACCACGTTATGACCATACTCCATTTCATGAGCAATTTGAGCAGACGGAGACATATTTATCGCTACCTCATATATCACTCATTCGTTCAATTATATTAAAGTATATTGAAGGAGGAACGATATATTTATCTGATATAGAAATTGATAATTTAGTCATTCATATTGCAATTGCATTAAAGCGTTGTGAAGATCAACATTATATGAAAGGACTAAATGTAGAGCAAGCTGAACTTATCATAAAGAAAGAATATACAATTGCGAAAGAGATTTTAGGGGATTTAGAGAAAGCGTTGCATCTTTCATTTCCCGAAGAAGAAGTTTTATATGTAACGATGCATTTATTAAGTACTGCTGTTACAGCGAAAGATCGTTATGAAAATGTGGAAGAATTATTAGGGAAAGATCTATATGCATTTATGCAACATATTCTCTTTAAAGTAGCGGAAGAACGGAATCTTATTTTTTATTATGATGAAGAATTATTATTTGGATTTGGTGTTCATTTAAAAACATTATTAAACCGTTTGAAGTATAAGTTAAATACGAGAAATCCTCTATTGGCAGAAGTGAAAAAGAATTATCCGTATGCTTTTGAAATTGCGGTTCTCGTTGGAGATATAATTGGTGAATATACGGGAGAATCGATTCCGGAAAGTGAAATTGGTTATATTGCGATTCACTTTGGCGGAGCGATGAGTCGTTTACAAGAACAGAATCAAAAGAAAAGATGTTTATTAGTTTGTGCGACTGGTCAAGGAAGCGCCCAGCTATTGAAATATAAAATTCTATCACAGTTCCGAGATAAATTAGAGATTGTAGGGATTACAGGCTATTATCAATTGAAAGTAGAAGATCTTTATAAAGAAAAGATAGATTGTATTATTAGTACGATTCATATACCAAGTGGTTTGCCTGTACCTGTTATAAAAGTAAACTCAATATTTGATGATAAAGAGATTAAGTCAATCGGTCAGCAGTTATTTACGAATGTGAATACTAGTGTGCAGCAATATATGAAGGAAGATTTGATTTTCTTAAATCATAGCGCTTCTACGAAGGAAGAGGTTATTCGATTTTTATGTGAGAAAGCTGCTGAGAAAAACTATGTACCAGAAAACTTTTATGAATCTGTTATGGAAAGAGAGAGTACATCTCCTACAGCGGTCGGGAATTTAGTTGCGATTCCACATCCGATGCAGTTATTAAGTGAGAAAACATTTTTGATGTTTTGTACACTTAATAAAGCGGTTGACTGGGGAGATAAGAAAGTACAAGTTATTATTTTATTTAGTGTAAAGCGCAATAATAATGAAGATTTACAAAAGCTTTATGATTTTTTATATGATATGATGTCTAATCAAAATACGATAGAGAAATTAGCTCAGGCTGAAGTGGTTGAAGATTTTCAAGAGATATTATTATCGTTATAAGAGAAGTATATAAAAACTTCCGTTACACAACGGAAGTTTTTTATGTTTAATTGTATGCGTTTTCATAATAAGATAACCATATAGAAAAAAGATAGCTTGGGGGAATTTAAAATGACTGATATGCAAACTCCATTTGCGTTAATTTTACATGGTGGCAACGCGAGAAGCGCGTCACTTGAAGCAATTGCTTTTGCAAGACAAGGAGATTTTGAGAATGCGAGTAAAAAGATGACACTTGCTAGTGAAGAAATTTCAGCAGCTCATCGTATTCAAACAGACTTAATTCAAGAAGAAGCAAGAGGAAATCATGCAGAAATCAGTTTACTGTTAGTGCATGCACAAGATCATTTAATGAATGCAATTACAGTGAAAGAACTTGCTGAAGAATTTATCACTCTTCATAAACGAATAGAAGAGAAAGTGACAGTATAAAATGTACATTTTATTATGTTGCGCAGCAGGCATGTCAACGAGTATGGTTGTAAGAAAAATGCAAGAAGAGGCAATGAAACAAGGGAAGAATTATAAAATTAAAGCAGTTGATTCAGAACTTGTGAAACTGGAGATAAAAAATGCTGATGTTGTTTTAATCGGACCACAGGTGAAGTATTTGTTTCCAGCGGTACAGTTTCTTGCGAAGTCATACGATATACCGGTTGCAATTATAGAGCAACGAGATTATGGCATGTGTGACGGTTTGAAAGTATTGAAACAAGCAGAACAATTAGTTTTAGCATAATTATATTTTTTTAAATATAAACATTATAATGTTATAACTTTATTTCATTCTTTCATAGTAAGGAAAAAGAGGAGGGGTATTGATGAATGGTTTTATGAGTTTTATGGAACAAAAGATTATGCCAACAACGCAAAAGATTGCAGGACAACGACATTTATTAGCAATTCGAAACGGAGTTATTTCTACATTGCCGTTAACGATTGTCGGATCATTTTTCGTTATCTTTTTAAATTTACCAATTGATGCATATATGGAGTGGATTGCACCGTTTCGTCATATTTTAGATATTCCATTCCGATTTACAGTAGGTTTAATGGCGCTATACGCAGCATTTGGGGTAGGAGCTTCACTCGCCAACTTTTATCAGCTCAATCAGTTAAGTGCAGGGTTGTTATCTGTACTCGCCTTTTTACTAGCATCAGTTGAACCAATTCAAATTACGAAAGCTGTACCAGGTGTTATTGATGCAGGTAGATATATTTCAGTAGGAACATTAAGTGCAACATCTTTATTCGGAGCAATTGTTACAGCCTTAATTGCAGTAGAAATTTATCATTTTATGATTAAGCATAATATCTCGATTAAATTACCAGATAGTGTACCACCAGCAGTTTCAAATTCGTTTGCAGCATTAATTCCAACTTTAGTCGTTATTCTTTTATTCTGGGGTATTCGTTACGGTTTAAAATTTGATGTAAATACAACAATCACATATTTAATCGCACCACTAAAATCAGTATTAGTAGGAAATAATTTATTCGGCGGTTTATTAACAGTATTCTTAATCGTGTTCTTCTGGTCATTCGGTATACATGGCCCTGCGATTTTAGGACCAATCATTCGTCCGATGTGGGATTCAGCAATTCTTGAAAATATGGAAGTATTCACAGCTACAGGAAATGCACATCAATTACCAAACTTATTTACAGAGCAATTTATTCAATGGTTCGTATGGATCGGTGGATCAGGCTCAACGTTAGCTTTAGTTATTATGTTTATGTTCTCTAAATCTAAGTTCCTAAAAGAGTTAGGTAGATTATCATTTGTGCCAGGCTTATTCAATATTAACGAACCGATTATTTTCGGGGCACCAATTGTAATGAACCCAATCTTAATTATTCCATTCGTTATTACACCGTTAGTGACAACGACAGTATCATATTTCGCAGTTGTTTCAGGGATGATTCCACTGATGATGGCGAAATTGCCATTTACGATGTTAGCACCAATTGCAGCGGTTATTAGTACGGACTGGACAATTATGGCTGGTGTACTTGTACTTGTTAACTTTGTTATCTCATTCGTTATTTACTATCCGTTCTTCAAAATGTATGAGAAACAACAAGTAGCAGGAGAGGAGAAAGAAAAATGCTCGGAGCAATTATCATCTTAATTACATTCGTAGCGGGGCAATGTATTGCGCATTATTCAAAATGGGTACAAATTAAATCTTTATTAGTTTTACTACTCGTATCAATTTTATTTATCGGTTGTTCAATGGGTGCTTATGTAATGTTAGGATTACAATCACCATACGTAATTATTGTACCAACGATTTTATGTGCAACATGTTTATCTGCAAAATATAGATTTACGAGCATGGCATTAATACAACGTGTGAAGGAGATGCAAAAGCATGGAGCGTAAATTAGGAATTTCACTTTATCCAGAGCATTCAACGAAAGAACAAGATATGGCATACATTTCGGCAGCGGCACGCCACGGTTTTTCAAGAATATTCACATGTCTATTATCTGTAAATCGTCCGAAAGAAGAAATTGTAGCTGAATTTAAAGAAATTATTAATCATGCAAAAGATCATAATATGGAAGTTATTTTAGATGTAGCTCCGGCGGTATTTGATCAACTTGGTATTGGCTATAGTGATCTGTCATTCTTTGCAGAGTTAGGTGCAGATGGTATTCGTTTAGATTTAGGTTTTGACGGATTAACAGAAGCGAAAATGACAAATAACCCGTACGGCTTAAAAATTGAACTGAACGTAAGTAATGATATTGCATACTTAGAAAATATTCTTTCGCATCAGGCGAATAAATCAGCTTTAATTGGTTGTCATAACTTTTATCCGCAAAAATTTACTGGTCTTCCGTATGATTATTTCATTCGCTGTAGTGAACGTTTTAAAAAACACGGTATTCGCACGGCAGCGTTTATTACGTCACATGCAGCTAACATCGGTCCATGGGATATTAATGACGGACTATGTACGTTAGAAGAGCATCGTAACTTACCAATTGAAGTACAAGCGAAACATTTATGGGCGACAGGGCTTATTGATGACGTTATTATCGGAAATGCTTATGCGAGTGAAGAAGAGTTAGAGAAACTAGGAAACTTAAATCGTTACATGTTACAGCTAAAGGTACACTTTGTAGATGAAGCGACTGAAGTAGAAAAGAGAGCCACGCTGCAAGAATTACATGTAAGACGCGGTGACATAACAGAATATATGGTACGTTCTACAGAAGTACGTAAAAAATACAAAGACTATGACTTCCCAGTGCGCGAAAGTGTACTACAGGAAAGAGGCCAAGTTGTAATTGGTAACAACTCGTTTGGTAAGTATAAAGGTGAACTACAAATCATTCTAAAAGAAATGCCGATAGATGAACGTAAAAATATTGTCGGTACAATTGCAGAAGAAGAGTTATTCTTACTAGATTATGTAGGAGCTTGGACGCAGTTTACTTGCGTGGAATAGGGAAGGGCAGGAGAGGATGCTATGGCATCCTCTTTTTTCTGTTGAAATAGTAATCTATCGTATATAGAATGCAAAGAGATAGATTTAATTTGGACGGGAGAGAAAGATAGAATGTGAGAATCATAAAAAAAGAGTCAGCCTCGACAATGAGACTGACTCTTTTTTCTATGGTAATTAGTTTAATACTTTAACTGTAACTGTTTTACGTCCCCAGTTACTTGATGTACCTTTATCAGGCATTAAAACGTCGATTTTATTTCCTTTAATAGCTCCACCAGTATCACCAGCGATTGCTACTCCGTAACCTTCAACCCATACTTTTGAACCTAATGGAATGACACTTGGGTCAACTGCAATAAGTTTCATATTTGGATTAGCTGTTAAGTTGTGACCTAAAGCTGATTTTACTTGGTCGCCTGCTTTATAACCATTTTCAAGTGGATCTGCTGTGTAAGCTGTTGCTACAACACGTAGTTCACGAGAAGATGATGGTGCACTTGTTTCAGTTTCTTTTGCAACAGGTTGTTGTGTAGCAGGTTTTTGAGCTTTAGCTGCTTCACGAGCTTCAGCTGCTTCTTGAGCTTTAGCTGCTTCACGAGCTTCAGCCGCTTCTTGAGCCTTAGCTGCTTCACGAGCTTTAGCTGCTTCACGAGCTTTAGCTGCCTCTTGAGCTTTAGCCGCTGCTTGAGCTTCAGCTGCCTCTTGAGCTTTAGCTGCTTCACGAGCTTTAGCTGCTTCTTGAGCCTTAGCTTCTGCTTGAGCTTCAGCTGCTGCCTGAGCCTTAGCTTCTGCTTGAGCTTTAGCTGCTTCACGAGCTTTAGCTGCCTCCTCGGCTTTAGCTGCTGCTTGAGCTTCAGCTACTTCACGAGCTTTAGTTGCTTCCTCCGCCTTAGCTTTAGCTTGCGTTTCAGCTACTTCACGAGCTTTAGTTGCTTCCACTGCTTTAGCTGTATTTTGAACTTTCGTTGCTTTTTCAACTTTAACTGCTGGTTGAACTTTAACTGGAGCTTTACCTGTTAAATAAGGAACATGAACATAAGCTGTTTTTCCGTTATATTCAAATTGGATCCAATCATTTTCAACTTGGTGTGTTGTTTCAATTACATCATCTTGTTTTAATTTACCAAGAATTTCTGAGTCTGTGTTTGCACCAGCACGTACGTTTAATACGTTTGCTGTTACGTAGTAAGTGTCTTTTGTATAGTCAGCGCTAATGAAAGCTTCTTTACCGCTGTTTAATTTCACTTTTGACCATCCGTTTTCTGTATGTAAAACGTTAACTTTATAGCCATCTAATAATTTTCCTACAACTTTTGATTCAGTAGTTGGGTTTTCTCGTACATTTAGTACATCAGTCGTTACGATTGTTTCTGCTTTAGCAGATGTTGTGAAAATCCCAAGACCAAAAACCGCTGCTGTTGCTATACCCATAAATTTTTTCATAATAGCCTCCATTGCATTTGTTTTCGTTGACCTCATTATAGCAACCATTATTTTCTTATTTGCGAAAAACATAAAATTACAAAGGTTTCGTAACGGGTCATTAATATTCTGTAATAATTCCAGTAATATCCTAAAAGCGCTTTCTTTTAGTTTATAGGGGAGGTTAGAGCATCTAATACATAAAAAGGGGAGTATTTCAATTTCTAATAGGTTAATATTGTTTCTTTAGTGTTACGTAATTATTTCTTAATAATTACAAAAACGATGTTTTTTTCTATTGAAACAGGAAAGTAGTTATGTAAAAATAACTATTTTAGTTGTGGAGAAATAGAAATGGGGTGAAATTTAATGAAATATCGCTACAATTGTTACAAAATAAGTCGAGGTATGGAAAAAATTACGCCTTGATTTTAGTCTTTCACATATTATTTTTGCAATAATAGGATTCTATAGTAGCTTTAGTACTTTGAAATAGTTAAAGGTATGTAAAACGTGAAACATATATAATAGAAGAAACACGATTTAATAGATAAAGTGAAACTTTAATCAGTGGGGGGCTTACTGCCCATTAAAGCACGATAAATAAAAAACGTAGGAGTGTAAATTCCTACGTTTTTGTTTATTCATATCGTAAACATTCAATTGGATCCAGTTTGGCAGCTTTGTTAGCTGGTAGTAGACCGAATATAATACCAATCAACATAGAGATACCTACTGCAAGAAGTCCAAGTTCTTTTGAGACAACGAGTGGCCATCCGGCAAAGATGGAGACGATCCAAGCGAAGAAGATACCGAGCATGAATCCGATGAAACCACCTAGTCCTGTTAAAATACAAGATTCAATTAAGAATTGTGTTAATACTTTACCACGCGTTGCACCAAGTGCTTTACGAATACCAATTTCACGTGTACGTTCTGTTACAGATACAAGCATGATGTTCATTACACCGATACCACCAACAAGTAAGGAGATAGCGGCAATACCACCGAATACCATTTTCATCATACCGATAGATTCGTCTAATTGCTTCGTAAATTCACCTAAGTCTTGTGCTTCGAATTTGTGCTCAAATTTAGGAACTTTCATTTCGTTTAAAACAGAAACGGCTTGTTTTTCTACACTTTTACGTTCTGTTGGAGAGGTCATTGTTAATCTTACAGAGTCGTATTCATTTACTCCTGAAATGACAGGCGCGTTTTCAAGTGATGTATAACCTTCAGGCATAGGCATTCCAAAGTCATTTTTCGTTTCGTATACACCGACTATTTTATACGGCTTTCCTTTTATATCTGTATATTGATTTGATTCCCAACCATTACTAAATAATTTGTTGAAAGCTTCTTCATTTAATATAACAGCAGGGATTGCTTGGTTTAATTCACTGTCATTTAATTCACGACCGTGAACTAATTTTATTTTCGAATCTGTCATAAAGGCGCCTGTTCCACCTTTTAAATCAAGATTTACATCTTTTGAACCGGCAGATGCTTTTACTTTCATACTTACGTCTGGATACACATCTTTAACGCCTGGTACAGTTTGCAGACGGTTTAGCATATCGGGTGTGATTTTGGCATTATCTGTTCCATAGTCAGGATTGTTGTAGTAAATGGTTATTTCATTATCTTTTCCTTGGCCTAGTTCTTCCTTAAACTTTGCATTCGTACCATCACCCATTGAAATGATAGTAATAATGGCACTAATACCGATGATAATTCCTAGCATCGTTAAGATGGAACGCATTTTATGGGCAAAGATAGAGGAAAGGGCCATGCGTATATTTTCACTCGTGTTCAAAATTAACCTCTCCAATCTTGGACGATATTTCCGTCACGAATTACAATTTGACGTGCTGCAGCTTCCCCAATTTCACGATCGTGGGTAATCATAATGATTGTTGAGCCTTGTTTGTTTAATTCGTAAAAGAGGTCCATAATTTGTGTACTCGTTTTCGTATCAAGTGCCCCCGTCGGTTCATCGGCTAAAATGAACTTTGGATTATTTACGATTGCACGTGCAACTGCGACACGCTGTTTTTGTCCACCTGATAATTCGTTTGGCAGATGAGTAGCACGATCAGCTAAACCTACTTTTGTTAAAGCGGCTAATGAGCGCTCACGTCTTTCTTTTTTATCAACTCCAGCGTAAATAAGAGGGAGCTCTACATTTTGAAGTGCTGTAAGTCTCGGTAATAACATGAAGTTTTGGAATACGAATCCAATCTCTTTATTACGAACGCGTGCAAGTTCTGTTTCAGACATGTTTGAAATGTTTTGACCAGCTAGTTCGTACGTACCTGTCGTTGGTTTATCTAAGCAACCGATAATGTTCATTAATGTTGATTTACCAGAACCAGATGGTCCCATAATAGAAGTAAATTCTCCCTGGTTCAGTGTTACGTCAATGCCGTGCAATATTTGAACGGATTCTGCACCATTTTGAAAAGATTTCGTGATGCCTTTTAAGTTAATCATTCAACGACAACCTCCATACCATCTTTTAAGTCTTTTTCAGGTTTAGAGATAATTTGTTCTCCTTTTTTCACTCCAGAAACTTTTGCTTCGCTATCAGTCTCGAATTCAACAGTAACTGCTTGTTCTTTCGCTTTACCGTCTTTTACAATGAAGACAACATTTTTGTCACCTTTTTTCACGATGCTGCTTTTCGGAACAATTGTCCCAGTTGCTTCGCCAGATTTACTTGTTACGTATACGTGGAAGCCGTTTTGTAATTCTTCACTATTATCTAATGTGACAGTGAATTGATAGTTAGAAACTGTTTTGTTTTCATCCATGCTCTTTAATGGTGTAGAACCGATTTCTGTTACTTTTCCTGTCCAAGTCTTACCAGCGACCGTTTTTGAGGAAACAGTTACTTCTTGCCCAACTTTCATACTAGCAAGCTCATATTCAGAAAGTTGACCTTTTACTTTAAATGGACCAGCGTGACGAAGTGTAATGCCGCTCATACCTGTTTTTTCATCAGCAGTTTTTACGATGTCATCAATTACGCCATCAGTAGGGCTCGTTACAGAAAGTGTGTTTAATTTCTCTTTTGCTGCTTTAATCATCTCATCAGCTTTTTCAACTTCAAACTTCTTCATTTCAAGTTGTGATTCTAATTGCTGTACTTCAATTTCTGATGCTTTTAATGCTTCAGCAGGAAGGCCTGCATTTTTATCTTTTTGTAATTTTTGTTTCGCTGCATCAATTTGCTTTTGGAACAATGTTACTTCTTTTTGTGCGATTTTCTTTTGCATTTCTGCTTCTGTTACACCTTGTTTCGCAGTAGGGTCATTATATTTAAAAAGGAGCTGACCTTTTTTCACTTCATCACCTTTTTTTACAGCTAATTCATACGTACCTTTTGTTGGATCAAATGAAATTGTTTCGATTCCGTTTGGAATGACTTCACCGCCAAATTTTTGTGCGTTTTCAATTTGTTTTTCTGTTACTTTATATCCGCTATATGCCATTGCCACTTCTGAGCCGCCGCCAGCAAATGCAAAATATGATCCAGCTGCAATACCGATTGCTACTACACTAGTAATTAACACTTTATTTTTCTTCTTCATCTATTTATCACCTTTTCGTTCGTTTTAGTATCTACATTCAGTATAGAAGAGGTAAAGAATCTGACAAATCGTTTTAGCTTACAATAACCTTACAGTTTTGTAAGGTACGTATATATAAATGTAAGGTAGAGCTTGTCCTAGTGTAAGCAAATGAATTGACTCGTCGTTTTTTTCTTACAATAATATTGTATGAAAGAGAGGAGGAGGCAAGATGGAAGCTTATTTTAGTGCGCATCCATTAAAACCATTTATTCCATACTCAAGGCAACACGTCCTTATATTATTTATTATGTTGGTGGGGATATTTTTTCTATATCAATATCAAGATTTATTGCGTCAAAATGAGTGGAATATAACGGTTCGATATGCGATTGCATTTTTATTTATTGGGAGTGAGATTGGACTTCATATGTGGGAATGGAGAGCGGGGATTTTTGAACTGGGCACTTCATTACCATTTGAGTTATGTACGATTAGTTTATTGTTAGCATCGATTATGATTGTAACGAAAAGTTACCGCATATATGAGATCGTATTTTTTACGGGAATTATTGGTGCATCACAAGCTATGTTAACGCCGAACTTGCAATATGCTTTTCCGCATTTTCGTTTCATTGAATATTTTATCGCGCATATATTACTCATTTGGGCACCACTCTTTATGACCTGGGTAGAAGGGTATCGTCCTACATTACAATCTATTAAACGCACAATGATATTTTTAAACATATTGATTCCCATTGTTTCGTTTGTGAACTACAAAACAGGTGGTAATTATATGTTTTTAGCTCGTAAGCCAGAAACAGCTTCATTACTCGATATGTTAGGGCCGCATCCTTACTATATTATTTCATTAGAAATAGCTGCGCTTATCGGATGTTTTATTTTATATATGCCATTTGCGAAAAGAGAAGGGCATGCGCATAAAGAATCACTAGGGTCATAACCTAGTGATTTTTTATGTGTGAATATTTACAATTCAGAAAATTAAGAATAAAATTAGAGGGTAAATTATATAAAGAGAGAAGGGAAAACGTGGTCAAAAAAGTTTTTCTGAATGGGATGGAAGTGACAGTTCAATTTATTATTTCGATTTTAGGTATTATTTGTTTAGGGGCATTGCCGAAGTTATTTTATGGATTTGAGTTGCGTGCATCACAGTACATACAAAGTTTAAAAGAAGTGTTTGTGAATTTAATGGATATTTCCAATTTGCAATATGTGAGAGGTAAATTTTTATTTCCGCAGTTGTTCGTCCATTATAAAGAAACAATTGTAATTTTTTTGGCTGCTTTTTTCATTTCATTATTTGTAGCATTTTGTATTGTTTATGTCATTATGAGTAGTTCACCGCGTATACAACATCGCATTAAATCATTTCTTATCCTCCTAGAATCCATTCCAGACATTCTTCTTATTTTAGTATCACAAATTTTAGTTGTATGGTTTTTTAAACAAACAGGTTTTTTACCTTTTCAAATTGCGTCAATTGGAGGCGAATCAATTAGAGGATTACCAATATTTTGTTTGAGTATACCGACTACGATTCTGTTTGTAAAAATGTTAGTGCTTCGTTTTGAAAATGAGTTAGAAAAAGATTATGTACTTTTTGCTAAGGCGAAAGGGCTGGATCGTTTTCATATTTTAAACCGTCATGTTTTACGAAATGTGTTGCTTAGTACACTTTTCTTCGCGAAAACGAATATCTTTTTTATGTTATCTAATCTATATATTATAGAATGGATTTTTAATACGGGTGGTATTTTTATGTTTTTGAAATCGTACGAAGGTATTAGGATTGAGGTTTTCATCGTTAGTGTGCTACTTATTTATATTCCGATTTTTATTTTGTTTAAATTGTTTCATTACCTCATTCCAGGTGCGATGAAGGAGAGGCTATAATATGTGGACGTATATAAAACGCGATAAAAGATTTTGGATAAGCATTGGGTTTCTTCTCATATTAGTTCTTTTGAGCATCGGAAATACGATATGGAATGATGGACATATTAGACAAGTTACATTGCAATATGATGCGGATGAAAATCCACAAGTGCCACCGTTTTCACCTTCATTCCAATTTTTACTTGGGACAGACCGGAAAGGATACGATCTTTTACAATTAGTCATTGAAGGTGCAAAGTGGACGATTGGTATATCTATTTTAATTGCGGCACTTAGAATGGTAATAGGTGTGTTTTTCGGTGTCGTACTCGGAACATATGTAAAAAGAGGCTTTTCAAAAATCGAGGCTTTTTTTGATAGTTTTACAGTTATTCCGACAGTTATGATTGCGTACTTTTTTCTTCATTTTGCAAATACATTTGGGAGCGGAGAGGAAACAACAACCTTTTTTGAAAGGGCTTCGTTTCAAGTTTTATTACTTGTAATGCTTGTGATGCCAGTTATTGCACTGTATGTCGCGAAGGAAGTACGTAAATTAAGAACCGAAGAATTTATTGAAGCTGCGTACATATTAGGTGGATCGAGGAGACATATTGTTATAAAACATATTTTTCCGCATCTTTATATGACGTTTATACTTGTATTTTTTCAACAGTTTACGCAAACTCTTACTATTTTACTGCACTTAGGATTACTGGAAATATTCTTTGGCGGAACGGTTAAGTTTTTAGGACCGATAGAAGAAATAGAATCATACACACATGAATGGTCAGGTTTAATTGGAGTCTATTTTAGATCGTTAACAGTGAATCCGTGGATTCCGCTCGTTCCCATTACATTTTTTGGACTTACTATTTTTTCAGGAAATATGATTGTAAAAAGTATAGAAGAGGCGATGATGAAAGTCAGGCTAGGAGGAGAGATAAAGAAGGTCGTTGTAGAAGAGGAACAATCTGCTGTGCAGTCAAAAGAAGAGTTATTTACTTTTAAACATACGATGTGAAAAGAAGCAAGCATGTATTTCATGCTTGCTTCTTTTCTTTATTTTGTAGAAACTTCGCCTTCAGCTTCTGTTTGCGGAATATAGTAACCGATTATACCACCGATGATTGCTGGTATAATCCAGCCAATTCCTAAGTTATAAAAAGGAATAGTGTGTACGATATTAGCGATAAAACTTGGTATCAATTCCACATTATCAAGTGCATGAATACAGCTAATAATGAATGCTGCGATCATTGCTCCAATGTAGACAGAAGGTTTACGTTTCGTATATTTATCAATAAATGATACGAAAATTAAAATGATTGTAATTGGATACAAAATAATTAATACAGGTAATGTAATTTTGATTAATAAACTTAAACCTAAGTTTGAAACCACGAAGCTAAAAATACAAACGTATAGTACGAGCTTTTTGTAAGAAACGTTTGTTAATACTGTTGCAAAATAGTTGGCGAATGCACTTACAACGCCGATTGCTGTCGTTAAACAAGCGAAGATGATTGCGATACTTAATAAAACATTACCACTTGTCCCAAAGAATTGGTACATAACAGTAGCTAATAGTTGACCACCGTTCTCGAATTGACCTAAGTTGCCGTTTGAAGCACCGATATAACCGAGTAAGAAATAAACAATTGTTAAAAATAGAGCTGCAATGCTACCGCAAATAATTGTATATTTCGCAATTGATTTCTTCTCTTGTATACCGTTTTGGCGAATCGCATTTACAACAATCGTTGATAATACAAGTGCTCCAATTGCATCTAACGTTAAAAATCCTTCAAGAAATCCTTTGAAAAATGGGATTTCTTTATAGTCACCAACAGGTTCTGCAAACGTTCCTGGTGAAAGAATCGCTTTTGTTGCCATAATTGCAATAATTCCAAGTAAAATTGGCGTTAATATTTTTCCGATATGATCTACTAATTTTGATGGATTTAATGATAAGAAGTAGACGACTGTAAAGAAAATTGCACTAAAGATTAACATAGAGTACCATTCGTCTGGGAAAAGCGGTGCAATCCCAATTTCGTAAGATACAGATCCAGTTCGTGGAATAACAAATAGTGGGCCGATTGAAAGATAAATAATGATAGCGAATATTGCTGCAAATTTTGGATGAACACGGCTTGCTAAAGTGTTAAAACTACCACCGGCAAGGGCAACAGCGACGATAGCTAGTAAAGATAAACCGACGTCTGTAATAATAAATCCTGTAATGGAGACCCACATATTTTCTCCGGAAGAAAGACCGAGAAGGGGCGGGAAAATCATATTACCAGCACCGAAGAAAACTGCGAATAGTAATAAACTAATCGAAAGTATTTGCGCTGGCTTTAAAGTTGTACGCATATAAAGAAAATCCTCCTAATGAGTATTTTTGTCGAAAATTCAAATAATTTGTCGAGTAACTGTTACTATTTTAAAGGTCTGATGACTAGAAAGCAATAGGGAATTTTGAAAAAATTAAAAAATAATGCATTAAATCGAATAAATATACTATTTGTATGTTTAATAAGAAGGATTTAATTTTAAACGTAAAAAAACACATATCGCTAGGATACGTGTTTTAAAAAAATATTTTTTTATCACGTTCTTCTTTTAAAATTTCAACTGCTTCTCGGAAACGTTGTGAATGGACGATTTCACGTTCACGTAAGAAGCGTAGACTATCATTTATATCTGGATCATCGGATAAATTAATGAGCCATTGATATGTTGCTCTTGCTTTTTCTTCGGCCGCAATATCCTCGTATAGATCGGCGATTGGATCACCTTTAGCCTGTATATACGTTGCAGTAAATGGAACACCAGCCGCATTATGGTAATGAAGTGCGCTATCATGGTCGGCGTAATGAGGATCAAGTCCAGCAGCTTTCATTTGTTCAGGAGTTGCATCTTTCGTTAGTTTATAAACCATCGTAGCAATCATTTCAAGGTGAGCAAATTCTTCTGTACCAATATCAGTAAGTAGGCCAATGACTTTATCAGGAATTGTATAACGTTGATTTAAGTAACGTAGTGCAGCAGCTAGCTCGCCATCTGCACCGCCGTATTGCTCAATTAATAATTTTGCAAGTGCTGGATTGCAAGTTCCCACTTTAACGGGGTATTGTAATTTCTTTTCATAAATCCACATAGTTTCTCTCCTTTATATTTGCCATGGCCAAGGACCTTTGCTCCATTCCCAAGGGGCATTCGAATAGCTGTTTCCAAACTGTTGGAGTGGTCCGTATTTTTCTTCCATCTTTTGTTTTAATACTCTCCGTTTATAGGAAAAGTCATTAAATTGATTAATCGCAGCGGTGTCATCTGGATGTGTATCTAAATAAAGAGTGAGTTCAACTAGTACAAAGTCCAGTTCTTGAAGCTCCAGTAAAAGCTGATAGTATTCTTCTGGTAGCGATTGATTCACGTCAGTAGTCACCGCCCTTTTTTATAAGGATTTTCATAATAGTCATAAAAAACAGGCCATAAAGTCCCTTTTTGTAGTGCTTCTTTTGGTGTGAATTGTGGTAAGTTTGGCGGTTGAAAGCCTAAAAATAAATTAGGAGGAGTAGAATAATATTTTTTTCCAATAGGAGGACAAGGATCGAGAGGACTATGATAGGGCACGAATGATCTTATATATTTATTCACGAATAAACCTCCTTACATGTTCATTACTACGTATTGTATTCAGACATAATGAGCATTTATGACACATATAAAAAAGTAATAGGTACGGGGGGAATGAATGTGGAGACTGTGAAACAATTCATTGTATTGGAAGTAAAGAACTTAAAGGAAACTCTGTATTTTTATGAAGGGATTTTAGGGATAACACCTAGTTCAGAAAGGCCGCAATTAGATATTACAGGGGTTTGGTATGATACCGATTCAACGAGAATTAGTTTTGTGATGAATCGCAGTTTGGGCGGGCGTGAGAAGAGTGTTACGGACTCAGTTGATGTTCTAACGTTTTCAATTTCTAACATAGAGAATGTAAAGAAGAGGTTAGTATTTTATAAAATCGCATATACAGAAAACAAAAGTGAGAAGAGTATTGTGGTACAAGACCCGGATGGATATAAACTTCAAGTGATAGAGAAAGATGAATAGACGGAGGGGATTTAGTGGAGAGAAATTATGAAGAAATTGCGTTGTTTGAGCATCAATTTTGGCTAAAGATACTTACTGATCATGCACAATTTTTACTGGATGCATTAGCTCCGAAGGAAAAGGAGGATATAAAGAAAGCAACTTACTTTGTTGAAACATTTACGAATTTGTTAAATAAAGTTCGGAATGTAAATCTGATGGCATTCTCAAAAGAGGCTGAACAAGCTGCTAAGGAAATTCGGGCGTTTAAATTAAATATTATACAGAAGCAGTTGGAAGGGAAAATTACGATTCATTTTACGCCAACTTTTATTAATCATATGGTAAACGAAGTGGAAGAGTATATAACAGTTTTAGAGTTTTTGAAGAAAGGGGAAGTTCCGCCTGTTTTTCATGAATTGCATTATCATCTCGTTTGGTTAACGGATGCGGCTGGTCATGCGGGTTCTATTTCTGGTGGGCTAGATCTTGTTGAAAAAAGATTGAAAGAGAAAAGCGAAGAATTTACGAAGCATTTTGAACAATTTTACTTAAAGGCAGTTGAGATGACTGGATATTTACGAACGGAGCTTCATCATTTTCCAGCATTAAAGAAGTTTACAAAAGATGTTTCACTTGAATTGAAATTATTTTCGCATTTTTTACATGAAGTGGAAGAGCTCGAGTTATCGAATGAAGTATTAAGTGTATTATCAGCTAGAATGGCAGATCATATGGCAAGAGAGGAATGTTACTACTTATTAAAACTAGCTCAATCGTCTGGACTTGAAATGCCGAAATGTAATCCGCTTTAAAGAAAAAAGAGGTCAATTTTATTTGGCCTCTTTTTCTGTTTTATTGTCTCTTTTTATTTTTGCTTGTTCAATGCTTGCCTGTAATGTCTCCATAATATTAATGATGTTCGGAGCTGGAGAGATTGTTTCAGTTTTTTCTTGTTGTTCAATTTTATTCTCGATTAATTCGGTAAGGGCTTCTTTATATTCATCTGTATACATTTCTTGTTCAAAAGGATTTGTAAGGTGGTGGATTAAATTAATTGCTGCGGTGAGTTCTTGTTTTTGGATAGGATAATTTTCGTTACTTGGTAAGTTAGGTATATTTGTTATATCGCGAATTTCATTAGGATAGTGAATGGTTTGTAACATCAGTCCATCTTCAAAGTTACGGATAATAGCTAAATGTTGTTTTTTTCTAATAGAAATATGAATAAGCCCAAGTTTATTTGTACGTTCAAGAGCTTCTTTTAATAATAAATATGATTTTTCATGCCCTGGGGTAGGACCTATAAAATAAGAACGGTCATAAAAAACAGAATCGATTTCGTTATTTTGGATAAAAGATATAATTCGAATGGATCGTGGTTCGTGAGCTTTTTGTAACTCAGCTAATTCTTTTTCATCCATAATAATGTATTTATGAGGTGCATATTCATAGGCTTTTACAATATCGGTATCATCAATTTCTTCATCCGTACAATCAGGAGCAAATTTTTTATATTTAATAGGTGTTAAACATTCTTTATGGAGACTTAAAAATTTTATATCGCTTTCTTCTACGGCACTATATAGTTTAATTCCTATATTTAATAGTCCAAGTGAAAGTGCACCTTTCCATACGGTATGCAAATGAAACATCTCCCTTCGTTCAAAAATGGTTATGTATATTATGAGATAGTAAGAAATTTCCTATACGTGTATTTGTTTTTTATGGAAGGATAATCAGAAGGGATTGGAATATAAAATATATTGACAAGCCCTCTGAAATATTTTAATGTGAGTGTATAAAATTGTGTATAAAGGGGAGTAACTTATTACAATAAAGTCGTCATTACAGGGAGAAACCCTCGGCTTTATTGGCAACGTTTCGTTGTTAGTGAGACCTTTACCAGCAATGGTAAAGGCCCCTTTCTGTCTTTTTGAGGACCCTTACCATATTTGGTAGGGTCCTTTTCGTATACAAAGAGAGGAGAAATAAAAATGAAAAAACTTATTAGTAGATTAAGAGTTGTATTTCATGTCCGTCGTTTCGTTCCATTTCTATTTGACTTTTTTACTTCAAAAGAGGTTTCAATAAAGAAGAAAATTATATCTGTTGTTTTTTTAGTTGGGTATGTTGCGATGCCGCTTGATTTAATTCCAGACTTCCTACCGTTTATCGGTATTTTAGATGATATTGGAATTGTATTATTCATTTTGAACCGAATTGTCAAAATGGCGCCAGTTCAATTACAAGAAAAGCATAACGTAAACGTAGGATAGGAGTTAAAAATATGGAGCAAATTATTTTAGATATAATCGAGTTTTTAAAGCAGTTTTCTTATTTTGGAGTTGTGTTAGCATTAACGTTTGAATTTATTCCAGCAGAAGTAGTGTTGCCAATGGTTGGGTATTGGGTATACGAGGGTGATATGAATTTCTGGTTAGCTGTATTAGCAGGGACCCTTGGCGGAACGACAGGACCATTAACGCTATATGCACTCGGTTATTACGGTGGTCGTCCGCTATTAATAAAATACGGAAAATACTTCTTTATTAAAGAGGAACAAATTCAAAAAGCAGATGATTTCTTTGAGAAATATGGACCAGTTGTAGCATTTGTTGGACGCTTTGTACCTGGGGTTCGAACGCTTATCTCTGTTCCATGTGGCATGGCAAAAATGAACATATGGAAATTTAGCATATATACATTTGTAGCAATGTTCCCGTTAACGACTTTATATGTGTATTTTGGAATGAAATTAGGTCCGCATTGGGAAAAAGCGGCGGATGTTGTTGGACAATATATGCTACCGATATTACTAGTCGTAGTTATTGTTGTAGGTGGTATATTAATCTATAAATTTATGAAAAAAAGAAACAGAACGGAATCTATCTAGTCATTTGAATATTTTTTGAAAATAGATGAATCGTACAGGCAAAAGACTCTAAAGGACATACACATATAGGGAATAAAAAAGAGAGAGGGGAAACAACTATGTCTTGTGAGTGCTCAGGGGCAGCATTAACTTGTTGTCCAGATAAAAATTATGTACAAGATAAAGTGTGTAGTCCGTGGTCTGCTACTGTAGTTGCAACAGCAATCGATAATGTTCTTTATACAAATAATATTAACCAAAACGTAGTTGGTACTGGTTTTGTTAAATATGATGTTGGACCAGGCCCAATTACTGTAGAGGCGCTTGATTCTGCTGGTACTGTAATAGATACACAAACATTAAATCCAGGGACGAGTATTGGGTTTACGTATCGTCGTTTTGATATTATACAAGTCGTGTTACCTGCAACACCTGCTGGAACGTATCAAGGAGAATTTTGTATTACAACACGTTATCCACTTTCATAGCAGAATAGGAGGGGATCAAAATGGGAATGAGAAGTTCCAGTTTGTCTTGTTGTTCTAATAAAACACTTGTGCAAGATCAAGTATGTACAGACTGGTCTATTACAGGTGCTGGTACTCAGATTGTATATACGAATAATATTACGCAAGAAGTATATGGTTCAGGTTACGTGAAATATGATGTAGGGGCGGCTCCAATTACAGTTGATTTTTTAGTAGGCACTACGGTAGTTGATACTGTTACTGTTCAACCGCAAAGTAGTGGTACTTTCACTGTACGATATTTCACAACTGTTCGAATTACTACGACAGGCACAACTGTTAATCAAGGAGAGTTTTGTATTACTGTACGTTATCCGATTTCATAAAAAAGCATACCGTAAATGGTATGCTTTTTTTGTTAAGGAAGTGATGAAATTGGTATTCTATAAGCGACATGTAAATTCGCAACAGTACTTACCTTCTAAATATAATGAAGGATTACTTTCTATATTAATAATACTGACAGATTGTAAGTCTTTTCCTGTGTAAGATATCGTATTACCAGGAAAAACAGTGAAAATATTAGTTACTGCTCCAACGATTTGAATTGTAACCGCTTCTGTGCTGCTAGTACTATTGTAAACCGAGACGGTACCTGATATAAGTAGTATTCCATCACTTTGCCACAGTATCATTGGTTGTGACTTATGTTTGGCAGAGGAAATAATATTATTCGTTATAAGGAAATTTCCTGCAAATTCATTTGTTACTAGTTCGCAATTTGGATTTGAAGGAGAGGGCGGTGGACAGGGATTTGGGCAAATAATAGATAAAGGAGCGAAACAGCCAATATTTTTTTTATTCTTCAATACAACCCCTCCTTTTAAGTTGTCTTTTACTATTATTAAATGTAGAAGCATGGCCGATGTGTTAAAAAAAGAAGGAAATGTTAAAAATTAAGATTGTCTAATAGGCTTAAACCTTAACTTATTAGTGTTATAGAAAAGATTATATGTGAATCATCATAGGAAAAGAATGACCAGACTCTTTTAGACAAAAGGTGGTTGTATACAATAGTACGAGGAATGTTGGACTTAACTTCTAATTAACTGTATATTTACAAAAATCTAATAAAATTCATTTGTTATTTAAACTGCATTAATATGTTTTAGATAAAATAGCCCTTGTAATGAATCAATTATTATGAGGAGGATTCACGTGGAAAGAACTGTTTTACGAAAAGTAAAAGGCCTTATTGGATTATTAATGGTTTTTGTATTAGCATTCGTATCATTTCCGTGGAGTACATCAGTCAAAGCGGAAGAGAAGAAGCAAGAAAAGGCACCAAGTGAGAAGAAGATCGTTTTTCCAGTCGTAAGTGATGTACATATTAAAAATAGTGGAACGGATGATACGTTTCGCTGGAAAAGAGCGATTGAACAGTTCAATATGCTTGCACCAAAGCAAGATGCGTTTGTTATCGTAGGTGATTTCACAGATACAGGGTCACTGCAGCAATATGACCGTTTCATGCAAGTATATAATGAAAATGCAAATAAAGATGCAGTACGAATGAACTCTCTTGGTAATCATGATTATTGGAACGGTTTATCCGTAGAGGGAGCGCAGAAGCGTTTCTTAGAAAAGACAGGCATGGAATCAATTTATTATCATAAAGTGGTAAAAGGGTATCATTTCCTTGTTATGTCTCCAGAGAATGGGACAACTCATGGATATTATTCAGACAAGCAAATTAATTGGTTAAAAGAAGAGATGGCAAAAGCGCAAAAAGATGATCCAGAAAAACCAATTTTCGTATTTTTACATCAGCACATTAAAGATACAGTATACGGTAGTCAAGAATGGGGAACGCAAGATAGTGCAAAAATTAATGAGGTATTAAAACAATACCCACAGGTTATTACGTTTTCAGGGCATTCGCATTATCCGTTAGATGACCCAAGATCAATTCATCAAAAAGACTTTACATCAGTTGGTACATCTTCTGTAAGTTATATGGAAGTTGAAGGTGGGAAAGTACAAGGGAATATCCCATCAGGAGCAAGTACATTAAGTCAAGGTTTATTAGTAGAAGTGGATGATAAAGAAGTAACGATTAATCGCCGTGATTTCCATACAAATTCTTGGACAGGCGAACCGTGGAAAATTCAGTTGCCATCAAAGAAACAAACATTTACACATGTAGAAGATCGTGATAAAGAAAAGCCTTACTTTGCAAAAGATGCGAAGTTATCAGTATCAAATGTAACAGAAAATGCAGCAACAGTAACATTCCAGCAAGCGTTAGACAACCTTCTTGTTCATTCTTACCGTGTACAAGCTAAAGGTAAGCAAACAGGTGAAATAAAGAATAAATTGTTAGCATTCTCAGAATTTTATCGTGACCCAGTACCGAAAGAGCTGACATTTACACTTGCAGGTTTAGATGGTGGGAAAACATATACACTTGAAGTTGTTGCGATCGATTCATTTGGCAATGAGAGTGTACAGCCGTTAACAGCAGAGATCACTACGAAAAAAGATAATATTGATCCGAATGTGAAAGTACCAAAGGCCGATGTTTTTGATGTAAACTTTGCAGATGGTACATTTAAAGACAATTCATCATTTGGTACAAAAGGTGATGTTAAGGGCAATGTGACTATTGAATATGATAAAGCATTGAAAAAGAATGTTATGAAGCTAAATGGAAAAGCAAATACATTTGGATACCTTCCGTTTTCAGCAGCACAAAAAGAAAAAGTAGCAAATACGTTTACGTTAGAAACTGTATTTTCAATGAATGAAATCCGCGGGCAAGGTATTTTACAAAATACAGAGGGCGGCGGAATTGGCTTTGAATCTACAGGAAGTGGATATGTAGAATTATGGGCTCATATTGGCGGTAGTTATAAGCGTGTTGGCGTTCAATTAGCGGCCAACAAAACATACCATTTAACAGGAACGTATAACGGCAGTGAAGTAGCAATTTACGTAGATGGTAAAAAAGTAAATAGTCAACCAGCTACAGGGAAAGTATATCACCCGAACGTACCATTTGCACTTGGTGCTGACCCTGATAGTAACGGGAATGGTGGTATTCCGTTAAATGGACAAATTGCGCTTGCGAAATTATATAGTAAAGCGTTAAGTTCTTCAGAAGTATTAGCAGCGTATAATGAGTTTTCTAATCGTACAAAGTTAGAAGAAGTAAACGCGTTATATGAAGAGCTTGGGAAAGTGAAAGAAGTGTTAGCTGGTACGTATGAGTTTGGTGATAAGCCAGGTCAATATTCAAAAGAAGCATTTCAAGCATTAGAGAAAAGCTATAACGCTGCAAAGCAAGTGTTTGAAAATGTAGGAAGTACTGGAGAACAAGTTGTTCAAACGTATAACGAATTAAAAACAGCTAATGTAACATTTGTACAATCAAAAGTGGCAGAAGAACAACCGAAAACACTGAAAGAAAAATTACAAATGAATATTGAATCTGCAAAAGCAGTAGTGAAAAAAGCGCAAGCTGCAAATGTAACGGACGGTTCAGTGAAATCATTGAGTCAAAAAATTACAGTGGCAGAATCTGTGATAAAAGATGCGAAAGTAAAAGATACACAAGTAGAAACGATGAATCATACGATGGAATATGCGATTTCACTCGTTGAAAAAAGCATAAACAAATAAGAGAGAAGAGAAAGAAGCTTATCATGATAGGCTTCTTTTTTGTTATACTAAAAGTAGCATAGAATGAAGGAGCGAATAATTTGGAAGAGAAAAAGCTAAAAAGAATTCTTGAATATGTATGGATTGCGGTTGTGCTCCTTGTAGGATATTATTTCTTAAAAGAGAAAAGTATATGGGTTCTATTTTTAATGACGTTTTTATTAGCGGGTTTAGGCACGTTATTTATTAACTTCTTCTTTGATAGTTTAAATGCATGGAAGAAAAAGAAGGGAACGAAGTAAAAGGGGGGAATATATGCAAAAGTGGAAGCTCATATATCAGGTGATTATTTTCTTAATGCTTGTAGGTATTGGAATTATTAAATACGGAACGCCAATAGGAAATTGGGCATCGTTTACAGCTTGCATCGGCATATTTTTCATTTTACAATCGTTAACGAAAAAATATAATAGTACAGAAAGATAGCTCGCCGTTTTTATTGGCGAGCTATTTTGTTATGCTTTTTTCTGTTCATCGTTTGCTTTTTCAGTAGCTAAGTGACTATGTTTTCTAGAGTAGAAGAAATAGAAGCATAAGCCGACTATAAGCCAAGCTATAAAGCTAATCCATGTCGTTTTAGACAAATTAGCCATCAAATATAAACAGCAAAGAATCGCGACAACTGGTAATACAGGTACGAAAGGTGTACGGAATCCGCGTTTTAAGTCAGGGTGTGTTTTTCGTAAAATAAGTACCGCACAGCAAACGAATGTAAAGGCTGTTAACGTACCGATATTCACTAAATTAGCTAGTACATGTAAGTCTAAAAGTCCTGCTAATAAAGCGGCAACAACACCAGTAATCCATGTGTTTAATAAAGGGACTTTTACTCTTTTATTTACACGTGCTAATGCTTTTGGAAGTAGGCCATCGCGGCTCATCGCATATGAAACGCGAACTTGTCCATACATAACGACTAAGAGAACGGTTGTCATTCCAGTCATCGCTCCAACAGCGAGTAGTCCTGCAATTGTATCTTCGCCAACGAAATGTAAGGCAAACGCAACTGGATCGGAAACATCTAATTGTGTATACGGAACCATACCTGTTAAAACGAAAGATACAATCATGTATAAAACAGTACAAATAAGAAGGGAACCGATAATGCCAATTGGCAAATCACGCTGTGGTTTTTTCGTTTCTTCTGCAGCGGTTGCGATTGCATCAAAGCCTAAAAAGGCGAAGAATACAGTGGCAGATCCAGTAATGATACCGTCGTATCCGAATGGAATGAACGGCGTCCAATTTTCAGGCTTTACATATTTTGCACCTGCTACGATAAAGGCGATAATAACAGCTAGCTTGATAAGAACCATAATATTATTAATGCGTGCACTTTCGCGTATACCAAAACTTAAAAGCCCCGTAATGAGTAGTAAAATACAAACAGCCGGTAAATCGATAAGACCACCTTTTCCTACGCCAGGGGCCGAGGCAATTATGGCGGGCAGATGAACGTTAAACCCTTGTAGTAAAGATTGTAAATAACCAGACCAACCGACAGCTACTGCTGCGACTGCAAGTAAATATTCTAGCATTAAACACCAGCCGACGATGAAGGCGACGACTTCTCCGACTGTCATATATGCGTAAGTATAAACACTTCCTGAGACTGGAATAGAAGAAGCAAATTCAGCATAACAAAAGGCTACACAAGCACAAGTAAATGCAGCAATAAGGAATGATAGCATAATACCAGGACCAGAATGTTTCGCCGCAACAATACCTGTTAATACAAAGATTCCTGTCCCAATTACGGCGCCAATTCCTAAAAACGTTAAATCAAGTGCAGTTAATGTTCTATTTAACTGCCGTGGTGATTCAGTACTAAGCGCTTTTTTTCGTAATAATGACTTCAATTTGGACTCTCCCCCCGTTTTTCATTTCCATAACTGCGAATATAGTATGAGTCCACTAGAAAAGGTATGTAAGTAAATGGAGGTACAGTTATGGTATGTGTTTTTTTAAAATTGCTGGATTCATTTTATTATAATTCAGAATATTTTGTCAAATAAAAATGTGACAAATAAAATGCGGATGAATAGGGGAAACTACTCGCAGGAATGGACGGGGGTTAATAATCTACTTTGGATGGAGAAAAACCCACTCATTAAAGTTAAAGTAGGAGAAGATGTTATGTTATTTTATTTTGAACTTGTCGTCATTTTACTTTGTACAAAATTAGCAGGTGATATTAGTGTAAGACTTGGTCAGCCTTCTGTACTTGGTAAATTAATTATTGGAATTATTATAGGTCCAGCTGTACTTGGTATTATAAATAGTTCCGAATTAATCGATGAACTGAGTGAAATTGGTGTTTTACTACTTATGTTTATGGCTGGACTTGAAACAGATTTAGAAGAGCTAAATCGGAATTTGAAATCATCATTTGCAGTAGCGGTTGGTGGAATTATTTTTCCTTTCATCGGTGGTTATGTAACAGGATTGTTGTTTGGATTAATACAATCTCATGCCATTTTCTTAGGTTTATTACTTTGCGCAACATCAGTTAGTATTACGGTACAAACGCTAAGGGATTTAGGGAAAATGAATACGAGAGAAAGTACAACGATTTTAGGTGCTGCCGTATTTGATGATGTTATCGTCGTTATTTTATTAGCGTTTGTTATGAGTTTTTTAGGAACGCAAGATGTGAATATAACACTTGTTATCGTAAAGAAAATTATTTTTTTCGTCAGCATAGTTTTTATCGCATGGAAAGTTGTTCCGTGGATTATGAAAATGCTTGTGCCACTTCGTGTAACTGAGGCATTGATTAGTGCAGCTCTTATTATTTGTTTCTCTTTTTCGTATTACAGTGAAATGATGGGGATTGCAGGTATTATCGGAGCATTTGCAGCTGGAATTGCCATTTCTCAAACAGAGTATAAGCACGAAGTAGAACATAAAATTGAACCGATTGCGTATGCGATATTTGTGCCAGTGTTCTTCGTAAGTATCGGAATGGAAATTACATTTCAAGGTATCGGAAGCCAGCTTTGGTTCATTATCATTATGACGCTTATTGCGATTTTCACAAAGCTGATCGGATCAGGTTTAGGAGCAAGACTAACAGGGTTCAACCTTCAATCTTCTATTAGTATCGGAGCAGGGATGGTATCGCGTGGTGAAGTAGCACTTATCATCGCTGCGAATGGACTTACGGCAAATTTATTAGCGAAAGAAAATTTCACAGCGATTGTTATTGTTGTTATATTAACGACGATTATTACGCCGCCGCTTTTAAAGAAATATTTCGTGTAAAGAGGAAGAGCTTATCTGAAGTAGGTAAGCTCTTTTTTATTGGAAAAGCAATAGTCATGTGGCATGAAAGGTTTGTAATTATGGTAAAATCTATGTATGTGATATGACAAGGAGAGGGATGTGTTTGAGGATTACGAAGGGAAAGATTATAGGTGTAATTATACTTCTTTTATTGTGCATACCATTTACTGCATGGAAAGAATCAAAAGTGAAAGATTTTCCGGTTTCTATTTTCTCGGAAGAAGCAGATGGTGAGTACGATCAGAAGCTGAAATATACTGCTTTTTTACCTGATGTTGCGATTTGGATGAACGGTTGGGAAAAGAAGTGGACAGAAGGGGAAAGAACTGTTTATCAAAAAGGGAATCGCATTGTAAATGTGTTTCATCCTCCTGGCGATGATGGTTTTTACCTTCTTGAAGCAAGAGAAAATCAGTGAACGCAACCGTAAGAAGTGGAGGTTAAATAGTGAAAGCTTCAACATTACTATTTAAAATTGAAAGTAATATGGATCAATTTTCACCAGCTGAAAAGAAGGTTGCCATGTACATAATGGAGAATGCAGAGATTGTTCCAAACTTAACGACGAAAGAAGTGTCAACGAATGCGGGTGCAAGTGAGGCCAGTGTTGTTCGTTTTTGTAAGTCGATTGGGATTGGGAGCTTTAAAGCATTTAAAATCGCGCTCGTTCGTGAATTAACGATTGCTGATTATAATATTAATGATTTTTCAGTGATGAATACGGAAGATGGCCCGTACGACTTGTTTAATAAAGTTACGTATGTGAATAAAGCTGCAATTGAGGCGAGCGTGACGGCGATAGATAAAAAAGAACTTGAAAAAGCTGCAGATCGTATTGTAAATGCCGATAAAATTATCTTTTACGGAGTAGGCGGATCAGCTACTCCGGCGATGGACGGAGCTTATAAATTTACAAGGCTTGGATTTACAGCGATGATGCTGTCTGATTTTCATATGATGTTGCCGCTTGTGACGAATTTAAAAGAAGGCGATATATTTGTGGCGATTTCAACATCTGGTCGTACGAAAGATGTACTTGAAATGGCGCAATATGCGAAGAGACAAGGTGCAACAGTTATTGCGATTACAAAGCTTGATCAATCATCACCGTTATATAAAGAGGCGGATATTCGTCTTTGTATGCCAGATGTAGAACAAGATCATCGTATTGCAAGTATTGCTTCAAGAATGACGCAATTGAACATGATAGATGCTCTATATGTGATTACTTTTAATCGCATTGGTAATAAAGTGCTGGATCAATTTATGGAAACAAGAGAAGAAGCATTGCGATTACGGAAGCTGAAATGAGAAGGTGGGGAAACCCATCTTTTTTTCGTACCGACATAAATTCGTCATGAAAAGAAATTAAATTTCATAAAATAATAAAGTAATATTGATTTTAAATTTCTTAAAGTTATAATAAAAGTATGAAATTAAATTTCAAAGTAGGTGGTAATATGTTAGAAAATTTATCGACAGAACATCGTAATGAGAAGACGATGAATTTAGATGAGATGAGCATAAAAGAAGTGTTGCAAAGTATGAATGAAGAAGATCGAACTGTTGCGTTAGCGGTTGAAAATGAAATAGAAGAAATTGAAAAGGTTGTAGGGGCTGTTATTCAGTCTTTTGAAGAAGAGGGCCGATTAATTTATATTGGGGCTGGTACGAGTGGCCGTTTAGGTATTTTGGACGCAGTGGAATGTCCGCCGACATTTGGCACAGATGATAAAATGGTGCAAGGATTTATAGCAGGTGGATTGAAAGCGTTTACTAAAGCGGTAGAAGGTGCAGAAGACCGCGAAGAGTTAGCAGAAGAAGATTTAAAAAGTATTGGATTAAATGAGAAAGATACAGTGATTGGAATTGCAGCAAGTGGTCGAACTCCTTATGTTATTGGCGGCTTGAAGTATGCGAATAGCGTAGGAGCGAGTACAGCTAGTATCTCCTGTAATAAGAATGCTGAAATAAGTAAATATGCAAAACTAAACGTGGAAGTAGAAACAGGCGCAGAAATTTTAACAGGCTCAACGCGTTTGAAAGCTGGTACAGCGCAAAAACTAGTACTCAATATGATTTCAACAGCATCTATGATTGGTGTTGGGAAAGTATATAAAAACTTAATGGTAGATGTGCAATCCACAAATGAAAAGTTAGTAGAACGATCAAAACGAATTATTGTGGAAGCAACAGGGGTTAGTTATGAAGTAGCAGCGGAGTATTATGAAAAAGCAGAACGTAATGTGAAAGCTGCGATTGTTATGGTGTTATTGCAGTGTGAGTACGGGGAAGCACTGAAGAAGTTAAAAGAAGCGAAAGGGTTTGTGAAGAAGGCACTTTAAAATAATAGGGAGGGGGATTCTATTATGAAGAAAGAAGAGAGAATGGCCAGAGACATTTCAGAGCAACTTGGGGGAATAAAAAATATTCGCGGCATTGCTCATTGTATGACGAGGCTACGATTAACGCTTCATGATGAAAGTAAAGTGAATATGGACCTTTTGAAAAAGGTTGAAGGGGTTATGGGCGTTATTGAAGATGAGACGCTTCAAGTTGTTGTTGGGCCAGGGACAGTAAATAAAGTAGCAGCTGAAATGGAAGGTTTAACAGGACTGCGAATTGGTGAGGTGGCAGATCATCACCTTGAAGACCTTGGGCAAGAAATGAAGTCAGAGATTAAGAAGAAAAATAATACACCAGTGAAAAACTTTTTAAGAAAAATAGGAAGTATTTTCATTCCGTTAATTCCTGGTCTTGTTGCGTCAGGTATTATAAACGGGGTCGCTAACTTTGCGAAAAACGCAGGTGCTGATCCGAATGCAACGTGGCTACAAATGTTATTACTTATTGGCGGGGGTATCTTTACATTCTTAGGAATTTTAGTCGGCTGGAATACAGCGAAAGAATTTGGCGGGACACCGGTTCTTGGAGCAATTGCTGGTATTTTAATTTTTAACCCAGCGATGGCGAACGTAAAATTATTTGGTGAAGCGCTCGTACCTGGACGGGGTGGGTTGTTTGCCGTTATTTTTGCAGCATGGCTTATGGTTGTAGTGGAAAGACAAGTTCGAAAAGCAGTGCCAAATGCAGTTGATATTATTATAACGCCGCTTATTACTGTGTTAGTGGTGAGTATCGTAACGATGTTAGCGATTCAGCCGGTAGCAGGTTTCTTATCTGAAGGAATTACAAGCGGCATTAATGGTATTTTAAGTATTGGTGGAGCGTTTGCTGGAGCAGTACTTGCGGGAACATTTTTACCACTCGTTATGGTCGGTTTGCATCATGGTTTAACACCAATTCATATGGAGTTTATTAATCAAACGCACGTAACACCTTTATTACCAGTACTCGCAATGGCTGGAGCTGGGCAAGTAGGAGCAGCGATCGCCATCTATGTGAAAACAAAAAACAAACGACTTCGTAATGTAATTAAAGGTGCATTACCAGTTGGCTTTTTAGGAATTGGCGAACCGTTATTATACGGGGTTACATTACCACTTGGGAAACCGTTTCTTACAGCTTGTTTAGGAGCAGCAGTTGGCGGTGCATTCCAAGCAGTTATGAAAACAGCCGCGCTTGGAATCGGTGTATCAGGATTATCATTAATTCCGTTAATTGCTGATAATAAATATTTACTATATTTCCTTGGATTAGTAGTGGCATATACGTTCGGATTCATCTTTACGTACTTCTTCGGATTTAAAGAAGAAATGGCAGAAAACATATAGAGAAAGGGATTCCTTTCTCTTTTTCTATTCATAGAAAGGAAGATTCATATGATCGGAGTGTCAATTTATCTTGCAAAAGAACGAGTAAAAAAACAAGAAGAGTGGCTAAAAGTAGCGCAGGAAAACGGGTTTTCATCTATTTTCACATCACTTCATATACCAGAGGATGATCCCGGTACGTATAAAGAGTTGATTCAAATACATGGGAAGCAGGCTCTTGAAAACGAAATGGAATTAATGGTCGATGTTTCTCCAAAATCGTTACACCATTTAGGGATGACGTATGAAAATGTGGAGGAGCTATTGGACTGGGGCATTACAGGCTTAAGAATGGACTACGGCATCGAGCCGAAAGAAATCGCACGTGTATCTCACAAGATGAAAGTAGCTTTAAATGCGAGTACGATTACAGATTCATTTTGGAAAGAGTTAGTCATAGAAAATATAAAGGTAGAGAATGTAGAAGCGTGGCATAATTTTTACCCGCGCCCAGAAACAGGACTAGCAAAATCATTCTTACAAAAACAAAACGCATACTTACATGAGTGCGGAATAAAAACGATGGCATTTATTCCGGGAGATGGTGAAAAACGTGGTCCGCTATGTGAAGGTTTACCAACGTTAGAAAAGCACCGCAATATACGCCCGCTTGAAGCGTACTTAGAACTTGTACAAGATTGTGGTGTCGATAAGGTGTTAATCGGGGATATAAGCGGAAGTGTAGAAAGTGTACAAGAGATAGCGAGTGCGAGTAGAGGAATTATTCCGCTGCGATACGAACCATTGATAGAGAAAAGTGAAGTGTTAAAAATGGTAGAACAAGTGCATACAAATAGACTAGATCCAGCCCGTGATGTCATTCGCTCTGTAGAATCACGAGAAGAAAATAAAGTCGTGTTACAGCCAATGCATACAATTGCAAGAAAGAAAGGCAGCATTACAATTGATAATGAATTGTACGGTAGATATGCAGGAGAGATGCAAGTTGCCAAACAGGATTTGCCTGTAGATGAGAAAGTGAATGTTGTTGGGATGGTTATAGAAGAGGACTTGTCTTTATTGCCGTATGTTGGCGCTGGAAAAATGTTTCAACTTTTTTGTGCAATAGAGTAAAAGCTTGAATTAGCACTATTCTGTAGGAAAACATTATCCGTAAAAGGGATAATGTTTTTTGTTTTCTTAAAAAAAGTATTTGACGAATGAAATAAAATACCGTATTGTTTTGACTTGTAAATAAAAGTTTACCATAACAAAACAAAAAGGAGAGTTCAAAATGAACCAATATATTGGGAATTTAATTATTCGTATCGTGTTAGGAGTGACATTCTTTGCGCACGGTTTAGCGAAGTTTCAATCAGGTATCGATAACGTAGCAGGATGGTTTACAAGCATCGGTTTACCAGGTGGTCTTGCATACGGCGTAGCAACAGTTGAATTAGTTGGTGGTATATTATTAATTATCGGTTTAGGCGTAAGATATGTAGGATTGTTATTCGCTCTTATTTTAGCTGGAGCTATCGTAAAGGTAAATGGAGCAGCAGGTTTATTAGGAGATGGAAAGAATCCAGGATATGAATTAGATCTTGCATTATTAGCAATGGGTGCGTATTTATTCGTTGTAAAAGCAGAAGGGTATGTAGATCGTTTCTTAAAAGAGAAAGTAATGAAAACGAAGTAAACTTATTTATAAATTGTTGACTTGAATCATTAATGTAACTATAATGATTACGACATTTAGATTAAGAATAAAACAATTTAAATATTTTTTTACACAAGATGTAATGATGTTGGTTACATCTTGTGTAAAAGATAAATAGAATGGGAGGAAGTAACATGCCTAAATCAAATTTAGAAATTATCCGAAGTACATATGAAGGATCAGCTTCTTCGAATGCAAAATATTTAGCAGAAGCCCTCTCTGAAAAAGTAGAATGGACAGAGGCAGCAGGATTCCCATACGGGGGAACTTATATAGGTGTAGAAGCAATAATGAAAAATGTATTTAGCCGATTAGAATCAGAATGGGATGATTATAAAGCGAGTGTAAATATGTACCATGAAGTAAACGGAAAAGATGTAATTATTGCTGAAGGTGTTTATTCAGGGGTTTATAAAGAAACGGGAAAATCATTTGAAGCAGAATTTGTTCATGTATGGCAACTTGAGAACGGAAAAATTGTGAAGTTTAAGCAATATGTAGATAGTCATCTTGTTAGAGAAGCGATGAAGAGTTAATGCTTTTTAAATGGGGCGTAGGTATATGCATTACAATTATAGTAATTTTCTCGTCTATAGTTGGCGGAAAGAAATTGCTTGCATATGTGGAAAAAGAAAATAATAATATTCAAACCCAGCAAGCGGCAAACGAAAAAGAGAAGAAAGTTGCAGAAGAATCTCCACAAGTTAGTGAAGGTGAAATTATTTCTACTATGCACAAAATGGTACACCAAAAGGTAAAATCCTCTGAAAAATGGGGATTTGTAGAAATGACAAACAAGGAAATTTCTAATGTGAAAAGAGATATTGAAAATAGTACAGGTTTTCAATATAAAATGAAGTTATTTTCTATTATAAATAGATGGGAAAAAGGAGATTTTTCTCAAACTGTTGAGGAGCACAACTTTTTATGGAGCCTTCAAGGTGGAGATACTGGTAAGGCAACAGAACGTTTATCACCAGAAGAGGAAAAGCAGTATATAAAAGAAATGAAGAATAAATAAAAACATCGCCAACTCAGATGACGATGTTTTTTCATTAAGAATGTTTTCGCATGAAAGCTCTAGTTGGCTGAACAGCAACCGTTTTGAAATGAGAAAATAAATAACATCCTGTTACAACGATTATTGTCCCTACAATTTGTATCCATGATAGTTCTTCACCGAGGAAAAGGAATGCTAAAATGGCTGTGAAAATCGGATTGAAGTTTAGAAAAATACCGGATGTCGTAGCTCCTAATTTTTGTACGCCAATATTCCAAAACACCATACAAAGAACGGTAGAAATAAGCCCTGTATATAAAAGGGATGTGATGAAAAAAGTATTTATATTTGTAACAGTGAAGCTTCCAATGTTAAATGGCAGTAATAAAATAACGCCGAAAATACCAGAGTATAATGTTGCCATAAGTGGTGTCGTTGTTTTTGTTGCCCATTTACTACAAACAGAATAGACTCCCCAAATACAAACTGCCGTAATCATCCATAAATCTCCACTATTAAAATGTAGTGAAAATAAAAGTGCAAAGTCACCTTTTAATAGGACAAGAATAACTCCAAAGAAGGAAAGAATCATGGATAGAATTTGAAGAGAATTTATTTTTTCTTTTAGAAATAATACTGAAAATAGTGCTATTGAAATCGCATTTAATGTAGAAATAAGCCCTACATTCGTTGCGGATGTTTTTTCTAGTGCTAAAAATTGAAAGATGTTAAAAAGAGTGACCCCTGAAATCCCCATGAGTATTAACGGAAGTATTGCAGCACGAGGTGGAATGATTTTCTTCTCTTTAAACCAAACCATTGGTAATAAACAAACAATCGCAATCATCCATCTTAAACTTGTAAGTGTCATCGGAGACGCGTGATCAACGAGTGATTTTCCAACGACGAAATTTCCTCCCCATAATAAGCTCGTTAGTAATAGTAAAAAGACATAAAAATAAGGCATATTAAAATCCCCTTTGTTGTAATCAATGTGAATTGTAAATAATTTTAGCATTTTTCTTCATTATGTAATATATTCTTTTGTATAATTAAAAAAAGTCGATAAGATATTTTGTTTTAAATGATATTTACGGAAAAACATTCAGTTTTATATAGATTACAAGGTGTTTTTTCGAATAATCATCGGTAATAAAAAGGGGGAATTGTAATGGAGTCGTCAGTTATTAAAGTGTTGGATGATTTGGACGTACAAATTTTAGATATATTGCAGAAGGAGTCACAAGTAAGTAATGCAGAGCTTGCCCGACGCGTTAATTTATCACCAGCTGCGATGCATGCGAGAATAAAAAGATTAGATGGAGAAGGGTTCATTGATAAACAGGTCGCCATTTTAAATCAAGAAAAGCTGGGTTTTGATTTGTTATGCTTCATTTTTATGAGTACAAATATTCATCAATCAGATAAGCTTGATGTGCTGGAAAAAGAATTAGAAGCGATGCCTGAAGTGTTAGAATGTCACTGTTTAACAGGAGAGTATGATTATTTATTAAAGGTTGCAAATCGTGATCGTAAAGAGCTGGAGCAGTTTATTAGAAAGCTGAATAAGCTTGGTATTACAAGGATACAGACGAGTTTAGCACTTCGTGAAATTAAATATTCGACGGTATTGCCGATACGAAATGAGGAACCAAGCATCGATTAGATTGCTTGGTTTTCTGTTTGTATAAAGTGATTGACGAGGAGAAAGTAGAGATGTATTATTATATAAAATTATGTATTAAAATTCATTTAGGTTTATAAATATTAATATCGGGGGCAAGGGGATAGAATATGAAAATCTTTAATGCAGTTACGAGTGATGTGAAAGAAATTTATAGTCTCATTGAAGCTTATGCAAAAGAGGGAGTGGTTTTACCACGTTCTCTTTTATCTCTCTATCAATATTTACAATGTTTATATGTTATGAAAGAAGGGGAAGAAATCGTTGGAGTTGCTGGTTTACATGTGTTAGGGGAGGATCTTGCAGAAGTTCGGTCATTAGTCGTGTCGCATACATATGCAGGAAAAGGAATTGGGCGTATGCTAGTGAACCATGTAATAAATGAGGCAGCGAAAATAAAAGTGAGCAGAGTCATTTCTTTAACATATGAAACGGAATTTTTTCAAAAGTGCGGGTTTGATTTTGTGAATAGAGAGGCGTTACCAGAGAAGGTATGGATTGATTGTAGACATTGTCCAAAGGTAGATTATTGTGATGAAGTAGCGATGATTCGGTATGTTGGGTGAAAAAAGAGCAGCTAGCATAAGCTAACTGCTCTATTCAAGGGATCTCTCCAAGGGGGAGTGGAGAAAATATTATGTTACTAGCAGTATTGACAGATTATTAGGAAATATACAAATCGGATGAAATAAATTTTGGGCATTGACAGTTTTTAAAATATTCATGTACAATACTTATGAATGACATTCAGTCATTTTATGTAGCAGGATGTCATTTGCTTGGAAACGGAACAAATATAAATGGTAAATGAGGATGATAGTTGTTTATATAGTAGTGATGAAGGAGTATATTTTTTAAAAACAAAAATGACTGATAGTCAGTCATAAGAGGTGAGAGGTATGAAGAATAGAGCTTGGTTATATGTCATATTAACATGTATCTTTGAAATTTTTTGGGTGTTTGGTTTTAATACGGCCGATACTTGGTGGCATTGGATTATTATTTTAGGCGTTATCGCTGTTGATTTTCACTTCCTTTCTAAAGCGTGTGAGCATCTTGCAACAGGGACTGTATATGCCATTTTTGCCGGAGCTGGTACGGTAGGTACTTTCTTAATGGATGTATTCCTCTTCGGCGGAAGTTTCAGTGTAGGGAAATTATTCTTTATCGTAATGGTTGTAGCTGGCGTTATCGGTTTAAAGCTAGCTGATAATAAGGAAGAAACTGTGGAAGGAGCTGTTTAAAAATGGGTTGGTTTTTCGTATTTTGTGCTGCAATTAGTGAAATAGTCGGTGTGATCGGTCTAAAAATGTATAGTAAAGATAAAACGTTAGCAAATGGAGCACTTTATATAGGCGGGTTTGCTACATCCTTCGCATTCTTGTATACATCTTTCTTATTCTTACAAGTCAGTGTCGCGTATGCGGTTTGGATTGGTATTGGAACAGCAGGTGCCGTTTTATTAAACATGTTCCTGTTTGGTGAGTCGAAAAGTAAAGCACGTATCATTAGTGTGGCTCTTATTGTATGCGGCGTGACAGGATTAAAGGCTCTTTCGTAAAGATATACTGTATCTCCTAACAAGTCGTTAGGAGATTTTTATTATAAAAAGTACACGATAATTGACAGTACAGCTAGTTATTTTATAAAATGAGTGACAGTCATTCAATACGCGTGTGAAAGGGTTCAGATGATGAATAAAAAAGAGAAAATTGTCTATGCAGCTATTGAAGTGTTTCAGGAAAAGGGCGTTGAAAAAACGAAGATTTCTGATATCGTGAAATTGGCTGGCATTGCACAAGGAACTTTCTATTTATATTTTCCTTCTAAGTTATCTGTTATGCCTGCAATAGCAGAAGTGATGGTTGAGAAGATGATCCTTGCAGTGAAAGAAAAAGTGCAAAACGATGCGCCTTTTTCAAGTAAAGTTACGCAAGTAATAGATGCGGTGTTTAATTTCATAGCTGAATATCGTGAAATACAAGCTTTAATGTATGCAGGTCTTGCATCTACGGAACATATAAAAGAATGGGAAGCTGTGTATGAGCCTCTTTATATGTGGCTAAGTGAATTTTTAAGTGGGGCGAAAGAAGCCGGTGAAATTCGTGATTCAGTTCACGCAGAGCGAACAGCGAAGTTATTTATCGCTCTAGTTGAATCAGCAGCGGAACAAGTTTATTTATATGATCATAAAGATGATGAGCAAGTCGAGCTACAAAAGGCAGAAGTACTAGATTTTTTAACACATGCACTACATATAAAGAAGTAGTAAGATGAACCTGTCTGAGAAGGTAGGTTCATTTTTGAGGGGAAATGAATGATAGTCATTCACCTAATACTTATGTATGTGTGGAAGGATAGAGTGAAATTCTAATGAGTGGAGGCATCTCTACTCATGATTAGCCCACAAATAGCAGGATAAAGAAAAAGCTTCTTGGGCATTATTTTTTGAGAGGAGCTTACGGGAAGAGGTGTTAAAAGTGAAGAAACCGATAAAAGAACAAAAGATGGTACTGGTCATTCTTTTGAGTAATATATTTATCGCTTTTTTAGGGATTGGATTAATTATTCCGGTTATGCCATCCTTTATGAATGATATGCATTTAACAGGGAAGACGATGGGGTATCTCGTTGCAGTGTTTGCAATGGCTCAGCTCATTTCGTCACCTATTACAGGCCGGTGGGTTGATCTTTACGGTAGGAAGAAAATGATCATCATTGGCTTATTTATTTTTGGTGTTTCAGAACTTCTTTTTGGATTAGGAAAAGATGTGTGGATGCTTTATGTAGCACGAGTGTTAGGCGGAATTAGTGCTGCGTTTATTATGCCTGGTGTTACGGCATATGTTGCTGATATTACCTCTATGCAAGAACGTCCAAAGGCAATGGGATATTTATCTGCGGCAATTAGTACTGGATTTATTATAGGGCCTGGAATTGGCGGATTTATTGCAGAATACGGTATACGTGTGCCGTTCTTTGTAGCTGCAGCAATTGCCTTTATAGCATGTGTCATTTCGATCTTTATTTTAAAAGAGCCGTTAACGAAAGAAGAGCTTGCAGAGATTTCTGCTAACACGAAAGAATCGAGTTTTATTGGTGATTTAAAGAAATCATTACATCCAATGTATGCAATTGCATTTATTATCGTATTTGTACTCGCATTCGGATTATCAGCGTATGAAACCGTGTTTAGTCTGTTCTCTGATCATAAATTTGGATTCACACCGAAAGATATTGCGGCAATTATTACAATTAGTTCAATCTTTGGGGTAGTTGTGCAAGTATTTATGTTTGGTAAATTGGTTGATATATTCGGTGAAAAAGTGTTAATTCAAATATGTTTAATTGTAGGTGCAGTGTTAGCATTTGTTTCAACTGTAGTCTTTAATTATTGGATTGTCCTTCTCGTTACGTGCTTCATTTTCCTAGCATTTGATTTACTTCGTCCTGCTTTAACGACGTTTTTATCAAAAGCAGCTGGAAAAGAGCAAGGATTCGTTGCTGGTATGAACTCGACTTATACGAGTTTAGGAAATATCGCAGGACCAGCGATGGGTGGAATATTATTTGATATGAATATTCATTATCCATATGCATTTTCAGGAGTTGTTTTAATAGTTGGTCTCGGCATTACATTTATGTGGAGAGAGAAACAGCTAGCTGAAAGTTTTGCGAAGTAATAAAACCCCTTACGTCGGTAAGGGGTTTTTGTTTTATCCCGCTTTAATGGGCAGTAAGACCCCCACCTCAAAATTCAGTGAAAGCAAAGAAGTTAGGTGGGGGATCAACTGCCCATAAAAGTCCGATTGGTTCAACTAATAATCAGTGGGGGATGAAGAAAACCCCCACTGATTAAAGTTTCACTTTATAAACTTAATCCAAACCGTTTTAATTCAATGAAAATCCCCTCTAATTGCTTTCCTTTATCCGTTAATGTGTACTCTACACGAGGCGGAACTTCTGGATATACTTTTCTTGTTATAATGCCTTGAGATTCTAATTCTTTTAGTCGAAGTGATAATGTTTTCGGACTAATTCCGTCCATTGATTTTTGTAAATCACTAAAGCGTAATGTTCCTTCGATAAGAAGATCACGAATGATTAAAAACGTCCATTTTGTACGAATTACATCAAGGGTTTTAGCGATGGGACAAGGTATGCCAGGTAAACCTTTCGTTAATTCAACTGGATCTATATTGTTCATGGAACTAGCCTCCATAAAATTTTTTTGAATGAATTTGCTTTATAGTATCACAAAAATATACTTTTGGTAACTATATGAAAAAAATATCACTACTTCCATAAAGGAAGTTAGTGCATATACAATAGCAATTCAAAATACAAAGGGTTTAGATGAAGAGGAGGTGATTTTCATGTGGGTGAAAAATTTGTTTAGATTTCTTAGTTTGTTTGTTGTTTGTATTGTACTTGTAGCATGCGGCGTGGAAGAAAAAACGGAAGTCCAGTTATTAAAAGAAATGCCAAAGCCAAAAGCAATGACAATTGATCCCTCACTAAGTCAAAAGGAAGCGACCGAAATGGTTCATGCAGCGCAGCGTTTTTATGCATTTTGGGATACAGGTAAAGAGGAGCTTATTCCGCAGACTGTTACTGAAAATTTTTTCGATCATACATTGCCGAAAGGGCGACCACAAGGCACGGAAGGATTGAAGTTTGCAGCGCAAAATTATCGTAAAGTTGTTCCTAATATACATTGCGAGATTGAAGATTTATTAGTCGTTGGTGATAAAGTAACAGCTCGTCTTTCTTTTACAGGAACGCACAATGATAAGAAAATCAATTTTTTTGCCATTGATATTTTACATGTGAAAGACGGAAAGATAATGGAAGACTGGCATTTAGAAGATAATCTTACGCTGAAACAACAACTTGGGTTAATAGCTGAAGAGTAAATTATATAGGGGAGAGAAAAGTGATGAAAAATATATTTATTATAAATGGACATGAAAAATACGGTACGAAAGAAGGACGATTAAATAGAACGTTAGTTGATTATATGGTAACGGTATTAAGTGAGAAGTATCATGTGAAAACAACAACGTTTCAAGATGGCTATAGTATTAAAGAAGAACAAGAGAAGTTTTTATGGGCTGATGTTGTGATTTATCAAACGCCGATTTACTGGTTTAGTGTACCGGGCTTATTTAAAACGTATATGGATGAAGTATATGAATACGGTTTGTTCTTTAAGGGTGCTGATGAATATGGAACAGGTGGTTTATTAAAAGAGAAAGAGTATATGTTTTCTACAACTTGGAACGCACCTGAGAAAGCATTCGGAGATAAAACGAAGTTCTTTGAAGGGGAAAGTTTAGAGTCAGCGCTTAGCCACTTACATCGCGTACAAAAATTTCTTGGCATGAGTCCGTTAAAGAGTTTTGCTTGTTATGATGTGGTGAAGCATCCGGATATTGAGAAGTATTTATTGAACTTGAAAGATCACTTAGATGAAGTAATTCAATAATAGTTTGTATTGTGAAGAAGGTACTACTAAGGAGGTAGTACCTTCTCTTTTATGAAATACGTTGAAAATCTTTACTTATACAGGACTGCTTTAGTTTTTTTGATTTGAGTAAATGTTTCATCTCAGAGATGTTATCGTATGAAAGCTGAGTATGATAATAGTTAATGTACTCAAGTAATGCAAAAATATAAATAAATAGGGTGAATGATAGCCCGCCTAAAGGTAAGTCGGGATACAAAATTACAACATCAATAGTAAACGTAATAAATCTCGTGATAGTGAATGCTATATTAATCTTTTTAAGTATTTTTAAATATTGAATCATCCTAATGGGCGTAACAGATGTTTTCTCTTTTTTTAGTCGTTTCCACTTTAAGTACCAGTAAATTACTCCTTGTAATAAGATAAACTCTAAAAGAAGAAATGAGACCCAAAAAGAATACAGGGAATATAAATGTAACGTAGGATAAGCATAATTAAGTAAGTAACTTGTGAAAATAAAAGTAATGACTGAAAATAATTCACCTGTGTATAGATAGGAAAGTCTTTTTTCTAAGGTGCGTTTCATGTTTTTCTCCTTTTATAAAAGCCCACATAATTTAATACGTGGATGGCTGTATCCACAACTTCGCAAAATTTGCCCAACCGAATGAATCAATCGTTACGTTTTTTAAAGAAGAAGGGTATGTTTTTCTTTTTAAAACGTGATAGTTAAATAAAATGATGTGTTCTGCTTGTAAAAATTCTTCGATCTCATACATGAGCTCATAGCGTTTCTCTTTATTTTCTTCTAATAAAAATGTATCTAACAAACAGTTAATTTGTTTTTCATAGTGCGGGTCCATGAACCGGTTTACGAAGCAACTTTTATTTTTAAATACATTTAAGAATGCAAGTTCATGATCGGCAGCAAATACTTCTCCCATGAAAATAATATCGGCATGTTGATCAATAGAACGATCCATATAATCTGAAACGAGAAATGGGTGAAGCTCTACTTGTATACCTAAACTTTCACATCGTTCTTTTAGGAAATATGCATCATTTGCACTATCTTTAAATGCGAAGAAGTAAATATGTATCGTCTCTCCATTATAAGTGCTCTTTTTTAAATACTCTTTCGCTTTTTCTAAAGAGTAAGACCTTTTAGAAGCTTGGCGACTTCTTTCAGGGAAAAAGCTTGATGCAGCAATTGTTCGTCTTCCTTCTATGTTACGAAGTATCATTTCAACATCATATAGTTCTCTCCAAGCTTTTCGAAAGTAAATGTCGTGATGAGGCCCAGGTTTTGTAAAGTTGAAGCCAGCATAAATACAACCTATTTCTTCTATTTGTATATTATGCCTTTCATTTTCCTCTTCATTTGGTAGTTCATAATCAGCATCTATTTGTACATGATCAGGAATACCCCAAAATTCAATACGATCTAATAACGCGCGCTCTTTAAAATAATGGGTGAACGCTTCAAGTACGATATTATCTTCAGAGTAATGAGCAAGTTTGAAAGGTCCAGTACCTATATAATGATGATTTTGAATACTAGCATCACGTGGCAAAATTGCTAGTTGTATGGAACTTACATAGTGTAAGAAAAATAGATTTGGTTTTGCTAAATGGAATCGAATTTGCAGTGGTGATGGTGTTTCAATTTGAATAATTTCTTCTGTTAACCATTCGAAAGGAGAGTGAACTTGCTTTAATCGTTCAAATGAAAATTGTACATCTGTAGAAGTTAGAACTGTTTCGTTATGAAAATATATATCCTTTCGTAAATAAAAGGTCCACGTAAGCCCGTCTTCACTTAATTCCCACGTATGTGCAATGTGTGGTTCCATTTTTTCAGTAACATCGTTATAAACGACTAACGTGTCAAAAATTTGACTCGTAAGATGGCTCTCCGTTGTCACAGCTACAAAGGCCGGATCTAATGGGAAGATTTTTCTCGATATAGGAATCTTTAATATGTCATACATATCATTTGAGGGTTCGTATCCAAAATGATGATGTAGTTTATTCTCTATCTTTTTTTGAAGTGCAGGAGGGAGCGGTTCTTTTAAAAGAAGAAAAACATCCTTTAATTTTTCTTGCGCTAACAGTTCATCTGTGTAGCATTCAATCGCTTCTACGAAATTATGTATAAATAGGATTTCTGTTTTATTCCCGCGGCCACGCCCTGGAGTCCAATGAATTAATTGTTCCTCGCTCATTTTCTTTAATAAAATCTTTACGTTTTTTGTACTGCAATATAAAACATCCGCTAATTCTTGTAAGCTATTTCGTATATGTTGTTGATCCTGTGCATGTAGTCTTAGTCGAATGTAATAGTCCATAATTTTCATATATACACTTCCTTCTATCGTAAAAGGGGAAACTCTTTAGAATATTCTAACCTTTTTCTTCCTTTTTTTCAAAGTAAAATAAGGAAGCATAAGGAGGGGGAAACAATGGGTTTTTGGAGTATGCATCGAAATATAAAGATTAGGATTATAACTTCGTTTTTAACACGTACTGTGTCCACGATGATTTTTCCATTTATGGCGATTTATTTTTCAATAAAATTAGGTAGTGCAATTGCTGGTGCGTTACTACTTATTAATGTCATAGCTTCATTAGTAATTGGTTTATATGGTGGATATGTTGGAGATCGACTTGGTCGTAAAAAAGTAATGATTATCGGTCAAAGTATACAAGTCATTTCCATTGCTTGTATGGGAGTTGCTAATTCAGATTATGTAGATTCACCGTGGCTAACATTTGTGTTTATGTTAGTGAATAGTTTAGGATCTGGACTTATGAACCCTGCGACAGAGGCAATGTTAATTGATGTGAGTACACCTGAAAATCGAAAAGTGATGTACAGCATTAACTATTGGGCAATTAATTTATCCATTGCGATTGGAGCGATATTTGGCGGATTATTATTTGAGAACTATAGATTGCAATTGTTTATCGGATTAACAGTGATTGCAGTTATCACTTTATATGTGATGGCTGTATATATGGAAGAAGTGTATGTAGCACGGAAAACGGTGGAGAAGAAAAATGTATTAAAAGATATGGCGGATAGTTATAAAGTCGTAATGAAAGATAGAGCGTTTTTAATTTTTTGTGCAGCAAGTATATGTACGTTATCGTTAGAGTTTCAAATTAATAATTATTTAGGAGTACGCTTGCAGAAGGAATTTGAAACGGTGCACTTTTTCTTCGGGAATGGTTTTACGTTTGATTTAACAGGTATTCGTATGCTGAGCTGGATTTCAGCAGAGAATACAATTTTAGTTGTGTTATGTTCAGCACTTCTTATTAAAATGCTAAAAAGCTTCAACGATTTGAAAATCTTATATGTCGGCTTATTCATTTATACAATTGGATTTACAATACTCGGAACGAGCAATAGCTTATGGATTTTATTAATTGCAGGGCTTTTCCAAACGATAGGCGAGATGATGTATGTGCCAGTGCGTCAATCTATTATGGCAGATATGGTGCCAAATGAGGCGAGAGGTTCATATATGGCGATTAACGGAATGGTCTTTCAAGTGGCAAAAATGAACGGGGCATTAGGTGTTATGCTAGGCTCATTTCTTGCATCTTGGGGTATGAGCGCTCTATATTTTATCGTTGGTATGAGCAGTATTTTATTATTTATGAAGGCGATAGGGAAAGAGAAGTATCAGAATGAAGGGAATGTTTCTCAGATTGGATAAAACTATATAAAAAGCGAACGAACTGGACTCGCTTTTTATATAATTTTTAGAATGGATCAACTTCAGCTAAATTTGGAGTGGTATTCGGCTGTAGCAAAAGATTTTTTAATGTGCCTACTTCAGAAAGAGTGACTAATATGTAGCCACTAATTAGTACAATAAGCCCAATGAGGCGTAACGTTTGTAAGCTTACTTCATTATTATTCGTTTCCGTTGGATTAGGAGGCGTTGAAGGTGGATTGTTATTCATAAATAAGCTCCCATCTTTTGTATTTATATATGTGCGAAATCATTATTTAACTTATGGATAGGAATCGTATAGTCATTTTCACTATATGAGAACTGCCTATGAAAAGTGATTAGAAGTTTTGGGGAGAGAAAAGAGGGTGTATGAAAAGATCATTAAAAATAAGATTCTTTTTTGTTTTTCATACAAATAAAAAGGTTAATCAGAGTAGTTAAATAGCTACTTTGATTAACCTCTAATAACTATCTCAATATACGTAACGATTCTTCAATAAACGCTGGGATGTCTTCCGGTTGTCTACTTGTTACTAGCTGATTTTGGCATACAACTACTTCTTTATCGTGAAAGTTTCCGCCGGCGTTTTTTAAATCGACTTCAATAGATTTATATCCAGTGACATCACGTCCTTCAAGTGTTTGTGCAGTGATGAGTAGCTGAGGTCCGTGACAAATAGCGAAAACAGGTTTTTCCGCATCCATAAATGCTTTGCTAAAGCGAACGAAACGTTCATCTGCACGAAGTATATCTGGGGAAAATCCACCTGGTATGAAGAGGGCATCAAAGTTTTCTGGAGAAACATCATCGATACCTTTATCAATTACGACTTCACTTTTTCCTTGTTTACCGTGTACCGTTTTACCTTTTTCCGTTTCAATAGTTGTTAATTCATATCCTTTTTGTTTAAAAGCTTCTGCTGGCTCTGTGTATTCTGTGTCCTCGAAATAATCCGTTATTAAAGTAGCAATTTTTTTACTCATTCTAATCCGCTCCTTATATTATATTATCGGTTCCAGAATCGTCCTTGGGCAATGCCTTCTATAAATGATTCGATTGAAGTGTCTGTTAAGTTGTAAACTCCTGCTCCATCCAGTTTCACCTTACTATGGTCTAAAGCATGAGGGTTACTAAGGACATAGGCTATCGGTTTAAAGTGTTTAAAAGTAGTTTCTGCAAATTCTAAAACAGGGGGGTGAATGGCAGATTCGCTACTAAACACTAATACCGCATCAAAAAGTGCAGAGTCTGCTGTTATATAAGTATCCGTTACTTTAATGGAATCATTGAACTGATGAATTTTATTATCTATGATGCTATAGTTAATTCGGTGTTGTGCAAAAGCTTGAATCCATTCGGATAGAAGGGAGACGCTTGGGTCACCATTCAATAGAATTGCCACATTTTTGGAATCAGCTTTAAAAATAGTATTGGACATGCTGAGTGCAGGTGATTTTGCATCCGAATTTATTTCGTGATTTTCTTTAGGCAAAGGGGCTCCAATCATGTTAGCGACTTCCTTTGCTAATTGACGATCGACGTGGTTTAAAAGAGCAATTACATTTGCCTTCACCATGTCTGATTTGCACTTCCCAACTTCAAAGCAAAATGCGTCTTTTATGTGCTGCTTTTCAATAGGATTCATACTATTGTAGAAAAGTTTAGCCTGAGAATAAAAGTTAAGGAAGCTTTTACTGCGCCCCCTAATTTTATGTCCATCAATCTTTTCTTGATAATGCTCATATCCGCCCTGTTTGGCTTGGACGGTTGCTGGTTGATTGTTATTTAAGCCATTAGGATGATAGCTTGTTTGACCGCGATGAATCTGCATTTGATGCATGCCATCACGTTGATTATTATGAAAAGGACATACAGGCTGATTAATAGGGATTTGGTGGAAATTAGGGCCTCCTAAACGAGATAATTGTGTATCTGTATAGGAGAACAATCTTCCTTGCAGAAGAGAATCATTTGAAAAATCAATACCTGGTACGACATGGCCAGGGTGAAAAGCTACCTGTTCCGTTTCGGCAAAGAAGTTATCAACATTTTTGTTCAGTGTCATTTTACCAACTAGTTTTACAGGAACTTCTTCTTCCGGCCATAGTTTCGTTGGATCTAGAATATCAAAATCAAATGCATGCTCATCTTCTTCCGGAATTAACTGTAATCCAAGCTCCCATTCCGGATAATCGCCTTTTTCAATTGCTTCGTATAAATCTTGACGATGGAAATCAGGATTTTTCCCAGCAATCCTTTGAGCTTCATCCCATACTAATGAATGAACCCCGAGGGTAGGTTTCCAGTGAAATTTTACGAAGTGGGCTTTTCCTTCTTTATTAATAAGTCGAAATGTATGAACCCCAAAACCTTCCATCATTCGTAAACTACGCGGAATTGCGCGATCACTCATCTGCCACATAACCATATGAGTAGACTCGGGATTATGGGCAACAAAATCCCAAAATGTATCATGAGCGCTAGCTCCCTGAGGAATATCATTATGTGGTTCTGGTTTAACTGCATGGACAAAATCAGGGAATTTAATAGCATCTTGGATAAAGAATACTGGCATATTATTACCTACTAAATCATAGTTACCTTCATCTGTATAAAATTTTGTGGCAAATCCGCGCACATCTCTTACTGTGTCATTGGATCCTTTAGAGCCTTGAACGGTTGAGAAGCGCACAAATACAGGTGTTTTTTTTGAAGGATTAGTAAGGAAATCTGCTTTTGTATATGCTTCTAAAGATTCATAAAGCTGAAAATGACCATGTGCTCCAACTCCGCGTGCATGAACAATTCTTTCAGGAATTCGTTCATGATCAAAGTGGGTCATTTTCTCGCGAAAGTGGAAATCCTCCATTAAGGTAGGGCCTCTTAAGCCCATCTTTAAAGAGAATTCATCCTCGGCTATTTTTACTCCTTGGTTTGTTGTTAAAGCATGTTTGCGTTGATTATCCGTAACGTGGTGTTCCAATTGCTCCATTTTTTTATTCACAATATAGGCCCCTCCTTTACGCTGTTAATTTAATAGATACCCTTTTTATTAGGACGTAAACATGTATTATCATTTTTGTATGTGAAAATCATAAAACATCGGTTGTGCCGGTGATTCTTATTTAAGGAAGGAAAATAAAAAAGGCAAGGAGGTATTTTATTTTCTCCTTGCCTTTTAAGATAATTCTTTTCGTTAAAACGAGGAAACGCGTTGCTTCGTTTTTGGTACAATAATAAATTTGATCCAGAGTAACCCGACAGTCATAATGATAAGGCTATGTAAAAATTGAACTGTAGCAATGAGTATAACAATTGAAAATACAATGAGTTGAATGCTTAGCAATATAAAGATTAATTGAAGAAATTGATTCATTCGTTTCTCAGTATCAATTGGATATAATGCTACAATAATATTTCCCGAAAAATATTTCCACAGAGAACGGAGCTGCATAGAAATCATATATAGGACGATATATGCGATAGCGCCTTTTGCGTATATGTTTGGTATAAAATATAAGGCGAAGGCACCAATTAATCCTAAGCGGATATATATACCGAAATAATCATTCCCACGTAAAAATGCGAGTGTATGTAAATAGAAGAAAGTTGCTTGCTTTTTATGTAATAAAGGTTCAATCCAATTTGTAAGCCATTTTCGTTTACTTACTTGCTTATTCAGTTGCGGAACATCGGTGAAAATGCTAGCAAATTGATAAAAACGAACGTTCATTTTTTCTTCTTGTTCAATTATGTAATCCCACGGAATTCGTTTTGTAGGTTGCTTTTTCGTATATAGAAGCAGGAAAGCAAGTAGTAAGAGCAATCCGCCTAATATGAGAACATGTGCCGAGTAAAACAACATGTAAATAATGAGTGCGTTACAAGTAATACGAATAATGAACCATATGCTTTTTTCATGATTATCACGCCACATCCAATGTATGTATATGTTCCAAGCTTTCGTAATCATTAAAACGATAAAGATTGTACATAAGAAAGGTACTGTTACTTGTAATGATTGCATGGCAAGTGGAACGAGAATAAGGAACATGAACAATAATGGGAAAAGCTGCATGATGTAATTATATAGAAGAGATTTTTTAAAATAAGATGTTAGTTTCTCTTCTAATGCGAGTAAATAGACAGCATCAGGTTTTTGAATGAATGTACGGATCGGGCATCTCGTTATAATGAATGTAAGTACAATCGTGATAAGTAGTAAAGATATTCCTTTGGAAGGAGATGCTTTTAAAAACTGAGCATAGTAGTATGCGCCAACGCATGAAATAAAGATAAAGCTATATAGTAAACCGTTAATCATACGTGCAAAGTATGTAATGATATTTTGCATATGTTGTTGGAAGCGACTGCTCCATAGCGATTCGATTGACATGTTTTTCACCTCTTTGTTCTATTATATATGTTTTACAAAAGAAAAAACGAGCAAATTGCGTTATGCAACTTGCCCGTCTTTCTTTTCGTTATTTTTTTTCTGATCACGATTCATTAATGGATAGAAGGCAAAGCCGATTACGAATAAACCAATTCCGAGAAGGAATGTTTTTATATCGGCTGCGCCCGTTTTAATAACCCATAGTGCGTAGCAAAGTGCGATCACTGCGACTATACCATCTGTAATTCTTGCCCGCATTTCATTTTTATACGTTTCACCAGTAGCGACTAGTTTTAACTGGAAGATTGGTGAAACGAGATATGGAATGAGGTAGGCCAATGTTGATACGGTAATAACAAATGTATAAGCTTCCGCAATTGTTCCTGATAATGTTGAGAATAAGAACACTTGCGACATAATGTTTGTTAATCGTAATGAATAAATTGGACTTCCTTTTTTATTTGTTTTCGTGAAGAAGGAAGGGAAGAAACCTTCTTTTGCTGCTTGATATGGTACTTCTGAGCTTAATAAAATCCAGCCTAAGATGGAACCGAATAGGGAAGTAAGAGCAAGTAATGCCATCAGTTTCCCGCCGCCATGCCCCATTGCAGCATTTAGTGCATCTGCTAATGGACGTTCAGAAGCTTGTAATATATCAACATGAAGTACACCCATTGTTAAAATTGTAATTCCTAAGTAAATCGCAACGGTAATAAGTAAGCCTGCAACTGTTGCACGTTTTACCGTTTTTGGAGAAACAGCACGGTTTGATAGAAGAACCGCTGATTCAATTCCGATAAATGCCCAAAGCGTTGTAAGAGCAGCTAAGTTCACTTGTGAAAGTAGGCCGTGTGATACACCTGATTTATCGATCATCGGTGTGTACCATTGTCCAAACTTAGAAGCTTCGAATGCAAATAACGTAACGACGATGAATAAAAGGAATCCAGTTACTTTCGTTGTTGTTGCTAAGAAGTTTAGCTTTCCAGCTCCGCTTACACCGTTCGTTAATATAATATGAGTTCCCCAAAGTAAGATGGAACAAATCGTAAATGTAATTAGTTTTCCGACTTCTACGTTAAAAGAACCGATTGAAAATAGTAGTCGTGTATCTTTCATAATTGGGAAGAAGAGTGATAAATATCCCGCAAATGATGTAATGATGGCAACGTTACTTGCCCAGTTTGCAACCCAATATCCCCATACCATACTGAAACCAGCCATTTTTTTCTTTTTTGGTGATGAGAATAAAGCATATGCATGACTTTGTGGTCCTGTCGTTAAATCAGGACGACGAATTGCTAAATTACCGAAAACAAGAGCTAGCATTAAAACACCAAACCCTGTTGTTAACCAAGCTAAAGTGACACCGAGAGGGCTTGCTGTTTGTGCCAACGTACTTGGCACCATGAAAATACCAGCGCCAACCATGTTACCGACAACGAAAGCTGTGAGTACCCAAAAGCCCCATTTTTTTTGTTGCATAGAAAATACCTCCAAAGTTAGTATAACCAAATCAAGCGAGGAGATATGTATGTCTTCCTGAGTCAGGAAGAGAAGTTCCAAACAAAACAAAAAAAGCACGTAATTTGCCGCTACATGCTTTCTATCTTATAAGAAACCCACGACATACCTCTCGATAGCTCTCCACAAACGAAACGTTTCGTTTGTGACAGTTCTGCACTTATTAAATGCAGACCCAGCAAGCGTGCATGGTGGACACGGGCTTACTTCGGCAATCATTCCTTTCTCATTCCTTCATCAATGCCACTACATCTCCTGAAATGATACTCTTAATGATTGCAACCTCTACCTCACCGAGATACGAATGAGGATTTAAATATTAAATTAACGTCTTTAAGAGTAACAAATGAATTTTTATACGTCAATGGATATAGTAATAATCAGATTATAGAGAAGAGTTTGTGATTAAAAAGGAGTTAGGAAGGGCTGTAGCGTTTATTCGTTGTGCAGAAGAAATAGCGACAGAGTGAAGCACAAATGATTTTGTCTGAAAATTTTAATCCGAAGCATCAATTTTTTAAACAGGCTTTGTTTCACAAGAATGAAAGGAGAGGTTTGATTATGGAATTATCAAGATCTCAATTATTTGCTTTAGAGTACATTTCAAAATATGCAGAGAACGAAAAACGTGAGGCTAAAGCAACAATTAACCATATACTGAACATGTCTAATATTACAGATGAAATGTTTGAAGAAGCTGTCGTTCATTTAAAATCAAACGCGAGGATTGCTTTACACTTTCATCCAGACAGATTAGATTCGAATATGAAAAATATTGCTGAAGCACTGTTTGAGCAAGGCATATATAAAAGTCAGTTTGAAACATTGCTATCTAATGGGAGTGTATCTGCTTATCCGGGTGGTGAGCGTGACCTTTGGGAAAAGAGAATATTTGGAGGTGCATATCAATTGGAAGGGGTAACGAATAATGAACGGCCTAAATATGGAGCACTAAATGTAATGTTACATCCAGATGGGCCTGCCCCGCGTTTTGGATCATGTTATTTTCTCTTATCTCCAAAAGTTTCTTATCGCTCTACATATACGTATTTAGATTCACATCAAGATCCAAAAGAAAAGGGTACTTATGAAGAGTTTGATATGATTTTAGCTGCTCTTTTGGAAGAGACATTCGTAAGAGATTTTGCAATTGGTGAAGGGAATTTGACTCCAACAAGACTCATTCATCATTTACTGGCTAACTTGGAAAGGCCGTTTATAGATTTCGTAAACAAAGAGTCAGCTCGTAATCTTAATCATTATATTGAAGCACAGATTCATGGAGATATTTCTCTTAAAGAAGATGTGGAAGCACTTGTTGTAGATCCTTCATTTAAGGGTACGAATGTAGGTAGAACTTTAGAAGAAATTTGTCTGAAGTATTCTATTGATTTGTATTGGCACATGGGTTTTGTACTTCCGGTGGATGAAGTTCCGATAGATTTTAGAGGTTCAAAAATGCCATCTCTGGCAAGACGCATTGCACGAAATAATTGTATCGATGCACATATAATTGGCTCTGCTGTAGTGGATTTGAAAAGGAATCCACTATCCTGGAGTGATCGCGGAACGTATGAAGAAGTGCTTCAGGAATTAAAATTATTATGGCATGTTTTAGTTCGATTTGGAAAACCAAACCAGAATTTGAAATAAACACGCTATTGTCTTGGGAAGCATGTATATAAAGTGAAACTTTAATCAGTGGGGGGATTCTTCATCCCCACTGATTATCAGCCCTCACCAATCGGACTTTAATGGGCAGCCCGACCCCCACTTAAATTCTTTGCTTTCGCTGAATTTTGAGGTGGGGGTCTTACTGCCCATTAAAGTGGGATAAAAAGAAGCTGATCTAAAACTAGATCAGCTTCTACATATAAGATTAAACTAAGTTTAATACGGTTACTTTTTCACGTGTCATAGACTCAAGGCTCTTACGAATACCTTGTGCGCCCATACCTGAACCTTTTACACCGATGAATGGGAAGTGGTCAGGGCCGCGCTCTGTGCGTCCGTTAATTTGAACAGAACCAGTTTCGATTTTGTTAGCAATTGCAAATGCTTTGTTAATGTCTTTTGTGAAGACACTTGCTTGTAAGCCGAACTCTGATTTGTTAGCAATTTCAATTGCTTGCTCATCTGAAGAAACGCGGATGATTGGAAGGATTGGACCGAATGGCTCTTCCCAAGCAACTTTCATTTCTTCTGTTACGTGGTCGATTAATGTTGGGTAAATTAAGTTACGCTCACGTTTGTTACCGATAACGATCGTAGCACCTTTTTCAACAGCGTCGTCAACTAAACCTTGAACGAAGTCAGCAGACTTGTCGTCGATTAATGGAACGATTGTGCTGTCTTGCTCTGGAGATCCAACTGATAGTTCCGCTACTTGCGCTTTTAATAAGTCAACAAGCTCGTCTGCTACGTTTTCGTGTACAAGTACACGTTTAATAGCTGTACAACGTTGACCAGAGTAAGAGAATGCACCGCTTACGATATGGTTTGCAGCATCTTGTAAGTCAGCATCTTCACGAACGATACCAGGGTCTTTACCACCAAGTTCTAATACAAGTGGAATCATTGAAGCTTTTTTCGCTAAATGTTTACCTGTGTTTGTACCACCTGTGAACGATACCATATTGATACCTTCATGTTCTACTAAGTAGTCACCAATTACAGAACCGCGTCCTGTCGCTACGTTTACAAGTCCTTTTGGAAGGCCAGCTTTATGAAGTGCTTCAACCATTTTAATACCACTAATTGCGCCTTGAGTTGCTGGTTTGAAAATAACAGCGTTACCCATAATTAATGCTGGTGCAAGTTTTGCAGCAGATAAGTTTACTGGGTAATTAAACGGTGCGATTGCTAATACAACACCAAGTGGTGCGCGTTGGATGATCGCAAGTTTAGATTTTGTACCGCCCGGGAAGCTATCGCCCATCATGCTTTCTCCGTGCATATGTAAAGCTTCTTCGATCGTGTAACGAATGAAGTCAGCTGTACGAACAACTTCTTTCTTCGCATCTTTATATCCTTTACCGACTTCTTTCATAATGATATCGGCAATTTCATCTTGCATATTTACAAGCTCATCAGCCCATTTATATAAATATTTTGCGCGATCTTGTAGAGAAGCTTCTGCCCATGATTTTTGAGCTTCTTTTGCAGATGCAATTGCTTCATCTACTTCTCCGCGAGTAATTGCTTGTACTTGTCCAATTACTTCGTGTAAGTATGGAGATGGAATTTCGATTGTTTCTCCTGAAGAGCTTTCTCTCCATTCTCCATTTAAATAAAATTTGTACGTATTGCTAGTTGTCATGATTAGTCCTCCTAAAATAGCAACTTGTAAGAGTGAGTATAAGGTGATTGTAGGGTGTTTGATAACATTTTTCAAATGAAATGTTTGTGAAAACGATTTCTTATTCTTTTTTTATTTTGTATGCCCTTTCTTACAGAACATTCCCTTATTTCAAAATGATGTAGCTTATATTTTCATGCGGTCTGTAAAAAAATAATTGACAGAATACTCAATAAAGTTGTAAGATTATAAATGGAAAATAAATGAAGGGGGTGTGCGTAATGATTGTAATCGTAAATGTAATGGGCTTAGCTCTGTTAAATGGCAGAAAACATTCATATCATTACGCAACCCGTACGGATATATAGGGCATCTTTGTCTTATAAAAAGCGTACGTTGCGTATATCGTAACGTACGCTTTTATGCATTTCTGTGCATATCGTCAAGCGGCGGTATGCTTTTTTTTGTTTGTTTTCCTTTCTACGACTACGAAAAAAATTGGAAGGTGGAAAAATGTGATGAGATTGTATGGGTTACGAAATGTAAATGTGATGGGTCTGGATAGCGGATAAAGAAATATGAGGGAAACGAGAACGAGAAGGGAGAGGTTACATTGTTATCAGTATTACTAAAGTTAAAATGGTTTTTTAAAGAGCATTGGAAGAGATATAGTATCGCCATTGGAGCTCTTTTAATTGTAAATATAGTTGAAGTCATTCCCCCGAAAGTGTTAGGGGTTACGATAGATAATATAAAAACAGGAACGTTATCGAACGAAGCTATTATACAGTCTATTCTTATTTTAATAGGAGTTACGATCGTTGGATATGGTCTTACTTTCGTTTGGCAACATCAGTTGTTTGGAGGAGCATTCGTACTGGAGAAGACGATGCGCTCTAAATTTATGGGGCATTTACTTAAAATGACACCGACGTTTTATCAAAAAAATCGTACTGGTGATTTAATGGCGAGAGCGACAAATGATTTAAAAGCAATCGCTATGACAGCTGGTTTCGGTATATTAACGCTCGTGGATTCGAGTTTATATATGCTTACGATTGTCTTTATGATGGGATTTACAATTAGTTGGGAGCTTACATTTGCGGCACTTATACCGCTTCCGATTATGGCGTATGCAATGAATATATATGGAAAGAAATTGCATGAAAGATTTACAGTTGCGCAAGATGCATTCGGTGATATGAACGATAAAGTGCTTGAGTCAATCGCTGGTGTACGTGTGATTCGTGCATACGTACAAGAAAATGCAGATCAAGAGAGATTTCATCATTTAGGAGATGACGTCTACGAAAAAAATATGAAGGTAGCTAGAATTGATGCACTATTCCAGCCAACTGTGAAAATGCTTGTTGGCCTTAGTTATTTAATTGGTTTAGTGTACGGCGCATATCTTGTATTTCAATCAAAGGTGACACTTGGTGAACTCGTTTCATTTAACGTGTATTTAGGGATGATGATTTGGCCGATGTTTGCAATTGGCGAATTAATTAATGTTATGCAAAGAGGAAACGCTTCGTTAGACCGTGTAAATGAAACGTTAGCGTATGAACCAGATGTAAAGGATCCGAAAAATCCAAAGTTTGTACAAGAGCCGGATTATATTCAGTTTGATGATGTTACCTTTTCATATCCTTCATCAACTGAAACAAATTTAAAAAAGGTTTCGTTTACATTAAAACAAGGGGAAACGCTTGGGGTTGTCGGAAAAACAGGAAGCGGAAAGACGACGCTTGTCCGTCAGCTTCTTCGCCAATATCCGCTTGGAGATGGGGATATTGCAGTCTCTGATGTGACGCTAGATAAAATGACGAATGAAAATGTACTCGGGTGGATTGGATATGTACCTCAGGAACATATTTTGTTCTCAAAAACAGCGAGAGAAAATATTTTATTCGGAAATAGGGAAGCGACGGAAGAAGAACTCGAGAAAGCGATTGAAATCGCGGCGTTTAAAAAGGATTTAGAGTTTTTACCAGAAGGGTTAGAAACGCTCGTTGGAGAGAAAGGTGTTTCTTTATCAGGAGGGCAAAAACAAAGGATTTCGATTGCGCGAGCTGTTATACAAAATCCGGAAATTTTAATTTTGGACGATTCTTTATCAGCTGTTGATGCTCGTACAGAAGCAGCGATCATTGACAATATAAGAACAGAAAGAAGCGGAAAGACGACGATTATTACGACGCACCGTTTATCTGCAGTTCAACATGCAGATTGGATTCTCGTTATGGATGAAGGGCAAGTAATAGAAGAAGGTACGCATGATCAGCTTATTAAGAGTGGAGGCTGGTATGCTGAGCAGTTTGAAAGACAACAAGGGGAAAGTGAAAGTGCCGATAGTGGGGTGAAAATATGAGCGTTTCGAAACGATTATTTCAATATGCGATGAAAGTAAAAGGGACAATTTTTGCAGCGATGCTAATGTTATTTATTTTCGTCATCGCAGAGCTTGCGGGTCCTTTCGTCGCGAAAACGATGATTGATGATCATATCGTTGGAATAGAGAAGCCTTGGTATGAAACAGAAAAGAGTGAAGAGGCTGTTTCGTATAATGGCACCTTTTATAAGCGAAGCGATCGCTTCCAGGAAGGTGAGAAAAAAGGGAAAGAAGTACGCGTGATGCAGGTCGGTTTTCAATATTACTTTGTACCGAATAAAGTGAATGCTGAAGGGTCACGTTCTGTAAAAGATAATATGATTACTGTTCAAAATGGTAAGGCGGTGCAAGTGTATAAAGCGAAAGCATTAACGAAAGAAGAAGTGTTTGCGTTTTATAAACCAGAAATAAACCGATTATTATTACTTGGTGGTGGCTATTTCGCTTTATTAGTAGTCGTTTCATTATTTGCATACGGAAAGCAATTCTTCTTACAGAAGGCAGCGAACAAAATTATTCAAATTATGAGGGAAGATGTCTTTTCTCATATTCAAACGTTGCCGATTCGTTATTTCGATCATTTACCAGCAGGGAAAATTGTGTCGCGTGTCACGAATGATACGGAAGCCATTCGTGATTTATATGTAACGGTACTTGCGACATTCGTCTCTAGTATCATTTATATTATCGGGATATTTGCGGCATTATTTTTACTCGATGTAAAATTGGCAACGATATGTTTACTTATTATTCCGATATTAATCGTTTGGGCAATTCTTTATAGAAAGTATGCGTCTGTATACAATCATAAAATGCGTTCACGTTTATCTGATATTAACGGAACAGTGAATGAATCCATTCAAGGGATGCCAATTATTCAAGCGTTCCGTCAAGAGCGTGAAACGAAAAAAGAGTTTGATGAATTAAATGGAGATTATTTTAAGTATCAAAATAAAATTTTGAATTTAAATGCAGCAACTTCGCATAACTTAGTAGGTGTATTAAGAAATATCGCTTTTACAGGTGTGATTTGGTATTTCGGTGGTGCTTCATTAAGTGCTTCAGGTGTTATTTCACTAGGGATACTGTATGCGTTCGTTGATTATTTAACACGATTGTTCTCGCCGATTACAAATATGGTAAATCAGCTTGCTAACTTAGAACAATCGCGCGTTGCATCAGAACGTGTTTTTGAATTGTTAGAGGAAAAAGGGGAAGCAGTAGAAGAAGAACGTATGCCTCGCTTACAAGGAAATGTGAAGTTTGATAATGTGTCGTTTTCTTATAATGGAAAAGATGAAGTGTTAAAAAATATTTCTTTTGAAGCGAAACAAGGAGAGACAGTGGCACTTGTCGGTCATACTGGATCAGGAAAAAGTTCCATTATGAATGTACTCTTTCAATTTTATGAGTTTGAAAAAGGAAAGCTTACGATTGACGGCCATGATGTAAAAGAGATGCCGAAACAAGCAACTCGTGAACATATGGGAATCGTACTGCAAGATCCGTTTTTATTTAGCGGAACAGTAGCATCTAATGTTAGTTTAGAGAATGAAAACATTTCAAAGGATCGTATCGTAAAAGCATTGCGTGATGTTGGTGCGGAAAGATTTGCAAACAATATAAATGAAGAGATTACGGAGAAAGGAAGTACACTTTCAACCGGGGAACGTCAGCTTATATCGTTTGCTAGAGCACTTGCATTTGATCCAGCCATTTTAATTTTAGATGAAGCGACGTCTAGCATTGATACAGAGACGGAAGCGATGATTCAACAAGCGTTAGAAGTTGTGAAAAAAGGAAGGACGACATTTATTATCGCTCACCGCCTTTCTACAATTAAAAGCGCAGATCAAATTATTGTACTCGATAGAGGAACAATCTTGGAAAAAGGGTCTCATGATGAACTAATGAAAAAGCGCGGGCGTTATTACGATATGTATAAAACGCAAATGGAAGGAAACCAGAGCGCTTAATAGGTACGGGGGAGAACTTGCGATTTTCGCAAGTTCTTTTTTAGTGAATCGCGGTAGTTAAATAAGAAGTATTATTTTACCTTTCCTACAATAAATGCTATATTAAAAAATGTTACTTATTTTTTGTATGTAGCGTTATTTTTCCCTTTTGTTTGATTATGAAGAAAAAGGATAAACTAAATAAGAACATTTTCATTGAAAAATTGTTCAAGATTGCATACAATCAATATAGTTTTTAAATTCCTATCAGAATACTTGGAGGATTACCATCATGAAAAAATTATTTTCAGTACTTGCAGTAACTACATTAGCGATCGGGATTGTAGCGGGCTGCGGTAAAGAAGAGAAAAAAGATACAGCTAGTCAAGACGCGTTACAAAAGATTAAACAAAGCGGTGAACTTGTAATTGGTACAGAAGGTACATACCCACCATTTACGTTCCACGATTCAAGCAATAAATTAACTGGATTCGATGTTGAATTAGCAGAAGAAGTTTCAAAACGTTTAGGAGTAAAACCTGTATTTAAAGAAACACAATGGGATAGCTTACTTGCTGGTTTAGATGCAAAACGTTTCGATATGGTTGCGAATGAAGTTGGTATTCGTGAAGATCGTCAAAAGAAATATGACTTCTCTAGCCCATACGTTTCATCTTCAGCAGTATTAGTTATTGCGAAGGATAAAGATAAACCTGCTACATTTGCTGATGTAAAAGGATTAAAAGCAGCACAATCTTTAACAAGTAACTATGCAGATATTGCTAAGAAAAATGGTGCGGAAATTACGAATGTAGAAGGCTTTAGCCAAGCAGCAGAATTATTAAATACTGGCCGCGTTGATTTCACAATCAATGATAAATTATCAGTGTTAAACTATTTAGAAACGAAAAAAGATGCAAAAATTAAAATTGTAGATACAGAAAAAGAAGCGTCACAAAGTGGATTCTTATTCCGTAAAGGTAGCGATAAGCTAGTACAAGAAGTAAATAAAGCGTTAGAAGATATGAAAAAAGACGGTACGTACGATAAAATAGCGAAAAAATGGTTTGGTGAAAATGTATCTAAGTAGTGCATTGGTTTCAGATCGATTGTCTACTTGGATAGATATTATGCAGTCTTCCTTCATGCCTATGCTGAAGGAAGCTGTATTTACGACAATTCCATTAACGCTTATTACATTTATTATCGGAATTATACTTGCGACGTTAACGGCGCTTGCACGTATTTCAGGTAGTCGTATTTTACAATGGATTGCTCGTATCTATGTATCTATCATTCGCGGAACGCCACTTCTTGTACAGTTATTTATTATTTTCTATGGTCTTCCAACTCTTAATGTTGAAGTTGAGCCATATACAGCAGCAGTTATTGGATTTTCATTAAATGTCGGTGCATATGCATCTGAAATTATTCGTGCTTCTATCCTTTCTATTCCGAAAGGGCAGTGGGAAGCAGCTTACACAATTGGGATGACATATCCGCAAGCGTTAAAACGTGTTATTTTACCGCAAGCAACGCGCGTATCCATTCCGCCGCTTTCGAATACATTTATTAGTTTAGTGAAAGATACTTCGTTAGCATCGTTAATTTTAGTAACAGAAATGTTCCGAAAAGCGCAGGAAATTGCGGCAATGAACTATGAGTTTTTAATTGTTTATTTCGAAGCAGGTCTTATTTATTGGGTTATTTGTTTCTTATTATCAATCGTACAACAGATGTTAGAAAAGCGTTCAGAACGCTACACATTAAAATAATCCTTTTACAAAAGGAGTTTTTGTTTTTATGATTTCAATTCAGCACTTACAAAAAAGTTTCGGAGATAATACCGTACTAAAGCATATAGATTTATCAGTTGAGAAGGGAGAAGTTGTTGTTATTATCGGGCCATCTGGATCTGGTAAAACGACATTCTTACGTTGTCTTAACGTGTTAGAAACGCCGAACGCTGGTAGTATTCGCATCGGTAATAAAGAACTCGACTTCTCTCAAAAAGTAACGAAGAAAGATATTGTCAATCTTCGTACGCAAACAGGTATGGTATTCCAGCACCATAACTTATTCCCGCATTTAACAGCACTTCAAAATGTAATGGAAGGGCTCGTTACAGTGAAAAAGATAGGGAAAGAAGAAGCGAAGAAGAAAGCAAACTATTTCCTTGAAAAAGTTGGTCTTGCGGATAAAGTAGACTTATATCCGTTCCAATTATCAGGCGGACAACAACAGCGCGTTGGAATTGCTCGCGCGCTTGCAATGGAGCCGGAAGTGTTACTATTTGATGAGCCGACGTCAGCACTTGATCCTGAACTCGTTCAAGAAGTTCTGAAAGTAATGAAAGAACTTGCTAAAGAAGGCATGACGATGGTCATTGTAACGCACGAAATGCGTTTTGCACATCAAATTGCGAACCGCGTTATTTTCATGGATGGTGGTGTCGTTGTTGAACAAGGTACACCAGAAGAAGTATTTACAAATCCAAAAGAAGAACGTACGAAGAAGTTTTTACAAATGTTGCAATAAATGAAGGAAGGTCTCAAGGCATATGCCTTGAGACCTTTTTGCCATATATATTTATTTGTGGAATCCGCCAAGGCTTTGCTCAGCCATTGCAACTAGACGTTTTGTAATTTCGCCACCAACAGAACCGTTAGCACGAGCCGTAGAATCTGCTCCTAATTGTACACCAAATTCTTGAGCGATTTCGTACTTCATTTGGTCGATTGCAGCTGTTGCTCCTGGTACTACTAATTGATTTGAAGAATTTTGGTTTGCCATAGGAATATATCCTCCTTAGAGTTATAAAAATTTTTTTTGGTTGGACTAGCTGGAGTTGAACCAGATTATCGCCCCGTTTGGCGCTAATCCATCGGTAATTAAGTTTGTACTCATAGTATGGATGTTACCTAGAAAGATATACGAAATAATAATTTGTAAATTTTGTAAAAAATCTTAGTGATTTCGTAAATTATGAAATAAGAGTAATCGTTGTATTTTTTAGAAAGAAGGTAAAACTAAGAGCGATATGAAATATATTTTTCTTTTTGTATCCTGCTATTTTGAGGCAAATGTAAGTAAGAATGGGGGCAAGCCGCTCCTATACGTAGCTAGATACAATTATATGGAGGAATCGTGATGGGAATTTGCCCGCTTTGCAACGCATTAGAATCACAAACATATTCTTGTCAAAATTGCCAAGGTATACTCCAAGATTACGGGAAAACTGTAGATTACATAGACGATTATAGTGCGTATATGGATCAAGAATTATTAAGCGCAGTAGATGGTTTAACACATAATAATTCACAAGAGTACTGTAATCATGTTTTTTATTGCGGGATGTGTAATGTGGAAACAGAAGTTGTAGTGAAACTTGTGTAAATAGAAAACTTCCACCTTATGAATGAGGTGGAAGTTTTTGTTTTCGTATTTGTGAGTGAATCATAGGGGATGGGATATGCTCAGTACTTGAGGAATCCTCTGATTTTATTTGAGACATTTTTTCCTTTGCATCGCGCAAAGAATGTTCAGTTAAGTAGATGGCATATTCGTAAAATAATTGGCGCGTTAGTTCACTCTGTTCTTTTAACTTGGCATCTTGGAATACAGTTCGCCCAGGTTTAGAGTTTGCTTCAAAGAGCCACGGGTTTTCCTGCGTGTCTAAACCGATATCAAAACCGATTTCTCCAATGTTTCCAGTTACTTGTTCATCGAGCGCATAACTAATTTGTAAGGCTGTATGTTTTAATTTATTTTCAATTTGAACTTGTTTCGTTGAATCTGGAAAAAGTTCTTGAAGCAATTTTGTATCACCGCCGCTATTTACATGCGTTGTTAAGCTACCTTTGCCAGCAATTTTTGCGACGATTGCACTGACCATCCATTGGCCGAAATGATTTTTATTTGTATGAATGCGAAAATCAACAGGTTGCCCATCGAAGCGAAGTAAGGAAATACCTTGTTGTACGATAAATTTTTTTAAATCATGTCCTTTTAACACATGGTTTAGAAGCGTTTCTAATGATTGATACTTTCTTAGTTTGTTTTCTTCATTTTCGCGATAACGACAGTAATAGCAATTCTCTGCTTGAGAATAAAATAGTTGATGAATATTTCTACCGAAACTGCCGTGAATCGGTTTCATGTAAATCGATTTATACGTTCCGAGAAATCGTTCAACTTGTTCGAAGTGCTGAAATGTTTCTGTGTTTGGTAATAACGGCATAATGGATTCATCTTTCATAAGAAGTTGATGTACTTCCCATTTATTAAAAAATCCTGGATTAAACCATGGAATCGCATAGTCATGCTCTAATTTTCTTTTTGCTCTTACAATTGGTTTATAATTTTCGGCTTTCCGATTTGGTAATCGGTCGTAAATAACATTCGGAAAAGGTACTTTTTTCTTAATCCATTGCCCTTCTTGAAAGAAGTATCCTTCAATTGTTTCATCTTCCCAGTCTATATGTTGCACACCAAAAACGAATACAAATGGTCGCAAAGTGAATGGGGGCGTTAGTAACTCGCCAAGAGAAGTTGAACGGCTTCCTAAAGGATTAGAAGAGTCATCGTTAAAACCAGTTGTAAAAATCCCGATTAACGGTCCGAAAATAATGGTTTCATTTTGAGTGAATGCATGGATGGTAGTGGATTGAGGAAGTAACAGTTTCTCTGCAATTTGTTTTCCGATAATAATTTCGCGAGTAAAGGAATAATGAATTTTCACCTCTTCACTGGCAACATGGCGGATGCCGAAGGAGAGGGATGTAATCGGTGGTGTAATGGAAAAAATATAAGGTAAAGTAATACTATTTGGATGCTCATCTGAAATGTTTAATGTATATATGTGCTCTTTCAAAATGAAATTACCTCCTTTCATTATGGTGTAAAGCGACTAAATTTGAGTGGTCCGTGATATATTTTCTCGGCTAATGAATCACTATGACGAATGTAATGTTCGTACGGGGGAATCGTGTTGACATACATAAGCCAAATTGCCCCTTTTTGATCCATAATAGTGGAAAGCTCTAGCTCGAATAACGAAGAATAAGATGCATCTAGCGTTTGAAATACTTCATTTATAATGTCATGTAAAGCATCTTGTAATAACTGTACCCCGGTACTAGATAGTACGTATTTAATTTTTGAAAATGCATGCAGCGAGGAATCATCCGTTACCGAAAATAAAAGTTGATTTGGAAATGAGCTTTTTTGTATAAATTGACCGATAACGTTCCACTTCTGTTCTTTATTTTTTTGTAAAATGGTTCGAATATGGAGCGGGTATGTTAATTGATTTGGTGGTTGCAGCATTGTATGGGTGATGTAACATGCTGATCGTATGTTACGTTTGTACCAAGATATAAATTCATCGGTCCGTTTTATTTGAGCAGAAGTATGATAGGCGTCATTGATCGTATCGATATGAAAGGTTTTATTTTTATAAGCGACCCGGTACAGACTTTCATTGGAATGTGTGTTAGTAGGACGTATAATAATATCTTTTGTTTTTAATAACAGTTTGAAAACGTTTTGTATCGTTGCTATTTCAAATTTTGGTATATAAGGGGATAATTTTTTGTTCGTGAGAAATACATCATGTAGTTCGCTTAAGTCAATGAGTGTGTTATTTAAAAAGGTAGTGGTAGGACGGTTGTGTAATGAGTGAATAATTGATTTTGCTTTTTCGAAGTTTGTTTCTTCGTTAAAAGAAGAACGATCATATATATAAGAAGGAATAGGGAATATTTGCTCTTTCCATTTTCCTGTATCAGTATCATAAATCAGACCAGAAATAAGATCTGTTTTAGGATCAATACCAAATGGCGTAAACTGGGCAACGACATTATGATAAAGCCGAGCGCGTTTAGCGATTTCGGTGTAATACATTTGCTCATAATGAGGGTGAGAAGTTAAAATACCGAGAACCAACGAAATCACTCCTTTACTAACAAAATGTTGGCACAATAGGCGAAGCTATATATTGCAAATACGTTTTTATACCATTATACTTTTGTCCGTATGATGATATGCTATAGTTTTGGAGAAGCGAAAGGTTGATTGTAATGAATATATGGTTAAGTATGTTAACGACGACAGGGCTCGGAGCAATTATTGGAGGATTTACAAATCATTTAGCGATAAAAATGTTATTTCGTCCTCACCGTCCTATTTATATTGGGAAATTTCAAGTTCCATTTACACCAGGATTAATTCCGAAGCGCCGCGATGAGCTTGCGGTTCAATTAGGAAAAATGGTTGTGGAGCATTTGTTAACGCCAGAAGGAATCGGAAAGAAGTTAGCGAATGAAGAGTTTCAAAAAAGTTTAATCCACTGGGCACAAGTAGAAGTGGACAAAGTAATGATGAATGAACAATCACTGCGACAAATGTTAGAACAATGGAATGTAGCGCATGTAGAAAAAGAAGCGACCGATAAAATTGAACATGTAATTACAGAAAAGATTGAGGCATTTTTAGAAGAGTACTATACATATACATGGGAACAAGCTTTACCTCATTCTGTTCACGAGAAAATAGAGAATGCGATTCCAAATGTTTCGGCATTTATTTTAGGGCGAGCAACTCAGTTTTTTGAGAGTGAAGAAGGGAAAGCACGTCTTTCAAAAATGATTGATGATTTCTTTGCTTCTAGGGGAACGCTACTTAATTTAGTCGGAATGTTTTTAGGGAATGTAAGTGTAGTGGATGGTGTGCAGCCAGAAGTCATTAAGTTTTTAGGGCAGGAAGGTACGAAACAGCTTTTAACTGAAGTACTGCAAAAAGAGTGGGAAAAGTTAAAAGGAAGAGATGTAAAAGAAGTAGAAACGTTTGTAGAAAAAGAAATGATTGTGAGCTCTATATTGTCTGCAGTTAAAGTGGAGGAAACAGTGGGTAAGTTTTTAAACCAATCTGTGCAGCAAGTATGTGAGCCAGTTCGAGGAACAATTATGGAAAAGGTAGTTCCAAGTGCAGTAACGAAAGGCTTGAAGTGGGGGACAGAAAACGTAGCGAGTATATTAAAGAATCTCCATCTTGCGGAAATTGTTCAGCAAGAAGTATCTACATTTTCAACGGAGAGACTAGAAGATTTAGTGCTGTCCATTACAAAAAATGAACTAAAAATGATTACGTATTTAGGTGCCTTATTAGGCAGTATGATTGGAATTGTGCAAGGATTATTACTGTTGTTCCTTAAATAATAAGGTAAGTACATAGAAATAAAAGTGAAATTTCTTCACATCTCTTGCATAGTTTGATATGGTAAGAAGAGGTGCGTATGTAAACGCACTGAAAAGGCAGTGCGCATGACAAGTGCTAGCCTTCTAAAGGAGGAAAAATAAAATGACAAAAAACATTCATGATGTTGCATATGAATTACAAAAAGCAATCGCTGAAAACGAAGATTTCCAAACATTAAAAGCAAGCTACGCAGCAGTACAAGGTGACGCAGCTTCAAAGAACTTATTCGATGAGTTCCGCACAATGCAACTTGGCCTACAACAAAAAATGATGCAAGGTCAAGAGATCACTGAAGAAGATAACCAAAAAGCACAAGAAGTTGTAGCTCGCATTCAACAAGATGCTAAAATCACAAAGTTAATGGAAACTGAGCAACGCTTAAACGTTGTAATCGGCGACGTTAACAAAATTATCATGAAGCCACTTGAAGAATTATATAGCGCGCAACAACAAGCGTAATGAAGGAAGACGCCCCTCGGATAGGGGCGTCTTTTTTGTTTGTTATTTGTGGAAATACTCAGTCTCAATATTCTTCTCCTTCAAAAACTTTTCAATTTCTTTTTGCTTCCTACCATTCACTTTCTCAAAGCGTTTTGTAAAAGAAAAATCAGTTTTGAATAAGTTACCATCCTGAGCAAGTTTGTCTAGTTCTTGCTCTAGTTCTACTGAAAGTGCCGTAGATGATGAAATGTAATCATGAATTTCTTTCGAAGGCTGTTTGTAATCATCAGGGATCGTATTGTTACTAATAAAATTATAGAAGTTCGCATCGTTTTGTTGCGCTAGATCTACTAGTTGTTTTAATTTCTCCCGATCGGATTCCGTGACTTCCTCGTCAGACATGGCTGATGAAAGTGGGACGATGTTTTCGTATAACTCTCCGCTATAATCTAAATACGTTTTTATATTTTGTTTCATTTCATCTTCATTAATCGTTTCATTCTTTTTTGAGGAAGTGAATATAGTTTCTGGAATTTTAACTGTAACATCTTTAATAGATTGTACATCGTTTTCTTCTTTAGGTTGCACACTGTTTGAACAAGCTGGTAGTAATAAAATTATAAGTAATATGAGTGGGTATAAAATATACTTTTTCATCTTAATCTCCTTTTGCATTAGTATCTTTGTAAAGTAGCTACATTCCATTTCAAGTACGTAACTAAAGCTGCGTATAGATGTTTTATCATTTGATAACATATGACGGATATGAGTAAACCGCTGCAAAAAGCGATGAACACATTATAAACATCGGAGTAACTGATTTGATGAAACCCTTTGAAAAATCCTAATCCTATTAATAAAATAGGTGAGATGATTAATAATGGAGTAGCAATGATAAGTGCTAGAATAATCGGTAATAAAAAGAGCAATACGAAAAAGGCGATAATGATAAAGGTAAAGTTTAAAACACTTAAGCTCATAACAGAAAATAGTGCAGTTATCATATTTTTGAAGCTTCGTTTCTTGTCAGCATTGCTTATTGCATAGGAAACATTCAGTTCTTTCGCGATCGTTTTAGGGTTTCCTAGTTTTCTAGCAATTTCTTCTTCACATTTCCCATCTTGTTTACCACTGATAAAATGAGTTTCATACTCCGAAATAATATCTTTCTTTTCTACATCGGGCATATTCCGCAGAGAGGAACTAAGTTGTTCCAAAAATTCATTTTTGTTCATAACAATCACTTTCCTTTATAAAATGATGAATTACAGTTGAGAATCCTATCTTTTGAAAAGGGGAATACAAATTATAAAACGTGTTCCAATTAATGGGTATTCCAATATTTACAAATATATCATTTGCTAGTGTTCTTTGCAAGGTACTGTTAAGGTTTTAATACTGTAACGAGATGGAAGTTTCTCTTACATTTTTAGAGAAGTTATAAAAATATTATTTTAGGATAAACAAAGGGTTGTAAGCGTATTCCTTATTGTTTGTCAAAATACTGTCAAATTCATATTCTTGGAAAAATAATGCATTTGTAATATAATGATAAACGATACTTCACCACATTAATTAACTAGGTGAAAATAAAAAATCTTTATTACACACATTATGAAATAAAGGAATGATTAGTTTGAGTACAGATGTAAAAGCAAACGACGTGAAGACAAAAACAAAAGGAGCAGATCTTGTTGTTGATTGTTTAATTAAACAAGGTGTTACACATGTTTTCGGTATTCCAGGAGCGAAGATTGACTCTGTATTTGATGTACTGCAAGAAAGAGGACCAGAGTTAATTGTTTGTCGTCATGAACAAAACGCAGCATTTATGGCAGCTGCTATTGGTAGATTAACAGGGAAACCGGGCGTATGTCTTGTAACTTCAGGGCCAGGGACATCAAATTTAGCGACAGGTCTTGTTACTGCGAATGCGGAGAGTGATCCCGTTGTTGCTTTAGCTGGTGCAGTTCCGCGTACAGATCGATTAAAACGTACGCATCAATCTATGGATAATGCTGCACTATTCGAACCAATCACAAAATATAGCGTAGAAGTAGAGCATCCTGATAATGTGCCAGAAGCATTATCAAATGCATTCCGAAGTGCGACTTCCACAAATCCAGGCGCTACTTTAGTAAGTCTGCCGCAAGACGTTATGACTGCGGAAACGACTGTAGGGTCTATCGGTGCGCTCTCTAAGCCACAACTTGGAATCGCTCCCACACATGATATTACATATGTAGTAGAAAAAATAAAAGCAGCGAAATTACCGGTTATTTTACTCGGTATGAGATCGAGCACAAATGAAGTGACGAAAGCCGTTCGTGAATTAATTGCGGATACAGAACTTCCTGTCGTTGAAACATATCAAGCGGCTGGTGCCATTTCACGTGAGTTAGAAGATCATTTCTTCGGCCGCGTTGGACTATTCCGTAACCAACCAGGTGATATTTTACTAGAAGAGGCAGATCTTGTTATTTCTATCGGTTATGATCCAATTGAGTATGATCCGAAATTCTGGAATAAACTTGGAGACAGAACGATTATTCATCTTGATGACCATCAAGCAGATATCGATCATGATTACCAACCAGAGCGTGAATTAATTGGTGATATTGCCTTAACAGTAAATAGCATCGCAGAAAGATTACCGAAACTTGTGTTAAGTACGAAATCAGAAGCAGTGTTAGAACGATTACGCGCGAAATTATCAGAGCAAGCAGAAGTTCCAAATCGTGCTTCAGAAGGTGTTACGCACCCGCTTCAAGTGATTCGTACACTTCGTTCTTTAATTGATGATGATACAACTGTTACGTGCGACATCGGTTCCCATTACATCTGGATGGCAAGATGTTTCCGTTCTTATGAACCACGTAGATTATTATTTAGTAACGGTATGCAAACGTTAGGTGTTGCACTTCCTTGGGCAATCGCTGCTACTTTAGTAGAACCGGGTAAAAAAGTAGTTTCCGTATCAGGTGACGGTGGTTTCTTATTCTCAGCGATGGAGTTAGAAACAGCAGTACGTTTAAATTCTCCGATCGTACATCTTGTATGGAGAGACGGTACGTATGATATGGTTGCGTTCCAACAAATGATGAAATACGGTAGAACATCCGCTACAGAGTTCGGTGATGTTGATATTGTAAAATATGCGGAAAGCTTCGGTGCAAAAGGTCTTCGCGTTCATACTCCAGATGAATTAGAAGGTGTATTAAAAGAGGCACTAGCAGCAGACGGTCCTGTCATTATTGATATTCCAATCGACTACCGTGATAACATTAAATTAAGCGAAAAATTATTACCAAACCAATTAAACTAATGGAGGCAGATTTGAGATGACTGTTGCGCAATTAATCGATATTGATGCAAAAAGAACGAAAACGAGTAATGAAGTATATCAAACATCTACAATGCTTGCGCTATTAGATGGTATATATGATGGTGTGATTAGCTTTGAGGAATTGAAAGAACGTGGTGATTTCGGCATCGGCACATTTGATCAATTAGATGGTGAAATGATTGCATTTGATAACGAATTTTATCATTTACGTTCAGACGGTTCAGCAGAAAAAGTAGAGCCAGAAGAAACAACACCGTTTGCTACTGTAACATTTTTTGAAAAAGAAATGGGTTATGCAGTAGAGCGTCCGATGAATCGTGAAGAAGTTGAGGCATTATTACATGAATTAATGCCAAGTAAAAACTTATTTTACGCGATTCGAATGGACGGTACATTCCGTGAAGTAAGAACGAGAACTGTTCCAAGACAAGAAAAACCGTATACACCGCTCGTTGAAGTGACGAAATCTCAGCCGATCTTTTCGTTTAAACATACAGAAGGTACGCTTGCTGGATTTTGGACACCAGATTATGCGCAAGGCATTGGTGTAGCTGGTTTCCACTTACATTATATTGATGATGAAAGAAGCGGGGGCGGGCACGTTTTCGATTATGTTATAGAAAACTGTACGATCCAAATTTGTCAAAAAGCTCATATGCATTTAGCACTTCCAGAAACAGCTGATTTTATGGCGGCTGAATTATCTAGAGAAAACTTAGAGGATAATATTGCGACTGCGGAAGGTGCGGAGTAAAAGGAGAAGACTGTTCCACCTTGGAACAGTCTTCTTTTATTTATCGGTAAGTCGATATCGTTTATTTCTTTGAAACAAACGGATGTCCCTCATAATAAAAACGCCACGGATAATGTACAGCTTCTTCTGCATAGTCGATGTTAATACGGGGTCCTGCTGTTATTTTATATTGTGATGATATGTGTTCTTCTTCTGGGACGAGTTCAATATGTAATGTATCACTTTGTAAGGACACACCTCGTTCTTCTAAAGTAATGCCGAGGGCACGGCATAGTTTGCCAGGGCCGTTCGTTAAATTTTTATACTGCGCTTTTGTAATGTCGCTTTTGTTGTAGCGTGCTAGTTTTATTTCTTCGATTCCATCTACTGGCTGAAGGGCTCGAATGAGAACACCTTGCGGGGTGCCAACTGGCGCTGTAATGATGTTAAAACAATGATACATACCGTAAATTAAATATACGTAAGCATGTCCCGGTGCACCAAACATGACTTCTGTACGGTCCGTTCGTCTACCTCCGTAACTATGCGCGGCTTTATCATCGGGACCTTTATATGCTTCTACTTCTACAATGATTCCGCTTCGTTTTACTCCGTCTACAATATGTACAAGTTTCTGTCCGAGTAATTTCTTTGCGACTTCTAACGTATCGCCTTCATAAAAGGAAGGTGGTGCCTGCATTGTACTATCTCCTTTGCTAAGTGTATATGTATATAGTAAACCAAATTTTCAGTAGTAATTCTAACTCGTTCTATTTGCTACATTTATTTCATAAATTATGGATAGAGTACAACAGCGAAGAGGGGGAGTGCGACATGATTTATCGCTTACTAGCTCTTAATATAGATGGGACACTACTATACAACAACGGAAAAATTGCAAAAGGATTACGAGAAACAATTGAATTTGTGAAAAGAAAAGATGTATACGTTACATTATTTACGAACCGTAATTTTCAGTCTGCTCATAAAGTAGCAAAGGCACTAAAATTAGATTCTATATTAGTGACACATGGCGGTGCTTTCGTTTCAGCAACGTTAGATAAGCCGTATGTTCAAAGAAGACTATCGGAAGAGAAGACGTTTAACATTGTGCAAGTGTTAGAGCACTTTGATTGTAACGTCCGCATTTCTCATGAACGGTTTTCAATCGGAAATCGTGAGAGAAATACACCAAACTTAATTGCGCGTACTGTATTATCAAGCGCAGATCCATTATTTTATCCAGTTCAATTTGTAGACTCGTTAGGTGATGCGCTTCGTGATCATCCAGTAGCGGCGCCAAAAATTGATGTTATTTTCCAAACGAAAGGTGAAAAAGAACGAGGGCTCCATACATTAAGAAAAGCGTTCCAAGATTTAGAGTATGTTGAGTCTGATTCAAAACGAATAGAAATTTTGCCGCAAAATGTATCAAAATTACGTGGATTACAATTGCTTGGAGAGCATTTAAATATTTCGCTAAACGAAATGGTTGCGATTGGAGATAGTTTAGAAGATCTAGAAGTCATTGAAAATGTAGGACTCGGAGTAGCGATGGGGAACTCGCCTGTAGAGTTAAAACAAGCAGCTGACTGGATTACACGTTCAAATAGTGAGAACGGTGTAGAGTATATGATTAAAGAACATTTCCGTAAGCAATTCCCGCTTCCGTTTTTGAAGAATCATAAAAATACACCGAAACGATGAAAGAAAAACGTAGCTTTTGGGCTACGTTTTTTTGTTGAACGTATTAAAAGGAATGAAAACGTTTTAGATTATGAATTGTGTATGAAATCTATACAATTCACTTGAATACTCTGGGAAACTATTGTAGAGTAAATGATGTTACCAAAATAGTTACACCACATGAAATATTCTTCAGGTTAATTTTGTTGAGCTCCATATGTAAAAAATACTTCCGCATGATAGTTTCGTTTACGTATTATCTCAAAAATGAATTGTAGTGATTTTATTAAGCAGTTGTAGAGTTTCTTGTTTTTATTTAAATGGATGATTTTAAGTTATTGTGAGTAAGGCTTGGTACATATGAAAGATGCTTTTTGTTTGGTTTTAGGAAGTTTAAAAGGGGGAATGAATTTCTTGAGGAAATCATTTAATCAAAAAATAAAAAAATTAAGTAGTAGTTTTATAGTTGTGTTACTAGTATGTATGAATTTTTTAATCCATTTACCGTATAAAGCAGAGGCAGCTACAACAGAGTTAAAAGGTTTAGGTGATGTATCTTATTACAATGCCATCATTTTTGGAGATCATAGTGCAACGAGTGCGGATATTGAGGGTGCGATGGCTGTTCAAAAAAATATGAACGCATCAAGTTATACAGTCGTAGCGGCTGCAACGGGAGCGAATAATTTAGCTGGAGCGACATGGGTAGATGAAGGATATCCGTCATTATTACTAGGTGGTCAATTTACGAAGGCGGGGACAGGACAAGTAATTATCCAAGATGGAACAGTGGCTATGACAAAAGATGGTGACCCAGAAGGTGCAATGAAATCGTCATATGACCGTATCTCTTATAAAGAGCAAGCAGAGATTGATGCTAAATTTAAAGAGTTTAGAAAAGACGTTAATAGTGTAATTGAGGATGCGGATCAATTACATACTGATAAACCAAAACCGGGTATGACCTTTGGAATCGGTGAAGATGTAAAGAATCCTAATATTTACGTTTCTTCAGGATTAGAAGGGCAAGAACCATTCAATGTAAAGGATGTTTATCTTCCAAATGTAAATAACAAAGACTTTATTGTTATTCATTCAGATGCAGAAGAAGTTAATTTTGGTGGCGGTGCAATCCTGTATGATACAACAGATAAGGGTGGGTTCACATTAGTTAATACCTCTCAAGCATATGACCCTAATTCCTTTTTTACTGAGTTAGCTAGTAAAGTCATTTGGGTGTTCCCTAATGCTAAAAAGATAACAACTAAAGGATATGGTGTAGTAGGAAGTGTATTTGCGCCTAATGCAGTTGTAGAGACAAAGGGTGGCTCTATTAACGGACAAGCCTTTGTTGGTGGATTACACCAAAGAGATGGATTTGAGGTTCATAATTTTAAATTTAACTGGCCAAAGTGGAAAAAGCCGGCTGCAGAAAAAGGAAATTTACAAATTAAAAAAGTTGATGAAGACAATGAAAACATTGTTTTAAAAGACGCAAAATTTGATGTTATAGACAAAGATAATAATGTTGTGGCTACTGTTACAACAAACGAAAAGGGTATTGCGGAAGTTAAAGATTTACCATTTGGTGATTATTTTGTAAAAGAAATTAGTGCACCAGAAGGATATATAAAAGTTGATACACCAGTAAAAGTAACAATTGATAATACAAACGTAATGAAAATTGTTATGAAGAATACGAAAAAAGTAGAAAATGGTCAATTTAAATTATTGAAAAAAGATAGTGAATCTGGTCAACTTTTACCAGGTGCAAAATTTGATGTTATAGATAAAGATGGGAACGTTGTCGAAACAATTATTACAGATGGTAAAGGTGAAGTTTTATCAAAACAACTTCCAGTTGGAACATATACATTAAAAGAAGTTGAGGCACCAAAAGGTTACGAACTATCATCTAGTTTAGTTCATGTTGATGTAGCTGCTAATAAAACAGTGACTGTAGATGTGTTGAATAAAAAGATTGTTGAAAAAGCTACAGGTCAATTTGAAATCGTAAAAGTGGATGCAGAAGATAAAGAGAGAGTATTATCAGACGCAGAATTTGAAGTGTACAAAGATGGTAAAAAAGTAGAGACGTTACGAACAGATAAAACTGGTAAAGTAATCTCTCAGAAATTAGAGCCAGGAACATACACATTAAAAGAAACGAAAGCACCGCAAGGATATACATTATTAAAAGAAGAAATTGAAGTCGTTGTGGAAGCAAACAAAGTAGTAGAAGTACAAGTAGAAAATGCAAAAGAACTAGGAAGCTTACAAGTAATCAAAAAGGATGCAGAGAGTGGAAAAGTTCTAGAAGGCGCAGAATTTAGACTGAAGAACGAAAATGGTCAAGTAGTTGGAGAAGCGAAAACAACGAATAAAGACGGTGTAGTACAATTCGAAAACTTAGTACCAGGTAAGTATACGATAGAAGAAACGAAAGCGCCGGAAGGCTACAAAGCGTTAGAAGTGACGGTAGAAGTAAATGTTGTTGCAAATACAGTAATAAAGCAAGAAGTATTAAATGAAAAAGTGAAAGAAAAGATTAAAGGTCAAGTAGAAATTACAAAGGTAGATGCTAATGATACAAATAAAAAATTAGCAGGCGCAGTGTTTGAAATTTTGAAAGATGGAACAAAAATAGACACATTAACATCAGATGAAAATGGTAAAGCAACTTCGAAAGAATTAGAGCCAGGAGATTATGTTTTAAAAGAAGTTCAAGCGCCAGAAGGTTATGAGTTATCTGATAAGGAAATTGAATTTACGATTTCTAATCAAAAAATTGAAGTAGTAAAACTTCAAATTACAAATGAAAAAGAAACAAGCAAAGGTCCAGAGAATCCAGGTGGAGAAACAGAAACCCCAGGTGGAGAAACAGAAACCCCAGGTGGAGAAACAGAAACCCCAGGTGGAGAAACAGAAACCCCAGGTGGAGAAACAGAAACCCCAGGTGGAGAAACAGAAACCCCAGGTGGAGAAACAGAAACCCCAGGTGGAGAAACAGAAACCCCAGGTGGAGAAATAGAAACCCCAGGTGGAGAAACAGAAACCCCAGGTGAAGAAACAGAGAAACCAGGTGAAGAAACAGAAAAGCCAGGTGAAGAAACAGAGAAACCAGGTGAAGAAACAGAAAAGCCAGGTGAAGAAACAGAGAAACCAGGTGAAGAAACAGAGAAACCAGGTGAAGGAACAGAAAAGCCAGGCGAAGAGACAGAGAAGCCAGGCCAAGAAACAGAAAAGCCAGGTGAAGGAATGGTAAACGTAGATAAAGAACAACCTACCTTACCAGAAAAAGGACAAGGTGAGTCTCATACACAACGCCTTCCAGCCACAGGACATGATATGAATTATCTTCCGTTCGTTGGTTTTGCCCTTATTTTATTAGGAATACGTCTTAGATTTATGATTAAAAATAGTTAACAGTTTTATAAAAGGCATAAGAGAATTGTTATCTCTTATGCCTTTTAGTTTTTTTGTTTAAGCTTCAATAACCTTAAGCATTCGGTTTAAAAATGCAGCTGCTTCAGCGCGTGTCGCTGTGCCTTTTGGTACGAATTCATTCCGTTCGTTACCTTTTACAATTCCGTATGCATAAACGTTTTGTAATGCTTTTTTATCGTATGCTAAGTTTTGGTCAGTGAATGGTAATTTCACTTCTTTTCTATAAATCCATTTATATTCTAGTGCACGGTCAATCATAATAACAGCTTCATCACGTGTTATTGTAGCATTAGGATCAAATTTATTATTCCCACGACCATTAATGATACCTGCGCTAGCGGCGCGGTTAATTCCATCTACTAAAGATGGGTGTGCTTCGTTTAAGTCTGTAAATTTAGCGTTTCCAGCAGGTAATTTTAAAGCTCTCGACATTAAATTTGCAAACTCAGCTCTTGTTACAAGACGGTTTGGCCAGTAAGAACCATTGCCGTCACCGAACATGATTTTTCTAGCAGCCAATTGACGAATGTCTTGTTCATACCATCCACCTGTAATGTCGTCTTTTTCATGAGGGACTTCTGGCGGTAGAATATCATCTTTACGATGTTCATTATAGTAAGCGTTCGTGCCTTTTAAGAAAGCATCCCATTGTCCGCGTTGAATCATAAATGCAGGGCAGTTTTTCCCGCTCCAAAATTGATGCTTTTGCACGTGATCTAGAGAGATGTTTAATTCGTTCATTAAATAAGCGGCTAACTTTTTTGCGGTTTCTACCGCTTTTGTATAATTTCCATCACTATTCACAGCAATTTCAATTCCGATAGATTCATAGTTTCCTGTCTTATTTCCAGCATGCCAACCAACTTCATTTAATGGAAGGTGTTGATAAATTTCTTTGTCATCCACTGTAAAATGCCAAGATGCTGAACGATCAGTATTTCCACGGGCTTGGCTATCTAAGTACTTCGCATGATTTAAAGCGTTAGCACCTTTACTTGTATTAGCAGTTTCATGAATTGTAATATATTTCGGTTCCATTGCGTAGCCAGGACGAATGTTTTCATTTCCTTTTGGAACAATCATTTCTTTAAATGTAACACCATAAACGTTATTTGTAGGCAAATTAGATGGTGTTTTGAAGAAAGTTGCGCTTCTCTTTTCGATAGCACCTGTTTTTTCAAATAATGATGCTTTCGTACCGTCGAATGTAGCTGAAGGAGCATAAATCCATTTTTCAGTTCCGTTCATTTGAATGTTAAACCAATTCCCAGCTTGTTCAGTAGGAGTTACTGTTTGTGGCTGTAATTTCGTTTCTTCTTTAAACGATTGGAAAGGGAATGAATAGACTGATGCTTCTTCTGTTATAATTAATTTTTGATTCGAGAGTTTATGAATTTCTTGTACTTCTAAACTATTATTTTCCTTATTAACCCAACCAGAACCAAATGTAGTTTGTATATAATATGCATTCCCTTTTTTCTTCGTTGCCTTTACTACCGGTTCAGCAATTTCAATATTTGTTTTGGTTTTTAAGTCGTTTGAATCGTATAGTGGAAGTTTTGTTGATAAGTGGAGAAGATATTCACCCGAGATTTCAAGGTCGCTTTCTTCGTCATGTCTATGCTGTTTTGCATGTTCTTCAATGCTTTTTAAAGCTTGATCATCAATAGAAAATTCCGCATTTCTCTCTATATTTTCTGCGAATGAATGGGTAGGTACTATAAATGTTTGTAATGCCAAAGATAGTGCTAAAATGTTGTAAAGCTTTTTTTTCATAGTTGTTTTAACACGTGATAGTCTTTATTGCGTGTTAAGAGTCCTCCTTTATATGTATTTAAATTAGTAGCAAGTACTAATACGTTCTAGATTGTAACAAGAGTATATTACAATGTCTATACAACTAAGAAAAGTTCGTTAAAAATCAATATTCAGTTTGTTTTAAATAGGATATCAAAATAAGGTAAAACCTTCTGTATTGACCTGCAAACGCCCTTCAAGTAAACTAAAGAGAGTTTGCAAATGAAAAGGTGATAATGTTGTTAATTTCAATTAAAACGTTACAAGATGATCGTTTTTTACGTCCGCTACAAAATATTGGCGGCTTATTTTTTGAAGATAGTACGATTGGATTTGAACAAGAGGAAGCAAATCTTATCGTTGATATACACATTGAAGAGAATGTAAAAGCATCTGCTCGTTTAACAGATGTTGCGACTGGAAATGTGTATGAAGAAACATTCGCAAAAGATTTATCTGCTTTCACAGATGAAAAAGAGCGTATGAAGCAAGTGAAACACGTTGTTTCTTATGTATATCTTTCTGTTCTTCAGCAGTTAACTGGCATTGAACAAAGCTGGGGTATTTTAACGGGAGTTCGTCCGACGAAACTTCTTCATAAAATGCTTCAAAATGGTATGTCAAAAGAAGAAGCGCATCAAGAACTTCGTGAAAGCTATTTAATTCATGAAGAGAAAATTGAACTTCTTCAGCGCATTGTTGATTGCCAATTAGCGGTAGTTCCAGATTTATACCGTTTGAAAGAGGAAGTAAGTATTTATATCGGTATTCCATTCTGCCCAACAAAATGTGCATATTGTACATTCCCGGCGTATGCAATTAACGGACGCCAAGGCTCTGTTGATTCATTCTTAGGTGGTTTACATTATGAAGTTCGTGAAATTGGTAAGTTTTTAAAAGAAAAAGGTGTAAAAGTTACGACGATTTATTACGGCGGCGGTACACCGACAAGTATTACAGCAGAAGAGATGGATATGCTGTATGAAGAAATGTATGAAGCATTCCCAGATGTGAAAAATGTGCGTGAAGTAACAGTTGAGGCAGGTCGCCCAGATACAATTACGCCAGCGAAGCTAGAAGTGTTAAATAAGTGGAACATTGACCGTATTAGTATTAATCCGCAGTCATACCATCAAGAGACATTAAAAGCGATTGGACGTCACCATACTGTAGAAGAAACAATTGAGAAGTATCATTTAGCTCGTGAAATGGGAATGAACAATATTAATATGGATTTAATTATTGGTCTTCCTGGTGAAGGGTTAGATATCTTTAAGCATACGCTAGATGAAACAGAAAAGTTAATGCCAGAATCATTAACAGTTCATACGTTATCATTTAAACGTGCTTCTGAAATGACGCAAAACAAACGTAAATATAAAGTAGCAGGTCGCGAAGAAATTACAGCGATGATGCACGAAGCAGAAGAGTGGACGCAAAAGCATAATTACGTACCATATTATCTATATCGTCAAAAGAATATTTTAGGTAATTTAGAGAACGTTGGTTATGCAATGCCGACGCAAGAAAGTATTTACAACATTGTCATTATGGAAGAAGTACAATCAATTATCGGACTTGGTTGTGGTGCATCAAGTAAATTTGTTCATCCGAAAACGGGAGCAATTACGCACTTCGCAAATCCGAAAGATCCAAAATCATATAACGATGGCTTCGTAAAATATACAGAAGACAAACTGAAAATTTTAGAAGAGCTATTTGTATAAGAAAAAAGAGGTTGTTCCAATTTGGAAGAGCCTCTTTTTTATCCCGCTTTAATGGGCAGTAAGACCCCCACCTCAAAATTCAGCGAAAGCAAAGAATTTAGATGGGGGTCGGGCTGCCCATTAAAGTCCGATTGGTGAGGGCTGATAATCAGTGGGGGATGAAAAAAACCTCCACTGATTAAAGTTTTACTTTATTTTGTCAGTTTTTGTCTGTAAATTGATATATTCGAAAAACTGCCGATATAATTCCACTTACCGCTAAGCGGAACTGTTTGTAAAACTATGTCGATAATAATCAGAAAAATTAGTCAAATCATTAAAGGACAATGTCTACTTATGGACGAAATGATAGATTTATGAAAGAGAAAAGGGGGAAATTGTTGGCATGTACATGACGATAGGGAGAATATTTGATTTAGCTGTTGGTAAGTATCCGAATAAAGAGGCCTTAGTAGAGCCGGAAAAAAATATTCGCTGGACGTATAAACAGTGGGATGAGCAAATAAATAAAACGGCGCAAGCTCTTTTGAAAGAAGGGGTAAGAAAGGGAGATACTGTATCTGTTTACTTATATAATTGCCGTGAATTTGTAAACGTTTACTTAGCCTGCGCGAAAATAGGGGCAATCTTTAACCCGATTAATTTCCGCTTAAAAGCAAAAGAAGTATCGTATATTCTCCAGGATGCAGCCTCGAAAGTAGTAGTCTTTGAAAAAGCAGTTGAATCAACTGTCGCTATCATTGAACGAGATTTTCAAAATTCGTCTTTTTGGTATGTAGAAGACGATACACCTTCCTATGCTAGTTCTTACCATGAAAAAGTGAATGCAGCATCTTCTGATAAAGTAGATATCGAAATTGATGAAATGGATTATTGTTCTATGCTGTATACGAGCGGTACGACAGGTCATCCGAAAGGCGTACTACATCGCCATCGTGAAATGGCTGAGCATAGTATGATTTGTACGTATTTCTTAAAATATAATAGAGATAGTGCCGGGCTTGTAGTGGCGCCTTTATATCATTGCGGCGAGTTAAATGCTGGAATCATTCCGCGCATTCAAGTTGGTGGAAAGAATGTTATTTTACATCACTTTGATACGGATAGAGTCTTACATACGATTCAAGAAGAGAAGATTACGACATTTTTTGCAGCACCGACGATGTGGAATATGTTACTGCAAAAAGATTTAACGCAGTACGATTTAACATCGATGAAGATTGGTATATATGGAGGAGCGGCGATGGCTCCAGCATTAGTGAAGGAATGTAAAGAACGTCTTTATATTGATCTTGTACAAATTTACGGAATGACAGAAATGGGACCAGTTGTTGCGTTTCTCGTAGAAGAAGATCAAATTACGAAAGCAGGTTCAGCGGGAACACCGTGCTTTAGTCATGAAATCCGCATTGTAAAACCAAACGATGATGCACCAGCAGAACCAGATGATGTATTACCTCCTTATGAAGTAGGGGAGATTATTTTACGCGGCCCAACTATGATGGCTGGTTATCATAACCGAGAAGAAGCAAATGCAAAATCGATGTATAAAGGATGGTATCACTCTGGTGATTTAGGTTACTTCGATAAAGATGGCTATTTATTCGTCGCAGATCGTGTGGATGATATGGTAATTAGTGGCGGCGTTAATATTTATCCACGTGAAATTGAAGATTTCCTTCATAGTCATCCTGGTATATTAGATGTTGCGGTGCTTGGAGAGCCAGATGAATTATGGGGAGAACGTGTTGTGGCTGTTGTTGTAAAGAAAGATGAAGCGATTACAGAAAATGATTTAGAAATATATTGTAAAGAAAGTGATGAATTAGCGGATTATAAACGTCCACGTCATTATTTATTTGTGGATGAACTTCCTCGTAATGCGAGTGGAAAATTACAAAAGTTTGTCCTGAGAGAGTCTTTGAAAGGTGCGAAAAAATAGAAAGTGTGGGACGCACTATACCTATGTGATTTTCACCTGTTTTTAAATAGACGAAGCAATATCTTTGCTCTTTTGTAGAGGTGGAGAATTAAGTGAAGATCAATCAATCTTCACTTAATTCTCGTTTCTTTGTAAAGAAGAGTAATTCGTGCATTTGAAACAATGTGAAAGAACTAAAGTGATGTAATGTACAAAAAAAGACACCCTAAGGTGCCTCTTTCCGACTTGAACCATTTTCATTTCATACGAATCTATCCGTATTACCCCTGTGTTATAAGTGGTAAACACATACTATAAAACAGAATCGTCTATATACACTAATTGTTAGTTTAAAAAATACAAGAGATTTAAACTTAGTATTGGAGTAACGCCACATCCCCTATAATGATTGATATGTTACGCCTTTTAAAAGAATCTGCTTTATAGAACGTGTCCACAAGTTATATTTTACTACATGTAATATTCATTTAGTTTATTTTTTGTGAATATGTATAATTACATAAACTTCATAAAAAAAGGGAGTATACTTTGTTATTTTGTAATAAAGGTAAAGCCCGCCTATAAAAAATAGGGGGCTTTTCTTATTTTTTATAAATATTTATTCCAATTATATTATCAGATGAATCTAAACGAACATACACGTCATCTGACAAAAGGTGGGCATTATATATTCTTTGTTTATATGTTGATATCTCGAAGCGTTTTCCATTTGATTCACATTCCAGAATAATCATATCTCCATGTTCTTTCCAATTTACTAATCTAGCAGTTGTATTCATTTTTAATCCTCCTCTAAATCATTTTATGAAAATGAATAGAGATAGTGTGAGGAAGGAGTTTATATAGTCAAAAAGAAAGGTGAAGATATTGAAGAGATGGTAACATAGTAACTTTTCAAAAAACAAAATATTTAATTATATTAATATAACAGAAGGGAGGAATAGCCATGCAATTAGTTTGTTTTAAAATAGTAAGTGGTCAATACTTCTTATTTGTAGAAGGTATTCAAATTCCTGTACCAATTCCAATTTGTTCTTAATGTAAGAACTTTCAGCAGTTCTACTTTTTGATTGAAAAACCCTCAAGCATATGAATACTTGAGGGTTTTTTATTGTTATAAAAATCGTTGAATGAAATGGGGTTCGCAACATTGTTTGATGGTCATGTTGGGATGCCCACTTTCTACTTTTATTTACGTGAAAATCCTTCTTCATCAAGGTATTCCGCAGCTTCTGGATAAGAGTTGAATGTACCGTCTAAGTTTACACCAGCGTACACGTTCCACATATCGTCCTCTGAGATAAGAGTAAGGATATGGCCGTCTTCGTTCTGCCATTCTTCTTCTTTCGCAGGTTCTGCAGGAATTACTACTTCTTCTTGTGAAAGTAATTCAATTGATTGCTCGATTACTGAGCGTAATTCATCTGCTGAAAATTCGCGGATGTTAACCATACCTTTATCATCCGTTTTGTAACCTTTAATACCACTTGCATATACAAATCCGTTTCCGTTTGGATGTAAGTGATAAACAACGTTCTTTTTATCTAAACGACTTTCTTCAAAGTGGAAGTTCACGCGTTTTAATGATACGTTCTTTCTTTCTAATTCAGGGAAAGATTCAATGATCGATAATTTTTCTTCAAAAGTTAGCATAGTGCCTCCAAATATATAATAAAAGATTTAATTTGTTCATTATAACATAGTTATAATAGTTTCCAAAGATGCAGCGGAAGCTTACAATTGAATGCGTTTACGTCACGATACTGTAAAAAGTGGACTAACGAATATATTCTTTTAGGTGTACAATGGAACGTGGACTTAATGTGAAGGTGGTTATTATATGTTTCAAAGAATAGCAAAGGAATGTTTAGCAGGTTTTACTGTTGCGATTGTTGCGTTGCCACTTGCCATTGCATTTGGTATTGCTGCAACGGGAACGTCTGAGGGAGCACTAGTCGGATTGTATGGTGCGATTTTTGCAGGGTTATTTGCGGCGTTATTTGGTGGTACACCTGGGCAGGTTACGGGGCCAACTGGGCCGATTACTGTTATCGCAACAGGGGTTATTGCGACGCACGGATTAGAGGCGAGTTTTATAGCATTTATGATGGCGGGACTGTTTCAAATTTTATTCGGTGTATGTAAGCTTGGCTCTTACGTTCGATATATTCCGTATTCTGTCGTTTCAGGATTTATGAACGGTATCGCATTAATTATTATTTTAGGTGAAATGAAACATGTGCAAAATAGTTTTCTACTCGTCGTATTAACGATTATTGTAATGATTGTTTCTGGAAAATGGATTAAGGCCATTCCATCTAGTTTAGTTGCATTAGTAGGTGTGACAGCTATGCTTCCTTTAATTTCTTCGGCTTTAGAAGGACTTACAGTGAAGTTACCGTTTATCGGAAACTTGTCATTAAATAAGGTGGTTGAGAAGATTGGAACGATTCCAGAAGCAATGCCGACGCTTCATATTCCACCTTTAAGTGGAACAGGCATCGCAGAACTTATTTTACCAGCGCTTAGTATTGCTTTATTAGGATCGATTGACTCGTTGTTAACATCGGTTGTAATGGATAATGTGACGGGGACACGTCATAAAAGTAATAAAGAACTGGTCGGACAAGGTATCGGTAATATGATGAGCGGATTGTTTGGCGGATTAGCAGGGGCAGGAGCAACTGTACGGTCTATCGTTAATATAAGAAGTGGTGGTAAAACGGCGCTTTCAGCATGTATGCATAGTGTTATATTATTTATTTTCATTATGGGACTTGGGTCAGTCGTGCAATACATTCCACTTGCTGTGTTATCAGGTATTTTAATTTTAACTGGTATTGGCATGTTTGATTGGGAAAGCATGAAGAAAATGCATGTAGCACCAAAAGGCGATGTTATTGTTATGCTCGTAACGATGGTTGTCACAGTGAAGTTTGATTTAATGATTGCTGTTGCGTTCGGTATTATTCTTTCGTTCATTATATACATGGTGAAATGTAAAGAACGTAAAGCTTCTATTGTAAAAGAAAAGGGAGCGACGTATAAAATTAAAGGCCCACTTTCTTTCCTAACAGTGGATCGCATTTTTTATGCTTTACAGGACGTAAAGTCTCCGGTTGTTTTACGTATGAAAGATGTGCGCTATATGGATGTATCAGGAGCTATGGCATTGTTAAATTTTGTTGAGCAGTCGGATAAAGTAGGTGCGAGTGTGACACTAGAACAAGTGCCTGCTCATATTGAAAACACATTAGTAACGATGGCGAGTAATGAGCAGAAAGATAAATTACAGTTTGTAAACGCTGAGGCTATATAAGGAGATACCCTCTTATGAGGGTATTTTTTTGTATATTTAATATCACTATATAGGGATATTTCGGTGTTATTGACATTTATTAATCTTAGCAGTATAGTAACATTCTAGATTAGGAATGTGATATTATAATAACGTATATGAATTTTGAGATTCCTTTTTTTCAGAAGGAAGAGCTTTAAGCTGGAGGGAATAATTGATGTACAAACAGTTACCACACGGAGTGAAAATTGGGATTACACGCTCAATTGTTGTTTCTTTTGAGAAGTACATGAAAGACATTGAATGGAACGATGAAAAGTTTGATATGCAACAATTTGTTGAACAGTGGAAACAGTATTTATACACAAAATCAACTTGGATCAATAAAGTAGATGATGAGTTGAAAGGACATCCAGATTTCCATCAAGCATTAGCGATGAAAGTAAATGAAAAAATTAACGAGTTTATTAATGAAAAACCGAGCGAAGAGCAAGTAGAGCAATTAAAGAGAAATAAAGTGAAGCATGTAGATGACATGTGCAAATTAGAAGCTGAATATCATATTGAACGTTTATTAGTAACGAAATAAATTTTACATAAATAAAAGTCCTGTCCAAAGAGGTGTGATGACCATCTTTTTGAACAGGATTTTTGTATGAAGAATGAGAGAGGCTGCTTCTAGAAGCAGCCTCTCTTTATTATTAGTCTTGTGGTACAAATGCTTTCCAAGAAGATAGATCCATATCTTCTTTTAATATAGATGAAGCAGGGAAGACAAATGACCATGGTTTTGTAGTGTTCGCTTTAATTTCAAGATTCGGTAATGTGAAAGCACCTTTAACGACAACTGCACCTGATGCATCTTCAATATGAAGAGGAAGTTGCTCTAGTTGGATCGTGTCTTTGCAACCGTTACGAATAAGAAGCGTTGTATGTAAATCACCGTTTTCTTTTCTTGCAGCTTGCAGACCTAGGAAGTTCATTTCACCATCATTTGGAGGTGTTAAATTGTCTACAAAATTACGTAAAGCTTCTTTGCTTGCTTCAGGTAACTGAGCTTCCCAAGATGGATCTAAATCTAATGCATGCTTACTTTCAAGTTCAAATGCTAACTCCCAATTTGTTTGCGATAATTCAGCATCCGTAATTGTTTCTTGCTCAAATGTAAAGATGAATGGCATATTTACATTTGCAGGAATATCTCCTAATGCAGACAGGTTAAATGTTTTTCTTGCGCATAGTTTCTTCTCTTTATTTAGAAGAATTAATGTAACCTCTTCGAAAGAAATTGGTTTCGGAACAGTGCTGCGAATAAATACAGCTACGTCATAACCACTATCACGTTTTTCAATTTCAATTCCAGATAAAGAAATTTGATATTCTTGTAAACGTGGTAGTTCTTTATGTAAAAATTGATAAATGTATTTTTGTTCTTGTGCTACTGCACCCCAGCTTGGGTGGAAGTAAAGCGTTGGCTTTACAGTTTTATTTTCAGTATTTGTTTCTTCTTGTCCGAATAATTGATTACTAGAGACAGTTGTATCTTTTCCTTTTTTCTTAGCTTTTTTTAGGAATGATAACATAATCTTTCACCTCGTTATTGTACGTTTTCAGGAACACCTAAATGTCTTGCAACATAGCGGCACATTTCTTTTTCGAAATTACCATATGTGTATAAAAAGATATCTAAACCTTCTTTTTGATACAGACGAGTAGGATCTTCTTGTTGATATTGTCTTAGCCCGATGCCTTCTTTTAAGTGGGTCATTGCATCTAAGTGATTGACCCAGTTCTGATCTAGGAAATGAAGGGCAACATATCGTAGCGACTGCTGTAAATCAGTATTGCTATTTAGTTCATTTACACGCTCTTTATAAAGAGATAATGTATCTTTCAAAACGGATTGTAAATCTTCCGGTGAATGTACATTATTCGCTGATAGTGATGGCATGTTTTCTACTGGTAAAATTTCTTTTATATTTGCTGTTAAACTAGCAAAATCCCATTCTTCCGGAAGCATACCTTCTAAAAGGTATTGCTTAGAAATGGCTTCTACAGCATGATCAATCATTGGAATAATAATTTCAATCATATTTGTATCTTCTTGTAATAAGTTATAACGTAATTTATAAATAACGTTACGTTGGTCATTGATTACATCGTCTAACTTTAAATTGTACTCACGCATTGAGAAATGGCTACCTTCACAAATTAATTGTGTACGGTTCACGAAATCATGGACTTTAGAAGTGAGAATAAGTCCTGATTCATCTGTTTTCAGTGATTTCGTTAATTTCTCGACTTCTTCATGTGCGAAACGTTTTAGCATTTCATCTTCTAGAGAAAGGAAGAACTGAGAGCTACCTGGATCTCCTTGACGACCAGCACGACCTTTTAGCTGATTGTCAACGCGTCTTGATTCATGGCGTTCTGTCCCAATTACATGTAATCCACCAAGTTCATGGACACCCTCACCTAGTAAAATATCAGTACCTCGTCCGGCCATATTCGTCGCAATTGTGATTTGTCCTTTTTGTCCAGCTGTTGCGATTAAATCGGCCTCTTGTTCTGCACTTTTTGCATTTAATAATTGATATGTAATATGCGCTTCATCTAAGTAACGAGCAACAGTTTCTGATTGCAAAATCGACATTGTCCCAATTAAAATCGGGCGTCCTTGTTTATTGTGCTTTAGAACATCTTCACGTACAGCTTTATATTTAGCATCAGCTGTTACGTACACGACGTCATTTTTGTCTTCACGAATGATAGGACGGTTTGTCGGAATCGGCATAACTTCCATGTTATATACACGATTAAATTCTTTTTCTTCCGTTTTTGCTGTACCTGTCATACCAGATAATGCTGGATACATACGGAAGAAGTTTTGAATTGTAATGGACGCTTGTGTTTGGTTTTCTTCTGTGATTTCTAAGCCTTCTTTTGCTTCAAGAGCTTGGTGTAAACCATCACTTAAAGAGCGACCATCCATAACGCGGCCCGTGAAAATATCTACAAGTAGAATTTTTTCATCATGTACAATATAGTCAACATCACATTGGAAAGCGACATGAGCTCGTAATGCTTGAATCATATAATGATATAAAGTTTGATGCTCTAAATCATATAGGTTATCGATATCAAATAAATCTTCTATTTTTGTAATACCGTCTTCTGTAAAACTAGCAGATTTCGTTTCTGCATCGTATGTGTAATGAAGAGTATCCTGGAATGACTTAATAACTTTTGCACATAAATAGTGTAAATCAGAGCTACTTGATTTCTTACCGGCGATAATAAGAGGCGTCTTCGCTTCATCAATTAAAACGCTATCAATCTCATCGATAATAGCAAAATGATAGGGACGTTGCACCTGCTCATCTTTTGAAGCAGCCATATTATCACGTAAATAGTCAAAGCCAAATTCTGTTCCAATACCATATGTAATATCAGCTTCGTAAGCAAGTTTCTTTTCAGAAGGATCAATTTGAGGAATATTCAATCCAACCTTCAAACCTAGAAATTCATGAACTTGGCCAATTAATTCTTTATCTCGTTTTGCTAAATAGTCGTTTACAGTAATCACGTGAACGCCTTTTCCTTCAAGAGCACGTACGTACGTTGGAAGAGAAGAAACTAATGTTTTTCCTTCGCCAGTTGGCATCTCTGCAATATTACCTTCTAATAGTACAAGACCACCAATTAACTGCACATCGTAGTGACGTAATCCAAGTACACGTTTTGCTGCTTCACGTACAACAGCGAACGCTTCAACTTTTATATCATCCACTGTTTTTCCGTCACGAAGCATGTTTTTGAATGTGATCGTTTTATGACGTAATTCTTCATCAGATAAATCAGATAGTTTTACTTCTAGATTATTAATTTCTTGAACAAGTTGTTCATATTTTTTTAGTTTTCTCTTTTGAGAATCTCCTAACAGCTTTTTTACCGAATTCAGCATGTTGTAAACACTCCTCTTACTGACAATAGCTACATTATAGCACATGTTTATCCCGAATAAGTAGAAGTAGTAAATTGAAGAAAAAACTGGATATAAATAAGGTGTTATTGTACATACTATATTTAAAACCTAGAAAGAAAGAGAGTATTCAATGTATAAGAAATTTGGTATGATAGCTAAATGAGATAAAGTGAAATTTTTCAAAAAAGAGAAGAATATAGTTATCTCGTTTTATGATGTAATAGGTATGGAAATTATATATTGAAAGAAAAGAGCTAGAAGATGAATAATAAGTTTGTGAAAGGCGCTGCGATTTTAACGATTACAACGTTTCTATCGAAAGTGTTGGGAAGTTTTTTTCAAATCCCATTACAAAATATAGCAGGAGATGAAGTGCTGGGGATTTTTCGTCTTGTGTTTCCTGTGTATATGATAGCTTTAACTTTATCAGTAGCGGGAGTACCGCTAGCGATATCACAGTTAATCGCTGAACTTCATGAGAGGAATGACCAGGCCGGAATTGCCAAACTATTTACTTCAGCATCTATTATTGGGGTAATATTTGGAGTGCTTGGATTTTCAGTTATTATGATTGGATCAAGTATGTTTGCAAATATGCTTGGTGGACAAGATACGAGACTCCCATTAATTGTAACTTCGTTTGCGTTATTAATCGCACCATATATGGCGGTATATCGAGGGTATTTCCAAGGTTTTGGAGATATGATTCCTACCGGGGTGTCACAAGTAATTGAGCAGTTCATTCGTGTTTTCTTTATGTTAGCAATTGCATTCTTATTTGTATCTTGGAATAAAGATAGTGATGTTGTAACAGGCGGCGCAATGATTGGTTCTTGCCTTGGGGTAATTACGTCACTTATCTATTTGAGATCGAAGTATGTAAAAAGTATATATCGTTATAAAAGTCATACATATTCACTACAAGATTTTAAACATAATGCAAAAAAGATACTTCAGGTTTCGATTCCAATTGCAATTGGAGCATTATCGATGCCGGTGTTAAATTTAGTTGATTCTGTAACGATTCCACATATGTTGCATGAATCTACTACAACGATTCAAGAACAATTTGGTATATATAGTCGTGGCTTTGCGTTTACACAATTAATTGTCGTGTTTGCAAGTGCGATGGTATTTCCATTAATCCCGTTATTAACTGCTGCATTAACAAAGAAAGATATAACGTTAGCAAAACAAACAATTGAACGAACAAACGAGCTTGCTCATGTTTTAACAACACCAATAACAATCTGGCTCATGGCACTTACAATTCCGTTAAATGTTGGATTGTTTACAGATGCTAAAGGGAGCGGAATGTTAGCTATTTTAATTGGTAGTTCGTATTTCACATCACTTATGGTATTATCAATAGGGATTTTGCAAGGAATTAACCGTTCTAAGCAAGCGGCGTGGATCGTTGTTGGAGCGAGTTTTATAAAAGTCATATTAAATATAGTACTTGTAAGTCAATTTGGCATAACTGGTGCGGCTTATAGTACACTTATCATATATATCATGATTTGTATCGTAAACTATATATACATTCGAAAAGAATTGGCTTATTCGATTCGCGTGGGGAGATTTTTTGCTGTAATTGGAGTATCTAGTATAGTGGGGATAGGATTATATTTCACATCTACTTTCATAAATGTGGTAGATTCTAGAATTATCGCAATAATATATAGTGGTTTAGCGTTTTGTTTGGCCTTGTTCATATATGGCATATGCGCATTAAAGTTGAACTGGATATCCAAAAAGCAAATTCCATTTTTACGTAAGTAAATGAGTCCATAAATGAGTATGGCTATTTATATGTTTGTGAAAGAAATCAATTTGAAGTTATCCAACTTTTCTTATTAAAGAGTTGATAGCAATTTGTTGCATGACAAAAAGTTGATTGCGAAATGTTGGAGGAGATTAAGAGTGCGGTTAGTTTTATCAGGATATTATGGTTTTTATAATGTTGGGGACGAAGCAATTTTGCAATCAATTATTAAAGCGCTACATGAAGAGGATCCTACTCTTGAGCTTGTTGTACTTTCGAATGACCCCGACTATACAAGGAAAATGTACGGTGTAGAGGCAGTAAATCGTTGGGATATAAGAGCGATTTATAAGGAAATAAAGAGAAGTAATGGCTTAATTAGCGGAGGGGGAAGCCTCCTGCAAGATAAAACGAGTATTAAAAGTATTTTGTACTATACAGGTATTATGCGAATTGCTCGTTTTTTGAAGAAGCCGTATTATATTTATGCGCAAGGAATTGGTCCAATTACGAAAAGACAAAATCGTTTATTAGTGAAATGGCAAGTATCAAAAGCGGAATATATATCAGTTCGTGATGAAGATTCATTTTTGTATTTAAAAGAGATTGGTATTAAGAAGGATATCGAACTAGTTCCAGATCCAGTATTGGCATGTCAACCAGAAGGAATGAAGTCGGAGTGGCTGCAAAAACATTCGATTCAAGGGAAAGTAATTGCAGTTAGTGTGAGGTATTGGGACGCGAAAGAAGATTATATGAAGAAGTTAGCAGATACGCTGAAAAAATTTAAGCGTGATGGATACCACATTTTATTCGTACCAATGCATGGACCATTTGATCAAAATGCATCACGCGATATTATTAACTTAATGGGGGAAGAAGCTCATATGCTTCCATATAAGTTGGACATTCATGAAAAAATTTCAATTTTGTCGGAATGTTCGCTTCTAATCGGTATGAGACTTCATGCGCTCATACTATCTGCGGTTGCTAATATTCCTGTGGTCGGTATTTCATATGATCCAAAGATCGATTCATTTTTACAACAAGTAAATCAGCCGATTATCGGAAACGTAGATGGTGATTGGACAGCTGAAACTTTGTATAATGTCGCAATGAAGCAACTAGAACAAAAAGAATATGTACAAGCAACATTGGAACAAAGGATAGAAGAATTGCGAGAGCAAATTTCAACAGCGTCTCGATATATCATAAGTGACTTGAATTCAAAAGAGTTGAAAAAAAGAGGAATGGAATCTTAATTTAAGAGGACATCCTCTTTTTTATTTTTTGAAAAAAATAAAATGTCGAAAGAAAAAATATATTTGTAGAAAAATGTCGAATTACGTAAATGATTGTAAACTTATGCTCATAAAAAAAGAAGTTTGAGAGATAAGATGTATGTTTAAAAATCCTAACATTAATATATAGAGAATGTTAGGATTAAACGTTTTATTTAGTAAATTATAAGAAAATAGGTATAGTGATTTTGAAAAATTTAATGCTTAGAAAAATGTCGAATTATAGAAAAATAGGTTGTCGATTAATGTCGTAATATCTATATAGCTAGATGTTGTAATTGGAAACCTTTTTCTGTTATAGTTGTAAATGGTTATAAGAAGATTGTTCAAAATGTAATTCTGACGCGTTTTTCTGTTCATTTAAAATATTCTGATTTTATAATCTGAGTCTTTTAAAATAAAAGTCGAAAAACGATCGTTTAGAATTGCGAAAATTCACTATTTTGTCGAATTTACTATTTTAAATTAGATGAAAAGGGTGTATGATTTTTTGTAATTCTATAATACAGGATATTCTATTATTCTGTATTAGAAATACTTTAACCACATTTATATCTACTAGTTTCAAAAATAAATAGAATAGCTATTTAAAAACTTATGGAACTAGTATTACATTCCTAAGGAGGAAATATATAAAATGGCAAAGACTAACTCTTACAAAAAAGTAATCGCTGGTACAATGACAGCAGCAATGGTAGCAGGTGTTGTTTCTCCAGTAGCAGCAGCAGGTAAAACATTCCCAGACGTTCCAGCTGATCACTGGGGAATTGATTCTATTAACTACTTAGTAGAAAAAGGCGCAGTTAAAGGTAACGACAAAGGAATGTTCGAGCCTGAAAAAGAAATCACTCGTGCAGAAGCAGCTACAATGATGGCTCAAATCTTAAACTTACCAATCGATAAAGATGCTAAACCATCTTTCGGTGACTCTCAAAACCAATGGTATACTCCATTCATCGCAGCTGTAGAAAAAGCTGGCGTTGTTAAAGGTAAAGGCGAAGGCGTATTCGATCCAACTGGAAAAATCGACCGCGTTTCAATGGCATCTCTTCTTGTAGAAGCTTACAAATTAGATACTAAAGTAGACGGTCCTCTAGAAACTAAATTCGATGATTTAAAAGATAGCTGGGGTAAAGATAAAGCTAACATCCTAGTTAAATTAGGAATCTCTGTTGGTACTGGCGACAAATGGGAGCCAAATAAATCTGTAACTAAAGCAGAAGCAGCTCAATTTATTGCTAAGACTGACAAGCAGTTCGGTACAACAGCAACAACAGTTGAATCTGCAAAAGCAGTTACAACTCAAAAAGTAGAAGTTAAATTCAACAAAGCTGTTGAAAAGTTAACTAAAGAAGATATCAAAGTAACTAACAAAGCTAACAACGATAAAGTATTAGTTAAAGAAGTAACTTTATCAGAAGATAAAAAATCTGCTACAGTTGAATTATATAGTAACTTAGCAGCTAAACAAACTTACACTGTAGATGTAAACAAAGCTGGTAAAGCTGAAGTAGTTGTAGGTTCTTTAGAAGCAAAAACAATCGAAATGGCTGACCAAACAGTTGTAGCTGATGAGCCAACTGCATTACAATTCACAGTCAAAGATGAAAACGGTACTGAAGTTGTTTCACCAGAAGGTATCGAATTTGTAACTCCAGCTGCAGAAAAAATTAATGCAAAAGGTGAAATCACTTTAGCAAAAGGTACTTCAACTACTGTAAAAGCTGTTTATAAAAAAGACGGTAAAGTAGTAGCTGAAAGTAAAACAGTAAAAGTTTCTGCTGAAGGTGCTGCAGTAGCTTCAATCTCTAACTGGACAGTTGCAGAACAAAATAAAGCTGACTTTACTTCTAAAGATTTCAAACAAAACAATAAAGTTTACGAAGGCGACAACGCTTACGTTCAAGTAGAGTTGAAAGATCAATTTAATGCAGTAACAACTGGAAAAGTTGAATATGAGTCATTAAACACAGAAGTTGCTGTAGTAGATAAAGCTACTGGTAAAGTAACTGTATTATCTGCAGGAAAAGCACCAGTAAAAGTAACTGTTAAAGATGCAAATGGTAAAGAGCTTGTTTCAAAAACAGTTGAAATTGAAGCTTTTGCTCAAAAAGCAATGAAAGAAATTAAATTAGAAAAAACTAACGTAGCGCTTTCTACAAAAGATGTAACAGATTTAAAAGTAAAAGCTCCAGTACTAGATCAATACGGTAAAGAGTTTACAGCTCCTGTAACAGTGAAAGTACTTGATAAAGATGGTAAAGAATTAAAAGAGCAAAAATTAGAAGCTAAATATGTGAACAAAGAATTAGTTCTGAATGCAGCAGGTCAAGAAGCTGGTAATTATACAGTTGTATTAACTGCAAAATCTGGTGAAAAAGAAGCAAAAGCTACATTAGCTCTAGAATTAAAAGCTCCAGGTGTATTCTCTAAATTCGAAGTTCGTGGTTTAGAAAAAGAATTAGATAAATATGTTACTGAGGAAAATCAAAAGAATGCAATGACTGTTTCAGTTCTTCCTGTAGATGCAAATGGATTAGTATTAAAAGGTGCAGAAGCAGCTGAACTAAAAGTAACAACAACAAACAAAGAAGGTAAAGAAGTAGCTGCAACTGATGCACAAGTTACTGTACAAAATAACAGTGTAATTACTGTTGGTCAAGGTGCAAAAGCTGGTGAAACTTATAAAGTAACAGTTGTACTAGATGGTAAATTAATCACAACTCATTCATTCAAAGTTGTTGATACAGCACCAACTGCTAAAAGATTAGCAGTAGAATTTACAAGCACATCTCTTAAAGAAGTAGCTCCAAATGCTGATTTAAAAGCTGCACTTTTAAATATCTTATCTGTTGATGGTGTACCTGCAACTACAGCAAAAGCAACAGTTTCTAATGTAGAATTTGTTTCTGCTGACACAAATGTTGTAGCTGAAAATGGTACAGTTGGTGCAAAAGGTGCAACATCTATCTATGTGAAAAACCTGACAGTTGTAAAAGAAGGAAAAACACAAAAAGTGGAATTCGATAAAGCTGTACAAGTTGCAGTTTCTATTAAAGAAGCAAAACCTGCAACAAAATAATTAAAAGTCATTTGATACATGAAATGATCAATAAAAGCCTATGAGAAAATAGACAAAAGTCTATGAGTATCATAGGCTTTTTATTTTGCACTTATTTCATATACACTTGAGAGTGAAGGGAATGGTTTTATTGAGAAACAAATAGAAAACGCTTTCTAAAATAGAAGAATACCTCATTAATATGTAAATTATTTGTAAATTCACACCTTTTTTTGTTAAAAAAACATTCGAAAAGAAGAATAAAATGTCGAAAAATAATAACTTTAGTCGAATGTAGTCTGAAAATTGTATTTATTGTAAAAAACATTTAGGTGATGAAGTGGAAATATGTGCTATAATTCCAATTGTATATTCGATATGAAAAATATACGAAGCGCAGTGAGAGTGGTTTGTAGGAAAAACAGTTTGTTCATTTCTATATTTGAGTATTATTAATATCATAATGATACGATAAAAAGACTGAATTATCAGAATGTGTCGAATCTTCTTTTGAGAAAGTTCTTGATAACGAATAGTTTTGTATAGTATGATGAACTTGTTTCAGAAAATGGTATTTAAACCTTATATTTACATCTAACGGTTTGTATCATTTTTTATGTGAACTACTTTTCATTATAGTATTTTTGTTTTATGTTTTTATTGTTTTATGGCTTTTCTAACTAGCTAGTTTTCAAATTTAATATGATGTGAAACTAGTAGCATATTCCTGAAGGAGGAAATTTATAAAATGGCAAAGACTAACTCTTACAAAAAAGTAATCGCAGGTACAATGACAGCAGCAATGGTAGCCGGTGTTGTATCTCCAGTAGCAGCAGCAGGTAAATCATTCCCAGACGTTCCAGCTGGACATTGGGCAGAAGGTTCTATTAACTACTTAGTAGATAAAGGTGCAATTATAGGTAAGCCAGACGGTACATATGGTCCAACCGAATCAATCGATCGTGCTTCTGCAGCTGTAATCTTCACTAAAATTTTAAATTTACCAGTTGATGAAAATGCTCAACCTTCTTTCAAAGATGCTAAAAATACATGGGCTGCTAAATATATTGCAGCAGTAGAAAAAGCTGGTATCGTTAAAGGTGACGGCAAAGAAAACTTCTATCCAAATGGAAAGATTGACCGTGCTTCTTTCGCTTCTATGTTAGTAAGTGCTTATAACTTAAAAGATAAAGTTAACGGCGAGTTAGTTACGACATTTGAAGATTTATTAGATCATTGGGGTGAAGAAAAAGCAAACATCCTAATCAACCTTGGAATTTCTGTAGGTACTGGTGATAAATGGGAGCCGAATAAATCTGTATCTCGTGCAGAAGCAGCTCAATTTATCGCATTAACAGATGAAAAATATGGTAAAAAAGATAATGAACAAGCATATGTAACTGATGTGAAAGTTTTTGAACCAGCGAAATTAACATTAACAGGTACTGGCTTAGACAAACTTTCTGCTGATGATGTAACTCTTGAAGGAGACAAAGCAGTTGCGATTGAAGCAAGTGCTGATGGTACTTCTGCAGTTGTAACACTTGGTGGTAAAGTAGCTCCAAATAAAGACCTTACTGTAAAAGTGAAAAACCAATCATTCGTAACGAAATTCGTATACGAAGTGAAAAAATTAGCAGTAGAAAAACTTACATTTGATGATGATCGTGCTGGTCAAACAGTTGCTTTCAAATTAAACGATGAAAAAGGTAACGCTGATGTTGAGTACTTAAACTTAGCAGATCATGACGTCAAATTTGTAGCAAATAACTTAGATGGTTCAGCAGCAAACATCTTTGAAGGTGGAGAATCTACTTCTACTACAGGTAAATTAGCTGTTGGCATTAAGCAAGGTGAGTACAAAGTAGAAGTACAAGTTACAAAACGCGGTGGTTTAACAGTTTCTAACACTGGTATTATTACAGTGAAAAACCTTGATACGCCAGCTTCTGCAATTAAAAATGTTGTATTTGCGGTAGATGCTGATAATGATGGTGCTGTAAACTATGGTAGCAAGCTTGCTGGTAAAGACTTTGCTTTAAATAGCCAAAACTTAGTTGTTGGTGAAAAAGCATCTCTTAATAAATTAGTTGCTACAATTGCTGGAGAAGATAAAGTAGTTGATCCAGGATCAATTAGCATCAAATCTTCAAACCACGGTATTATCTCTGTAGTAAACAACTACATTACTGCTGAGGCTGCTGGTGAAGCTACACTTACTATTAAAGTAGGTGACGTAACGAAAGATGTTAAATTTAAAGTAACGACTGATTCTCGTAAATTAGTATCAGTAAAAGCTAACCCAGACAAATTACAAGTTGTTCAAAATAAAACATTACCTGTTACATTCGTAACAACTGACCAATATGGCGATCCATTTGGTGCTAACTCAGCTGCAATTAAAGAAGTTCTTCCAAAAACAGGTGTAGTTGCAGAAGGTGGATTAGATGTAGTAACAACTGATGCTGGCTCAATTGGTACAAAAACTGTATCGGTTACAGGTAACGAAGTAGGCGAAGGTACAGTTCACTTCCAAAATGCTAATGGAGCTACTTTAGGTTCATTATATGTGAATGTAACAGAAGGTAACGTTGCATTTAAAAACTTTGAACTTGTATCTAAAGTAGGTCAATATGGCCAATCACCTGATACAAAACTTGACCTAAATGTTTCTAACAAAGTTGAATATCAATTATCTAAGTACACTTCAGATCGCGTATACTCTGATCCTGAAAACTTAGAAGGTTATGTAGTTGAGTCTAAAAATCCAGCTGTAGCTGAAGCTAAGATTGTTGGAAATAAAGTTGTTGTAACAGGTAAAGCACCAGGTAAAGTTGATATCCACTTAACGAAAAATGGTGCAACTGCTGGTAAAGCGACAATTGAAATCGTTCAAGAAACAATCGCTATTAAATCTGTAAACTTCAAGCCAGTTCAAACAGAAAACTTTGTTGAGAAGAAAATCAACATCGGTACTGTATTAGAGCTTGAGAAGAGTAACCTTGATGATATCGTAAAAGGTATTAACTTAACGAAAGAAACACAACATAAAGTACGTGTTGTAAAATCTGGTGACGAGCAAGGTAAACTTTACTTAGATAGAAACGGCGATGCTGTATTTAACGCTGGCGATGTAAAACTTGGCGATGTAACAGTATCTCAAACAAGTGATTCTGCACTTCCAAACTTTAAGGCAGACCTTTATGATACTTTAACTACTAAGTACACTGACAAAGGTACATTAGTATTCAAAGTATTAAAAGATAAAGATGTTATTACAAGCGAAATCGGTTCACAAGCTGTACACGTAAACGTTCTTAACAACCCAAATCTATAAGTCGATTATAGATAAGGTGAAAAATCAGTGGGGATTCATCCCTACTGATTTTTTTATTATCTGTTAATAGAAAGAAGCCTCTTGTACATGTACAAAAGGCTTCTTTCTATTTCTTAAACTTAAACATATCCCCACTCAAATTCGAATCACCATACACAAACAATACCATGTTAATGTTGTTGTCTTGAATGTATTGATATACATCTTTTTCGTGATAGTGACGCAGGTCGAGGATGGATGTATGTTTAAAGCTTTGTGCTAAGTGTGGCACGATTGCGTTTGCGAATGAGTCTTTTAGGACTAAGGCGCGTACTTCATTTGGTGCATTGTTATTTTCGATAACGATTTCTGGATAGTCGTCCGTGTAATAACCTGCGTATGATGTTGTATCTTTTTGTTTTTCTATGCCGTATAGTTCATCTAAGTTTTGATGAACATTACCTTGCACATCTTTTGCCATCACACTTGTGAAGTTGAAACTGTCTTTCGGTGTGTAGTAGCACAATTTTTCACCATTTGCATCTATGAGTTGGTATAGTTGGTTGTTGAAGCTTCCAACTAAATGTTTGTTTTGCGCACATGTACGAATATAATCGTCTTTTTTTATTTCTTTTCCTTTATATATAGAAGATTGTTGCCCAATTGTGTTCATTATATATTGGTAGCCTAAGAAGGCACCGTCCATATTCCAATGATGATCTGTTTTGAAATACATGTCCTGTATTTCTGCGTTCGTATAGTTCTTTTTAAAGTGTTCCATAAGTTTTATTGGCTTTATGTCAGCTGGTAGTTTCTTTAGAAAGTAATTTAAATTGTCCTGTGCATATGTGTGAATATGAGAAGGTAATTTAAATGATAATGCATTCGTTTTTGACGGTGGTAAAGCAAAGTAAAACTCAACGTTTTGTTCTTTTAAAAACTGAGATAAATCGTTTATAGCAGGCATGGATTGGTCAATTTCATTATATTTTTTTGTCCACGCCGGATTTTTCAGGAGCCATTTATCATCAGTTAAAATAATGTCGTTAATGAGAGATTTCCCCATATTAATTTGAGCAATCGTATAGTTTTTAATAAGCTCATCTCTTCCGATTAGTTGATCATTTGTGTATGTTTCAAAATCTTTAAAGAAGCTACCAGTTAGGAGCGCTTCTTTCGTAAGTGCTGGTTTTTGAGCGAGCGGCCGATTTTCAACTGGTGAAATGTCGCGGTCTGCTTTGAGTAACGATAATATGCCAAATGAAAAGATAATGGTGAGAAAACCGATAAACAGGATAAGGTTCCCCAATTTTTTCATAATAACTTTTCCTTCCTAGATCAGTTAAAACCTGAAATAAATAAATGGATTATATGTTGAGTTAATCAAGTACATAACCGAAATCATAAATAATGTTAGTAATAATATAGGGCGTACAAATTGTATTGTGAACATATACGTTTTTGGTGCAAGTTCTAGTATGTTTTTCATTCGTTTTAAAATTGGTGTCGCTGCGATAAAGGCGATGAGAAATACGATAATGTATTCATGTACGTATAACATTGTATTGTCATCGATGAAAGATTGCCCACCTATGCCGAACATCGCTTTTAAATATTGGAACGAGTAAGCGAAGTTGTCAGCTCGGAAGAAGACCCAACCGATCATAACGATTACTAATACGTATGCATGTTGCAGCGGTTTCCATAGTTTGTTTAATATTTTTTCAAATCCAGCTTTTTCAATTGAAATAATAAAGCCGTAATATAAGCCCCAGGCGATAAAGGTCCAGCTCGCTCCGTGCCATAAACCAGTTAATCCCCATACGATGAAGAGGTTACGATAATTCGCTAGTTTTGAAACGCGGTTTCCGCCGAGCGGGATATATATGTAATCGCGGAACCAAGAGCCAAGTGTAATATGCCATCTTCTCCAAAACTCTGAAATAGATTTAGAGATGTATGGGTAGTTGAAGTTTTTTGGGAAATCAAATCCGAACATTTTTCCAAGTCCAATTGCCATATCAGAGTACCCTGAGAAATCGAAATAAATTTGCAAGGTATAGGCGATAATACCGATCCATGCTGTTCCAACACTTATTTCAGATGGTGGTAAGGCAAAAATTTTATCAGCGACAAACCCAACTTGGTTAGCGATTAATATCTTTTTTGCTAATCCGAGAACGAAAATTTGAATACCTTCTGTGAATCGTTCAAAAGAGTGGATGCGCGTTTTAATTTGCTCAGCGACGATATTGTAACGAACAATTGGTCCGGCAATAAGCTGAGGGAAAATAGAGATATATAGCGCTAAGTTAAGTGGATTTTTTTGAACATCCCCATCTTTACGGTATATATCGATGACATAGGACATCGCTTGGAATGTATAAAATGAAATTCCAATTGGTAGTGGAATAGGTTCCACATGAATAGATAAGTGCAATACGTTGTTTAAAATGTCTGTGAAAAAGGAAATATACTTAAAATAAGAAAGTAATAAAATATTTCCGACCACAGCCATAATTAAAAATGTGACTTTCATATTTTTTCGTTTATCATAATGATGCACGAGTAGGCCGAAGCAGTAGTTTAATAAGATGGAAAAGAGCATTAAAAGAACGAAACGCGGTTCGCCCCATGCATAGAAAATTAAACTAAATGCAAGTAATACGAAATTACGTAGCTCGGCACGCACTATAAAATAGAGAAATAATACGAGAGGTAAAAAGATAAATAAGAAAATTGAACTACTAAATACCAAAGGACTCTCCTCACTTTTTTGAAATACATTTCGTACAAAAAAACCGACATATCTATTATATAGTCTTTTTTATAATAGTGCTTTTAATATTTTAGCATGTTAATAATTCGATTAAAATAATTATTCTATATAATAGAAGGAAAGCGGTATGGAATCCTTTTGACACCCACTATCTGGATAAGATAAGATGAATAAGGTGTGATTTGTTTAGAAGGGAAGAGATGGTGTGTTATTTAACTCGTTTGAGTTTATTTTTTTATTTTTACCGATAGCATTTCTTTTATATTTTCTATTAAATAAATTGGGACAAACTACTTTAGCGAAAGCTTGGCTTGTGGCAGCATCTTTATTTTTCTATAGTTATTGGAATATAAAATATTTGCCGCTTATGTTAATATCGCTCATTGTGAACTACTTTATCGGAATGAGGCTCGTAAAGCATAAGAGTAAACTCCTTTTAACAGTAGGCTTAATATTTAATATAGGAATGCTTAGTTATTTCAAGTATTATGATTTCTTTTTGCAAAATGTGAATTCGTTATTTGGAACTCATTTTACATTACTATCATTAACGTTACCGCTTGCGATTAGTTTCTATACATTCCAAAAGATTGCGTTTTTAGTAGATACGTATCGTGGGGAAACGGAGGCATGTCATTTTCTTGATTACGCTCTGTTCGTAACATTTTTCCCGCAACTTATTGCAGGACCAATTGTACACCATGCACAAATTATGCCGCAGTTTGCTGATCGTAGTAAGAAGCGTTGGCAATCCAATTATATCACTCTCGGTATTTTTGTATTTGCCATCGGTATTTTCAAGAAAGTAGGGATTGCAGACGTTTTATCTCCTGTCGTACGAGAAGGATTTGATGTACAGCAGTCGCTAACATTTGTTGAAGCGTGGCTTTCATCATTAGCGTTTACATTCCAGTTATACTTTGATTTCAGCGGATATAGCGATATGGCAATTGGGATTGCGTTAATGTTTAATATTAAATTGCCCCAAAACTTTAATTCTCCTTATAAAGCGGTGAGTATACAAGATTTTTGGCATCGCTGGCATATGACATTAAGCCAGTTTTTAACGAAATATGTGTATATTTCTCTTGGAGGAAATCGAAAAGGTATTACGCGCACATACGTCAATATTATGATTGTCTTCTTAATAAGTGGAATTTGGCATGGCGCTGGTTGGACATTTATTTTCTGGGGATTTCTGCACGGATTAGCTTCTGTCGTTCATCGTTTGTGGAATAAAGCAGGAGGGCGCATGCCGGCCTGGGCAGGATGGCTCGTGACATTTTTCTTCATCAATATAACGTGGGTATTCTTTAGAGCAACATCGATGCATGATGCGGTGAAGGTGTTAAAAGGAATGTTTGGATTTAATGGATTCGAACTAGCAAATAGCGTGTTCCCAGTATTTATGATTGAAAAACTACAATTTTTAAAAGAGTACGGTGTTTCATTCACTGAAGCATACCATGTTTCATTATTAAATACGGAAATAGTAGCATATATTTTCGGAGCATTATGTATTAGCTTCTTCTTAAAAAATTCAATTCAGTTAAAAGACTCATTCCGCCCGACAGTATGGACGGCGTTATTTACTGCAATATTACTTGTGTATAGTGTGCTACATTTAACGAGTATTAGTGAGTTTTTATACTTTAATTTCTAGGTGGAGAATATGAAAAATAAACAGTGGCTTATTTTCGTTTTTGTATGTGTTTTTGTTCCACTTGCAGGTGTTGGAATATTTAACGGCTATGCAGATTCACTTTGGTTATTCTCGCATAAAAATAAGTGGAATGATGTTCAGTTTGGATTTAATGAGAGACAACAAAAAACGAATTATATAACATATCGTCCGTTTACTTATGATGGCGTTATACTTGGAAGTAGTAGAACAACGTTTATCAATGAAAATGATTTTACCGGATTAAACGCATTTAATTATGCGGTAAGTAGTACAGATCCGCGTGAGTACGATGCGTACATTGAATATGCAAAAGAGCGAAAAGGTAGTGAATTATCGTCTATTGTAATTGGTTTAGATTTCCTTGGAACGAATAAAAATAGAGAAATCGGTTTTGAAAAGCCAGAAGTATATATTAATGAGGCGCAAAGCTTACTATATCCAATTAAATCGTATGTGAGTATGGATGGGATTACATATTCTCGAAATACAATTCAAAACTCCATTCATCACAATAAGACCATTGATGTATATAATCGCGATAACATAAAATCGATGCGTGAGTATACGAAAGAAGAGCGTGACACACAAATTGCCGCGCAAGTAGATAAATTTAGTAGAGAGATTTATGGCGGGAATTATGAGTATCAAAATATGAAGGAAATATTAGGTACTGTAAAATCCCATAATCCGAATACGAAGTTTTATATTTTTACAACGCCTGTTTCAGAGCCATTGTTCCGTACGATGATTCAATCAGGACGTTGGGAAGATTATAAAAGATGGCTCCATGATGCTGTTGATGTATTTGGAGAAGTACATCATTTCATGTATTTAAATTCCGTAACAAAGAACTTAGATAATTATATGGATGGTCATCATTTCAGACCAGAAGTCGGAAAGATAATTGCACATAAAGTTGTAAATGAAGAAGATCATAATGTGCCGAAAGATTTCGGTATTGTTATTACGAAGGATAATATTGATGAGGTGTTGGAGCAGATTCATGCATCGTTTCAATAGAAAGAAATAGTTTTGTTTCAAAGATCGAATTGTAATGTGATTCGATCTTTTTTAGCAGTCCACAAAAAATTTAATTAAGCGAGCAAAACCAATTATGACTGGAGTAGAAAGAAGCAGCATCCAAATAGATGCTGCTTCTTTCTTATTCTATTTCTAAATCAACAATTAAGTAGGCAAGTATAACGACGAAGAAAATGCTAACAGATGGCGCTGTTAATACGTGACCGGACATAAAGCCAATGCCAAGTGATAGGATGAGTGTACTAGCTAATAGCATATATTTTACGGTTATAATTTTCTTAAAGTTTGTGATCATGCGGATGAATAGTTTAATACCGAAGTATAGAAGCGGTATTAAGTAAATAAGGAAACCGATAATTCCAAAGGCGAAAAATAGGTCATGGAAGTCCATTTCAATTAATTTAATTTTAACTGTGTAGTTACCAGCGTAACCCATTCCAAAAAGTTTTTGTGAGAGCGGTGCTTCTTTATAGTATTGTTTGTATACTTTTAAGAATTTGTCGCGATCACTATAAATTAAACTCTTCACTTCAGAGTCTGTTAGTTCACCTTTTGCGTGTTTTTTTGCATCCTCTGGATCTTCTTTAATTACTTTTCCTTCTTTTCTATCTTGTTCTTCTTGTACTGATTTTTTGTATTCGTATATTTGCATGTGGATTCCCATATTTTTTGCGATAGGAGTATGCGGTGTAAGAACAATTAAACCTCCTAGTACAACTGCTGCAACGATGGTGTTTACAAGATATGTGAATCCTTTTTTTTCTTTTTTACGGTTTATCATATATTCAATGAACGAGAAGAAAAGTGCTACGCCTAATGTTAGCACAATTGCACCATATCCAACTTTTGTTCCGACCATAATACTTGCATACATCGCAAGTATTGTTGGAATCCAGTAATATATTTTCGAGAAAGAAGTTGTTTTATAAATCGAATATAAGACAACGATTGGGAACATAATCGCGAAGAGAGCACTTAAATCATTTCCAGCAAAGAACCAACCTCTTGAGCCAATTTTTGAGTGAGGATAGCTTGGGAAATCAGTGCCAGTTTGTATTGCGACAATCATTGTGATGCTTAAAATTAAAGTTGCATATAAGAAATATGTAATGATTTTATGAAACACATATTCTTTATTTTTTAGCTCTTTAAAGATGATAGTATATCCAAACAGTAGCACAATTGGATATATGCTCTTTAAAATAAATTTAACTTCTTCTCCAAATGAAACTGGAGATTTAACCATCATATTATTTACAAGACCGATTGCCAGTGCAATTCCGAGTAAACATAAATAGAGAATGTACTTTTTCGCATCTTGTTGTTTATGATGAAGAAGTAGGTATCCTAATGCAAGAAGCATAAAGGCGAAACGGACTACAATTCCAACTGTTGCGCTCATGTGTAATACATAGATTGAAAAAGATGTTAATAAATCTAAAATTGGTTGAAACGCAATGAATAGCAATAGGAAATTTGGGAAGTAGTTATCCGTTTGTTTCAACTTATTAACCATATGTTCCTCCAGTTCTTCATTCCTTTATTTCAACACCCAAGAGATGGGCATAAAGCCTTTTTTATATAGTAAGGCGAATGAATTTCAATATTTGTTTTTTGCATCAAACTTAAGAATACACCATTTCATTGCAATGGTAAATAGATGAAAAGCATGGATAAACCGACTTTAATTTCTATATTTTTTAACGAAATTGTATGTTTTATACAAAGTTATATACAAATTACGAGATTATTAGACAGAAAATTAAGAAAAAAGAAGGGTTTTTCACCTTCCTTCTATAATTATATAAGTATAATCTTTGTGTAGAAAAGAGGGGTATATAATGGAAGTAACAAGTAAAACAGAATCTGTCATTGTGAAATATGAAGGGCACGTTGCAACGGTTATGGTCAATCGCCCAGAGGTGTTAAATGCATTAGATGAGCCAACGTTAAAAGAGTTATTACAAAAACTGAAAGAAGTAGCGGAGAGTTCTGCACACATTGTTGTGTTATGCGGGAACGGCCGCGGTTTTTCTGCGGGCGGAGATATTAAATCGATGCTTTCAAGTAATGATGAAAGCAAGTTTGATGGTATTATGAATACTATTTCTGAAGTTGTCGTGACTTTATACACGATGCCGAAGCTTGTTATTAGTGCGATTCATGGACCAACTGCTGGTCTTGGATTAAGCATTGCATTAACAGCTGACTATGTGATGGCGGATATTTCATCCATTATTGCGATGAACTTTATTGGAATCGCTTTAATTCCAGATGGCGGCGGCCATTTCTTCCTGCAAAAGCGCGTTGGTGAAAATATGACGAAGCAAATTATTTGGGAAGGAAAGAAATTATCAGCGACAGAAGCGCTTGATATCGGTTTAATTGATGAAGTAATCGGCGAAGATTTCCAAACGGCTGTGAAGCAAAAAATTAGTGAATGGTCACAAAAGCCAATTAAAGCGATGATTCAAACGAAGCAAATTTTATGTGAAGTAAATCGCTCCAATTTAGAACAAACGCTGCAACTTGAAAAACGCGGCCAATATGCGATGAGACAAACAGCGGATCATAAAGAAGGCATTGCTGCATTTTTAGAAAAACGTTTACCAGCATTTAAAGGAGAATAAAGTGAAATTTTAATGAAGGGTAGTTTTACTACCGGTTAATTTAGGGTAAAGGGGAGAAAGTGCTAACACATTTTAGTATAATTGTGTTAGCACTTTTTTATGGTAAGGAAGAAGAGTCAGAGCACTATTTTTTTCCTCACGTAAGGGCACATGGATCAGGAATTGATATGCTTAGTGCATGCGTGAAGAAAAAATGGTTTTTCTATAAAGCAGAGCTCGGATGTTATTAAACATAGGAGGATGAATGATGTCAGCATATAACAAGTTAGTAAGAGATCGTGTTCCAGAGAAGATTTTAATGTCTGGAAAAACATATACAGCACAAAAGTTAACAGGACAAGCATACATACAAGCTTTAGCGAAAATTGGAACGGAAGAAATTCGTGAATTTGCTTCTATGAAAGAACGTGAACATGCACTTGATTCTCTTGCAGATGCACTGGAAGTAATTATTTCATTAGCGCGTGCAGAAGGTGCAACAATTGAAGATGTAGAACGTCTTCGTAAGCAAAAAGAAATAGAACGCGGTGGGTTTGAAAGAGGCATTTATTTATTAGATGTTTCAGAAGAATAGTTTGATAGAAAACATAGTGTTCATAAATAGCGCTATGTTTTTTGTTAACGTAAATTTTAATAAAATTTAGAAAATTAAGCCATGTTAGTAGAGGATTTATAGTAAATTCGGTATACTGAATAGTAGAGAAAATGAGGAGGAAACGACAATGGCACATCACGCGAAAGAAACGATGGAACTGATTAAGGAGCTTGTCTCTATTCCGAGTCCGTCTGGAAATACAGAGAAGATCATTCGTTTTATTGAAAACTATGTAAGTGAGTGGAATGTAGAAACGAAGCGTAACAATAAAGGCGCTCTTATTTTAACGGTAAAAGGGAAAAATGATGCACAGCATCGTTTATTAACAGCACACGTTGACACATTAGGTGCGATGGTGAAAGAAATTAAGCCTGACGGTCGTCTAAGTCTTTCTATGATTGGTGGATTTCGCTGGAACTCTGTAGAAGGGGAATATTGCGAAATTGAAACGTCGAGTGGTAAGACGTATACAGGGACGATTTTAATGCATCAAACATCTGTGCATGTATATAAAGATGCAGGTGAAGCGAAACGAGATGAGAAAAATATAGAAGTTCGTATTGATGAGCGTGTATTTTCAGCTGATGAAGTGCGCGAATTAGGTATTGAAGTAGGAGACTTCGTTTCATTTGACCCGCGCGTTCAAATTACAGAGAGTGGATACATAAAATCGCGTCATTTAGATGACAAAGTAAGTGTTGCAATTCTATTAAAATTAATTAAAAGATTACAAGACGAAAACGTAACATTACCATATACAACTCATTTCTTAATTTCTAATAATGAAGAGATTGGATACGGTGGTAATTCTAACATTCCAGAAGAAACGATTGAATATTTAGCGGTTGATATGGGAGCGTTAGGTGATGGACAAGCATCTGATGAATATACAGTATCTATTTGTGCAAAAGATTCTAGCGGTCCGTATCATTATGCACTGCGTAAACATTTAGTAGAGCTTGCGAAAACGAACAATATTGAATATAAAGTAGATATTTATCCGTACTATGGATCGGATGCATCAGCTGCGATTCACGCTGGATTTGATGTGAAACATGCACTAATTGGAGCGGGTATTGATTCTTCCCATGCATTTGAGCGTACACATGAAAGTTCAATTGCTCATACAGAAGCACTGGTTTATGCATATGTATTATCAGAGATGATTGCGGAATAAGAAAAGAAATAGGCTGCCTGAGGTAAGCCTATTTTTTATTTGCAGAGAAATCGACATAGGTGTATCGATTTAAAACTAGTTTGAACGACTGGTTTCAACAAAAAGTAAATTAATTGTAATTTATTTTACAATATTAAGAAAGTAGGTTTACTACATAATTGGAGTATTATAAAATAATAGAGGCGCACTAATTTTTTTTGTCTTAATTTACCATAATTTATATATTAAGATTACGCGTTATTAAATAATGATTGTTGAGAGGAGTATTATTTTTTATGAAGTATCGTGCAGTCGCGGCAGGTATTTTAGCCGCAAGTTTATTATCGTCTCCAGTAAGTAGTTTCGCAGCAGCGAAGAAGTTTTCGGATGTTCCTACATGGGCGCAAGAATCAGTTGATTATTTAGTAGGAAAAAAAGCGCTTGATGGAAAGCCTGATGGAACGTTTTCTCCATCTGAAGCAGTAGATAGAGGATCAGCTGCAAAAATCTTAGCAGTCGTTCTTGGGTTACCAATTGATCCAAAAGCAAAGCCATCTTTTAAAGATGCACAAAACCATTGGGCAGCTCCGTACATTGCTGCAGTGGAAAAAGCAGGTGTAATTACTGGAGATGGTACTGGTAAATTCAATCCATCAAGCCAAATTAACCGTGCATCTATGGCATCTATGTTAGTACAAGCATACTCATTAGACAAGAAAATTATTGGGGAACTTCCAACACAGTTTAAAGATTTGGAACCTCATTGGGGTAAGAAACAAGCTAATATTTTAGTAGCTTTAGAGATTTCTAAAGGTACGGAAAATGGCTGGAAGCCTGAAGGAACTGTAACTCGTGCGGAAGCGGCTCAGTTCATTGCGATGGCTGATAAAAATAAAACAGATACATCAAAAAGAATGTATATGAACAGAAACTTTATTACATATCATCAACCATCATTATCATCTGGTATTACTGATGTTCAGCATAAGCCACAAATGGTTGTAGTGAAAGAACAAAGAGCAGACGGCTGGTTAAAAATTGTAACAAGTAAAGGTGAGAAGTGGACACCTATACAAGAAAAAACAGAAACGATTAACCAAGACTTTACTGCATATGAATTAGCTTCACATAGTTCTAAAGTGCTAGGTACATATAATGCACAAACAGTAACGATTATGGAAGAGAGTGGTAGCTGGATTCGTATCCGCGTAGGTGCTGGTTTCCAGTGGGTTGATAAAAATCAATTAAACCCAGTGAAGCAAGAAAACTTCTTAGAAGGTAAAGCGATTATTATTGATCCAGGTCACGGTGGAATTGACTCGGGTAATGTTGGTTATTACGAGAAAGAAAGTCAAACGGTATTAGATGTATCATTACGATTAAAGAAAATATTTGAGCAAAAGGCACCATTTACTGTTATGTTCACTCGTACAGATAATACACGTCCAGGAGTAAACTCAACAGATTCATTGAAAAAACGAGTAGAGTTTGCTCAGGAACATAATGGAGATATTTTTGTAAGTATCCATGCCAATGGTTCTGAAAAGAAAAATGGACAAGGTACAGAAACATTATATTATCAGTCAGCAAGAGCAAAAGTAACGAATCCACATGTAGAAGACAGTATGTTATTAGCACAAAAAATTCAAGACCGTCTTGTAGCAGCACTTGGAACAAAAGATCGTGGTATAAAACATCAGGACTTATACGTAACTAGAGAAAATACAATGCCAGCTGTATTAACAGAATTAGCATTTGTAGATAATAAAAGTGATGCAGATAAAATTGCTACACCAAAACAGAGACAAGCTGCAGCGGAAGCGATTTATCAAGGTATTTTAGATTATTACGAAGCGAAGGGTAATAGCGTATCTTCTTTCCGTTAATACATCAAAAGAGATTGCCAATGGCAGTCTCTTTTATTTATTAACGTTTCTCTTTATTTCAGGCATGTGATATCATTTAACTTTATATGAAAAAGTATTGTAATTATAACGATAGAGGATGATCATAGATTGAATAATCATAGTAAAACACCTGCATGTATATATACGTATGCATTTCGCGAGGAGGAGCGTGCTTTATGTTACTTGGAAATGCGCTCGTTCTTTGGAATGGAGTCTCACGTTAATATTTTGAAAAGTGATGTCAAAATTGATCCAAGTAGAAGTGCGTTTATAAAAGAGCGCGTTGAGGTTATGTACGAAGGAGACGACTTAGAAAGCATTTTAAAACAAGTAGAACAAATTGATTTGGCAGGAGCGACATTTAAAGTAATCTTCGTTAAAATCAATGACCTTGTTGGGGAGAATAAAATTGAATATGGAGAAAGACGTCTTATTGAACGAGACCTTGGCATGCATATTGAAGGAGAAGCGGATGTTCGTAATCCAGAGCGTGTATTTGGAATTGTTCCTCTTGGAGGACGCTGGTACTTTGGGCACTATGTAGAAAGTGAACCAGTTTGGTATCATCACATAAAAAAACCACATAGTTATTCCACATCTCTTAGCACACGTGTTGCTAGATCAGTTGCAAATATCGCGGTGCCAAATCCAGAGGGAGTACGAGCAATTGATCCATGCTGCGGTATTGGAACAGTAGTAGTAGAAGCACTTTCTATGGGGATTAACATCGTTGGTAGAGATATAAATCCACTTGTAGTTCTTGGAACGAGAAAAAATATCGCGCATTTCGGATTGGAAGGAACAGTAACAAAAGGTCCAATCGAGGAAATTACTGAGAACTATGACGTTGCCATTATTGACATGCCGTACGACTTATTTACGCATGCAACACCAGAAGATCAGCTCTCTATTCTTTCAAGCGCGCGCCGCATCGCTAAAAAGGTAGTCGTTGTCACGATGGAAACAATGGACGACATGATCCATGAAGCAGGATTCGAAATTACAGATCGTTGTGTTACAAAAAAAGGATCATTTTCTAGACAAATTCTTGTTTGTGAATAAGAAAGGAAGGTCACCCGTTGGGTGACCTTTTTTTAGTTTGTATTGATGTGTGATTGGTTGGTGGAATGGAGGAGTGATTTGACGGAATTTGTCGGTAAGTCGATATTCCATGTCGAATCGTCGATATATTTAAAAAATCGTTGATATATTGTGCTGAATCGCTGATATATTCCGAGAATCGCCGATATCGTTACATTAGAATATTACTGTTCCTTTAATTTCTCTTGTTGTGCAATGAGTAAATTACGTAAGACGTGTCCGCGATAGCTTTCTAGCTTTCGTCCTTCATGATAGCGCACACCTAATTTTTTTAGTTCAGCTACGTACCAGCCTTTTGTTCCGTAATACATGGGATCACTTCCTTTTTGCTTTTGAACAGTATATGTTGGGGTGATTTGGAAATTTCATCTCAAATTAATATTGAATATTCGGTTTATTTATAATGTGATTAACTTATTTATCGGATGACAGTGATTAGCCTCCTTGTAAGCTCTGATGTATGAACTTCTTTCTACTTGAGTTTCCTTAGCAGGAGGACAATCCATAAGGATAGAGGTAGTAAAATTTAATGCGGTTGTATGCGTTTGTTTTTCGGGCTCTCTTTATTTTTTCTTAAAACGTAAAATGCGATACCAAACATGAAAGAAGGCATAAAAGAAATGGTACGCTCATGTAGTAAACAATCATTCCTAAAAAACTTACAGCGCTTAATACCAGAACTAACAGAAAAAGATATCGTCCTAACACATGCAGGGGTAAGGGCACAAGCCACCTTATCGAACGGTAATATGGTTGATGACTTTTGCATTATCCCTGGCATAAACTTTTTGTATATTTACAACACACTATCTCCAGCCGCAACGGCAAGTATAGAGATTGGGGATGAGATTGTAAGGTGGATGTCGGATGTGATGGGGATTAGGGCTTGAATTCGAAAAAATAGTATATAGCGATCCAACAAAAGCAGAAAAGAGATTGCTTCAGAATGCGATCTCTTTTCATGAGTCTTTAATTTTGTTTTTGTTTTCTTTTCAATTCAAATGCTTTTGCACGGCGGTCTTTCATGCCGATAATCATATTTGAGTTTACGTTTACTTTTTCCACACGTAAACGTTCAATACACTCGTCTATGATAGCAATTTCGTTATCGTAATCTTTCATTTTGCGAAACGCCATAGCATATGAACTGTATAATGCAGGGCGTTGTAACCGTTGTACCTTGCCTTATCGAATAACTCAATAGCTTTTCTAAGTTGCCGGCTTTACGTTCTATATCGCCTTTTTCCCAATAAGGCATACCCTCGTCGAAACCGTTTTCCCAGTTGTGTAGATTTTTTATTTCAGATAAAGGTACACGTGAGTGAACAGGATTAATAGAAGTCGAGTCATTCTTTTTTACTATAACGTCACCGTATTGTTCTTTTAGAAACTTCCAAACATCAATTAGATGATAGGTAGGTATGTTTCTACCTAATTTCTCTAATGCTTGTTGTTGATCTATTTCATAATTCTGGACTTCATCGTCGCCTACGTATATCCATGCACTAACGGATTTAGCGTATTTGCTCTTTAGTATCTTTTTCTTATTGTCTATTAGTAGAGCGTTGATCTCATCTTGATAATTCTCTAAATTTCCACCGTAGATTACGTCGATTTCATCTCGTATGTTTCGGGTAATGAATACAACGGCTTTCAAGTTTTTGTCTTCTACTTCATCAAAGTTTCTATACTTTTGTCCGAAGTAGTGTTCATCGATTTCAGTAGCAAACAATACAGGGGCAGTTTCGAATTTTAATTCAGGTGTGTTGGGACTACGAGAATAACCATTATCTCGATTTGTAAAATATGGGGTTATACGGTTTGTTAATCTATCATTAGTTTCGTTTAAAACTCTAGCCATTTCTTTACTTTCAAGTTCAATAGCTTCATCCTAAGTTAAGCCGGTTGCAACGAAACGAGAGTCCGTTTCATAGCGCTCACGGATTTTTTCAGCTTCATAAGCTCTTGTGTGATATTCTTTATAGCGATTTCCGCGGCCTTTACCAACATAAAAAATCTCGCCTGTTCCTTTGATGAACCATTCATATACATAAAAATCATTTGCGGTACTTCCAGTAGATACGCCAACAGGAGAAGAAGATAATGTAATCCCTTCGTCTTTGTAGTCTGGGGTGAGAGTAATAGAAATATCAAATCCCATATCTATATTTTGTTTTTTTTCTATTTCGTCTTTTTTTATTGATATGGGAGATTTTTGAATGTCTCCTTGTTTATTTTTGCGTCTGAAAAGTTTATCGAATATTCGCATAGGTGCCTCCTCCTTTTTATCTAATAATAATCCATTTTTTATTTTACCAATTGCTTAAGACTTTTACGAGCTAGGTTAGGAATGTAACTATTCTTTTTCACCACAATGGAGTTAGTTGTAGGGTAATAATTCTCTGCTGTCTACTGTATAAAAAAATAGACAGTAGTGTATGCTTTTTTTAACAATGTATACAAATTTATCCCCTATGCGTTGGCATGATACTTGCAATAAAAATAGTATCAACATATAGGGGAGAGATAGAAATGAAGGTTAGTAAAGTGTATACAACAATTGATGCACACGTAGCTGGGGAACCGCTTCGAATTATTACAGGTAGCGTGCCAGAAATAAAAGGAGAAACGCAGCTGGAAAGACGGGCATACTGCATGGAACATTTGGATCATCTTCGTGAGGTTCTTATGTATGAACCGAGAGGGCATCACGGTATGTATGGTTGTATCGTTACGCCGCCCGCAAGTGCCCACGCTGATTTTGGTGTGTTATTTATGCACAATGAAGGTTGGAGTACGATGTGTGGTCACGGCATTATTGCTGTTATTACAGTCGGAATTGAGACTGGTATGTTTGAAGTGACAGGTGAGAAACAGAAGTTCATTATTGATAGCCCCGCTGGGGAAGTGGTTGCATACGCAAAATATAACGGGAGCGAAGTAGAGTCCGTATCATTTGAAAACGTTCCTTCATTTGTATACAAAAAAGACGTTCCTATTAAAATAGATAACTATGAGTTTCAAGTAGATATTGCGTTTGGTGGAGCTTTTTATGCTGTTGTGGATAGTAAAGAATTTGGTTTGAAAGTCGATTTCAAAGACTTATTTGCTATTCAAATGTGGGGCGGTAAAATTAAGCACTATATTGAGAGCCAAATGGAAGTAAAGCACCCGCTTGAAGAAGGTTTAAAAGGAATATACGGTGTTATTTTCTCAGATGAACCGAAAGGGGAAGACGCAACGTTACGAAATGTAACGATTTTTGCTGACGGGCAAGTAGATCGTTCTCCTTGTGGCACAGGAACTTCCGCAAGAATCGCAACCCTTTTTGAAAAAGGTGCTTTACAAAAGGGAGAAATTTTCGTCCACGAATGTATTACTGACGGGAAATTCGAGGGAGAAGTATTGTCGGTAACAGCGGTACATACATATGAAGCTGTCGTTCCGAAAGTAACAGGGAATGCATTTATTACAGGATTTCATCAGTTCGTTGTAGATCCGAGAGATGATTTGAATCGGGGATTTTTGTTAGGATAGAAGAAGGAGGTGGAAAGATATGCTAGTTATAAGCGCGAACGAACAACGAAATTTAGTAAATATGAACGAAGTCATTGAATACGCAGCGCTTGCTTTACAAGAATTTTCTGCAGAAAGAACGATTACACCAATACGTGGCTCATTACCATTTGCAAGCGAACAAAATACCGCATTAATTATGCCTTCAGTAGCAGAGGGACTTGAAGCACTTGGCTTAAAAGTAGTAACAGTCGTCCCGCAGAATAAAAAGGTAGGAAAGAAAACGATAAACGGGATTGTGATGCTATCAGACTTTCAAACGGGAGAACCGCTCGCACTTTTAGAAGGATCGTACTTAACGATGATTCGAACAGGCGCCCTATCAGGAGTAGCGACCAAACATTTAGCCTCTCATAACGCAAAAACGTTATGTATGATCGGAACAGGCGAACAAGCGAAGGGAATTGCCGAAGCTATATTCGCGGTTAGAGATATCGAGAAAGTCATTTTATACAATCGAACAGAAGAAAAAGCGTATGCATTTGCGCGATATATACAAGAGAAATTTGGTAAGCCTGCTTACGTTCACACCAATGCAAATGAAGCAATAATTGAAGCAGACATCATCGTCACAACTACGAACGCATCCACACCAGTCTTCTCAGAAAAACTACAAAAAGGCGTCCACATAAACGCCGTCGGTTCATTCAAACCGAACATGCAAGAACTACCATCCCACGCCATCGTTAATGCAAATAAAGTAGTAGTCGAATCGAAAGAAGCAGCATTAGAAGAGACAGGGGACCTTCAAGTTCCGATACAGGAAGGTTTATTCAAAGCTAGCGACATCCATGCCGAACTTGGTCAAATTATAAGCGGGGAAAGGGCTGGTAGGGAGAACGATAAAGAGATTACTGTTTTTAAATCGGTTGGTTTGGCGGTAGTGGATATAATTGTTGCGAAGTATTTGTATGAGAAGGCGATGGAGCGCGGCGTGGGGAATAAGATTGATTTTTGAGGGGCTGCCTTTTTGGTGGTCTTTTTTTGTTGCGTGTAAGGTGCGGGATTCATCGGTAGAAGGGGGATTACGAGTGTGCGATACAGTGGGAGTAGCTCGTAAGCAAGGGAGTAAAAGCATAAATTGTATAAAAGTTATTCAATTAATAGATGATATTCATGACTATTCTTTTTGAGTATCTGGTAAATGTGATGCAGTACTTTTAAGATCTATACTAATGAATGTTATTTGGATTTCTTTCCCTATGCCTAATGTTAATAAAAAGCACAACAACGATAGAGGGATATAGTAGTATATTAGTTTATTGGGTGTATTAAAATAACTTGGGTACGTATAGTGAAATAGGAATATTATAGGAAATGTCAAAGAAAGTACGGAACTACTAAAATTAAGTTCTTATAAATAATAAACCGTTCATTAGGTATTAACGATATTTTGTATGTGATTTACTTTTAAAGTAACTATTGATTTATCAAAAAACTTTCATGCTTAAATTTTATTAAATTTAATTAGATTTTCTGCACCTAAAAGTAGAACGTGAGTTCTGTTTTGTGGTAAAATATTCATATAGGGATTGAAAAATGGAAATATTAATTTGATAGGTAAAATGATCATTTATTATTAGAATACGAGTGTAATACATAATAGTAAGAACTCCTTTTTAAAAACAAATTTATAGAGTGAAAGATAAATTTGTTTTTAAAAATTGATATCAACTAGTCAAAGCGAAAGAAGAAAATTGAGGTCGATTCATAATTTTAGTGGTTCTATTAGGCGAGTCCATATTTATATTGAATGAGCCAAATACAGATGATACAACACAATAGAAGATGAAGTGTTTAGCTCCAATAGCTCATCCAAATGGTGGCTAGCAATGCGCGGAATATTATTAGCATTTAGAATGACATCGTTATGAATAGAGCGATGTCATTCCTACTTTTATGAAAAATTTCCTATTTATATTTAACCAAAAAGTAAAACTATATGAAAAGATTTATAAATAATATGTTGAATATGGGGGATTGAGATGAATAAACAAGAATTAGCTAAGGAAGTAGTCAAACTATGGTTAAAAGAGGGAAGAAAAATTAATACAGAGGATATTCTAAAGGCGTGTCTATCTAGAGTATATATAGAAAAAAACAATAGATAGCTTTTTTCGTCTAGGGTTAATCGATCTGTGGAATTAATACATAGTCCATAAAAAATATAGGAAATTATATAAAAAAGACTTGAAATAAACCTTAGGTTTATTTAAAATTAGAGTATGGATAACGGAAGGGGGAAATGATTTGGAAAAATTAAAACAAAGAAGAGTGGAAACGGGACGGACTTGTGAAGAGGTTGTTAATAAAGTTGGGATAACAAAGTTGCATTAGCGGTATATAGAAAATAGTAAAAGCAATCTAAAAATAGATCTGGTAGTAAAAATTGCAAAAGCGTTTGAAGATGATCCGAAAGATCATTTTTTTAAATAGAATTAGTAAACCCAAGGTTTATTAAAGTGGGGGTATATATGGCTAGCATCAAAAGAAGAGAAGGTATAGTTAATGATTTGGTATTGAAGGAAAGAAATACAATCGTAACGGATAGCTTGATTGTTGCTGACATGTATAAGGAGAATCAAAATTCTGTAATAAGTACTATTATAAATCCGATACAAAACTTGAATGTAATTAATAAGATTAATTTTTTATCAGATAAATTTATTAAGTTAACTTATTCAATGAAAGGCATAGACTATCCTAAGTTTAAACTGAGAGAAAGTACATTTGCATATAGAAAAATGGGAAATATACATGCTTTAAAGGTGAAGGATGAATTCTTAAACGATCTTAAACATGTAACAAAAAAACATCAGAATCTAGACAAAATACAAATCAAGGTTTTATTTAGAATTCCACAATTGGAGAAAGAGGTAAGAACTATAGAACATTGTAGTAATACTCTTATTAATCTAAATACAGAAAGTTGTCTGCAGCAACGTTTAAATAAAATGATTCGGCTTTTAGCTTTTAGCAAAGATGTTAGCTTTCAAAAGGCATGGAGAATATTTAGATCGATGTATAACAGAACATATAGGACAAATTTAAAATTAAAAATGTATCACTATAAAAAAAAGAACAAATTGAAGCGAATAACAGCTCCGCAATATTTAGCGGTTAAAAATCAATTAGAAAATGCAATAAGGGTAGCTGATGTACTGTTACATAAAAAGAATATGACAGCATAAAAAGGAAATTTACAAAGGATTTCTTTCAGTATGTATATATAAGAAGAGAATTCAATTGTTAAAGTGCGTGTATATTATATGGATTTTAATAAGTTACTAGATATTTTAATGACTGGGGGAAATTGTAGTTGATAGAAAATCCAATGATAGATAGTAAATGTATGGATTCCGGAGAGAATGATTACTTGGAATATTGCGAAGGTTGTCAGGGTGAAATTTATTTTGGTGAGCATTATTATGACTTTGACGGAGATTATCTTCATTGTGAAACACAATGTATAAAACAATTTATTGAAAGTTATTCTATAAAGAAAGTAGCAGGTGAATAAAATGAGCTTAGACGACAAATTTAACTTAGAAAAAAGGATTTTTATACGATTAATTGAAAACCATAAACAAAAGCGGGATATTTTTTCAACAACAATGGTTCTTGCATATGAACATGGTTTACAAGTATTAGAAGAAATATATGAATTAAGCAAACAAGAAAAAGAAGAGGAGTACCTTTTTTAAATGAAATAAATAGATTGGCAGATGACTAAAGTTTTATAAATTTTAATATTCGGTAATTACCGAATGTTAACGGAATGAATATATTTATAAGGTTTAATAATATAAGGGAGGGAAGGAGAATTAATGGAATTTATTGATAAACGAGGCGGCTTTTTTATGATAGATAATGAAGTTATAGATAATGGTGAATTGGATGTTTATGCGTTTAAAACTTATGCAGTAATTGTTAGATATGCAAATAAAAAAACAAAATCAGCTTTTCCATCACTGAACACACTAGCTAAAAGGGTTGGATGTGGCAAGAAAAAGGTTATTGAGTGTATCAAGATTTTGGTGGAAAAGGGATATGTATCAAAAACTTTAAGGAAAGATAATAAGGGCGATCATCTTTCTAACCTATATCATCTTTTACCTACATCTAATATTTCAAAAAAGCAAGGTACGATATCAGAAAGAGAGAAAGAAAATGCTTTAGAGAAAAAAGAGATAGTAACTGGAGGAAGCACAAGTAAAGTTAATTTTAACAAGGTTGAGATTAAGAATATTCAAAATTTAAGTGTGGGGTATTCAGAAGAATTTGAACATGTATGGGCGTTATATCCTAAAAAAATTGATAAGAAATCAGCTTATAAATCATTTAATATGGCTACTAAAAAACATTCTTTTGAATTGATAAATTTGGGAACACAAAGATATGCTGAATATATTAAAGGAAATTGTGTAGAAACAAGATATATAAAACATGCTACTAATTTCTTCAACAATGAATGCTATCTAGAATATGCTGAAATGAAAAAAGAGAAAGAAATTTCAAAGGTATTTAGCACATGTAATTTCTCTATAGATCGTTTATTAGATTGAGGTGAATTTAGTGAATAAGTACCAGGTACATTACGAAAATGAATGTTATATTCTTGGAATGATGATTCATGATAATAGTTTAATATATGAAACAAAGTTAAAGACTAAACATTATTTAAATAAATATAATAGAAATTTATTTAAAATTATGAAAGAACTTCAAAGTAATGATAAACCTGTTGATATGATGTCACTTTCTCAAATTGGCGAAGATAAGATGGCTACATTTGGTGGAGTTAGTACGTTAAGCAATCTATATGAATTAGGGATTTTAACTCATAATTTTAAATATATAGAAGATAAAATGATTGAATTTATTGCGGTAAATGAAGCTCTCCTTACATTCGAAGATTTTAAAGAAAAATCGAAATTCACACATAGCTACCAACAACTTAACAAACTTTTATCTGAAATAAATCATATTCCAGGTACTACAATGAAATCACAACCCTCGTTTAAAGAAAAATTAGAGAACCGTATTTTAATGCATAGTCAAATGCCTTTAAGTGGAATAAGTGGAACCCCTACGGGTTTTAATATCCTTGATAAAGGTTTAGATGGTTGGCAACCATCAGATTTAATAGTAGTAGCAGCTCGTCCATCTGTGGGGAAAACAGCATTTGTATTGGAAAGTATGCGACGTGGAGCACATCAAAGCCAGGAATATATGGGAACATTTTTCTCATGTGAAATGGATGAAAATAAGATTATAGATAGATGGATTGCTGCAGAAGGAAAAATTCCAGTTGCGACAATGAATAACCCAAATAAATTTTTTCATGAAAAACAAAAATATTGGGAGAAATATCACAAAGCATGTGGTAAATTAGCGGAGCTCTCCATTAATGTTCGTCCAGAAAAGAATATTGACCAAATTCGAACAGTAATTCGTCAAGTAGTAAAAGAAAACCCAGATAGAAAACACTTCTTTGCTATAGATCATTTAGGACATATTGATGTAAATGAGTCGTTTCAAAATAATCATCTGAAATTTACATACATCATGAAACAACTAAAAGAAATACAAAAAGAACATAGTGTGCCAATTATGCTTGTAGCACAATTAAATCGTAGTGTAGAGGGAAAGCAAGACAAAGCACCTACAATGGCTGATATTCGTGAATCGGGAAGTATTGAGGAGATTGCTGATCTTATTATTTTTCCTCACCGTCCAGCATATTTTAATAGAGAGCAACAAGAAGAGGAAATTCACGATGTTGAATTAATTATTGCGAAAAATCGAAATGGATTTGTGGGAACACTTCCTTTCCAGTTCGTTAAAAAAACAAATTTATACCTTGAAAAAGGAATTTAGTACTATGACAATATTAGAACTTTATACAGAGACAAAGAAAGATGGGGTAGTAAGTGTTTGGTTATTAATTGAATATCTTGTGTTTGAGCGGAAAGTATTGACTTTTGAGGATCATGTTAATTGCTTGGATTACTATTTTGAATTTAGATTTAGACAATCTATGAATCAATATTTAAAGGATTATATGAGAAAGAGAAATATTGTTATCTATAATGTATAAGTTATTTTTAGATGTTGAAAATTATATGAAATAAAGGATACAAAAACTAGAGAGATTAAAGTAATAAAATAATGGTAAAATCTATATAATTTAATATAATGATAAAAATCGTTTATTCGGGTTTAGGTGGACTAATGGGAAAAAAAGATGAGTTAATTGTGTATTTAATTAAGAATGGAATATACAAGTTTAATAAATATCAACTATGGGAACTTAGTAAAAAACAATTAGAAAAATTAATAAAGAAGGTAGATAAACAAGATCAAGGACTCGAAGAGAGAAGATAAATATAAAATTATTTTCTAATCAATTTGATTGAGTATATTTTAGTGCTAAAAATACTGTTTATGGATTAAAAAAGTTAATAGGAGGAGTAATAATGGAACAACTTTTACTTAAGGACTTAGCACAGGAAATAGATATGTTAAAGATTCAAATAGGAGACTTAGAGATAGAACATAAATTTCTGATGAAAAATATGGCTATGAACGCTCCAAAATTCAATGGTGTGGTGGATTATACAAAAGAACGTGTTCAAGGTGGAGAAATACCGTTAGATTTAGTAGACATTTATACTAGGCATAATAAGATTGCTGGTAAAATTAATGTATTAACTGAGATGGTACAGGAGAAACAACAGGTAATGAAGCAAGTTAAAGACGTAATGGCAAGTATGAAAGACTTAGAAAAACGTATTATATATTATCGAGATGTAAAAGGAATGAATTTGAAACAAATTGCTGTATTACTAAATTATAGCCATAGTCATATTAGAAGAGTGAGCAGTAAAATGAAAAGATATGATATAAAAAATATGGTTCATTAATATTTTGCAACTATATATGTTTTTTAGAGATAGCTAACAAATGTATAGTTGAAAAGTTTGAAAAAATCATAAATAGGTTGATAAATGCGGAACAATATTTAGGAAGTAGTTAATAATTATTAAAGTTCATTGTACGTGTTGTTAAGGCGGAGTCTCTTTTGGGGACTTCGCCTTTGTCTATAAAGGGCATGAATAGTCTCAATATCTGTTATTGTACGTGAAGTATGAAGGAGATTTTGAGATACTGCGGATTTGGCAAAACATCTCTTTACATGCCTATGGTTCTGTTCAATAAGATTGTTTAAACGTTTAATTGTACAATTAGTTGTAGTTTAACACTTCTATGCCTAAAGAGGAAAGCTGACTGACGTCAGTGGGATGCTTGCTACCAAAGGCATTGTGTGTTCATATGTCTTAGCATCTTGTTCTTGCCCACACATGTCATTTTAATAATAACTTGAATTTGGCTATCCAACTCCATATGATAGTTAATTTTTAAAGAATACATAGGCGTTTTAAAGACATGTGCTTGTCTATAGGTCAAGTATAACCAAAACACTACTGTTTTTCTATGAAAAGCCATCCTTTAATCCTATGCCTAAAGGCGGACTAAAGTCCAATATGGGTTTTCACACATCGTGAAATCTGTAATAAAATCTTTTGACATTAAATCAAATCCATCTTTCGCCTATCGTTGTCGCATAAATGTATACATGTGAGAGAAAGAAGAATTCTTTTGTATTAGGATTTTAATATAATATTTTAGATTTTTCTTAGATATATTTTACATATAATTTAGGCTTCTATGAACTCCTAACAGGTTAAACTATTAATAGAAGTACTGGGAAGAATTAAAGTAATTTCATATTTGAATTTTAAATATTAGACGCTTGCTATGTGGATTGAAGAAATTTTTATTGAAGCGTTATAATGTATTTTCTTAATATGAAATTACAAAGATTATAACAGAAACTTCTACAAAAAAATATAGATTATTTTATAGGAGATGATATTAATGAATTGTAGTTCACCTTATGAATATTATTATGTACGAGTATGTACAGATGCTGCTTCATACAGTGCAAGAGCAACATCAATTGATTTAACAATTGAGGCTGATGATTCTATTAAAGGACTTTATACTTTTGATTATACTGTGTATTTACAGTTTTGGAATGGTAGCTCATGGGGAACAGTTGAGAAAAAGAACGGATGGTTTACAAGGGCTGCTTTCCCATCATTTTCTTTATCAGGAAGAGCTGGGGGTAGCTACCGAGTAGTTGCTGATCATCAACGTAAAGATACTGGGGCTAAAGATACTATTCGAACTCCAGGATTTACTGTAAAGCGATAAAAAGACCTCTTTGGAGGTCTTTTTTTCTATAATTATCTTTAAAAATATATCTTTAAATGTATAGTAAACAATATTTTTATTTTTTATGGGTAAAGGTACAAAAAAATTATAAGGATTAGTAGTAATATGAAACGATATGATTCGAAAAATATATTTTATTAATAATGTGCAACTATATATTACTAGAGAGAATTAACAAATGTATAGTTGAAAAGTTGGAGTCTCTTTGAGGACTTAGTCTTTGACTATAAAGGGCATGAATAGTCTCAATATCTGTTATTGTACGTGAAGTATGAATAAGATTTTGAAATTCTACATATTTGGTAAAACGTCTCTTTACATGCTTATGATCCTGTTTTCTAGAGTGTAGGTTCATGTAGAGAAAAGGGCTTAAAATCTACGTAATAGTAACAAAGATAAGGGATATTTCTGGAATGAGTAGGCTCATTCTTTTGAATGTTTAATTTTACTTATTAGTTTATAGTACATATTTCTTGTTAAGTTATTTTTGTTAATATTAGTATTGTTAGTGTTTCCTTCAGAAACTACCTCTAGTTTTTCTAAGATACTCCCCTAGCTTTTTTTAGATACTATCTGGTTTTTCTAAGATACCAAACAAGAAATTTGCTTTTTTCTTAAAAATGTAAGAGTGAAAACAGCAATTTTAAAGTCTACATAAATAGAAATGATTAAGTGTTAGGTAGGCTATAAAAGAGATGATATTGGGAAGAGATTAAATTAATAATATGTTTATCTAACTAATTTTGAATCTCAAGACGAAAGTAATCTTTAATTTTTCTCACAGTTACTGCGAGTTATTCCATCTCTTGATATTTAATATTTATATTTTATTTTCCATTACATTTATACAAAATTATATATTGTTTTATAAAAGTAATTAAGTTGTGTAGTTTGAAAAGATCAATTGGCTGTGCATAATCAAAATTTATCGTTGTCGTAGCGATCTATATATTTTGGTGGAAGTAGAATTTCGTTGTATCAGGATTTTCATGTGATTTCTTAGGGATTTCTTAGATATTTTTTAGATGTTTTTTAGGATTCTATCAATTACTAACAGGTCAAACTATTAGTAACAGTACTGGGGAGAATTAAAGCAATTTCATATTTGAATTTTAAACATTAGGGGCTTGTTATGTGAATTGAAGAAATTCAAAATATTCACGACTCCAATATATAAATATTTGTCCGTAATAAGCTATTGCAAAGATTCTACTAGAAGCTTCTACAGAGAAAGATATATTATTTTATAGGAGGAATTTATTTATGTGTGTTCAAACGGCTACAATTGTTATGTGTTTAGATGCAGATTCTTATGGTCCAGGGGCGAATTCAATTGACGTATCCCTTTCAGCTCCATCATCAACTTCAGGAATGCGTCGCGACTACTCTACTTACCTAAAGTATTGGGTAAAGTCAGCTAATGCCTGGAAAGTGGTTCAATCCCGTACAAGTTACTTCTCTTACTCAGTAAATAACTCATTCTCTCTTGCTGGAATGCAAGCTGGTTCATATCGAGTATCTGTCACTTACCGTATGAATGGTGACGGTGCTATCACTGAGTATCACCCAGCAGTAACGGTACGACGATAGTATATAGAAATTGTTAACGATAAAAAAGACCTCTTTGTGATATTATCCCCTTTAGGTAGACAGTGTGAAAAAGACCATGTATACACATGGATGTTACACTATTACTTGGAGGGGATTTTTCATGGCTAAAAAAGGTACAACATTTAATACATACTCAAATGAGATAAAGGTATCAGCTGTTCAAAGTTATTTAAACGGTGAGGAAAGCTACGATATGATAGCGGAGAAATATCAGATTAGAAGCTCTACACAACTTAAAAATTGGGTGAAAAAGTATAAAGAATGTGGTGAAATTACAGATACTCGTGGAAAAAATAGTGAAATGAAAGGTATACCAAACCCTTTAAAAGGCAAACGGATTCATTTTAAAACTGTTGAAGAAGAGCGTGACTACTATAAGGCTCAGGTTGAATATTTAAAAAAGCAGTATCCAAATCTGTAAATGGAGGCGTACTAAAATATAAAGAACGATATCATATCATTGAATTACTAAAGAGAAAATATCCTGTTATATGGCTTACTAATTTTGCGAATGTACATCGCTCAAGTTACTATAAGTGGGTTCATACAAAAAGTGTGAACAACACGCGACTAGAATCCGATAAACGATTAAAAAAGGTAATTCAATCTATTCACGTAAAGCACAAAGAATATGGTTATCCACGTATGAAAATCGCTTTACAAGAAGAGGGTTATTTTATAAATCACAAAAAAGTATATCGATTAATGAGTGCGCTCAACATTCAGTCTATTATTCGGAAGAAGCGTTGCTTCTTTAAAGGGAATTATTCTAATACTTTTCCAAATGTTTTAAACCGTGAATTCAAAGATCGCCAGCAAAATGAAGCGCTTGTTACAGACATTACCTACCTACGATTTCAAGAGGGCTTCCGCTATCTTTCTGTTGTACAAGATATTTATAATAACGAAGTTGTTTCTTGGAAAATTTCCAAGCGTAATGATAATGAACTTGTATTAGATACAATTGAAATGCTGGCACAAAAAAGAGATGTGCGTGGAACCATTCTCCATTCAGATCAGGGATTCCAGTACACATCTCATGCCTACAACAAATGACTTTTAGATTTAGGTATCATTGGCAGCCACTCTCGCAAAGGAAACTGCCATGATAATGCCTGTATCGAGTCATTTTTCTCCCATTTTAAATCGGAGATGTTGTATTTGAATCATTTTAAAACAGAAGCGGATTTAATACAAGCAATTGAAGAATATATTTATTTTTATAACTATAAACGTTTCCAAAAACGACTCAACCATCGAGCTCCGATAGAATATCGAATCTCGATGGCTGCTTAGTCTTTTTAATACTGTCTACTTGACAGGGATAAGACCATTTGGAGGTCTTTTTTTAATACAATTATAAAAAGTGTTAGTTATTTACACTAAAAGCTGTAGTAATTTATATCTATCGATCTTTTACTGAACAAGAGTGATAATCTATTTCATCGCTAAAGGTAAAAAGGAGCCATTATTAAGTTCATGTATTATAAAAATTACAATATTTTTGTATGCTTGTTCTACTTCCTCTTTTGTTGTTAATCTCCCTGTAGCTCTTCCGCTTTACACTGGCCAGAAATAGTTATCATCATTTTAAATTTTTCTTTTTCCATTTTGTTAAAATCTCTAATAATGTATCTTTATTCGTAAAATTGATTCTTTTACAATGCAATATTTAAAGATTTATTGTGAATTCAGTTATACAAACCAAAATTCCTCAACCTCGTAGCTATATATCCATCATTATTTTATTATTTAGTTGTCTTTTTTAAGATGCTACACTATTTGGAGAACGCAGGTTCTTATTTATGATAAAATAATATGAAGTATTAATTAATAATTATACATTTTTTCATAGGAAGTATATTTATTAAGGGGGCAAACTACTATGCTAACAGTTGAAAAAATTTCAAAGGAAGAAAAACAGAAAAATATTAAAAGAATAGAATTTCACCTAAAAAATTATACTAATTATAAGGTTGCAATTGTTAATTTGAAAAAGAAGTTAGAACTCTTAAATACATTATTTTTGAATATAGAAGTTTCGAGAAGAGGAAGGAATGAAAATTCAGAAATATGTATAGGGAATGAAAGAAGTCAGATAGAATTAGAGTTACAACAATATGTGTTTATTATAGAAGCTATTGATAATGCTTTAGAAAGTATAGAAGAAGTAGAAAGGGATTTTATTACATATAGGTATTTTTATAATTGGACAATTGATAAGTGTGCCTTGAAGATAGGATATAGTGACAAAACGTTGTTTTTAATTCGTAATCAAGTTATAAAGAAATTCCTTATTAGTCTAGGTTGTATTACCATTATATAAATCCTATGTATTGGAATTCAAACTGTTTGAAATGAAATATGGAAGTAACAATGTACACTTTAAAAGATGAACCTTAAAACAAATAGATGACACACTCATGCTACACTTATGTCACACTGCACTTGCTTAATTGTTGGTATAATATTAGTAAGTAGGAGTGGATGTTAGAGGATTAAAAGTTAATTTTATTCTGAGTACTGTTAATATCTTAGATATGGAGTTCTTGTTACTTTATTTAAGCTAAATGGGGATGTATTTAGCACACTGACTTTACTACTAAGTCGGTTAGGTCAATGATATATCCTATATTTTTCTAATTTTGTATTTATGATAAATGTTTTACTTGTATTTAACTAATATATTTATAAAATAATTGTCTGGATTGCAGGAAGTTAATAGATATTTAATTTTAAATATCGGGAAATTAAATGTTGCTAAATAAGCAATTAGAAATACTTAAAAAAGCGGTAAAGTAAATGTGTTTTAAATATAAAACAAAATATTGTTTGAAAAAATAGAAGCATATAAGTGCTTCTATTTTTTATGGGAAAAAGGGGATGAATATAATGGAAGAACAGATTGTAAATACCATGCTATCGCAAGGTGCATTTGGCGCCTTATTTGTGTGGTTGCTATTTTCAACAAGGAAAGAGAGTAAAGAATTATTAGAATCAACACGCCTGGAAAATAAAGAGCGAGAAGAAAGATATCAACAAACAATCACAGAAAATCAAATTGTTATTACTAAACAAGCTGAGGCGTTTAGTGTTTTATCTAAAGATGTATCTGAAATTAAACAAATTTTGGGTAAAAAGGGAGATGACTGATTTATGAAAAAAATATCACGTCTATTTACCTTTGTATTTATTGCAGTTATGTCTTTAGTAAGTTTTGCTACAGGTGCTTTTGCTGATAGAACTCTTTTTATAGAAGACTTACCGAAAATTCCTTATCGAAATGGTGTTGGTGCATATGAAGGAGTTGTCGCACATAGTACAGCAACACCAGAAGCACCAGCTATTAATATTCAAAAATATGAAACTCGTACATGGCGTTCAGCCTTTGTACATTATGCAGTAGATTGGAATGAAACAATTCAAATTGCGGATACGAAGTATATTGCATACGGTGCAGGTCCAAATGCAAATAGCCGATTTGTACATGTAGAGCTTTGTGAAACTGCTGATTATGATAAATTCAAGCGTTCCTACGATAAATATGTGAAGCTACTTGCGATGATTTTGCGTAATCAGGGATTATCGGTTGAAGAAGGGTTGTGGACACATGACGATGTCCGTAGACATCTTGGGGGGACAACGCATGAAGATCCTTTGGATTATTTATTAACACACGGTGTTTCAGAGTCTCAATTTCGTTCCGATGTAAAGTGGGCATACGCTCATTCTAATGGTGGACTTGATGTTAGGAAATCATTAGAAGTAAATGTACCTTCTAGTAATAAGGTTGTATATGTAGAAGGGACGTATATTAATGTACGAAAAGGACCTGGGACAAACTATTCAGTAATTCGTCAGATAAACAAGCCAGAATCTTATGCTGTATTAAGTGAACAAAATGGATGGTTAAATATTGGAGACAATCAATGGATAAAATATGATCCATCTTATATTAGGCTTGATACGAAGGAGAATGTGAGTTCATCAATTGTAGGACACCGAGTTTTATCTAAGGTAGATAATTTACGCTTCTATAAATCGCCTTCTTGGGAAGATAAAGATGTTGCTGGTGTTGTAAATGTTGGAGAAGGTTTTATTATAGATGCTGAGATTATGGTGAATGGTTCCAAACAATATAAAGTTCATAATAGTAAAAACATGACATTTTATATTACAGCAAGTCCATCTTATATAACAATCAAATACTGATTAAAAAGCAATGTCCCTTGGGCATTGCTTTTGTTTAGTTTGTTATAAGTATTTGAAACGTTTTAAAAACTAGAATGTTATGGATTTCTTAGTTAGGTATTTATTCTTTAAATCTTTTTTCTAATCAAAACAAGGAGGAATTCTGTTTGAAACAATTATTTCTAATATTAACAATGGATAAGGAAATAGAAAACAAATTTTGCAAGGAAGTAATGACTATTTTCAAAAAAATATTGTGTACTAAAAATACATTTTAAAAACACTGCTAAGCAGAAAAGAAAAGTGCTTTGTGGTTAATTGCAATTACTTTAGGACCTATGTAAAAACACTCTGTACCCTTAGAGTATTTTTTAATATTAGGAGGTTATTTTTTGAATAACATAGACATGGATCATTTTTATAGCTTATATCAAGAAAAATTAGAAAATCCTATCATGCGTAATTTCCTTGGGGATTCAGATAATTATGGGTTGTTTCTTAATGCTATGGAAAAACCAACAAATGATAACAAACAGTTACTAGATAAAGCTTTTAAATCTTATTTTAAAAAAGTAAAAATCATAAGTTATATTAGTAACTTAATTTACTTTTATTCTATAGGGTTTGATAAAAAAGTTTCCATTAATAATAAGAGAAATATATTAAATTTAGATAAATCAATTACTAATGAAGAAGAGAATAATACGACTATTTTAGACTTAATGAGTGATGATTTAACAGATGTTACTTATATGCAATTCGAAAAAAAACAAACTCACTTAAAAGAGCATATAACGGATGAATTACTATACAAAGGTTTAAGTTTATTAAGTAAAAAGCAGTTGGAAATATTAAATTTATACTATGTTCATGAATATAATAATAAACAAATTTCACGAATTCTATCGGTATCAGAGCAGACTATTTCTTATAATCATAAAAAAGCTTTAAAAATACTTAAATCACAATTAATAGGGGTGGAATAATATATGATAGAATTAAAAAATCGAAATTTAAATAGTTGTAATTATGAGAAAATCTTACAGATTTTCAAATTTAAAATTTGTAGCTGTTTACAAAATACGCCCTATCAAGAAAGAGAAGATTTAGAACAAGAAATTAAGATGAAGATATTTGAAAAAGTAGATGTTATTAATGGATTGGAAGTGCCTGGTTTTTTTGAGTTTTTAGATTCTAGTACAAATAGTTAAAAGAGAAGAAGAATGGACTGTATTGTATTGATAACCCATAGCAAAATGATTATCAGTTAATAGGCATATAAATTAATGCGTATTTAATAAGAACTTTTGAACAACTTCCACTTAGCGACCTTGTGGTCTGTTTGATGTGGGGGGGCCTCTGAGTGCCGCTGTATTCAACAGTTATCTTAGCAGGCCCTAATCGTAGTTCCTACAGTGAGAACATAAGTTTCTTCTATGTTAACTCACCACGTTTCCTATCTTAGCGTGGTTTTTGTAGCAGGGAGATAGAACGTTAAAGATTTTGCGATTGTAAGAATAAAAGAAACGAGCTCAAATCCACAAGAATTACAATTTGAATTAACCGGTATAGAGTAAGAAGATAAGAGGTATCAGCTCTTGTAGGGAATCGAAAGGAAATACTTTTCTAATTTTTAATAGGATTTGGAGTGGAATGAAATAATATAAATATAAAATTCGATACTTTTTTTATTTTTTTTACTTGTTCTTAACTTTATTAGATAAGAGCTTAATTTGCTAATTCTAATGAAATATTACTTTCATTAGAATTAGCAAATTTCGTTAAATATAATATGAATTTAGGCAGGGATTTTTATTATGCCTTGTAATGCAAACACAAGTATCTTTACTTTATGTACTGATTACTCAAAATATGGACCAGGTGCAACTTCTGTAGATGTATACTGAACTATGGGTCCGAATGGTAATACAGTAGTAGCAACGAACTTTTTGTATACTTTCTATCTGCAACGATATAATGGCTCTACACGGATGAACCAACGATTAACGCCTGGTACTTACCGTGTATTAATGAGTTATTAATCTCAAGCTAATCCATCTTATAAAGGATTGATTAATACTTATCAATTTAATGTTGCTCGTTAATTAATAATTTGCTGGGGGAAGTGATGAGAAAAGAACAAATCTATTCGCTTTTTATCTAATGCATATCATTGCTCAGATAGAATATAATACGCTTATTAAATTAGAAAATAGATATGAAATTTTTTATATCTTTATGAGATAAGAAGAACAATAGAATAAAGAGCTTTACTCTAAGGGAAAGTTTCTAAAGAACTGCAGAATAAAAGAATTACAAACGCTAGAAATTCTATTCTATATATTTTTTAAAAATAATAAGGTTTACATATATATAATTTTATTTTTGGTAAATCTTAGAGGAGGATGAGGAGAATGGTGGAAAAAGAAATTATCTTATATGGAAACAATCGATGTAAAAATTGTGTAGATGCAAAAGAGTGGTTACAAGAAAATTCTATTCCATTCATTATGAAGGATGTTGCAGATGAAGGGAATCTGCAACAGTTTAGAAAATATAATGAATCGATTATTCCGGTGCTAATTACTAAGGATTATAAACAAAAAACAGAAACAAAAATAATCAGTTTCAATTCTAAAAGTTACGAGAAAATGTTAAAGTCCAAAAAATAATATCAAATATGCAACATTTAACATACTGGGAATCACTCAGGAATATACAACTTCAATTCAACATGCTATTAAAAAAATAAAATCGAATTTTTAAAGTGATATGTAAAAATTCGTATTCTACAGTTAGCAAAATAAATTGGATGCGTTTCAACATTCGGTTTATTTTTGTTAACTTATTAAACAGAATTAATGAGGTTATTTTTTATTTAGAGTTATTTTTTAATTTTATATAGTTAACATACATTTCTAATTGTTCCCATGCTTTTTGACGCTCTTCTTTCGGGAGAGTTTCTATTAGCTTTATTATATTATTTCCTTCTTCAGTCACAACCCTAGATTCAAATTCAGTTAATTCCGGGTCATCTGATCTACCTAACAGATAATCAGTTGTAGTGTTGAAAAAATCAGCTATTTTTTCTAATGTTTCACGACCAGGAGCTTTTTTCCCTTTTTCAAAATAAGATATAGCCATTTTAGAAACGCCAACAGCGGTACCTAATTGTTCTTGAGTTATATTTTTTTCTTTTCTTAGTTTTTTTATTATTTCTCCGATCATCATTCAACCTCCTTTATAGAAAGTATCCAGTTCTTAATAAATTATAAAGTAAACAATATGTTTACTACAAGTAATGTTTCTTATTTTATGAAAAAGTATAAATCTCTGATTTACTTGAGTGGAAATAAGAAATAGTATTTTATAAATGTACATAGATGATGATAGATAACTTTTTTCTCAACATATATATTATAAATGAATCAAACCGCGAGGATTTTTGAATGATAACTTCACTTACTATATAGATGCATAATGCGTAGGGGATTACTCCTACATGACGAACCAGCCTCTATTCCAGAAGTCAATGAAAAATCATTAGATAAGCGTTTATATAACATCAGATTGGATAAACGATCAAATCTGATGTTATATATTTTTTGTTTTTTTTATTTATTTCACTTTCCTTTCACTTAATAGAGTAAGAACCTAATTTAATTACATTATTAAATTAAGTCCCACTAATAAGAAAAAGGGAGAGAATTTATAATGGTAGAGACAAAAGGAGATCCAGCAGTATTTGCAGTACAAACATGGGTAAATGATAAGTATGGAAAAGTCGCAGGCTTTCAGCCAGCGCCTTTAAATGGTAAAACAGGTTGGTCAACTGTATATGCCTTAACAAGAGCACTGCAAGTAGAATTGGGTATTACTTCACTTGCAGATGCATTTGGACCAACTACAGCTTCTAAATATAAGCAGTGGGGTGAAATGACTTTAGGAAAAGTTCCTACTGATGCAAAAGGAAAAGCGATTGTTACAATTTTAAAAGGTGCTATGTATTGTAAAGGATATAATCCAGGGAAATTTAATGATGTTTTTGATGAGAATACGAAAAATGCAGTTGTAAGTTTACAAAAAGATGCTGGTCTTCCAATCACTGATGGTAAAGTGTATGACTATATTTTTAAAGCATTCTTAACAATGGATGCGTATCGTCTTACTCCAGGTGGAGATGCGAAAGTAAGACAAATTCAACAAGATTTAAATAATAAATATTACAAAACGTCTGGTGTTCAACCAACGGATGGTCATTACCAGCGAGGTACAAACAAAGCTTTAGTGTATGGTTTACAAACAGAAATAGGAATTGCTGCTGGTTCTCAAACTGGTTCGATTGGTCCTGCAACAAGAGATGGTTTACCTACTTTAAAAGAAGGAAGTTCAAGTAGATTCGTTACATTATTCCAATATGCTTTATATTTTAATGGTTATGATTCTGGTTCATTTTCAACAACATATAATGCAACTATAACAAATAAAGTGAAGGAGTTCCAAAAGTTCACTTTACTTCCTGTTGATGGAATTGCCAATAAAGGAACTTGGTTATCGACATTAGTTAGTACTGGTGATCCTGATCGTCCAGGAACAGCATGTGATTGTAGTACTGAAGTCACGGCTGCTAGGGCTCAAACTTTAAAAAGTCAAGGATATCAAACAGTTGGACGTTATTTAGTGAATGTTGTTCCTGGAGGTAGAAATAAGAAAATTCAAGATGGTGAATTGAAGACAATTTTTGATGCTGGTTTAACGGTATTTCCAATTTATCAAACAATTGGAGATTCTAAGGGATATTTTAGTGCAGATCAAGGAAGAGCTGATGCAGGTGAAGCAACGTTAGCAGCTCGGAAGTATGGATTTAAACCAGGAACAATTATTTATTTTGCTGTAGATTTTGATGCATTAGGTGAGGATATTGATACTCGCGTTGTTCCATACTTTGAAGGGGTTGTAGCTGCTTTAAATCAAATGAGTAAAGGTGAGTATAAAGTTGGTGTTTATGGTCCTCGTGGAGTATGTATAAAAGTTTCTTCAAAAGTTCCAGGAGTGGTATCTAGCTTTGTAAGTGGAATGTCTTCAGGTTATAGTGCTAATTTAGGATATCCGCTACCAAAAAATTGGGCGTTTGATCAAATTAAAGAATATACAATTGGTAGTGGCGCAGGGCTTATTTCGATTGATAAAAATATAAAGTCAGGTCGTGATCAAGGGCAATCTTCTGTCGAACCTAAATCAATTGATCTTCATAGTCTTTTCACGGATAAATTAGGAAAACTTCATGACCTTGCTATAAAAGACGGAAATACTGTTATACAGGTAAATGATTTATGCTTAGATTACCTTCGCTATGGGCGATACAATGGAACGAATTGGGATTTAGTAGCAGGACCACTTAATGAGGCCTTTATTGCAAAAGCTAAAGCTAACATTGGACCTATTGAAACATTCCCTAATCTTTTAGATTATAAAACAGGAATTGATGTTGATTTACAACATATGGCAGCAACATGTGATTCCGTAGTTACAATGAAACAATTAGGAACTCCGTATCTTTCTGATTTTGCAGGTTGGTTGGGAGATTTGTTGACTACAATTACTGATGCTAAAAATGCGGTTGAAAAAGCAAAAAAAGATGGGAAAACTTTGAGTTTTTATGATGCTGCATTTAATGCAATTGGTGCACCAGGGACAAGTTTTTCTTACACAGATTTAGTAGCAGATGTTGACGCATATAATATTGGTAGAATCATTATAAATAGTGGCTATAAGACTTATGTAAAGGATGCAATTCTAAATTATTATAAAAATGATAGTGGAACAAGATTTAATATGTTCTTTAAAGAGAGATTTGGAGGAAGTTTTGAACAGGCGGCTAAAGAGGTTGAATACTTTTTAACTGTGCCACTTAAATTTGACATAGATGCTGATATAATTGTTGCAGCAAGAACACAATTTCTTCGTGCATTTGGTGTTAAACCGTATACTTCAGAAGAGGCTAAAGAAATTGCTCGTGCTTGGAGTAAAAAATTAGCTATATTTCAGGGGAATGAATAAGCATAGTTTATAGAATGAAAATTGTAAGATCTACTCTATTGATATTTTTATATCTGGAGAGTAGATAGTAAATGGTTGAATGTAAAAGGGAGATTTCAAATTGAATTCTCCCTTTACAATTTACTTAAAAAATAATGTCCCCTTATAAGTTTCGATATAGATGCGCCCGTCTTTTTCTTCTTTTATTTTGCTATCAAAATGTTTTATCCAATCAACAATGCCTCGATCACTTTCTGTGACATTTTCTCTTACATATAGGTATGAATTAATTGATTTATAAAATGTATAGTTAGTTAAAAGCCTTTGACCAAGAGAAATAGGAATATCTGAATTTGGAGTCTCCTGAATTATATATGGAGATGGGAGAATGTTATTACTGTTAACATATACATAATATTTGGACTGATTAATGGCCCATTTTAGCCATATTATTTGAACTATTATTATAAGTATGGTTACCGTTTTTTGTGTTTTTTTGAAATTTTGTCCTGGAAAAGAGTAGTAGATGAAAATCGGAATAGCAAGTAAACCAACCCAAGCTACCCATTTGTCTATTGGTGCACCATTTATCCAGAAGATAAAACCTAAAGCTTTTGTAAATACAAATAAACAAACAAGACTTGTGCAAATTATTGATAAATAGTATGTTTTATTTTTCATGATTTTCTCCCCAAAATATATTTTCATAGAACGAATATAAGAGTATTTTAAAAAGTGTATAGCGTATAGATGTAAAGTCCAAAATAGTAACTTAAATTAAATATTACAAGCATAACGCGTTGGTACGTTTTACTGGCTCCAGCTGAAAATAAAACGCCTATAAGTGGTGCAAATAAACCAACTTTCCAAAAGACATTTGCTGATTCACTTATTTCTAATGTATTTTCATTTACTATAGTTAAAAGAGCGTAAGGTACACATATTAAAGATAATATAGCCCATTTGTTCAAAGTGCCACCTCTTTTTGATGTTTTAATATAAATAATATGAAAAGATTTTTATGATTTGGAGGTGTATCCTACATATTTGGAATTAGGCTATAATAAGTTATTATTTGTACTATTAATATATCCACCTATTGTTCCAGTTTCAACATCATATTCCAATGTTTTCGTTTCATATTCAAATTTCATTACTATTGAAACTTTAGTAGTATCTTTCCATGAAATTTCATAAAGGTCCGAACTATTAACTATATTAAAATTAGCTACCCTTACTTTTGTTTTCTCTACAAGTTTGTTTTTTTCTTTAAAGTAAATCTTTATGTATTTATCATCGAAGATATGTCCATATGAAATTCCCGTAATTTCTATTTGATTTGCTTGGTTGGATGACGTATTTTTTACAAGGGTTCTCTCGTTTTCTTGAAAAAAAGCCAATAAATAGGATGTGTAATAAGTATAAAAATAATACTCATACCTAATAAAAATTTTAATATACAACCGCCAAAATCGTAATCTGTTATTTTATCATTACTTAGCCATTGACTCATATTAGTTTCACCATTCAACTTTAGTATAATTAGATGGAAAATTTAAAAATATTTTAAAGTGTCACCTTTTTTAACTTTTTAATAAGAATAGAATGTTAACTATATCTATAAATTATTACATTTATTAGAGATTTATTTTAGAAATAATTTTTCACACTTCAATTGGTTTAATTTACCACGAAGTGAAATAAACCGCTAGTGTTTTCGCATGATAGCTCTACTTGTGTAATATGTAGAGGACTTACATGACGAACCATCCTCTACTCCAAAAGTCAACAAAGATCATTAGATAAGAGTTTATAAATTTTTTTATTTCACTTAATAGGATAGGAGCCTAATTTAATTACAGTAATTGAATTAAGTTCCATTAATAAGGAAAAGGGAGGGAGTGTTATGGATTTAGCGGTGTTAGTCCACTTGTAGGTTCATTTGGACCAACTATAGCTTCTAAATATAAACAATAGGGTGAAATGACTTTAGGAAAGGTTCCTACTGATGAAAAGAAAAATCGATTGTTACAATTTTAAAAGATGCTATGTATTATTGCAAAAGATATAATGCAGGGGAATTACAGCAACGTTAGTATCAGGTGTAAAGAATACCTATATTAACTTTTTAAGGAATATATTTGAAAAATCACAGAAATATTATAATGTAAATAAATAGATATATAGATTTTAAAATTATTATATGAATAAATTGGAGGAATAATAATGAAATTAGGTAAATTAGCACTTATCGGAGTATTAACATTTGGTGGATTTACAGCAGTAGAAATGATTAAACCAACTACACAAGCTGCTGCCGCTTACCAAGAGCCTTATACAGAGCCATCTAAAGATTTATGGGGATTCACTAATATTGGACAGTTACCTTATGCAGGTACACAAACTTTGCTTGGGAAAAATTCTTATGAATCTGGAGATAGATTTTACTATACGCAAGATACGGTAAAAACAGATGATAAAGCTATTTTAAAAATATATAAAGTACATGCAGATGGTTCAATACATCGCTATAAAACAATTTATCCAAGTTTTGGTGAACCTGGACATGTATATCCAGGTTGGGCGACTGAATTTACAGATGTCTACACTTCTGGAAAATATGTAGCTGTTTTCCGTGATGGTTCTACATTCGAATATAGTAAGCAATTTCAAGTTAATTAATATTGTATTAAATAATGCAATAGAGACATACCTAAAGTTCTAGAAAATGATATTAGGCAACTCGGGAAAAATAGTTCTTTTTTACTATATCGTTATGCAATGGATTGCTAGGAACGAGAATCCTCCCTAATATCCTCGCTCTGAAATTGGGTATATCATGGTTCAAATACTGCCGTTGTTTATGACGTTGCAAAAGTTATTTAGTCCTACTGAATGTAGGACTTTTTTATTTATCATTTTAGCTAATAAGAATCCTTCCTCAAGGAACGCGAAGTGAGTTTGCTTTGGACAAGGGATGGCAGGAGTTGGCGCAGTTAATACACAGCCAGCATCTACGGTATCTGTACAAAAAGCAATCCAGTCATATTAAATACAATCGTTTCTTCCAACACTTCACCTTATGAGGATTTTCTAAAAATAGGTTAGAAGGGTGTGTAGTTGTATTGCCCATAATTTACGGAAATGGATAAAAACAGCTCAATCAAAAGAAAAAAACATTCATAAGTAGAAAAACAATAGGTTTTCTACTTATGAATGGGAGTTATCCATATAAAAGTAAAAAACAGAAGATAAGTAAGTTAGAATATATTTTCTGTTATGCTTTTCAGATAAACGAAGATCATAGAATACATAATTTTAACTAGATTTATTATTAGCTAGTTTATCCCCACCACCAAGCTCCGCCTCAATCTGTGAAGTCTTCGATGACTCATCCATACGCCAATACGTAATAAAGCTAATTGCGATACATCCGGCTACGTAGAAGTAGAATAGTGATTCCATTCCGATACTCTTTAGCCATAATGCGATGAATTCTGCTGTTCCACCGAATATCGCAACTGTTAACGCATATGGTAAACCTACGCCAAGTGCGCGAATTTCAGTTGGGAAGAGTTCTGCTTTTACAATGGCGTTAATGGAAGTGTAACCAGTAACGATGATGAGACCGACCATCATAAGTAAGAACGCTACGATTGGTTCTGTCGTTTTTTCCATGAAGAAGAAGATCGGTGCTGTTAGTAATGTTCCGAGAATACCGAAAGCCATTAATAGTGGGCGACGTCCAATTTTATCAGATAGTAGCCCTGCAATTGGTTGAAGTACGACGAAAATAAGTAGTGCGACAAAGTTAATCCAGCTTACAACTTCTTTCGGAAGACCGACTGTGTTTACCATGAACTTTTGTAAATATGTTGTGTACGTATAGAATGCGACAGTGCCTCCTAATGTTAGGCCGACTACTGTTAATACTGCTTTCGGGTGTTTCATAAGAGCGCGAACGGTTCCTGCGCTTTCGCGTTTTTGTGATTTTATGTTTGAGAACTGCTCCGACTCATCCATCGTGCGGCGAAGCCATAATACAGCTACTGCACCCATCGCTCCAATAATGAATGGAATACGCCATCCCCAAGCTTTCATATCTGGTTCGCTTAGTAATTGCTGAAGAACAATTTGAACGCCTAACGCAACCATCTGTCCAGCAACGAGCGTTACATATTGGAAGCTTGAATAAAAACCGCGGCGACCACTACTAGCCATTTCAGATAAATACGTTGCGGAAGTTCCGTACTCTCCGCCAAGTGATAATCCTTGCAGTAAACGAGCAAGAACTAAAATAATAGGCGCCATAATCCCGATGCTTTCGTAACTCGGTGTACAGGCGATAATTAAAGAACCACCGGCCATAACCGTAATGGAAAGCGTTAATGCTGCCCGGCGACCGTGCCGATCCGCATATCGTCCCATTAGTAAACTTCCGATAGGGCGCATTAAAAATCCAACTGCGAAAATAGCTGCTGTGTTCAGTAACTGACTCGTTGGATCTCCTTTAGGAAAGAACTCTGCTGAAAAATAAACGGCGAAAGCAGAGTAAACGTACCAGTCGTACCATTCAATTAAATTGCCGACAGAACCTTTGAAAATATTACCGGCGACTCGGTTTGATTTTGCTTGAGCCATACTAATTCCTCCCCTTGCTTATAAATAAAATAATAATTATGAAAGCGTGTTCATTATAGTTGAATTGTACTGTTTACAGAATTAAATCTCAATATTATGACAATTTTATTCTTTTTGTACTTTATGTACATGGAGAGTTTTAATAGTTGCTTCATTATTAGTTTTGTCATAATAATAGAAAAAGGAGATTGATAGTTTTGAATATTTTATCAAAGGATATGAAGTATGAAGAAATCACGCAAAGTGTCATTACAAACGAAAATAGTAAGCTTAATTATTACGTTAATTTTATTTGTCGTTCTCCTGTTAGCAGGAATATTTGTTTACATTCAGTCCGTTGATACGAAGCGCCAAGTGGAACAGTTAGCGCTGCAAACAGCTAAATCTCTTTCTTTTATGCCAGCTATAAAAGAGGCTTTTCAAAATAACGAGCATAAAAATAACATTCAATCTATTGCGGAACAAGTTCGTGAGCAAGCTGGTGCCGATACTGTCATTATAGAAGATCGTTATGGAGTTATGTATTCGCATTCTAATTCGGAGTTAATTGGTACCAAGAGTAACAATCCATATAACTATGAAGCACTCACTTTTGGTGGTTATTATACGCTTGAAGGAAATGGTGAAAGTGGTTCAGCTTTAATGGCGAAAGCACCCATTATTGTTCATAACGGAGATTACGATCAAGTAGTAGGTGTTGTGACAGTAGAGTTTTTAATAAAAGGTATTGAATCTAACATATTGAGCAGAACGAAAGAAATTATACTCTTTTCCTTAGCGGTATTATTAGCCGGCATTGTTGGAGGCATTCTTTTAGCACGTAGCATTCGTAAAGATACACTCGGTTTAGAGCCAAATGAAATTGCGGCGCTATATCGGGAACGAAGCGCGATACTACTATCTATAAAAGAAGGGATTATCGCTATCGATCAAAACGGCTTTATTACGATGATGAACACCTCGGCAGAAGAGATGCTACATGTAAATGGTGATTATATGCAGCAGCACATTTCAAAAGTTTTACCAGAATTTAATATGGAAAGAGTGCTAGAAAACGATCAAGAAATCGCGTTTCAAAATAAAGTGTTTATTTTAAACATGACGCCGATACTTGAAAATAACAGTACGGTAGGCGTTGTATGTAGTTTTAGAGATAAAACAGAACTGCAAAACTTAGTGAATACGATATCTGAGGTAAGAAAGTATTCGGAGGACTTACGCGCTCAAACACATGAATTTACAAATAAGTTGTTCGTCTTATCGGGATTACTTCAGTTAGGACATTACAAAGAAGCGATTGAATTTATTCAGCAAGAATCTAATATTCATCAAAGTCAAAACCATATTTTATTCCATCAAATTCATGATGCAAAAGTACAAGCTATTTTATTAGGAAAAATCGGAACAGCGTCTGAAAAGAAAATCGATTTTCATATTGAAGGAGATAGTGCGCTTCATCCGTTACCAGACCATATAAAAGTTTCACACCTTATTACGATCCTTGGAAACATAATCGACAATGCGTTTGATGCGGTGAGTGAACGAGGGGAGAAGAATGTTTCCTTCTTTGTTACGGATATTGGACACGATATTGTGTTTGAAGTGATAGATAGTGGAGCAGGAATACCAGTTGAAAAAATCACGACTATTTTTCAAAAAGGGTTTTCAACGAAAGGGAATGATCGTGGGTACGGACTAGCAAACGTGAAAGAAATGGTAGATCTACTAGAGGGAACAATTGAAATTCAAAACGAGGAAAATGGGGGAGCTATTTTTACAATTTACCTTCCGAAAACATTGAGAGAAAGTACATGACAAACAGGGGGATGGGCGTATGTTGAAGGTTGCAATTGCAGAAGATGATTTCCGCGTCGCGCAAATTCAGGAAGAGTTTTTATTAAAAATAAAGGACGTAAAAGTGATTGGAAAAGCATTGAACGCGAAAGAAACGATGGAATTACTACGAAGGGAAGAAATCGATTTACTTCTATTAGATAATTACTTACCAGATGGAATCGGAACAGACTTATTACCGAAAATTCATGCTGACTTTCCGAACGTTGATGTCATTATGGTTACTGCGGCAAATGAAAACCATATGCTAGAAAAAGCAATTCGAAACGGCGTAAGTAACTACCTTATAAAACCGGTCACGTTAGAAAAATTCGTTCGCACAATTGAAGACTATAAAAGAAAGAAGCAACTATTACATAGTAACAATGAAGTGAATCAAGCACTTATCGACAACTTCTTCGGCATTTCGCAAATACAAGATATGAAAAACTTACCGACAGGCGTTGATCCGTTAACACTGCAAAAAGTGAAAGGGATTATAAAAGGATTGGAAGAGGGAATTACAATAGAAGAAATGGGAGAACAAATGGGTGCCTCCCGAACAACCGCAAGAAGATACTTAGAATACTTAGTAGCGACAAACGAATGCACAGTAGAGTACACATACGGCATTATCGGACGACCAGAACGAAAATATCGCATAGGACGGGGACTATGAAAAAGCGATTATTACTATGTATATGGGTTATGACAGGGGTAATAGCTGGTTGTTCTGTAGAAAAAACGAACAAGAATAAAGTGAACATCGAAGAAGTAGAAATCGTTGCGCCGAACGTTCAAGGAGCAGGATGGGACTTAACAGCGCGAGCGATGCAAAAAACACTAACAGAAGAAAAAATCTTCACCAAACCAATCACTGTCACAAACAAAGTAGGTGGCAGCGGTGACGTCGGATGGAAATATACGAAACAAAAAGGCGGTCACGTACTGGCGATTAACTCAAGCTTACTCTTAACGAACAACTTACTAGGCCATAGTAAACTAACATATAAAGACTTCACGCCGCTCGCAACTCTCGCATCGGACTGGGAAGTCGTTGTCGTATCAAAAGAATCAAACATAGAAAACGCAAAACAACTAATGGAACAACTAAAACAAGACAAGAAAAACTTCAAAATCGGCGTTGCCCCCGGCCTAGGAAACGACGATCACCTATCCTTCGTACAAGTAAGCAAAGCCTTCGGCATAAACCCTGCCGAACTACAATTCTTCGTTTACGAAAACAAAGAAAAAATCATAAACGCCCTAACGAACAAACAAATAGGCGCCGCAACCATGACCCTATCCGAAGCCGAAAAACAATACAAAGCTGGCAAAATAAAAATACTAGCCGTATCCGCACCAAAACGACTAGACCGACTACCAGAAATCCCAACCTGGAAAGAACAAGGAATCGACGTCATATTCCAGCACTGGAAAGGAATTATGGGCCCGAAAGATATGACGAAGGAAGAGGTTGCTTATTGGGATGGTGTGATTAAGAGGATGGTGGAGAGTGATAGTTGGAAGGGGATTTTGAGGGAGCGGGGGTGGAATTCTTATTATAAGGATAGTGGGGAGACGAGGGGGTTTTTGGAGGAGAGTAGTCAGGAGTATGGGGAGTTAGTGGGGGATAATGGGGATTAGTAAATCATACGGTATGGCGTATGATTTTTCTTTTATACATAGTTTAACAAAATTATAGTAATTGTAATTGATCTTTTAAGAGAGCCTGAGGAGGATATAGAAAACAACTGTAGGGGTTTTTGTGATGGTAATTTTTGGGGTTTTAGAGGGAAACTTAATAGTGGGATTTTTTGTAATTTTGCTATAATATTAATATACAAAACAATAGTGAAACGGGAGGTGCTTGCGTGGGAAGAAGCAAACCTATGAGAGTTGCATACTATAGAGGTTATAACAATTTAGAATATCTAAAAGAAGTGAACTGTAAAGATGTCACAATGGAAATGAAAAATAAAGGTACTTTTCATTGCATGGATTGCATGAGACAGGTAGTACATGCAGGTGGGAAAAATCCTTATTATAGGCTCCCTTCAAAGGATGCAGAACATGAAATGAATTGTGATAATTATCTACCAATTGATGATTTATCTGAGAGGATTAGAACAGTAGGCGAAAAATTGAAAATTAAGTTAAAAATACCTTTTCTCTGTGGGAATGAGGAAGAGAGAAATGAAGGGGTAAGGATGAAAGGTGAGAAATCACATTCAATAGGTGGGAAATCAGTTAAAGTTGGACCTGTCACAACAATAAAAGCCTCTAATAAATCAACTACAGTTACGCTGAATAGTGCAGCAGAATTACTTTATCATACTTCTTTTGATCGTTCGGATGAGCACCGAAAGAATGTAACGAGGGTATTATGCTTTAATAAACAATTTTATTATCCTAGTATATATGATGAATTACAAAGAGACTTTGAGACCGGTAAATTGAATCCTATAATTTTTGTTAAGGGGCGATTGAATCAAAGTCAGTTCTATACATTTGAAAATCACGGTTATATTAATGTGCAAGATAAACCATATGATTATGGGCCAATAGAGTTGAGAATTCACTTTAATAGGGTCCAAGAATTAGAAACACGTTTAAAAAAGATAACTTGGCATATTAAAAGCGGAAAAAATCGTACAGAAGAAATCGGTGTAATGGGTCAAGTCATTAAAGTGGAAGTAACGGAAGATAAAATATTTATCCACATTAGATGCTATGATTTAGATGTAGAGCCAAAAGACATATAATGAGCAACTCTGTTAAAAGTAAAAAAGTTTTATAATAATAAATAGGATTTTCTATTTGGCTAATTATGGTGCGGAAAAGTACAGATATACTATGTCGTATGGTTTTTAGAAACAAGTAACAGGGCATTTCATATGTATTATAGACGTTGGTAATCACATATGAATTGTTTAAAATTAAGAAAAAAGAGGGTTAAGTAATAAAGCTTAACCTTCTTTTTTTATTGATGGATTATGGACAAAAATATCGTTGTTATAGGAAGGGTATTTTTTCGTGATAAAAAGATCCTTTAAGTTTATTTTTGAAATAGATTCCACTATGAAATAAAAGTTCATACTTATTTGAAGCTGAGTATAATTTTTCTTTTATACATAGTTTGGTAAAATAGTAGTAATTGTAATTAATTGTAACGGTGGGGATGACAATGTTAGAGCAACTCATAATTGAATTGGCTAAATTAACGAAGCAGGTTGAAGATATAAATGGTGATAAAACTTATCTGGTTATAAATAAAGATGATGAAGGATTATACGTTGAAGCTAAATTTTCACGTGAGCAATATGATGAGGAAGCACCACCTTATTTTAAAGTGAGTTTTGAAATTCTTAAGGATGCTTGGAGAAAATTTATCGCTATGCGTACAGTAAAGAGTGAAGATTTTGGACAAGCGAGTGAATGTAATACTTTCTTGGTAGCTTTCTTTTCACAGCTTCCATTTGTGAATGTAATCGGAGCAGGAGCTATTACATTTAAAGAATTCAAAACCGATAATCTACCAAGCGAAAAATACGATAAAGTCATGCTCTTTTTAGAAGAGATAATGAATGGTACATATAATCCAAGTACGTTACGTGAACAAACGGATGAAAATTTATATAGAGTGAAATCTAATGCGCGCCAAGATTTAAGATTGTTGGGATTTTTGAATGAATCTCATGAAATGAATCAGCTGCTATTAAGTGAATATGTTCAATCGGAAGATAAGAAAAACTACATGGCACAGCTAGTTTTAAAACAAGAATATTTCCGTCATGTTTTATTCGTTCTTGGATTGTTAGAGAAGCATTCAAAGGATGAAAAGAAAGAAGCTCTAGTTGATTTTGGAATGACGATTGTCCAAAATTCATTAGGGGATAATTTGATGGTCGAATCAGTAGCGAAGCGGCGTACGAATAATTTACTAGATTGGCTTGAGCAAGTAGGACTAATTAATGCTGAATGGATTCCAGCCGAACAATACATAAAAAAGAGTGAAGAAAAGGGCGGTAATATGAGTAGTAGTTTACGTGAAGTCTTTTTAAAGATAATGAAAGAATATTTGGATGCAAAAACAGAAAAATTTGCAGGACATAAATTAGGATTAACAGTCCGAAATGATATAGCAACAGAGATCATTCGTTTACCATTTATAAATGAGAAGCAGTACAGTGTGATAGGGTCAGTTGGGAAAGGGAATTGGGCAACAGTTCCGTGGATTGCGCTAATGCATAGAGATATTACAACATCGACACAGAGAGGGTATTATATCGTTTATTTATTTAGTGAAGATATGCAACGATTGTATTTGACCATTGGACAAGGTGTAACAGAAACGACTAAAGAAGAGATGCAAAAAATTAAAGAAGAGATTCGTAAGCAAATACATATGTCCCAAAAGGTGAAAAAAGATGATGAAATCTTCCTAGGTACAAGCACGAAAGCAAAGGGATATGCGAATTCAACAGCGGCTTATATTGCGTACGATGCTAAGAAAATGCCAAGTGAAACAGAGTTAGTAGAGGATCTAGAAGAAATGCTTCGCTATTATGAGGGATTTATTAACTATAAAGAGAAAGGCATTAAGTATGAAGCGATTTATGAGAGGAAAGAAGTGTATTTAGATCAGCAATCAATTATCGACCACGTGTCTTCTTATATTCAAAGTAAAGGTTTCTTTTATGAGAAAAAAGATCTTATTAACTTTTTTCTTTCATTAAAGACGAAGCCATTTGTGATTTTATCGGGTATTTCAGGTACAGGGAAAACGAAAATTGTTCAGTGGTTTGCGGAGAGTTTAGGGGCTACGGAAGAGAATGGACAATTTACGCTTATCCCAGTTCGACCTGATTGGAGTGATAGCTCTGATTTACTTGGTTATGTGAATCTTCAAGGAGAGTTTCAAGAAAGACCGTTAATTAAAGTTCTTGAAAATGCAGATGCAAATCCAAATAGGCCGTATTTTGTAGTGTTAGACGAGATGAATTTAGCTCGAGTGGAATACTACTTTAGTGATTTTTTAAGTGTGATTGAAAGCCGTAAATGGAAAGATGGGAAAATTGTTACGTCACCAGTGCTTCCAGAATCAATTACGAATAAGCATATTACGATTCCATCAAATGTATATATTATCGGAACTGTAAATATGGATGAAACGACACATCCACTAAGTAAAAAAGTATTAGATCGTGCGAATACGATTGAGTTTAATACTGTTAACTTAGATTATTTTAATTTCTTAATGGATGTAGAAGAGAAAGAAGCTGAAATTGCTTCAAATCGCTCTCTAGAAACTGAGTATCTTCATCTGAAGGAATGTTTTAAAGAAAACGAAGATCTTGTGAGAAATATATCGAACATTTTAATAGCAATAAATAAAATACTTGAATCAGTTGGAGCTCAAGTTGGATACCGTATACGAGATGAAATTTGTTTCTATATGGCATACAACGAACAAGGAAAGTTACTGTCATTCGATGAAGCACTTGATTATCAAATATATCAAAAGATTTTACCGCGTCTTGCAGGGAGCGATGGTAGAACAGAAGAGGTATTAAAACAGTTGTATGTATTATGTGCAAATGAAGAATATGATAGTGGCAATAATGACGCCTCATATGCTAAGTATCCTCGTTCAGCTAACAAGCTGTCTCATATGTTAAGGAGGTTCGAGTATGATGGTTTCACCTCTTTCTGGATCTAATAATGAAATAGAGTTAGTTAAGATTGAAACAGAGGAGCTATCATTGACGATTAAGGGAAATCCTTATCATGAAAAATATGAGAGTTTAAAAGAATATCAAGCTATGAACGCAGATGAAATGATGTATTTTCATGTAGATGGGAAGACGGAATCCGTTTCTGTATTTGATGCGAGATTGCAGAGGCTAGATGAATGGAACGAACACCCGCCAATCTTTTTTGAAAATAGAAGTTATCAGCTTGTTGTTGTTCCGAAAAAGAACCAACAGCTTTCCTTTTATCATGAACATCCGGGTTTTCGAAAGCAAGTTAGTTCTATTCAAATGGGGTCACTTCATGTGTTAATGGGGAATCTTTCGTTTCCAAATGAGGTAGGAAATACAACGTTTGAAATTAAAAACGAGCAAGATACTTTATTAACTGTTACATTTGAAGTTTTCCCGGCAAAACTTGATTATAAGGATGATTACAGAGCCTTATTAGATGAAGTAAATGATGAAATTTATAATTTAGCGTTTCATTTACTAAAGAGAACTTACTTAGGAGCATCTGCAATTTACGCTACAAATCCATCAAAGAGTGAATTTTATCGTATTTTAAATGATTCCTTTGAGCGATTTATAAAGTCAATCTCTTATATAAAAAGACAACCGCATCATACACTTATGACTAGACATCAACTTGTAAGAGGAGAAAAAATTCGTAAACTGGATTCTGTCGGAATGAACTATTTGCGAAAGAGACCACACTTGCTCCAAGGAGAAAAAAGTATACCGACTAAAGGGATTACAGCTTATAAGGAAGTTTCTTATGATACGCTGGAAAATCGATTTGTTAAATGGATGATTCAAAGAGTCGTACATAAAATAGATGATTTACTTAAGGCGCTAGAGCCAAAGTCTAGATATACACGTGGTGTAACTGATGAAGATTTGCTAGAGCATGTAAAAAATATGAAGTATCGAATGAAAAATGAATTGAACGATCCATTTTGGAGAGGAATCGGAAAATTAGATCGCTCAGTCTTTTCACTCGTTATCCAAATGGCAGCAGGCTATCGAGATGCGTATCAAATCTTCTTAATGCTATCGCGCGGTTTAACATTACGAGGACAAATTTTTAAAATGTCGATAAAAGATGTTGCTAGATTATATGAATACTGGACATATTTAAAACTTGGACAAATTCTATCAAAGAAATATATACCGCTCCATCAAGATGTTATTCAAGTGAAGCAAGACGGTTTATACGTAACGCTTGATGAAAGTAAAACTGCAAAAAGAGCGTTTAAGCATCCAGTTACTGATGAAGTAATAGAGCTTTATTTCCAGAAAAGAAATGGCAGACTACCAACAGTTACACAAAAACCAGATACGATGCTCACTATTGAGAAAAAGGGAAAGAACTATCAATATCAATACATTTTTGATGCAAAATACCGAATTGATTTTGCTGAAAGATCTTATTATAAAAGGAAGTATGGCACCCCTGGCCCAATGGAAGAAGACATTAACACAATGCACCGCTACAGAGATGCATTAGTAGTGGAACAAGAAGGACCTTTTGAGCGGACAGCTTACGGAGCGTACGTATTATTCCCATGGAATCAAGAGGAAGCGTATGAGAACCACCCGTTTTATAAAAGTATAGAAAAAGTAAATATCGGTGGCTTCCCATTTTTACCAAACGCAACAAGACTAGTCGAACAATTTCTAGATCATCTCATTGAAAAAAGCCCAGAAGAAATTATAAGAGAAGGCATCCTTCCAAGAGGCACAAAAGAAGAATGGCACTCCTCGCTAGAAGAAAAAGTATTAGTAGGCAGCGTGAAAACTGAAGCCGACTATGAAGCATATAGAAAAGAAGGCTTATACCAGTTACCAGTCACACAGCTAAAACCAGGATGGCAAGAAGCAAAGTACATAGCATTATATGCACCGAAAAAATGGCACGGAGAAAAAGGCGGTATCCAATACGTAGCCAAAATCAAACAAATTCAAATGCAACAAAACGATGATTATGTACATTTCGAACTAGAGCCATGGAAAAAACTAGACCACCTCATCCGCCCAGTAGGATATGGCATTCAAACATACACCATAACAACTATGTCATTATTAAAAGAAGTACAAGAACTCCCAGAACTCTTCATGAAATCAAAAGAAGAACGAATTCTTTGGAAAACGCTGCGTCGTTTTACGAAGCAAGTTAAGGTTGAGCTGGATCATCGTAATTTAGATGAGGCTTCTTCTGTTAAGAGTTATTATGTGGAGGATGTTCAGATTTGGGTTGATTATGAGAGTGGGGTTGTTATGGTTGGGGGAGTTAAGGAAGTTCCTTTGGAGTTGGTTGTTGGGAGAGGATCGGTGTTGTTTAGGGAGGTTTTAGAAGTACTAAATGTTAGGGGATAGCACTTAGATACAAAGGGGATTAAATAATGGATAAGAGACCGAATTTATTTTCATATGGAACAAGTGAATTGTCGCAAGATGCTTTTATTTGTTGGTTAACAGAGTGGGCGAACCCAATCTATAAAGAAACCGATGAATGCTTACATGAAGCTGGTATAGATTTTATTAGAAGAATATATGACTTACATAAAAAGAACTTTCCAGCTTCTATTAAAGAAATTAAGATTACGACACAATTTAAAGGTTTAGATATACTTATTGAAGTTAATGGTAATCAGGCTATTTTAATTGAAGATAAAACATATACAAAAGAGCATTCTAATCAACTAAAACGTTATTATGAAGATGTAATGAAATTAAAAAAATATGAAGAAAATGATCTGTTGCCTATCTATTATAAAATAGGTAATCAAAGTGATTATTCAGCAGTGATTGATGCAAAGTATATGTTGTTTACAAGAAAACAAATGCTTAAATTTTTACAAGAGAATATAGACAGAGGCGTGCAAAATCAAATGTTTTTAGATTACTATTTTTATTTAAGAGAAATAGAGCAAAAATATGATTCATATAAGACACTTCCGTTAAGCGTGTGGAAAGGTGAAGCTTGGGAAGGATTTTATGAGGAGTTAAAGCAACGTGGGATCAAAGGTCAATATGGATATGTAGCTAATCCGAATGGTGGATTCTATGCCTTATGGTGGAATGAACAAGAAGATAATAATTGTAAGCAGTATTTGCAGTTAGAAGAAGGACGTTTATGTTTTAAAATACATGTTGCTGATAAGGATAGAAGAAAAGAACTTAGGGATAAGTGGAGTAAAGCGCTAATCGAACGAAGTCATAATTCTTCTTTCAATGTGGAGAAACCTAGATTTGGTAATGGGCGATATATGACGGTTGCTGTGGTGAGGGATTATAGAGTGGGAGATGGAAAAGGAAGAATTGATATTCCTGGAACGATGGGAGTTTTAGGTGAAGTGGAGAAATTGTTAAAAATGGTGGATGTTCAATAGTAGATGCAATTATTAAATATATTGGATAAAGTGTATTGTTAACTATGGGAAGAAGAGTATATAGGGTATATGCTCTTCTTTTTATTTTTAAATAACAAGGAAAGAAAGCTAAATTTACAGGAAAAGTTCTTCAAGTAATGGAAGGGCAAGGTGAGACTCAATTAAGAATAGCAGTTAATGGGGATTACGATAAAGTATTATATGTTGCTTATAAAAGCGATATTTTAAATTCAAGAGTGTTAGAAAAAGACAATGTTACTGTTAAGGGAAAATCAGCAGGTATCTTTACTTATAAATCTACTATGGGTGGCGAAATTAGTATCCCAGCAATGTTAGTAGAAAAAATTGATATTAATTAATAAGAAGCAATGCAGCAGTTTAACCCCTAGTTAAACTGCTTTTCCATTATAATAGAAGAAAAATCAAACGGAGGGAAACCCACATGCCAACCTACAACAAACTAATCCGAAACAAAATCCCGCAAATAATAAAATCTAACGGCAAAACACCCACAACTAGAATCCTAAACGAAGATGAATACATAGAGGAACTATGCAAGAAAACACAACAAGAACTAACAGAATACATCGAAGCAAAAACAAAACCGCATAAACTAGAAGAACTATCCGACCTACTAGAACTAATAAACGCCCTAGCCGAACACGAAGGCACAACACTAGAAGAAATCAACAAAATCCGTAAAAAGAAAGCAGAAGAACGAGGTGGCTTTTCAGATCGCGTTTTTCTAATCAAAGTAACCGATAACTAACCCCTCCTAAGCCCCTACCAAGCCCCTACCAAGTAATAAATCACTAAGAAAAAACACAACAAAACAAAAACACCAACAAACACCGTAGTAGGCGTCGAAAAAAATTTTGAAATAACACGCCAAAAACCCAAGCCTCCTTCCTATATATAGTACAAAGAGGAAATTTTCATTTTTGAATGGAGACGGGAGGAATTAGGATGGCGGTGTATCGTACTGTGCAGGTGAATTTTTGGCAGGATGATTTTGTTTTGGATTTGACGCCGGAGGAGCGGTATTTTTATGTGTATTTGTTAACTTGTTCGAAGACGACGCAGTGTGGGGTTTTTCCTTTTCCGAAGCGATTAGCTGAGATGGAGACGGGTTATAACAGGGAGACGGTTGATAAGCTTTTGCAGCGCTTTGTTGATTATGGAAAGATTCTGTATGATGCGGATACACGGGAGTTATTCGTTTTAAATTGGCTTCGTTATAATCCGGTGACGAATACGAATGTGGAGAAGTGTGTGCTTCGTGAGCTGAAGGGTGTGAAGAATAAGGAGTTTGTACATATGTTTCTTCAGAAGTGCGTAGAGGAGGAGCTGAATGTTCCGATGCTTTTAGCGCATTTCGGTATGCCGAGTGATTTGGCTGTGGATGATGTTGATCCAGTTTGTGAGGAGACAGAGGAAGAAGAGGTTATAGAGGAAGAGATGGGAAGTCGTGTGTTTTCTTTTTATGAGCAACATTTCGGTAGTTTGTCTCCGCATACTGTAGAGGAACTGAGTGCGTGGATGGAAGATTTGTCAGAGGAGCTTGTGCTGAAGGCTCTTCAAATTGCGTTTGAGAATAATAAGCGGACGGTTGCTTATGTGAAAGGTATTTTGAGAGGGTGGCACGGGAAAGGGTTTACGAAATTGTGTGAGGTGGAGGCGAATACGGCGAGCTTTAGGAAGAAGGAGTCGTCTGTTAGTACGGGGGAGACGGAGGAGTTTTTGGCCAGGTGTGAGGAGTGGGAGAAGAATGCGCCGTCTGAGGAAGAGTTGCAGCGCTTTTTAGCGGAGCGCGGGTGGCGTCCATGAGTATTCAAAATGTGGAGGCGGAAAAGACGGTGTTAGGTTCTCTATTACTTGATGGAGAGCTTATTAAGGAGTGCCGTTTGACGGAGCAGTATTTTTCTCTGTCAGTGCACAAGTCTATATTTCAGTTAATGCGAAAAATGGAAGAAGAGGGGCAACCGATTGATCTTGTGACGTTCATTTCTAGGGTAGATCCGAAGTTTTTAGAGGGGATCGGGGGAATGGAGTATTTTATAGGATTAATGGATGGTGTGCCTACAATTGCTAACTTCTCTTATTATGAGGGGCTTGTTCGAGGTGCCTGGAAAATGTATCAGGCGGGTGTTCTCGGGCACAAGATGGGAGAGCGTCTTATTGCGGAGAAGAATGAAAAAATTATTGGTGAGACGATTACGGCACTTTGTGAGTTAGAGGAAAAGGACTGTGTATGTGAGTTTGATTTGAAGGATGCGCTAGTTGATTTATATGAAGAGCTTCATCAAGATGCGAAAGAGATTACTGGTATTGAGACTGGTTATACATCGCTAAATAAAATGACGTGTGGATTGCAGGAAGGTGATTTTGTCGTTCTTGGTGCGCGGCCTTCTATGGGGAAGACTGCGTTTGCGCTAAATGTTGGCATGCATGCGGCGAAGTCTGGAGCGGTGGTTGGGTTGTTTTCGTTAGAGATGAGTAGTAAGCAATTGCTAAAACGGATGGCGTCGTGCGTAGGGGAAGTGTCAGGAGGTAGGCTGAAAAATCCGAAGCATCGTTTTGCGATGGAAGATTGGGAAAAGGTGAGTAAGGCGTTTGCGGAAATCGGAGAATTACCATTTGAGATATACGATAACGCAGGCATTTCGGTGCAAGATATTTGGATGCAAACTCGTAAGTTAAAGAGGAAGTATGGTGATAAGAAGGTTTTAGTCATTGTAGATTACTTGCAGCTTATTACGGGCGATCCGAAGCATAAGGGCAATCGATTTCAGGAGATTAGTGAAATCTCTCGTAAACTTAAGGTATTAGCACGTGAATTAAATGTTTGTGTAGTAGCATTATCGCAATTATCTCGTTCCGTAGAAGCACGTCAAGATAAGCGCCCTCTTTTATCTGATTTAAGAGAGACAGGACAAATTGAGCAAGATGCGGATGTCATTATGCTTATGTATCGAGAGGATTATTACGATAAGGAAACGGTGCAGAAAGAGATGACAGAGATTCATGTGGCGAAGCATCGGAATGGACCTGTTGGTAGTTTTAAGTTGAGGTTTTTGAAGGAGTTTGGGCGGTTTGTGGAGGGAGTAAAGTAGTAAAAGGGCAAGGAAAATAGTATCTGCATGTGAATCAAAGTTGTAACGCTAATTTTATAAGTTATATAATAAAGAAAATGGTAACTAATAGTTAAGGGGGATTAGCTATTGGCAGGGAATGATATTTCTTATCATAATAAAGATATTCTTATGAAGTTTTTAAGTGAATGTTATAGGGATAAAGGGCTTGAAGCATATGGATTAAAAGGCTTTCCAAAAATAAAAGAGCTGTTATTAAATGAATTCTCGAGAGTTCGTGCAGATCAAAGGCGCTCAGATACTTTATTTGAAATGGAAGATGGTTCAATTTTAATGTTAGAGTATGAAAGTAATACCCGTTTCCTTGAAAACCATTTGAAGTATATGGATTATGCAAATCAAATTATGTATCGTTATTATAATAAGAATAAAGAGTTACCGGATATTCGAATCGTGGTTATTTATACAAGTGAGGTAATGAATCCAATAGAAGAAATAGATGTATCTAGTATACGTTTAAATTCCAAAGCGGTTTTACTAAGCGAATATAATGGTGATGCTATCCTTCAAAAGGTTATTAAAAAAATGGAAGAAGGAAAATCTTTGACGGATGAAGAAACCATGAAATTGATACTTGTACCACTTATGCATAGCAGAGAAAAAAGACAAATTTTAATTGAGAAGACGATAGAAGTAGCAAAATGTATCTCCGATGAGCAAGAACAAATTCAAGTTATTGCCGGAATTCTTGTAGCTACAGATAAATTTATTGATGAAGACTACGCGAAAAAAGTAAAGGAGTGGTTACGGATGACAAAAGTGGGTCGTTTATATGAACAGGAGAAGCAAGAAGAAATTGATAAAGCACTTTCGGCAGCTGGAATGCTCTTTAAAGGAATGAGTATAGAGGAAGTGGCTAAGAAATTAGATGTAACAATTGAAAAGGTGAAAGAGTGGGAGAAGCGTTTATCTCATTAATCGCTGGATTAATGGGAATATTTAGCGAAGGGAAAATGGCAGTGTCTGTATAAATTTATATAAAAATAGCCGACTATTTACTCTATAATAGTCGGCTATTTTTGTAAGGAGAAGTTGTTGGGTTTAATACGCAAATTTTTTGATTTGCTCTTGAATATACTTCTTATTTCCCCATAAAGAAAGATCGTCTCTCTGCAGTGATCCATTGCTCCAAATCGTCTTGGCTACGTCGGACAAGTCGATTTACTAAAACGTCATGCCATATATAATCCTCAAGTAAGTATATATGAACGGGATCATCTGTATAAAAAGCAATATTACGCTCTTCAATTGATGGTCCATAAATCATCTCTTTAGAATCTATCGATACAATAAACCAATGTTCTGTAGAGAGGGTTTCTGTATAAGGTGTGATACGATGAGCTTCTAGATTTTTAATTGGATTTTCAACATGTAAGGTAATACCTTGTACTGAAATTTTATCAGCTACCTCAGATAGTTCCTCTTTTAACGCTTCATACATCTCATCCCACATTGAAATGACAATACGGTGTTCTGCTTTTTTTATTAATGCCTGACAATAGCTAATGATTGTTTTGTTGTCTTTTAAAGTAATCACTCGATTATCCGTTTTTTCCTCGGAAGTTTCGAGTTTTTTTAATGAATCACTGATTCCTTCATAAGTAGACTGCCATTCTGATTGAGCTTTCTGTAAAAAGATTTCAACAGGTAGAGGTGAATAGCGAGTGGTGTCATTTATTTCTTCCTTCATGACAATTCCTTTTTCTACGAGGTTACCTAAAATCTCATAAATTCGCGCTCTTGGGACACCTGAATCCTTACTTACTTGATAGGCTGTAGCAGGCCCTTGTTTCACAAGAGATACATAAGATTTAGCTTCATATTCATTAAAACCAATTTTTTTAAGCTGTTGCACTATGTAGTCCACTTTTTTGTCCTCCGATGTTTGCTTTTATCCCGCTTTAACGGGCAGTAAGACCCCCACCTCAAAATTCAGCGGAAGCAAAGAAGTTAGGTGGGGATCAACTGCCCGTAAAAGCCCGATTGGTTCAACTAATAATCAGTGGGGGATGAACAAAGCCCCCCACTGATTAAAGTTTCACTTTATATTTCAACGTTACAATAACTCTTTACATTTAGCAAATTGGTAGTTACTATTACAATAGTGACTAAAGGGGAGGCTACTAGTATGGATTTTTATTTAGACCCATCTGTATTAATGATTTTGATTGTTTTTGGGTTTGTGGCTGCATTTATTGATTCAGTTGTAGGTGGTGGTGGACTCATTGCCTTACCAGCTTTATTATTTACAGGGCTGAATCCAGCAAGTGCAGTAGCGACTAATAAACTAGCATCGACAATGGGAAGTGCAACTAGTAATATTGTATTTTATCGTTCTGGTAATCTTGATTTGAAATCGGCTTTAAAATTATTTCCAATCACTTTCATAGGCTCTATAGTAGGTGCATGGACTGTTCATTTAATGAACCCAGAAGTACTGAAGCCATTGATGCTGGTAATGCTTGGTGCAGTCGCTATTTATACGATATTTAAAAAGGATTGGGGTAGTATTTCTACTCATAAGAAATTATCTGGTCGACACGTCATTATTTTTACCTTTTTTATTTTTGCTATTGGTTTTTATGATGGATTTCTAGGGCCTGGCACAGGTTCGTTTTTAATGTTTGCTCTTTTATTTATTGGGTATGATTTTTTAAAAGCAGCAGGTAATGCGAAGTTTCTTAATTTAGGAAGTAATGTTGGTGCATTGTTGATATTTATGTATGTAGGGCAAGTAAACTATGCGTATGGTTTTATAATGGGGATTGCTCAAATTGCTGGAGGAGTCGTTGGCTCCAGATTTGCTATAAAAAAAGGAAGCGGGTATGTTCGCGCTCTTTTCATTACAGTAACTTGTTTATTGTTAGCGAAAAATCTGTATGACTATATTCAGTAAGTAATTTTGGACATCTTTTCTTCAAAGAACGTAGAAAAGGTTAAATATGAAGACTACATAAAGTATAAGAAGATAACAGGGGAATTTCTTTAAAAAAGTCTCATTTAAAAGAAAATCTAAGTGAAGAGAATGAAAATAATATAAACTCATATTTTTCTGGGGTATGTTTATCTATCTTTATGAAATACCTATTCTACATTCTTCTTATAAATAACCCGCAATAATATAAGCGTCGCCCCTAAGTATTCTTTTCCTGTGAGTGCTTCAACAGTGAAAACGAAAGCAAAACCTGCGGAAAATACAGGTTCTGATGAAAAGATAAGGCCTATATGTGTATGAGTTGAAAAAGATGGATATTCTCATTCGATTATTGAAAGTTCGAATTTGAAGAAGATTGGTATGTAGTATGTACAAAAAAACGCCTATTTCATATAGGCGTTTTTTTGGGATGGGAAAGTTATTCCTTTTCAAACTGAAAAATATCCCGGTTAATAAGTTGGTGGAGATACTTATCCATTTCAGCAGCAGAAACTTTTCTTTCATTTTTAAACCACCATGCGCTTAATGAGGTGATTGCCCCTGAATAAAATTCAATGATTAGATCATTTGGCATCGTATGATTTTTGCGCAGTTGATGTAACGCTTCTATTTCTTGTTTTCTCGTTTCGTGACTTAAATACTGTGTCCGGTTAATGAATTGTTCATCAGACATTTGCGTCTCTAATATTTTACCGATTTCTTCATGGTGTAGAAATTGTTCCATCACTTGAAATGGTTTACTTAATCGATCTGAAACCGGTATTTCAGCAATCATCTTGCTGTATCGTTTAAATCCAAATGCTAATAAAGCATCTTTATCTTCGAAGTGTTTATAAAAGGTTGTTCGGTGTACCATCGCGCGGTCACATATTTGGTTAATCGTGATCGTACTATATTTCTGTTTTGATTGCGTCATTAATTCAAATAAGGAATCCCACAGTAATTTATGTGTACGTCTAATACGTAAATCAAGTTGTTTTTCATTATCGTTCATCTACAATTCTCCTTTTTTGTAGATTAAATATACAGTGGCTGAAAATTGATTCTCCCTTTTTAATCTACATATGTATATTATATTATATGTGTTTAGGTGTATTTAAAGTTTTTTTAGTAAGAAACAGGAGGAGAATTTGTAAATGAATATGACAACTAAGAGCCCTGCAAGTGGCAAAGTTGATACTTCTAATTTGAAACATACCCCCATTTTAATTGCATTACTTTTAGGGGCAATGGTTGCATTATTAAACGAAACGTTACTTGGTAATGCGTTAACAGTATTAATGAAAGAATTTGGTGTAACAGCTTCAACGATTCAATGGCTTTCTACAGCTTACATGTTAGTAGTTGGTGTTTTAGTCCCGATTACAGCGTTACTTCAGCAATGGCTCACAACGAGACAAATGTTTTTAATCGCTATGGTAACGTTTTTAGCTGGTACATTAATTGCGGGATTTGCGCCGACATTTTCCGTTTTATTAGTCGGCCGTATCGTCCAAGCGGTAGCGACAGGGTTAATTTCACCGTTATTAATGAATACGATTTTAATTATTTGTCCGCCTGAAAAACGTGGTGCAACAATGGGATTAATCGCACTTGTGATGATGGCAGCTCCAGCAATTGGTCCTACATTATCTGGAGTAATCGTAGACTCACTAAATTGGCGCTGGTTATTCTATATTGTTATTCCAATCGTGATCATTTCAATTATGATTGGTATGAAGTACATTCAAAACGTTTCCGAGTTAACAAGACCAAAAGTAGATTATCCATCAATCCTTTTATCGACATTAGGATTTGGAGGACTTGTGTATAGCTTTAGTGCATCGGGTGATTTAGGATGGTCTGATGCGAAAGTGTATGGCACTTTACTTGTTGGGCTTATCTCATTATGTATTTTTGCCGTTCGACAATTGAAAATTGAGAATCCAATTTTAGAATTACGCGCATTTAAAGTTCCGATGTTTACATTATCAGTTGGATTAATCGTCATTGTGATGATGTCATTATTTTCAACGATGACTTTATTACCGATGTTCCTGCAAACAGTGTTACTCGTTACAGCCTTTAAATCAGGAATTATCATGCTTCCAGGAAGTGTTATTAGCGCCATAATGGGAGCGATCGCGGGTAAACTATTTGATAAATTTAGTCCGAAAGTTATTATCGTTCCTGGTATTGTGTTAGTGGGGATTGCAATGTTCTTATTTAAAGGCATTACTCCTGATACATCAATGGTACAAATTATTGTCATGCATAGCGTATTAATGGTTGGACTCATGTTTGTCATGACGGCACAAACATACGGTTTAAATCAATTAACACCAGATTTATATCCACACGGAACAGCACTGTTTAGTACGTTGCAACAAGTAGCTGGCGCAATTGGTACGGCTATCTTTATTTCGAAAATGTCTTCAGGAACAGCTAGCTATATGGAAAGCTCCGCAAATCCAATGGATCCAGTAGAGAAGCTAAACGGTTTAACATCAGGATTCCAAGGTGCATTTGCACTAGGGTTAGTCTTTATCATTGTTGCTTTTATCGTATCGTTGTTTTTAAAAGAAGAGAAACAGGGAGTAGCGGCAGCGAGGGTTTTACAGAACGAGAATTAAGGTTCAAATAAAAAAGACATCTTTTCTAGGAAAGGTGTCTTTTTACATTTCTTTCGTAACATTTGTCTTGGATATTCTAATACAGAAGAATGATCGGTGTAATCTCAATGGAGGACACAATATAATCGTTAGTTTATTTGTATAAATGTTGTATGTTCAATGGCTTTCCTTTTTGAGGATGAATAACTATTGGGAATAACGATGTAAAGCTTTGCTAATGACTAAAAGGCCGATAATAAGGGAAAGTATTCTCATTATAAATTCGGCAACTAATAAATTACCCATAGCTGTCGATCCATCATACATTAATCCTATGATGATAATAGGTGCGATCATAATGATAATTCCAATTCCTATTTGAAGAAGTAAATTCACGTTTTTACTCAAGATAATCACCTCCAAAAAATATTACAAAACAAGAACATGGAAATTTTTGTATTATACATTTATTATACTGTGTCGAATTAAGGTTATGGTAATGTTTCTAAAATAAAAAGGAGGTGTCACATGGTCAAAAGATGACTCGTGGGACAGCTCCTTATAAGTAGTAATTAAAGATGATTCAATGATGTATCGATCTGGGGCGTCACCAATGTAGTTAAAAGGGTAACATGTTGTTAATGTTACATTTCCTCCGTAACATCATACCGAAGTAACTGCCCCTGATCATAAAACCTCTCAAAAATAATCCCCATTACATAGAAGAATACTAGCCCGAAACAAATATGAATGAGTGTAAAAGTAGCTCCAAATGAAGAGAATTCATACACGAGAATGGGCAATTTCGCAGTTGTCCAAACGCCTAAGAAAAATACGATGTACCGAATGCTTGCGCCTTTTTGTAAGAGTAGTGCTGCAATTGGAAAGGCGACGTAGAGAGGACCAGCTGCAATGCCTCCTAATAATAGAGAAAATAAGATTCCGTATATACCTGACTTTTCACCCATATATTTCATGAGCGTTTCTTTCTTCACCCATTGATCAAGCAATCCTACAAATAGTAGGACAGGAGGAAGGAGAAACAGCATATCTAAAATGCTATTTCCTGTTAATTGTAATGCGTTCCATCCTAAAGATTGATTTATAAAGGTTAAGGCAAAGAGTCCCAGTAGTAAAATGAAAAAGAAGCGATATCTTTTTAATTCCTTCATACCATCACCACCCAAATGATATAGGAGAATAGGAGGGACATGAGTAATGCAGATGCATTACGTGCGTAAGCAAAGCTTCGCCCGAATATCTTTTGTTCCATCGGTAATGTTGTAAGCCCTACTGACATGAGTGTAGACATAAGTGCCGCAACTTGAGGAAGGCCTGCGCCGTGTTGTACTAACGTATTACCAAGTGGGAACACGACGAAGCTTGGAATAAGTGCAACTGAGCCGAGTATTGCTGAATAAACAATGCCGATAAACCCTGATTGCTCCCCAATAATAGAAGAGATGAAAGACGGCGTTAATATAGAAAGCGATAAGCCAACGAAAAGCATAATGGAAAGCATCGCAGGTAGAAGATTGCGAAACATTTTCCACGACTTCACTAGAGCTTTTTTCGTCTTCGTGCGGTCCTTCATAAAAGAAATCCCCGTAAGAATAATGGCTAAAGTGTAAAGGATCACGCCGTTAATCATGATTGGATTCCTTTAAGTCTTTATATTTATCTAAGAAAAAGGATAAGTTCTTCATTTTTTCTTCAATATCCATTTGAAAGTCTACTAGTTGTTCCTTTCCAGCAGGTGTAATTTTGTACATCTTTCTCGGTTTGTCTTGATGATCTGTGCTTACATAAGATTCAATTGCACCTTCGTTTTCTAATTTTTTTAGTGTGCGATATAAAATGGCGCTATCGATTGGATTGACGGGAAGTTCTTCCTCGCACTTTTGCAGTAATTGTCCGCCGTAGTTATCGCCCTCAGCTAAAAATAACAAAAGAAATGCACCTGTATGTCTTCCTGTATGTTTCATGGATCTTCCTCCTAGAATGAATTACGATTAATACTGTTAATGATAGTATACTGTTATTAACAGTATATGGTGCAGGAAGTGTTATGTCAATTGTAAAAAGTTTAATTTTTCATAGTGGTTTTTAGCGCTTGTAAACTATCAATATGTATAGGCCCTGTAAATCCAAAAACACAAAAAAAGACACTCTCAAGAGTGCCTTCCTTTAGCAGCCGAATCCGCCGCCCCAACAGCTAGCCCCAACGATGATTAATAAAATAAAGAGTACAACTAGTAAAGCGAATCCGCCGCCGAAACCACAGCCTCCGCCACAAGTACCGCCATAGCCCATATTAACTCCTCCTTCCCTAAAGACCATTAATTAATGGATTTAATTCACTTTATGTTTTTACGGATAGACTTGAGCAGGTCCTTTTGAAAAATAAAAGGAGCTTAGATTTTAAAAGAGTTGACGACCTTATTTTTGTCACGAGTATTATGCTGATGACATATTGTATTTTATTCTGTGTATTGGGGGAAGGAGGATCTTTATGGCCAATTCTGAAATGATTTTACGATTACTTACGGATTTAAAGATTGAACAGCAAGCTTTAAAAGAGCAGTTGGAAAAAATACAAACAGCTGTGACTACTCTTGAAGAAAAATCAGCGATTGTGGAAGAACAACCAAAGACTATTGAAGAAAAACCAGCTGTTGCTGCTGCAAAGCAAAGAGCTCATTCTGGACACCCAACATCTTTTCGTGCTTGGAGAGCATCTGCTCAAAGGAACTCATAAAAATATAAGAAAAGAAGACATCAATTAAGATGTCTTCTTTTGCTTGTACAATCCAAATGCGATAAGAAGGTATATATCCATATTGCTTTAAAACTAAGAAGAAAATAACGATTGTCGACTCCTTTTTTAGTATAACATGTAATAGTAAATATTTTTATGTATTTTTGCATATATATAGATTATATAATTTGAATCGTATATATTTTAGTTGTCTGTTATTTGTTTTAATTCATTTATTTATATTATTTTTTGAGTGCCCCAGTGATGGGGCCTTTTTTTATAATTGTGTGAAAGTAGAAACCCCTCACACATAAGGAGGGGTTACATAACTAGGAAAATGATTATTAGTGTTTAATGAGAGGAAGGTCAGGATGTTGCTTCTGAATTTCTTCTAAATGATTTTCGTTTATTCCTTTTAAAGTTTGATCGAAAAAGCTAGTTACTAGTTTATTAATGAGCGTATAATTTGCGGCTACATCTTCGTCTGGTTCGTTAATAATAGGTGAAAATGCTGCTAAATCTGTAAAACTAGTATGATTTGTTTTTGGAATTACTACTGTGTATACACCAGGTTTTTCAATCGTCTTATTTCTTAAATAGGATATTTCCAATAATTCATTTTGGATTCCGGTTGTCTTTTGATTCTCCGCTTCTTTCATATAATGAATCGTAGCTTCAGCGTTCATCAACATGAATGGTTTCTGAGGACCATCTTTAGGCAACGGGTCTCCATACAATCCGCCGTCCATATCAATTGCAGCCTTAATACGCGTATCCTTTACTAACATTTGTGCGGAAGTTGCTCCGCCAAAAGAGTGACCGAACATTCCAATTTTGTTATATTCGATTAAGTCTGCAATCGTTTTAAAACTTTTATCGAAATTCCCCTCTATTACTTCGTTTAAAACAAAAGTAGTATCCTGTTCCCATTTTTGAACTATGGTATTTAAGGCAGTAGGAGTATAGTCAATTGGTATAGAGTCTATACGGTTTCCGTTAGGGAAAATCGTTGTTGCTGCGTATCCTGTGAAATTAAGAGCGATTACGACATAGCCTTGACTAGCTAATTCCTCTAATTGGAATGTATTTTGTTGAGCATATAATCCCATACCGTGGCCGAATAAAAGGAGGGGGAATTTTTCTTTAGCTTGAAGTGGCTTAGCATCTTGATAAGAATGTGTTTTTGTCAGCCCTAAATGTGTCGTTACGATATATGGAGCACCGTTTGTTACTGCCAATTGTTTAGCCAGCTCGTTTATGTTCTTAAAATAGGCAGAAGGGTTCCCTGATCCTTTTTCGGCAGGATAGTATACTTGTATCATTAACTCACGATTTCCATGACTATTTGGTACAGTGGTTTCTTTTCGATTTGTATCAATTAAATGAAACTCTTTCGTTCCTACTGTATATTTTCCAGTAGGCTCAGGGAGTGTTATGATCGGAAAAAGTAAAGGTAATGTAAACATTGCGATAGCAGTTACGATAATTCCTAAACCTTTTAAAACTTTCATCACTAACTTTTTAGAAACGGCTGTAGTTTTTGGTTTCAAAAAAACTTGTAATGTTAAAACGAACAATAAGAAATAGGCGGGGATCATACGCCAGTTTGCGCCAATTACAATGATGGTGGCAAATAAGAATGCATAATTAATCAGTAAAATGACTATATTTTTTTTCGTCAAACCTCGTTCGATAAAGATGGGAGTGATGCTAGATGCAAGCAATACAGCAACAAAAATGATTTCTAACATTTTTAGCTTTTAGCTCCTTTCCAAATCATATAAATATAGATTGATAATTTATAATCTTCTCAATTATATAACCATCATTGGCAATTGTATGCATGTAAGTACGTTTAGAATGTTTTTATATGTCATCTCAAGAAAAAGTACTCATACGAGTACTTTTTCTTAAATAAATTACTATTTATTTTTAAACCGTTCCCCATAAATGATAAACCATACCGAAAACAAAAAAAGCTAGTCCTACAAATAAAACGATTAAAGCAAGCATCCCGTTTTTATTATGCTCCATAAAGTCAGCTCCTTTTTAAGTTGTATACAAAAAGCCTTTCGTCATAATTATGGCTAAAGGCTTTGATCTTCATACTGTGTAGTTTATAAAAAAGTTGCACTTCTGTATGAATTTGGAATATGATTGTTTAAAGAGTAGGTGATGAGTACATGCAGGAAAGAAAACAATTCCCGCTTATCTCTGGAAATCTCTCATTAGATTTAGTGAATACAGAGTTAGTTAGGCGTGGACAACGTTATGATTTATTAATAACAGATGAAGATGTATTAGAATGGCTACATGTAATAAAGGTTAATCTTCCTTTTTGGAATGAAAAAACACTTATAGGAATTCAAGAGCGAATGAATCAAGTTACATCTAGCATACTAGAGCTAAGAGAATTACTGAGAAAACAGTTTGAGGCAATTGCCGATCAGCATGAAATTTCGGATGATTTTATTACGTATTTAGAAAAACAAATTGAGAAGGCACCATTTACATATAAAGTTATTGAACAGAGTTTAGTACCTATTCCAGTTGGAGAAATTGAGGATGTACTTGTATCGTTAATTGCGCTTGATGCTTTAACGTTAATAGCAGAAAATAAGCTTATTTCTCTTAAAAGGTGTTCAAATCCTGACTGTGTTTTATTATTTATAGATAAAAGCGGAAAACGAAAATGGTGTTCTATGAAAATATGTGGGAATCGAAAAAAGGTAGCAAAATTTCAAGTTCGAAAATCTGAAGAAGTTTAGGGAATCAACTTATAACAGTTGATTCTTTTTTTTGTACTTTTGAACTAACCTCTAAAATTAATATTGACTGGTTAGTTTGTTCAGAATATAATTATTGGTAAATAAAGGAGGAGAATGATGGATAATATAACAACAGCTAAGCAGAAAGAGGCTCAACCAATAAGTGTACGATATTTTGCAAAAATGAAAGGGAAAGGAAGAAGTCCGTTACAAGTAAATATAAAGGACTCTTTAACGGGATTATTAGGGGGATTTTTAACGATTCTTACCTTAACATATTTAACGAGCATAACTTCTACAGAACTACTAATGGCCCCATTTGGAGCGAGTTGTGTATTAGCGTTTGGAGTTTGGAATGCACCGCTATCTCAGCCGCGTAATATTATTGGAGGACACTTGATTTCAACTTTCATTGGTCTATCAATATATCATTTATTTGGGAATGAGTATTGGACAATTGCTTTAGCAGTGGGTATGTCGATTGCTATTATGATGTTAACAAGAACAACGCATCCTCCGGCAGGGGCTGATCCAATTGTCGTTATTTTAGGAGCATACAGTTGGAGTTATTTAGTAACGCCGGTTTTAGTTGGTTCCCTTGTTATTGTAGTTATTGCTTTATTTATTAATAATATGAGTAGTAAAAGGAACTATCCGACTTTTTGGATATAATTTATAAAGCGAAAAACAATTTGAGTAAGTATGTCGTTTTTACTATGTTTTAATTTTTATATAGAAAAAAGCCTTTAGTCGTAATTATGACTAAAGACTCCATTTCTCAAACTTTTTAATTTAAAGAGAAAAGACATCCTAAGGTGCCTTCCTCCGACTTGAACCATCTTAATTTTAATAATATGTATTGGACTCCCAACCGAATATTATTCTACCATCAGAACGGAATTTTGTGTTAACTTGTACAAAAAGTTCATTTTTTCGTTTTGGGGTAATTCTGAATTCTTAAGTTGATGGGCATGTGGTGCTACCCCACATCCATCAACTTAAGGATTTTGACTATTCTTGAAATTGAAAGTGCGTTACTATTTTCTTATATTAATGAGAAAGGGTGACGTGCTTTTTATGAATATGCATCAAAAACAAGAATTGTCTTTATTTGCCGAAGAGTTGTATAGATATATGTCTCCCGCTACACTTAATCGATTAGCTATAGAAGCTGGCGGAATGAAACGAAAACGTAAGTGCCATGGGCACCATTTTCTATCTTTGTGTGTATGGTTAAATCAACAAATCGCTACTACCTCTCTTACTCAACTTTGTAGTCAATTAGAAACCTCAACAGGGGTTTTGTTAAGTCCAGAGGGACTTAATCGACGCTTTAACTCAGCTTCGGTAGCCTTCTTTCGAACTGTATTTACTACACTTCTACAAGCTAAGATTGGAGGGTTATCTAAGATTTCTCATTCTCTTTCTGCTTACTTTGAGCGCATTCGCATCCTTGATTCTACAACCTTTCAAGTTCCAGATCGATTCGCATCTACTTATCCTGGTGCCGGAGGATGTAGTCATAAAGCTGGTATAAAAATTCAATTAGAGTATGACTTGTTGAGCGGAGAATTTCCTGATGTGAAAATTGAACCAGGAAAACGAAGTGATCAGGCATATGGTGCAACTCGAACAGGCATGATACAAAAGAATGAACTATATATTCGTGACTTAGGATACTTTCGTTTACAGGACTTTAAGTCTATCCAAGATAAGCAAGGATATTATTTATCACGTCTTAAATTACCAACTAAAATATATAGGAAAGAATTCGAAACAGTGGTATTTAAAACAAAACCTGCTCAATTGAGACCCGTATATATACAAATTCATTTAGAAGATATCATGAAACAATTACAACCTGGTCAAGTGTATGAGTTACATGATGTATATGTAGGGAGTAAAGGCAAGTTGCCTACTCGCATTGTGGTTTATAGGTGTACGGAGGAGCAAAAACAGAAACGCTTACGTGATCGAGCTATTCGCGAAAAGAAAAAAGGGATTACATATACAGAGCGTACGAAACTCTTACAAGGAATTACGGTATATATGACAAACATTCCTACGGAATGGGTGCCAAAAGAGAAAATCTATGATTTATATTCATTGCGTTGGCAAATTGAGCTGTTATTTAAAATATGGAAATCTTGGTTTCAAATTCATCGTTGTAAATCTATTAAACAAGAGCGACTAGAATGTCACCTTTATGGACAACTCATTAGTATCCTATTATGTTCTTCTACTATGTTTAAAATGAGAGAACTTCTGTTACGTAAGAAACAGAAAGAGCTAAGTGAATATAAAGCGATGTACATGATTAAAGATTATTTCTTACTTTTTTATCAAGCATTACATAAGAACACCCAAGAATTATCAAAGATTCTTCTTCGTCTGTTTAACCTCCTACAGCGAAACGGACGAAAATCCCACAGATATGAGAAAAAAACGGTCTTTGATATTTTGGGCGTTGTTTATGAGTATACCACTTCAATCCATCAGGTAGCATAGTTATAGTAAAAAAATTGAAACCCGTCAGGGTTTATTTGATATGCCTACTTTTATGATATCTATAAAAGATAATAAAAAACTACATGGAAAGATCAGTTTTTGTATAAACATATAGTTTAAGTTGATGGATGTGTGGTGCTACCCCATATATATGTTTAAAGATTACTTTCTTCTTCTTTTCCAAGCTATACAGAAAGACACCCAAGAGCTATCAAAGATTCTCATTCGCCTGTTCAACCTCCTACAGCAAAACGGGTGAAAATCTCATCGATATGAGAAGAAAACAGTCTTTGATATATTAGGTGTCATTTGCAATTACCATGTCTGATAATCAAGCGGCTTAATTCAAAAAAATAAACCCGGTAGGGTTTGTTTCGTATGCAAATCTTTAAAGCACCTACATATAGGATTTCGAAAAAAGAAATAATCTCGGTTATCGTTGACGTTATATGAGCTTAGCTTGATGCGATGTGGCGGGCCCCCATTTTCCACTTTAATTTATGGAATTCAGTATTTGACGCAAATAACTTCTTCTAATAATAAGGTAGTAAACTATTTGTACACTAATAAAGCTCGTGAATATGAGAATAGAATTCCCTGCAATAGGTAAATCTATATGCCTGCTCTGCGCTAAAAATCTTATTGCCAAGAAGGCTACGCTACTGTGAAGAACAGAAATCACAATAGGTATAAAAAATAATATGCTAATTTGTTGGGTTACAATTTTTTTTATTTCTCTTTTAGTTAACCCTAATTTAGAAAGCATTTGGAATTGGCTTTTATCTCGATCTAAATCTGTAAATAAACGGAAGTATAAGAAACTAATTGTAAATATAAAAAATACAACTCCTACTAGTACACTAAGAATAGATAGTATCGCATTCACTTGTTTACTTTCTAACCATTTTAATACCGGAGAATCAAATATAAAAGGTCGATATGCGTTTGTATAATCATTTGGAATTATCTTTGTAAGTTTTTTAGCCACATCTGCTGTTTCATACATGTTTTTAATTAAAAAACGATAGTCTATATATTGATCGACCTCTGCTTCTCCTAACTGTGTATTTAGTATTGTTTCGTACATTGAATCCGAAACAACGACAGAAAAATTATCAGATGGGCTGATAATATTATCCATTAATATTTTATTACTAGAAAATTTATAATTCATATTACCGTGTTCCAGTGTAAGAGATGAAGACAGTTTCTTTAATTTCTCTTGAGGAGCTACTCTCAGATACATTTTTGATGGCAGGATAAGACTGTCTGTTTCCTTATTTAACGTTTCTGCTGGGTATCCTAGTGTTTTGGCAGTTGCGTTGTAATCAGTCAGTTTCATAATTGGTGTTGCATGACTTGTTGTATTAAAAGCAGTAGAAATTACTAATTTATATGAGAATCCATCATTATGTAGTTGTTGCTCTATTTGAGAAATATGAAATGCATCCTCCTTGTTGTGTTTAAATGATTTATATTCAAATGCATAAGGACTGTTAACTTCCGCTAATGCGCCATTTCCAATAGAAAGACAAGTACCAATAGAGGTAAAGGCAACTGCGGAAAGTACACTTACTAAAAAGAGTGTTCTTGCGTTATCTGTCATACGATATGTTAACTCTGAAATCATTAACATATTGGTTTTTTTAAAGAAAGTGTATTGACGATTTTTTAATATTTTAATGACATAAAAGCTTAGCTGAGTAAATAAAAAGTATGTTCCTAATACAGTTAAGAAAACACATAGTAATAGAACATATATCTCAATTCCTTTTCTTAATGCCATATCCAAATAAAATGCTGAGACATATCCAATGCAAATAAAAAGAATTGAGAAGAAAGTTAGCCATTTAGATGACTTTGGTTCCGTTTTTGGTTTTTCTTCAGATTTCATGAGTTCAATTAGCTGTGATACCTTCATTATTCGTACAGTGAAAAAAGTGACAAGTATAAATAAAATAAAAAACATAAGAGATGTCACTAAAATTGCCTTAGTAGGAAAATGAAATGGAAGCCCACCTTTTAATAGGAAAAGGGAACCACTTATCAGTAAGATTAATTTTCCAAAAACTAATCCAAGTCCAATTCCAACAATAATTGCAGAACATCCAATTAGCATATTTTCCATGAAAATTAGCTTTTTTAATTGTGCGTTAGACATGCCATGGAGTAATAAAATCCCAAATTCCTTCTTCCTTGTTTTTAAAAACATAGTAATAGAATATAGAATGAAAAAGAAGGAGAAAAATACAATTAGATATTGAGCAATTTTAAATCCTTTTGTACTTAACGAACTCATGGTCTCACTGGTCGATACAAGATTTCCAGTGAAATTAGGATGAAATGCAAGCAATTCAAAAGTAAATAGAATCATCACGGCAAATGTACTACTCAAAAAATGTCCAAGGTATAATTGTTTATTACGAGTGACATTATTATATACAAGCTGACGAAAATTCATGTTAATTACCTCCTAGTGAAGATAGTACATCTGTAATATCTTTGTGAAATTTTGAACGATTGTCACCGCAATAAATTTCATTATAAAAAGATCCATCTGTAATGAAGATTACTCGATCACAGTAACTCGCGGCCACTGGATCATGTGTCACTAGCATCATAGTTACTTGTTGATCTTGATTTAATTTCTTAAGGAGTTCCATCACATCATTTGCTGTTTTTGAATCTAAATTTCCTGTTGGTTCATCTGCTAATATTAATTGAGGAGAATGAATGAGGGCACGAGCAATGGCGGTTCGTTGAGCTTGTCCTCCTGAAATTTCATAGGTTCTTTTATTTAAAATCTGTTCAATCCCCAGTTTTTTAGAAATAACTTCTACTTTGTTGTTCATTTCATTCAAACTTACATTATCTAATGTAAGTGGTAAAACAATATTCTCTTTTACAGTTAGCGTATTCATGAGGTTAAAGGATTGAAAGACAAATCCTAGTTCGCGTCTTCTAAATAATGCTAAATCATTAGAAGATAAACAATGAGGATTTTTTTCGTTAATACATACTTCTCCTGATGTTGGTGCATCAATAGTAGAAATCATATTCAGTAAAGTTGATTTGCCACTTCCTGATGCTCCCATAATTCCTACAAATTCTCCTTTTTGTATTGTCAAATCAATATTGGACAGAGCTGTATAAGATACTTTTCCTGTATTATAAATTTTACTTAAGTTACGGACTGTTAATATACTCATAGTTGTTATCTCCTATTCTTTTATTGGCTATATATAATTTAATCTAAAGTATTATAGTCCTCATATTGAATTGTCTTACATTTACCTTACAAGCATGTAAGATTTCTATCTTTTAAGAGAATTGTTTTAGAAGAGGTTGAAGATCTAACTCACCATATTTACAGTGTATAACGTCTATTAAATTAAAGGAAGGAACCTATCATATTTCCTAATAGGTTCCTTTTTTAATACAAAAATTTCAAATATATAGAGTTATGCTTCGAATCGTTTGCGTTTTCATAAAGGTCTTATAAAGTTAAATTTCTTGTTTTATTTTAGCTTAATATTGATAAGGTACTAGCATCCCATTTTTTATTATTCAAATTAGAATAAATATCTACTTTCGTTTAATAGGCAATGCATAATAGCCAAAAGCTAAATCCAGTAAGGAACTGGCTTCTTGACGCAGTAACAGGTCTTTCGGACGGAACATAAAAGATCCGTCAGCATTGATGGAAGTATCAGGGTCTAGAATTCCTTGGGAGGCAAGTGCTTGAATAGATTGGACTGCCCAATCATCTGCGGTATCAAGTAATTTAACTTTACTAGATTTATCATTTTGAATCATTTTCAAGTCTTGAATTTGCTTTACGTTTTGAATCATGGTTGCTGCGACCTGTCGTGTAATCGGGGTAGCACGATTATACTCTGGAATTCCATTCATCATTTTTTCCCTTGCCTCCTTGGATTCGTCCGGAAAACCGTTCCATCCGTGAGCAAGTAACAGTGTATCCGCAAATTCTCCTTGTGTCATGGTGTCCATCGGATTAAATAGATTATCTGTTTTAGCACCCATAATATTTAGAGCATGAAGATTATCAATGTGACTTCTATATTTATTCTTTAGTGGCACGTCATCAAAAGGTAGTTTGTTGTTAATTTTCTGAGCATCTGCTACAAAATCAAGGCTTTTAGGAGAGGTGCAGTGAAAATATGTGATTTCTCCTGCTGAATTCTTTTTGAAAGCAACTTTGTTACCTTCCAAATCTTCAAATAACAACGGATGAATCATTTTCAGAACTTGTTTTCCAGTTGTTCCACCCTCCATGACCAAATTCCCATTTTCATAAGTAAAATGAGTGCGAATTGCAAAGAAACGCGTATTTTGGAATAAGCCCAAGTATTTCTGAGCTTCTTTTTCTTCTAACGGAAGATAACTTGTTTTTACTTCATTCTTCTTAGCGGGGAAATAGTGATCCATGAGAGCTTCATATATGTCTATACTCATCATTGAATCATTATTGTAAGACATGAAGAATGCTGTTTTTTGTTCAGGCACTAAAATCAGCAGTGATTGATGCCCAGGCATACTTCCACCTTTCATTACAACATGTTGACCGTTAGCAAATTTATTAAAAGGCGTTTCAAATCCAATTGTCGCAACAGGGACTGTCTTATCATCAAAAACTTGATAGGCATGCATCATATCTATGCCTTTTTTACTTACAATTTCTTTGTCTTTAAACGTTCCTTTCTGTAGTTGCATAATCATGTATTTTGACATGTCTTCCGCAGTAGATAAAATGCCTCCTTGTGGTGTATCCCTTAAACCGCTCCCGCTTGTTGGAATCGGATCACCTGTGGGACCATAATGTGTAGCCATTCTTTTGAGGAGGTCAGGCGTAAAGCTCATACTCGTAGATTCCATATCTAATGGTTTGAAAATATTTTTTTCCATATATTTTGAGAAAGGGGTGTTAGTAGCATTTTCTACTGCAAACCCTGCGAGCGCAAATGAGACGTTGTCATACGTATAAGCTTCCCCTGGTGGCCGTATCACCGTTGGCATGTGCTTAGAGAAAAATTCTTTCATTGGTATACTATTATGAACGTATTCGGGTCCAGTTATATTTGTGAGATCCGGAAAATCTACCCCGCTAGTATAAGTAAGCATATCAAACAGGGTGAGAGGTTTCCTTGTTTGATTAGGAATTTGTAATCCACCAAGGTATTTTTGTACATCTTGATCTAGTTTAAGCTTTCCTTTATCGACTTGCTGCATCACAGCCAAAGCAGTAAAAGTTTTTGATACTGAAGCGATTTGAAAGACCGTGTCCTTAGTGACGGGAATTTTCTTTTCTTTATTGGCATATCCATACCCTTTATTGACAACGACCTTTCCATCATGAACGACGACAAAACTAGAACCGTTCACATTATACTTCTTCATTTTTTCTTCAAATAACGGATCAGCAAAAGATTCTATTTCTTTTTTATTATTAGGTCCTTCCATCGTTTGAATATTAGTCGAGGATGCTAATGGTTTTGATTTTTCAGCTTCTATTAATTGTTGGGAACATGCAGAAATCATTGTTGAAGAAGAAAGAAGAACTGCAACGATCCCCAGTTTGTTAATTGCTTGTTTCATTTTGAACGCTCCTTTATTTAATTAGGATTTTTTGTTAGCTCAACGAGTTAGTGACTCACTAGCTTATGAACAGAGTGTAACAAGCGGCGAGTCATAGTAGATAGTGAACTTCTGTCATATTTATAAAGAAAAACAAAAATTGAGTGGATGAGGCTGTATTGATAGTTATGTCATAAAAGTCATGACATTTTGACACTAACGTATGTGACAGAAAAACCCTTAGAATCAAGGAGCAGTTTATTACCCATTAATAATAAATGAGGAGGGGAGAGCTTTATTGTGTATGTTAAAAAATATAATGAGGCGTGAAAGGGGAAATAGGTATGATCTATTTATTAAAAACAAACCAGTAATAATAGTGGTTCTTCTAGGATTAACATACATGTGGAAAAAGAGGAATTTATCGTTTGTTAGAATACAATGGCATTTGTGAAAAAATAATTAGCAAGATAATTACAAGTGTAATATTAAACTTTTAATAGAGATGATAGCTGTGTGCTTAGTATGAAACAGTTAACAACCATCTACACAATATGATTAGAGGAAAGGGAGAATCTTATGAGAACAAGTAAGCAAATTACGAGTGAGTCTGATCAAAATGTATCTAGTTCGTTACAAACAAATACTCCACGGGATCGTACTTCCGTCAAGAAAGCAATGCGGGATACACTACAACTTGGATATCCAGGGATACTCGCTACAATTTATAAGGGTGGAAAAACGTGGAGTTATGCCGCTGGTATAGCAGATCTGAGAACCAAGAAACCAATGAAAACAGATTTTCGCTTTCGCATTGGCAGTGTGACGAAGACATTTATTGCAACAGTTCTACTTCAATTGGCTGGAGAGAACCGCTTGAATCTAGACGACTCCATCGAAAAATGGTTGCCTGGCGTTATTCAAGGAAACGGCTATGATGGTAACCAGATTACGATTCGGCAGATATTGAATCATACAAGTGGGATTGCTGAATACTTAAAGTCAAAAGACTATGATATTATGGATACAAAAAAAATGTATACGGCCGATGAATTAGTAAAGATGGGAATTTCTCTTCCCCCAGATTTTGCCCCAGGTAAGGGCTGGTCTTATTCAAACACGGGATACGTAATATTGGGTATCCTTATTGAAAAAGTAACTGGAAATAGCTATGCAGAAGAGGTTGAAAATCGGATTGTTGAACCGCTCGAATTGTCGAATACATTCCTACCTGGTAATTCAACTGTTATCCCAGGTACCAATCATGCCCGTGGATATGAAAGATATGACGGAGAAAGGGAGCTAAAAGACGTTACTTATTCTTACCCAGGTAACTCCGATGGAGATATAATTTCTACTGCTGATGACTTAAACAAATTTTTCTCTTACTTGCTTAGTGGAAAATTACTAAAGGAACAGCAACTAAAACAAATGCTTACTACAGTTCCTACAGGAATAGCGGGAATTGATAATTATGGTCTTGGAATCTATGAAACTAAACTTCCAAAAGGTGTCTCGATATGGGGACATACAGGTGGCAATCCAGGTTTTAGTACTTTTGCCGGAGGCACAATTGGAGGCAAGCATACATTAGCCGTTAATTTGAACAGCATTAAAGCTAATAGTCCTGATCTTTATAAAAATATTTTACTTGCTGAATTTAGCAAGTAGGCAAAAAGGAAAAATGGATAAACTTTGTCATAGTTTTTATAGCGGAAAATATACTTTTCTGGTTCGAAAAAACAACTTACTCTAAAAAATTGTTTAGGAAAAGTAAGTTCTTAATTTGATGAATATATGGTGCTACCAATCTTCTAAAAATAGAGACATTCTGTTTAATGAAGGATGTAACAACAAAGGAGAAAAAGCATGAAAAAAAGTTTAGCACTTTTATTGTCAACTGGTGTTATTACTACATCAATTAGTTTACCAATATCTAGCTATGCAGATACATCAAATAATGTAATGTCTAAAGAGAAATATAATGAAACCATCAAGTTGTCAGAGTTTATTTTTGAACAGCTAACTATATCATTTTCAACAAAAACTGATGATTTTGTATTTCGATATAATGATGAAGATGAGGACAAATATAAACTACGTACAATGAGTGTTCAAGAACCATTGAATTTAAAGAAACAAGAAGTTAATCAAATTTTTTTATCTCGACAACTAGGTAACCATAATTATTTTATTGAGGTAGGGAGGCGAAATCCCAGAGCATAATAATTTAATATGCAGCAAGTACCTAAGAAATGTTACTGGAATAACAAGGGTAGGTATAGATTTATTTAGGAATACAAAAAATTTGAATCTCTTAAAATCTAATACTACGTATTATTTAGTAGATAAAATGAGGGACGATGAAATTTATACGTATGATGCACGAGATCAAGGAATTGATTATGACACGTCGTTTCTTTCAGGAATCCTTATTATAAGGATTCCTTTTTTGTATTAAAAAATTTGCAAAGAAAAAAGGTGAAATTGGGAACACAATTCTATCTTTAGCATAAAGAGTTAGCGTATGAACAGAGTGTAGAAAGCGGTGAGTCATAGTCGATAGTGAATTTTTTGTCATATTTATAAAAGATAATAAAAGTTGAGTGGGATAAGTCTGTATTGATAGTTATGTCATACAAACCATGACATTTTGACACTATCGTATGTGACAGAAAAATACTTAGAATAAAAAAGTAGCTTTTAACGTATTAGCAATGTATGAGGAGGAGAGATTTTAATGACAAAAGCATCAGCTCAAAAAACTTTGCAAGATTTTTATTTCTTTCTATTTACCTTTGTATCCGGATTTTTTTACTTTTGTTTCTATCTGGTCAGCATTACATTTGCATTAGTAATGACGATTATCTTTTTGGGTATTCCCTTGTTAGCGTGGGTATTACAAACAACTCACACGTTTATTCAGTATGAGCGTATTCAAACGAAGGTTTATACAGATATATCGATAGAGTTATTCGAATCAAGAAAAAAAGAGGAGGAAGATAAATGGATTAAAGCGAGGGATGTAATCCTTAATAATAGCAACTGGAGGGCTATTTTTTGGCTCATGCAGAAATTTTTTGTCGGAATAATAAGTCTTATATGTGCTGTTTTACTGTATGTAATGCCGCTAGTATGTATCTTTACCCCCTTACTTTTTCGATATTTTAATATATACTTATTGGGCATTGCTGTGAATTCATGGGAGACAGCAATTTTTGTCATGATTGTTGGTTTCATTCTCATCTGGATACAGAATCTTATTGGAAACTGCTTAGTTCGAATTATTGGAATGTACACGCGTTCCATGTTTAAAGCTATAAAGGAGTGATAATTTGTTTAAGACTTTGAAACTATGGTTTTGGTATGATTGGGCCTTACTTTGTATACGCTTTATTATTTGGCTATCATTGATACCAGCGACTATCCAACAACAAGATCATTTGACAGTACCACTTTGGATCATAATTCTTTGGGAAGTCGTTTCATTTTCAGTACCTTGGATTTGTTTAATGTTCAGTTATCGCTATTATTTGTTTACTGAAATAATATTATTTGGCGGAGTGTGTTTCTATTTAACTTTATTATTTCCGTCAGCGTATCTTGCTTTTTTAATGCCAACTTTTATGATTGCGGCAAATAGCGTTCATAAATCTTACCGCTGGTCGGGTCCTATCACAATTATTTTGTTCCCATTGCTCATTGCGATATTTTCCAAAGTGACAGATTTATGGGTAATCATCCTACAACTCAGTTTAGCTTTTGCTATGGGCTCTTTCTTTCGTTTACTGGCTATTAATTACCGTCAAAGTGAGATTATTCGGAACCAGAAACATGTATTGGAACAATACGTATCTCAAGTTGAGCGGATTACATTACTGGAGGAACGTGATAGGCTCTCAAAAGACTTACACGATACGATGGGGCATTCCTATACTTCAATTATTATGGGGATGGAAACATTGCGTATGGAATTAAAGTCTAAAGAAGGAGAGCAACAGCTCGATTCATTATTACAATTGGCTCGTAACAGTATGGAAGAGGTAAGACTGTATTTACATAAATTAGATTTATCACAAGAATCGCTTCCCTTAGCTGTCACATTACAACAATTGACAGAAGAATTTAAGAAACATGCAAAAGTAAATGTACGTACTCAAATAATAGGAGAAGAGTATATGGTCTCCAAACAATCAAAAATGGCATTATATCGGAGCCTGCAGGAATCACTAACAAATGCTGTTCGCCATGGGTATTCGACAGAAATCATTGTATCACTTCATTTTGAACCACAACAGATAAGATTGGATGTACAGGATAATGGCTGTGGGATAGAAGAGTGGAAGGATGGCTTTGGATTAACTGCAATGAAAGAGCGTGTGAGTCAGTCACAAGGAAGAGTCATTGTTTATTCCAAAAAAGGGGAAGGGACATTAATTTCATGTGTTTTACCGAAACAAGTACAACTGTCTAATGAGCAAATCCGCCTATGTATTGTTGATGATCATTCTTTTATCCGAGAAAATCTTCATACAATTTTGGATGTACAAGAGGATTTACAAGTAGTGGGAATGGCTGAAGATGGAAAACGGGCTTTGGAATTGTGTGAGAGACTAAAACCAGATGTAATATTAATGGATTTAGAGATGCCAAATCTGAATGGGGTTCATGCAACTAAAATGATTAAGAAAAAATGGCCGGACATTCGTGTACTCATTCTGTCAACCTTTCAGGATACAGAAAGGGCAAAAGAAATCATACGAAATGGTGCGGATGGATATGTATTGAAATCCATAGATTCGCGTGAACTAGCTGAATCAATTCGTCTAGTCTATCGAGGAAGCACGATAATTAATCATGGCTTGTTCCATAGAATGTGGGAAGAAAATGAAGAAACAGGATTATTTGAATCACGATCAGATGGAAAAGAGTATGGATTAACGAAACGAGAATTAGAGATTTTGGAACTATTATCACAAGGAAGCCGTTATAAAACAATAGCTTCGACACTTTATTTGTCAAACGGTACAGTAAGAAATTACGCCTCCAATCTCTATGAGAAGCTAGGAGTCAAAAATCGAGAAGAAGCCGTGCAAAAGGCAAAAGACAAAGGATTACTTTTGTAAGCTGGAATGTAGTCAACAGCTAGGGTATGTGAACAATTCTATATTTAAATCATATCGGAATGATGCTAAAGATAATCCAAAATTGAAGTATTCAAATAGGTCTGCGCACCCAACCAGAAGATAATTATCCCATTGTTGGATTTCATAATCCGATATGAGGTCTCATTGGATAGACTAGACAAACAAACGTTTACTTTTTTGTTTACATTCTCGCTAATATTTTTTATATGTAGTATTGTTTTTTTGTTATTTGGGGTCACCATACATGCCTATCAAGCTGATATTCTGAAACATCTCCATAACGAGAATTCTACCTTTTTACAGTTATTTATAAGAATTCGACTCATTTTTCTCGTTTTGGGGTATTTGCTCATAGCCGTCAAGCTAACAATCGATATATCCCCCAAAATAAAAAATTTAAGTTTTATCCAGTAAAGTACTTCTAAAATTTTCGTTTTGGGGGTAATTGTTTTTCTTAGCTTGATGGGGATAGGGTAGTACCAACGAGTCGCTTAGAATTGTAAATCTGTCTTTTCATAATCCTACTCCATAAAGAAAAGACACCCTAAAGTGCCTTTTATCAATTTGAATTATTTATTGTATGTAATTCATATTCGTTAGCATAAAATTCTTTTATTAATTTTATTTCATTTGTATCCGGATCAAACTTAAAGATTCTAATTTGATTAGATTCATCTTTATAGGCAAATGTATTATCACCAACTTGGGTCATATTGCTAGTGTTTAAGATAGGATCACTACCATGGTCAGTAATTTCTACAGGTTTCTCACGGTCCCAAAACGCGATGACAATGATTAAGATAATAAGGCATATACGTATGTTACGTAGTTCTCTTGCTACAGTATTTTCCATCTGATAGTCCCCTTTGTTGTTTAATAGGTTTTGTTTATAAAAGAGATAATTCTTATGAAAATAAATAAAAAAGACACTTGAAAGTGTCTTTTTTATTTGAGTTATGCGCATTGCTTAATAAGACGCTAGTTCCTCAGTATGAATATGAGTAACTATGTAGGGTGATTTTATTATAACATTTTAACCAGTAATGGGCCTATATGGAATTTTTGCGATGGTTATGTTTATTCATTTAGAATGACAGATGTATCATGCCGGGGAGGTTGGAATTTGATCAATGAAAAGCAGTGGAAAAGGCAAAAGGCATACGTTATTCCGTGTTATAGGAATTTATAGAACTAGATTTCCCTTTACATAAACATAACGGTATAATATAGTTAAGTTAAGTGAACTTAACTATTAAATAGAACGCAATAACAGCATGGAGGAAGAGTGCTATGACGAGAACGTATAAAGAAGTAATTAATGAAATGAACCGAGCCTATAATGAATTCTACATTTTACTATTTCAGGAGTTGAAAGATGAGTATGGTCTTACAGGACAGCAAGAGAGTATGTTATTTCATATTAATTTAAATAAAAACACGACAGCGAATCACATTGCGACTACGTTTAATATATCGAAAAGCGCTGTTAGCCAAGTTTTATCGAAACTGGAAAAGCAACAGATGATTTCAAAACAAGTTAATCCGAATAATAAAAGGGAGTATTTCCTTACACTTGGTCCAAACGGTAGTAAGTATATGGAGCAATTGTCGAAGTTAGATGATGTACTAATCGAGAAATATTTCTCAAAAATTGATATCGAAGCTTTGCAGCAAATGACTGATACATTAACGAAAATAAATAAGGTGATATTGGAAGAAAAACAGAAGGATCTTGAATCTAATGAGTAAGAAGCAATTAGTAGAAAGGAGGGGAAGCATGTGATAAGTTACATACCGAATATGCTTACGATAGCAAACTTTGTATGTGGGCTTTTGGCTATTCACACTGTTTTCGTTCAAGATATGTATGGTGCAGTTCTATTCATTATTACAGGGATGGTATTTGATCTGTTTGATGGCATGGTTGCTCGGAAACTTGATGCTGTTTCGGACATTGGTGGAGAGTTAGATTCATTTGCGGATTTAGTTACCTTTGGTGTGGCACCATCTATTCTTGCCTATAGTGCCTCGTTAAAAGATTTGCAGTCTATCGGGATGATATGTGCGCTCGCGTATAGTATTTGCGGAATGCTGCGGCTTGCTAGATTTAACACGCAACAAAGTAAACTCCCAACCTTTATCGGAATGCCCATTCCATTTGCGGCAATGTGTCTCCTCATTTTATGCCTCTTAAATAATCCAGTTTCCGTGGCGTTTGGTACATGCGTACTCGCTTATTTAATGGTGAGCAAAATCAAATTTCCCCATTTTAAAAAAGATATATCGGAAAGCTTGAAGTCCGAACGATGGGATTAATAGGAAAGATAAGGAGCATAACATGATTCGTATGGCATTAAGATCATTTAACATACAAATATATTGTTTGCTAGGTGTGATGTTACTGGGATGGTTGATGACACCTTTTCGAGCCCAGTTTGTCGGGATGAGCATCGGCCTTTTAGTTAGTATGTACTGCGCCTGGATTTTAGGAAGACGTATCGAAAAGTTCGGAAATAGCATCGTAAAAAAAGAAAAAGCACCGATGCTTGGCATGATAAATCGGTTTGCAGCTGCCATACTCGGTGCGATTATTATGTATGAAATTGAACACCATGAGTACATGTGGACATTTGCTGCTGGAATTATGGGTGGGTACTTCTTGGTTATTATTAATTTGGGGTATTACAGTATGAGGGATGAGAAGGAATAGATGGGTAAACTCTCCAGTATAGAACGATATACTGGAGAGTTTTTATTATATAAAAAAGTTTGTTCATCTTATACTTGCGTATCTTCCGCAATTGCGCCCGATTGTTGAATAATGAAATGTGAAAAAATCTTTATACAGTCGAACTAAATGACTTCGGAACGTTCTCGACTGCTAACACATTCAACTTAAATTCATCTATTACTTGTTGCAATATATCCATTAGAAAGACCCCCATTTCAGTACCTCTAACAATATAACATATATATTCATTGTTTTCGGAAATTTTAATCTATTAAATGTCCCTTTTTAGGGGTTCGCTTCATTTCGCTAGAAGGCTTTTCTATTTTTCTCGAGAATGAACAGTAATATATAATCTAATTTCCATGAATGTAATAGGGAGGCAGTAAAATTTGAACAGGAAAATTTGGTATGTATTCACTTGTTTTGCTCTTTTAGTATCTTGTTATATTGTTGTCCAATATTTTATTATGGATGGATTTCAAACAGGGCTTGTAAAAGCGAAGCTTATGTTTGGATCTAAATTAAGTGAGTTCTGGTATAGTATGTTATTTATACATATTACAACTAGTATAGTAGCATTAGTAATTGGTCCGTTTACATTATCCGCAAAATTTAGAGAAAGGAATATTAACCGTCACCGAATAGTTGGGAGAATTTATATGGTTGGTATATTATTAGGAGGCGTTTCTGGACTATATCTATCTTTTTATGCTACGGGAGGATTGGTAGCGAAGCTAGGTTTCGGTTTGTTATCCGTATTTTGGCTAACATCAGCATATCAAGCATTACATAGAGTTAAAAATAAAAAAATTAAAGATCATCGGAATTGGATGATTAGAAATTATGCTTTAACCTTTGCGGCAGTTACATTAAGAATTTGGCTTCCGTTGTTCATCGTTCTATTTGGAATAGAGCAGTTTGAACTTAGTTACGCTATTATTGCTTGGTTAGCGTGGGTACCAAATGTAATTGTTGCAGAATTATTTATAAGAAAAAGACGTAATAAAGGAAAATACGAAGAAAATGAAGATTTACATTTTTGATGTGAATTTGCTGTCATATTGAGGGTAGAATTCCTCAGTAATTCAATGTTTTTATAAGTGTAAGCATGTTGTTACCTAACAAGAGTAATCATAAAAACTAACATGAAATTTAAGAAAAATTTTATATTTACCCCACTTTTTATTTTAAAAGTTTCTCCTATCCTATAAACAACAAAGTCATAGATGAAAATGTAAAGTTAGGGGATTCCACATGCATACAGAAGTTTTGATGAGTTATTTGTATACTTATTTTTTTACAATTATGTTTTGTATTGTGTTTCAAATTCGATTTTATTTTAAAGCGAAAAACAATATATCTATTCGGCATTTTCTATGGGTATATATTTTTCTGTTCTATCTTTCGCTAGTGTATAAGGTGACACAGATCGCGACTGTATGGGATATAAGTAGATATGAAACGTGGATTCGTGTGAATCAAATTAATTTGACTCTATTTGATACTGCAGGTAGTACGACGTATCTTTTGAACATTGTACTGTTTATGCCGTTCGGTTTTTTACTACCGACTATTTGGCCGCAGTTTAGAAAAATGAAAAACACCGTATGTGCGGGATTCTTTTTTTCATTGGCAATTGAGTTAAATCAATTATTAAATAATAGAATTACAGATATTGATGATTTATTTACGAATACCCTTGGGGCAATTGTTGGGTATGTATTATATAAAGTATTATTTAAAATGATATTGAAAAGAGAGGGAAAAAAGCTGGATACGAACTCCTCTTTAGTCATAAAATACGAGGCTGTTTTTTGTTTAGTGTGTTCATTTGTAGGTGCGATGTTAATTTATTATCCAGCTTTATTTGGAAGGCCTGTTATCATTCAGTGAGGTGATTAAGAATTTTTTTAATGCTCGTACGATATTTCAATTTGCAAAAAGCCTTTAACTTGTTATAGTGAAAGGCTTTTATCATTATAATTTTTACTTACCAATTACCCACACCAACATCCGCCTTCAACCACTTCACCCAATCCAAATCCTCTACTTTAAGCAAACTAAGCGAAACACCCTTCATATCTAAAGAAGTTAACAGCGTACCGACTTTTACGAATGTAACTTGTAAGCCTTCCAGCTCACATAAACGGCGAATGTCATTTGCAAAAATGTATTGTTCCATTAGTGGAGTTGCGCCTAGTCCGTTAATGAGGATGGCGAAGTTGTCACCTTTTCTCCAGCGGTAAATGCTTTTTAATTTGTTCATTAGTTCAATCGCTAATATTTCAGAAGAGGATAGCGCTTCTTTACGGTAACCTTTTTCACCGTGAATGCCGACGCCATAAAAGACTTCATCGTCGTTTAGTGTGAATGAAGCTTTTCCTTTCACTGGATCGTTTGCTGGTGAAAGTGCGACTCCTAATGTGTGTAAGTTTTCGGTGATAGAACGGCCAAGTGTTGTTAGTTCTTCTAAAGAATGACCTTCAAAAGCAGCCGCGCCTAATATTTTTTGAACGAGAACAGTGCCAGCGACGCCGCGTCTTCTTTTATTAAAAGAAGCATCATCTTCAATTGAAACGTCGTCATTTACGATGATGTGGTTAATTTGTCTTCCTTCTTCTTTGGCAATTTGCTTCGCCGCTAAAAAATTCGCTACATCATCTTTAAAGTTTTTGATGATGAATAGAATACTCTTATCTTTTGGTATGAGGCGAGTTGCCATTACGATTTGTTCCACTGTAGGCGGAGTGAAAATATTGCCGTTTACTGCCGCCGTAAGCATTCCTTTTCCTACATAACCAATATCAGCAGGCTCATGTCCGCTACCACCACCGCTGATAATAGCGACGTTTTGCTTTAGTTTTTCAATATCTTTTACATAAATGATGTTATTAGTTTCGTCGTAATTTACTTTGTCGTTATGTTCAAAATAAAAGCCATGCATCATATCTTGAACGATATGTTGTACATCATTCATAATCTTTTTCATTGCTTTTTCCACCCTTTAATTACTTTGCAGATTGCTCCAGTAATAGTAGTAATTGATTGTTTATCATATTTTTCATGAGAGAAGACATAATGGACGGATCTACTTCGCATTTGCTTTCAATCCAATCTTTTATCGTTCCAACGAAGCCGTGACTATAAAAGGAGGCAATCGTATTTTTTGTCTCATCAGAAAGGCTGAATCCACAGCTCACAGATAGTTCATCAATAATCTTCATATATAAGTTTTTCGTATGCTCAAATAAATAGTGATTAAACGAGTTTTGCTCAATGACTTTAAAAGCATTTCGGTAAAATTTTTGATTTTCATAAAAGTAATCAAATAATAAATCGAAAATGTTTTCCCACGTTTCATAGTCGAGAAAGTCGATAATGTTTTCTTTCGTTTCTTCTCTATAAATCCAGCTTAATAGTTCAAATTTATCTTTAAAATGATAATAAAAAGTTTGCCTACGCATTTGACAGTGTAACATAATATCGCTCACTGATATTTTATGAAACGACTCTGTTTCCATTAAATACTTCAATGAATTCGCGATTATCTTTTTAGAAATTATAGAAGAGGTCATCTGAATCATCCCTAGAATGTTAGTAATATAAAAATCCTACCGAGAAATGAGAGCGGTGTCTTTAGACAGATTGTCCATTTTGTCCGTTTACTATAAAACGCTTTCATTTTAACATGAGTAGTAAGAAGAAGATTTCAAATATATCACAATATATTAAAGGAATTGAGGGAGAAGCACAATGAAAAAGATTATAAACAAACCAGAAACATTAGTAATGGAAATGTGCAACGGAATGGTTATGGCTCATCCAGAGCTTGAGCTTTTGAAAAAATATAAAGTGATTAAGAAGAAAGAAATGAACGAAAATAAAGTAACGTTAATTAGTGGCGGCGGTAGTGGTCATGAGCCAGCGCATGCAGGACTAGTCGGAAAAGGAATGTTAGATGCGGCAGTGTGCGGAGATGTGTTCGCGTCTCCTTCACAAATTCAGGTATATCAAGCGATTAAAGAGACAGCTAGTAAAAAAGGTACGTTATTAATTATTAAAAATTACAGCGGCGATATTATGAATTTCAAAAACGGTGCGCATTTGGCGACGGAAGATGGAATTGAAGTCGACTACGTAAAGGTAGACGATGATATTGCGGTAGAAGATAGTCTGTACACAGTAGGACGCCGCGGCGTTGCGGGCGTTATTCTCGTTCATAAAATTGCCGGCGCAGCAGCGGAAGCAGGTATGGATTTAGGAGCGGTGAAAGTTGTAGCGGAAAAAGCAGCTGCTAACGTGCGTACAATCGGTTTAGCGTTAACTTCTTGTACAGTTCCAGCGAGCGGATCACCTACTTTCACACTTGCGGAAGATGAAATGGAATACGGCGTAGGTATTCACGGCGAGCCAGGAATTAAACGTGAAAAAATGTTGTCAGCAGATGAACTAGCGAACCGTATGACAAATGATCTTGTAAAAGATTTAGGAGTGAAAGATGGCGAAGAAATTGCGCTTCTAGTTAACGGTTTTGGCGGAACACCACTGCAAGAACTTTACTTATTTAATAACGCCGTGACGAGAGAACTAGCTGCTAGAAACATTAAAATTAATAGAGTATTCGTCGGCAACTATATGACAAGTATCGATATGGCTGGTATGTCTTTAACAGTAATGAAATTAGATGATGAGTTAAAAACATTACTATCTAAAGAGTGTAATACACCGGCGTTTAAAGTAGATGGACCAGTTGAAAGTGTAGAGTACGTGAATGTACTTGAAGAGACAGAAGAGAAGGAAGTTTCATTTGAAATAGAAACAGCGGAAGAGCACGCTGTGATTCAGGATAATGTTATTACATTAAACAACATGATCTATCTCGTTGATAAAATGAGCGACGTGATTATTAAAAATGAAGTACCGTTCTGTGAGTTAGACACGCATGCTGGTGACGGCGACTTCGGAATGAGTGTGGCAAAAGGATTTAAGCAATTAAAACGCGAGTGGCATTCTATTGTAGATCAAGAGAACGTAACGATCGGATCGTTCCTTGATGGTTGTTCCATGATTATTATGGAACATTGCGGCGGCGCATCTGGTCCAATTTGGGGCGGTGCATTCCGCGCAGCTAGTAAAGCAGCAGGCGAGAAGCGTGAGTTAGCAGTGAAAGAATTTGCTGAAATGTTACAAGCAGCACTGCAAGGCATACAATCTATCGGTGAAAGATCATTCGGTAGAGGAGCAGTAGTTGGTGATAAAACACTTGTTGACGCACTTGCTCCATGTGTAGACTCTTGGTTAGCTAGCGCTTCAAGCGAAGAAGATATGAAAACTGCCTTTGAAAAAGGAGCAGAAGCAGCCGTTAAAGGAGCAGAGTACACGAAAGAAATCGTAGCTCGCATGGGCCGCGCCGGTACAGTTGGTGAAAGAAGTTTAGGATATCCAGATGCAGGTGCACATGCACTTGGGGTTATCTTTACGGAGATTGTGGGTAGTTTGAAATAGAAGTTAGAAGATCCCCTCTGCCTTATGGTGGAGGGGATCTTTAATTATAACCATCATTCTTCCAGTGAAAAAATTTATTTGTTAGCCAATCTAGAAGCCGCCTCTTCAACTTCTTTATATGCGTTTTGTAATACTTCATTTGGATCTAGTACTGCTGTTCCTTGTGCACGAACGATTTGATAATCTTCAATACCAAGGAAATTAAACATTGCTTTTAAATATTTATGAGAGTATTCCACTTCTGTATACCAATCATCATTTGTATAGATTCCTCCACTTGCTTGTATAACAAGCATTCTTCTTCCATCTTTAAGTAGTCCCACTGATCCAGTTTCAGTATATTTAAATGTTTCACGTGCAATCATGATATTGTCCATGTAATCTTTTAACTTTGATGGAATATTAAAGTTGTGCAAAGGTAATACGATCACATACGTATTTGCACTTTTAAATTGTTGTAAAATTTCGGACATACGCTCTGTTACTTTTTGTTCTTCATCAGTTAACTTCTGTCCATTTCCTTGCTTTTCCCATGCGCTTAAAACAGTTTTATCTATCATTGGTACTACATCATCGTATAAATTAATCTGTTCAATCGTTTCATTATTAGGAATTAATTCTTTATAAGATACTAAAAAGTGGTTAAGAACCTTAATGCTGACTGATGATATATCATCCACTTTCGGATGTGCGTTTATAATAAGTGTTTTGTTCATTTGTATTTCCCCTTTTTTAAAAATTTTACAATTTAATTATCGACTGAGTTAATCGTCGATTGATATGGTCTTTAATATAAACTCTGAAATTATTTTTGTCAAATGAAATACATACTATTCTAAAAGAGCCTTTTTTTATTTGACTAAAATTCTAAATGGTCCTAAGATACAATTTGATAACCCTTAAAATAAAAAGCAGGTGATTTGTATATGCAATATAGTGTTGGGGTTGAATATGCCTTGCATTGCCTAGTTTATTTAATCAATGCTCCTTCCAAGGAAAGTGTTGGAATAAAAGATTTGGCAGAGTTTCAAGGACTTTCTGAAACATTTCTTTCAAAAGTTTTCGGTAAATTATCTAAAGCTGACATTGTGAATTCTGTCCCAGGTGTAAAGGGAGGATATAGGTTAGCTAAGTCTCCAGAAGATATTTCTTTTTGGGATGTAATAGAGGCCGTCGAAGGCCCAAAACCTATTTTTCAATGTAAAAATATTGTACAGAATGGTCTACTATATCGAGACGACGCTTGTAATTCTTGTGAACCTAGCAATTCTTCTTGTACAATTAACTTAGTAATGCTTGAAGCAGAAGAACACATGCGTGAGTTTCTTCGTAAAAAGACTCTTGCATGGTTAGATAAAGAACTTGATATTGTTTTACCTGAAAAGATAAGGGTAGATACTCGTGAATACTTCAAACAAAAAAACTCTAACTAAATCGTCATGACGAATTAGTTAGAGTTTTTTTGTTTTTTAACAATATCGATCAACTTTTATTTGTCTAGTTTAAAGTCTATTTCTATTGCCAATTTGATTTCTTCACATACGTACCACATATCAGTAATTTGTCCCTATCAAAATGAACATCTTTTGCATCTAATATATTGTAAATATATTTTATTTTGAAAGGATGTGATTATATGGCTCATAAATCTACTGGAGTGTTTCGAGTTCCGGTTTCTGAAAATGGGATTATTCCAACTGCTCTCAACATTATGTTAAACAATGATTCACGCTGCCATACTAGTAATGTAACGGTAACTGTTAAGAGAAGTCCAAACACTTCTTTTCCAAATCAAAATGAATTAGTTGAAATCTCTCGTACTTTTGTTTCTTTAGAACCGAACAGAACGACTAAGATTGTGTTGTTTACTCCAGAATTCCAAATAGAAGATTTCCTTGATGTCATTATTAGTGGAGATAAAGATGATGTTAAGGATGTTCTTGTATATTCTTTCTTAGCAGATTCAGCAGGTCACAATTTGCCATCTACTGTTTTCAGAAATGCAGAATACACTTTTGCTTGCTGACACAGTGATGATGTATTCTTTACTATGATATCAAGGTGCCATCCTGCAGCTTGAATCAACTTAATTTTATTGTGTTGTTATTGTATAAGAAAAGAAGACATCGATTAAGATGTCTTCTTTTACTTGTACACTTGGTGTTAAGAAGGTATCATATTGCTTAAAAACCATAAAAAAATATAACAATCATCGAGTAAGCCTATTATAGCATCAATAAACAGGTTTTAATATGTAATATTGGATATATATAGATTTATTTATGTTTAATATATATAGTTAAATTGTCTGTTATTTGTTTTAATTCATTTACTTATTTTATTTTTGAGTGCTCCAGCAATGGAGCCTTTTTTTATGAAATAAAACATTTTCTTTGTGTTATTTAGTTGATCTATATTAACTTTACCTCTTTAAAAAATATCTATTAATTGTTTAAATAAACGTTAGTTAAAAGAATATAATTCTGAATTTTCTTAAAAAATTATCTCAAGTTTATGAAGATATCACGAGGTAATGTTGTATGGTAGTATGAGGAAAAGAGTATATAGATAATTTTGGAAAAGGGGGATGTAAATTGAACGTTCAAACTACCATAAATAACAAAGTTACTGAACTGTTAAATGCCTGGTATATTGAAATTCGAAATAGAAACGTTGCGAATGCATATAAATTTAAAAAAGAAATAGAGAGTTCTATAAACAACATTGAAGAAGACCAAAATCTATTACTGTATTATTCGTTACTTGATTTTGGTTATAAATATTTAATAGATAATTTGAGTATAGCAAAAAATAGTTTTGATCAAATTGAATCTTTGGGTGAACCAACTGATGATTTTTTATCGTATTATTATCATTTTTATAAAGCGATCTACTCTAATGCAGTTGGTAATTACAATGCAGCAAAAGAGCATTATGAAATGGCAGAAAATTTACTTAAAAGTATTCCAGATGAAATTGAAAAAGCAGAGTTTTATTATAACCAAGCTGTTTTCCAATATCATTATTATCAGGCTTTTGTGGCCTTCCAACAAGCAACAAAAGCAAAAGAAATATTTGCTAAACATGAAGGGTATGAAGTGAAAATCGGTTATTGTAACAACCTAATGGCGTTAGCTTGTACACATTTGAAAGAATGGGAATTAGCTGAAGAACTTTATATTTCGGCAATGGATATCTTTAAAAAGGTTAAAAATGAAAACGGTATGTTAGTTGTAAAACAAAATTTAGGTTTAATGTATGCTGGACAGAATCTTTCGGAGTTAGCTATCAGTCATTTAAATGAGGTCTGTGAAAAAATGCCTGAAAACTATAAAGCGATATATATTAAGGGGAAAGAACATTTTAAATTAGACGAAAATTCACTAGCTTCAGTACTTGTTCGAAAAGGCACGGAGATTTGCGATAAATTAGAACTGGTAGAGTACCAACACCATTTTAAAATTTTAAATGGACGAAATGAAGGATTAAGTGGAGAAAAGCTAGAAGAAATTATATTAGAAGGTATTGTATATTTCGAAAGAGAGAAGCTTTGGGAATACGTGAAAGAATATACTGAAGTACTAGCGGTTCTATTCCATAAAGAACATAACTTTGAAAAAGCGAGTTATTATTTCTTCTCTAGCCATAAAGCGAGTGAAGAGGTTTTTAAAAAGGAGGCATTAAAATGAAAAAAATAAGTGTTACTTTAGTTGGTGTTGTCACGGCTCTTACGTTATTTTTGAATGTGTCTCATAATTCGGTCAATCATCAGGAAGCCTCTCAATTTATTAAAGATGTCATCGTTCAATACGCACATGGGAATACTGGTTGAAGATAAAGTTTCGTGATGGAAAACCTCGTTATTAATAGCGAGGTTTTTTTGATGTTAAATAGTAGGATATCGCTATCAAGCTAAGAAAAGCAAATACCCCAAATTAATTTTTTTGTTTAGGGTATTTGTATATACTTCCAAATATTAAGTCGATAGGCTATGAATGATGCCTCGAGATAAGGGAGTCTAAAGTATTTGAATAGGAAGCTTTAGATTGTTCGTTATAGTTATTTAAATCTTAATATAATTATATATAATTTTTCCTTTTATTATCTTAGTTAAAAGGAGTTTGAAATTTGTAATTCACTATGTTTTCAAAGAAAATAATGAAAGGCAAGGCGATGAATACATTTGCAAAATGACAATATTGTAAGAATACACGAATGTTTGTAAGAAAGTTCGATGTTTTCCTTTTTCTTTTTTTATTATAGTGAAAAAGAAGAACGAAATATTCTCTTATGTAGGAAAGGAAGATAATAATGATTGATCTATTAAATAAATGGATGTTAGAAAGTACAGGCAATTTCAATATCGTTGTAGGACTTACAGCACTTCTATTTTTGGGTTCAGTAATTGCACTTATTATTATTTACAAAAAAATTGGCAAACCAGATGAAAGAACAAATCCTATTTATTTTAAAATTATTTCTTGTATGTTTACTACTCAAATTTTAATGAATTGCATATTTATTTCTTTAGTTGGTAAAGATATCGAGAATTTCCGTCAAATCTTTATATTATTTGAAGCCTTTGTATTCTTCGTTGGAGCTATTTATTCGTTTAAATTATATAGACAAGAATTTAAATAATTTACTTGTAAGAAACAATAAAAAACGTTAGTGATTTTATACACTATTGTTTTTTATTGTTCATTTTTAGTTAATTGTATATTCTATACATATGAGGTTAACATAACATCTCATCATCGGTAGCAAGAAAAAGGCGAATTCCTACTTTCAAAAGGAATTCGTCTTTTTCTTTTTCTATAACCCTATTCATCTCTTTATACATTCCTATCATGACGGTATCCCATTTATAGGTTATGAGAAAAGGTGTTTTTTGCACTATTATCTATTCTTGGATATTATTAATAATATCTATATGAACTTATTTCTATATTAAAAAAGGTTTGGCGGTGTGTAAAATGATTAAAGGGATTAAAAATATTGAAACGAAAGAACCGATAAAAATGTTTCTATTGGTTCCCTGTAGTATTCTTTTGTTTGATAATATTTATCAACATTTTATTCTTAGAAAGGATTTTTCACTACAGAAACTTTTATTTGAACTCGTATTTTTATTTATTTTTATTTCATTTATTTTATATAATAAGTGTTTACAAAAAATGAATAAACAAATGTTTACAAAATATATTTTTCTTGGAGTAAGTATTATTTATCTTTTGGCATACGATCTTATGTTTATACGTAATCCAGATGCTTCTTTACATATCCCTTATTTAGAGTGCTTCTTAGTAATTTCTGCACCTTTATTTTTAAGTATTCAGTATCTGCTATGGGTATCTATTTGTATGGTATGTAGATTTTTAATTGCTATTTATTATTTTGACATTAACTATCCAATATCATTAATACTATTGTTTCTAACAATTTTTGTTACGTCATTTTTTGTATTTCTTTCATTAAAATTTTTAGTACAAAAAATCAAAGCATCCTATGAAAAACAAATGAAAGAAACAGCTTTATCAATAATGAGGATAATGGAATTAAAGGACCAATATACGAAAGGACATAGTGAACGTGTAGCCAATTATGCTACGATTCTTGCTAAAGAAACAAATGAATATGATGATAATTCTTTAAAACAATTTCATTTTATTTGTTTATTACATGATATAGGAAAAATAGGTATTCCTGATGAAGTTTTAAAGAAAGCATCTTCTCTTACAGAAGAAGAATATAATCTTATTAAGACACACCCACAATTAGGATTAGAAGTTTTTAAAAATATATCTTTAATAAAAGGTGGTGAAGATATAATTCTTTCTCATCATGAAAGATGGGATGGAAAGGGCTATCCTCAAAAATTAAAAGGAAATCAAATACCATTATGCGCAAGAATTGTTGCAATAGCAGATGCATTCGATGCCATGACTTCTTCAAGAGCATATCGTTCGGCTCTATCTCCTGAAGAAGCTTATAGACGTATCATAGAAGGGTCTGGTACACAATTTGATCCTTCCATGGTAGAGATTTTCAAAAAGGTGTTTCCTTTGTGGGAAAAAGTGGTCCCAAATTCGTTTCGTTAAAAGCTCATGTGTGAAATCGATTCACATGTGAGGTATGATGAATGTGAAAAATGAAAAAACGAATCCAATCGTGAGAAAAGTTGGGCACCAAACATAGAATAAGGCACATAAAGAAAAGGTACCTCTATATAGGTACCTTTTCTAATAGTTTTTTAGCAGAAACAACTACATCCGATAATGATTAATAGAATAAATAATACAACTAGTAAAGCAAATCCTCCAGCGAAACCGCAGCCTTCGCCGCAACTACCACCATATCCCATAACGATAGTGCCTCCTTTAGATAAGAGGGTAAAACTAGGGTTCATTCCATTGATTTTAACGGGTTCACTTTACTTTATGTTTTAAAGAGTAAATGGAGCAGGTCCTTTTGAAAATAAAGAAAAGACGCCATTAGGCGCCTTCCTTTTAGGTAGATAAGACTTTAGTTTTCCAATCTAAAGAAATTTTGTATTAGCTCTTTGTGAGTATATCATAATAGCTGATTGATTTATTATGCATTGTTACATACTTCTGTAAATCCCTCTATTTTTCATTTGATAAAATAAAATCCTAATATTACCAAAAGTTAAATAAATATTTCTACATATTCAAGATATTTATATAAATTACAAAAGTGATACATTTAAGTTGTAAGTTATAAAAACTATTAAAGGGGGATTTATTATGTTTAAGAAATTAGTAGTAGGGCTATTGGCAACTGGTATTGCATTAACAGGAGGAATTGGGGCAGCTTCAGCTGACACGCAAAAAGATGTGAGCTCTCCGAAGCAAGCAACATGCTCAATTCCTTATGAGTATTCTAATGGTAAATTCAAAAGAACTCTTTATTACTCAAATGGAGTATATGCTAATAGTTTTACTGAAAATGTTTGTGGCGGGACGATTACGTGGTATTTAAAACATGTTCAAAATGGAGTTGCTTTTTACGAAGGTAATTTAAAATAGTAGATTCTTTGAACCTCATTTATCCCGCATTAACGGGCAGTAAGACCCCCACCTAAAAATTCAGCGGAAGCAAAGAAGTTAGGTGGGGGATCAACTGCCCGTAAAAGCCCGATTGGTTCAACTAATAATCAGTCGGGGATGAACAAAACCCCCATTGATTAAAGTTTCATTTTATTGAGGTTCTTTTAGTTTTTAAACTGATTCTCCACAAAAAAAGACACCTAAAGGTGCCTTCCTGCGACTTTTGTAAGTAACTTTTACGAAATTATGATTGTTTTTTATTTTGTATTTCAATTAGTTCATCTGGTAGCATTTTTGTATAATATTCTTTTTCTGTTAGTTCAAATATAAATAATGCTTTTTTCCAATTATAAACAACATCTTCTACATTATGTTGTTTAATCTTTAATAAATACTGACCTTTTAAATAGAATAGTTCACCTAATAGGTATAAAGTATTTAGATTAATTGCTAATTTTATACCCATATCAACGTATTTTATTGCCTCTTCATGTTGATATGTGAAGTCTAAACATTTTGCTAAATTTAACATGATTTTTAATTTAATTTCTTTATCTCTAGGAAAATCTAACTTATTAAAATTAGTTAAACATCTTCTTAATATATTAATACCTTTTTCATAATTTTTATTTTCCGCATAAAATATAGCCATTGTTTGCATAATATCTATTTCTCTTTCTGATAAAAAATCAGAATTAGTTAAAGTCAGTTTTAATGCATTATTTAAAAGATCTAAAGCAGTTTTTATTGATCTATCCACCATAAATATAGCAATTGCTTCGTGCCATATTAGAAACTGTTTCTCTTCTTTTGTTTGAAAATTATTTAAGTTTTTCTCTTTTTTTACTATTTCATAAAGTTCTTTATATTGTTTTTGCTTTAAGCAGTCTTTTATTACGTATTTTACATTTTCTATATATTTTAATCTTTTGTTTTGAGTTAGTGCAAATATATTATTTGGATCAATACCAAGTCTTTCTGATAATTGATATAACAATATACTAGATGGATAAATCATACCTTTTTCAATCTTGCTAATTTGACTTTGTGAACATATTCCATGACATAATTCGGATTGTGATATATTTTTTTTCATTCTAAGTTCTTTAATGATAATACCCAAATCGTTAAATTCCATTTTTCCACCTACTATCTAGCACTTTATTTGTAAAGGGATATTCCTTTACCTTAATGTAAAAATAATATAGTTTCAATTATTGTTTGGTGTAAAGGGCTTACCGTTTTCATAAGGTGGTGAGGATTTTAGTATGTACAAAGAAGACAACCAAAGGTGCCTTCCTGCGACTTGAACCATCTTAATTTTAATAATATGTATTGGAAGCTTATACGAATATTATTTTACCATGTTAAATACCTAAATTCATTGAGAGAAAGATATAACTCACTATTCATTCTGTCAAAAAGGATTTATCTAACGTATGAATGTTCCATAAAATGTATCAAAAAAAATGAATAAATCGTGATTGGCATGAAAAAAGGGTTTTTACTATTACGTAAGGACCCTTAAACAAAGAAAAAAATCGTATGTGCCTCTATAGTATTGTAATGAAATTAAATAAAAACGCTATTTTAATACAAAGCGAAATTGAAAATTAACAAGCAATACTTAAAAGAGTAAGAGCTGCAAATCCGTAAACTAATAAGCTACTAGTAGCAAGGAATTTTATAAGTTCATTTGTAGAAATAATAGTTAAACATAATGCTATAGATGCACCTATAAAGAATTGGTACTTTGTATGTATATTTGTAAGATTTATTATTACAAGTACAGTTAAGAAAAGTGAAATGAAGTTAAAATATCTTTTCATTGTCATATTTCCTTTCAATGTTTGATCTGTATTTATTATACCAGCTTATACCAGTAATAACATACTTTGTAATGAGGTTTAATAGAAATCTTATTTTGCCATAAATAAAAAGGCGGTTGTTTCCACAATCACTTTTCAGTGAAACAATGCAATTTTTTAGAAATAAAATATGGATGATTCCTGAAAATGTTATAGGATATAATTCAATTTTTATCACGCGTTAACGGAAAGTAAAACTCCCACCTCAAAATTCAGTTGGAGCAAAGAAGTTAAGTGGGGGATGAATAAAACCCCCACTAATTAAAGTTTCACTTTATAAGAAAGGAATGACTATATTATATGAAAACTTGTCTAACAAGGTTACATATAAAAGAGCAGCTAGCAATAGCTAACTGCTCAATACAAGGAGATACAGAGAAAACGAAATGAATGTTGGCATACAGCCTATCAACATTATGGACATAATATTGAGTTTTATTCGAAGGAATTCATGTTTTATAAATTAGATTATGATAGTCGATATTCTCCATATTGACCAGAAAAGAACCAAGAATTCTAGTGAAATTCCAAGTGTTCTTTTTCTAGTTTTTTGAAATTCTTTTATTAAATAGCCAACAGCACTAATTGCTATAAGAATGAAAAGAATAAGTTCTAGTGTAACTGGCATTTGATCCGCTCCTAATATGTTAATTTGTAATATAAACATTATAGGATATTTTTGTGGTTAGTAGTGAAAAATTTAGCAAAACTATCTCTATATGAAAAAAGATCCTGCTGTCTCCAACAGAACCTCTTCTAAAATGGCAAAGAGTAACTCTTACCTTACTCTTTGATAATAATATTACAGGAGTGTTAATGAAAATCCAAGACTCCTTATATTGAGAAATAAAGAAGAATTATTCTAAAGGATTTTATCATTGTGATAAATAAAGGAGCAGTTAGCAAAAACTAACTGCTCATCTTCAAGGGGAAACCAAGAACGGTGTAACTCTAAAAGCTTGGAAAGAGTCTAAGAGTTTTCAGTTGTTGCAGAGATAATCTAGGGGAGTGAAAGTTACTTTTGGGGCGGATACGAGGTTCTTAATGAGGAAGTATACAACGAAATAAGTAAATATATACCGTTATATCGGTTATCCAATTTAAAGATTTTATAGTACTGGAGAACATTTTAGAAATAGTTAGCGATCTATGGAGTTTTCGATTTTTTTTCATTTTAATAGGATTTTTATGTATTGGATTTGGTGTGGGTATTGTAACAAAGAATAGGCGAAGAGCATCTAAATAGGATGCTTTTTTATTTTACAAAAAAAAGAACCTGCAACCCTGCAGATTCTTCTGATAATGATTTTTGAAGTAAGACCTGAAAATATAATACAATGATTCAAGAATGAGTTCAAGAGTGTTTGGTGATTCAAACCGTTCTATAATCTTTTTTCTAATATCTATATAAGCAAGAAAAAACAGCTATTATAGATAATTTAATAAATCCTACGATTGGTTTAGGGTTAGTAAGGAAATACATCATTCCACAGAAATTAGAAAAGGCTGTAACTTGTATAATGAAATAAGTGATGATATGGCACGGAAGCAAATGCGAGAGTCTCTTGTTATCGTACTAGATAAAACGATAAATGCGTTTATAAAAATGAGGAATAAAAGAAAGGACCCGCTGGAGTTCGGGTCCTTTTAGAAGTGATGATGTTTTCTCGGCTTAGGGAACTGAGAAAATACAAAAATATAATACATCGAGATTTAGAGAATTTCAATACTAAATTAGAGATTACCATGAAGGGAGTTATAACGAGTTACTACCTATTATATATTCATAAATAAAAAACATAATATTAATACGGAAAAATATATTAATATGAATTTTTGCATATTTTAAAATTCAATATATCCCTCAAAAACTTTTAATTGTATAATGTATTTTGTCATATTTTTAGATTTTTCGACAAAAAACAACATGAATAGAGAACGAATTGGGAGAAGGAATTATGTACACAAAACTATTAAAATCAATTACATCATTATCACTTATTGGTGGTGCTTTACTGTTTACAAATGGCAGTGATGTGAGAGCTGCTGAGGCGAGTATTTTTTCTGATGTGCCTACATCGCATTGGTCGTATCCGGCGATTAAAGATTTAGCGGGTAAAAACATTATTTCTGGTTATGGAAATGGGAAGTTTGGTTTCGGTGATGTTGCGACGAGAGAACAAGTTGCAGCTTTAATTTATCGTGTGTTAGTACCGAATAAGCAGGGTGGTACGTTTAGTAATGACGGTGCTCGTTATGTATTACAAGATGGATCCACTTTAAATAATCCGTATCGAGATATTCGTTCAGGTTCAACAATGTTTCCAGAAGAGGTTTTAACGCTAACGAAATTAGGGGTTTTTAAAGGTGATGCAAATGGGGGATTTAGACCGAAAGATTCTGTTAGCCGGGCAGAAATGGCGCAAATTCTTACAAACGCTTTCCATCTTTCTGCGAAACAAAAGCACACATTTAACGATGTTCCAAGTGGTTTTTGGGGTGAAAATGCAATTAGTGCAGTGCAGTCAAACGGGATTGCTTCTGGTACAGGTGAAGGGAAATTTGAGCCATACAGTACGGTAAAACGTGAACAATATGCACAGTTTTTATATAATACTTTGAAGTATAAAAAGCCAGAAGTTGCGGTGCGAGATACAGGGGATGCGGCATTATTAGCAGCATTTAAAGATGAAGTGCAAAAGCGTATTAATACGTATGAAACGAATATTTCACTTCCGTATAAAACGACAAATAGTAATACAAAAGAAGTAATGGATACACTTTTTAATGCCTATAAAGAAGTTGCAAGTAAAAATGAGTATACGAACTTTAATAGATCGAATGTTTCATATGGACTTTCTGGATCACCTGGAAATTATACGTTTACGTTAAAGATTACATATCGTGAAACGAAAGAACAAACAGAATATGTAATGAAGCAAGCAAAGGCAATCGTTTCTTCTATTACGCAAGCTGGAATGGATGATCACGAAAAAGTGAAGGCGATTCATGATTATGTCGTAAAACACGTTTCTTACGATACGTCTTATAAAGCTTACACAGCATATGAAGCACTTGTAAATCGTTCTGCGGTTTGCCAAGGTTATGCACTATTAACCTATCAATTATTAAAAGAAGCTGGAATTGAGAATCATTTTGTAGTAGGAACTGGAGACGGTCAGCCTCATGCTTGGAACTTGGTGAAAATCGAAAACAAATGGTATCATCTTGATACAACCTTCGATGATCCGGTGCCAGATGAGCAGGGTCGTGTAACGTATTCTTATTTCAACTTATCAGATGAGCAAATCGCAAGAAATCATGAGTGGAATCGCGTGGACTATCCGCAAGCTACAACAAATTATTATAGTACATTAACAAATAAAATTGCGGCAGGTGGTACAAAGACCCCTGCGTATCAACAAATCTTAAAAGATACAAAGTTAAATTATTTAGGGAATGAATACATTGCAAATAACTATAATGAATTTAAAAATAAAATGCAGCAACGTTATAACGAAAATTCACCAAAGATTGAAATCCTGTATAAACAATCAATGGATGGCGCATTGCAAGATGTGAAAAAAGCAATTGGGGAAATTGGTTATCCGCAAGGGGCGAACCGTGTTTCTTATAAAGCTGAGCCGTATAATGCGAAAGAAGGATATTCTTTAGTGACGATTACGTTTATGTAAAAAAACAACCTAGATCCCATGTTGGATCTAGGTTGTTTTTTTATAACTTAATTTGACATATACAGTCTAACTGTATATAGTTAAAATATACAGTTTAACTATATAGTTTAACTATATATTTATCGTTACATTGGAGGTCTTTATGAATAGAGATAAAAATTTACCACTAACGGAAACAACGTATTACGTTCTTTTAGCTTTATTAGAGCCAGCTCATGGATATTTAATTATGCAAAAGGTGGAGGAATTAAGTAATCAACAAGTAAAGATCGCAGCGGGTACATTATATGGTGCGGTTGAAAATTTATTAAAACAAGGGTTAATAGAATCGGTAAAAAGTGAAGATAAACGAAGAAAAGTGTATGTCATTACGGAACGTGGGAAAGAAGTATTGCACTTAGACTTTATGAGAATGCAGCACATTATTGAGGTTACAAAAAGTTTATTACACGTATAGTTAGGGGGAAACGATGATGTGGAGATTGAAATTCTTTTTAGACTTTGAGAAAGAGGAAAAATGGTTAGAAGAGATGGCTTGGAAAGGCTATCAACTAGAAAGTAATACATTTGGTTATACATTTAGATATACAGAGCCGGAAGATGCGACGATTAGAATAGACCATAGGGTATTTAGTAGAAAAAGTGAATTTATTAATTACTGTACATTATTTGAAGATAGTGGATGGGAGCATATAGCTGGTAATTGGTGGTCAGGTACGCACTATTTTAAAAAGGTAAATGAGGAAAGCAAAGATGACATTTTTTCAGATCAAATGTCACGAGCAGGGAAGTATAAACGTCTATCTAAAACATTTTTAGAATTAGCTATATGCTCTATTCCGATATTAATCCTATTTATGTTTAATGAAACGATTAATGTAGGAGCACTTGCAAATCCGAAAGAACTATATTTTACGCCAGGATTATGGGATAAGCAAGGTGTATCATTTCTATGGGCATTCTTATTTGAAACACCACTTGCATTGATGAGAGGCTTTGCATGGTTGTTTATCCCTGCTGCAATTGTTATGTATTTAGTTTGTTCGTATAAAGCAAATCGATTATATGAAGAGAGAAGATGATAGGATGGGTCCCCTTAAAGCTGATGCTTTGAGGGGATTTTTTGCATTTATAAATTGTATTTTTTAAAAATGGATAAAGGAAATGAGTGCGTATTGGAAGCAAGTTAGTACGATTTTAATTTAGTTGTATAAACATTATATGCTGGAATAATCTTCTTTAAATATTCCATAATTAACCTACAAAAAGCATCTTTATATGTTAATATTAAAAAGAGTATGTACGGTATTTTTTAAATATATTATTTTAATAATAAGGGGATTCAATTATGAATTTTAAACAATTAATTTTAGCAGGGGCAGTTATTGCATCAACAACACTAACACCTCTAACAAATGTGCAAGCAGAAAATACACTGGGATTTAAAGATGTTCCTGAAAATCACTGGTCTTATCAAGCAATTATGGATTTAAAAGAGAAAAATATTGTGGCTGGTTATGGAAACGGAATGTTTGGTTTTGGTGATAATATTACACGAGGACAAGTAGCTAGACTAATATATGCCTACTTGAAGCCAGTAGATGAACTTAATACACAAAACCCTTTCACAGATATAGAAGAGCATATGTTTGAAAAAGAAATTTTAGCTCTTAATAAAGCTGGTATTATGAACGGATTTGGTAATGGGAAATTTGGTCCAGATAACGTTTTAACGCGTGAACAATTAGCTGTTGTATTAACAAAGGCTTTTAACTTCAAAGCAACATCTACTACCACTTTCAAAGATGTAGATAAAAATTACTGGGCAACAAATGCTATCAGTGCATTACAAGAAAATAAAATTACGACGGGCACAGGTGATAATAAGTTTGAACCACAAAGTCTCGTGACTCGTGAGCAGTATGCACTATTCTTATATAATGCAATTAATAAATCGGAAAAAGAGCATGAGTCAAAGCCTACTGCTATCCCACAAGATTTAGCAGACGAGCTCATTTATTATCATGAAGGTTGGCTGGATAGCTCTTCGGTATTAAAAAAATCTATATCTAAGGAAGCACAAAATCTTATTACTGAAATTAACGCAAAACATAATGCGGAGCTAAAATATATAGGGATAGGCGGTCCACGTTCAGAGGTCGTGTTATTCTCTCCGGTATTAGAAGGGATTCCAGAATTTAATGGGAATTTCACTGTAGAAGGCGATAATGAAAGTAACTTTACCGTTAATTTTGTAATTGATAGAGGTCAAGGTAAGAAGGCGTTAGTAGAGTTAGGGAAAAAGTGGATCACTATGATAAATCCAAACTTAGATTTGAGTACAGAGATTGATAATATAGTGGCTTCTAATACACGCACAGGTAATTTTGATATAAATAAAAACAATCTTAAAATAGAGATAAGCTTAGAGAAGCAAAATTCTAGTAGCGATTTAATGAGTGTTAAAATCCACAAGTAAAAAAGAGGAGTGAAATTTCACTCCTCTTTTAATTATATTATTTCTACTGTTATCTCTCATCTGCCCGTAAATGCTCGATAGGTTCAATTAATAATCAGTGGGGAAGGAAACTCATCGCTGATTATAGTTTCACTTTATGTTTGGTGACGCTGTATAATTGAAATTCATAATGGTATATTTAGGGTTAATTGTTATTTGTATCCTTTTTTGTTTGGGTGTGATAAAATTAATAATAATATTCCTTAGGAGGATGATGGTCATTCGTACACTTTTAGGTATTATTGGAGCAATTGTTTTACTTGCATTTGTTATCCACCCCGGTGTCACAGACAAACGTGTCCCTCTAAAAAATAAACTCGCAGTAATCCTTCCATTGATTGTTATATCCGGGTTAATTTCATTGTATATATAATTTGAAAAAGTACGTAACTTAATTTAGTAAAAACCTCACTAGAACTACCAATATGGCTACTTCTTCACGATAATTACGTGCTAATTCCTTTTTCTTCTGGTTCCTACGTCATATATAAGATATACAGTATAAATTTTATTGGTATGTTACACCGGCTTAGCATGTGGTTTTACCTTTAATTAATAGCATGTTCTCTTATTAATCACTGCATGGATTACCAAAATATCTAATACAGAAGACCGGCATACATAAACTATTGTATTTCTCAATAAACAAAAACAACTTAACATGGTAAAATAATAGTTGGATGGGAGTCCAATACATATTATTAAAATTAAGATGGTTCAAGTCGGAGAAAGGCACCTTAGGGTGTCTTTTTCTTTTTTTAAATGACAGTTTTGACTTAAAGAAGATACATTTTCAATGGATGATTCCCATGAATATATAAATAAAGTTTATCCATTGATAACTAAGTTGAAAGTGGAAAATATGTTGTAATGACAATTTTACTTCTTCTATTTTCATGAATATGTATAATTACATGAAAATTCAAGGGAAAAGAGAGTATACTTTCTTATTGTGTAATAAAGATAAGGTCTGCCTACGGAAATAGGTGGGCTTTTTTTACATATGAAGAAAAGACAATCACATGAGTGTCTTTTCGATAGTTTTTTAGCAGAAGCAAGCAGCTCCAACGATGAGTAATAAAATAAACAATACAACTAATAAAGCAAATCCTTCGGCGAAGCCACAGCCGCCACAAAAGCCCATAATAGTTCCTCCTTTTAATAGGAGGGGAAAAAACAAAGGTTCACTCATGTGTTTTAACAGATTCCATTTACTTTATGTATTTTTGAATGGAGCAGGTCCTTTTCAAAATAGGAGAATCTATATTATTCATTAAGAGGGAATAAGTGAAAAATAAAATATCCAAAAATACAGATGGAAATCCGCTTTTATACCTTTCATTAAAATAATACTAGCATTATATATTATAAGGAATACTTGTCCTTAATTGTAAATGAAAGGGTGGAATTGATATGAGTTATGGCTATGGTCATCCTCCTGAAAAATATCATAAACATCACAATGAAACTTTGTCAACGGGTGTATTACGTAGACATTCCGCTACGTTGTTTCTTACTGTGGAAGCTATGAATGTTGATCCAGATGATACTCATACAGTAACTGTTGAAATGTTTGATTGGTCATCGGGTTCTCCGGTATTGTTACCATTAGTAGACCCTTCAACACAAACATTGGCACCTAATCGACATGTTACTTTTCGTTCAGCAGCTCTTCCTTCAGGAGTTTTTGCTTATGAAGTAAGAATCATTCGTTCGAAAGATAGAGATGTTGTTACGAATGTTTTTGGTCTTAGTGCAATAGTATTTAACCCACAAGAAGGAAATAATGTTTTACAACATGATTTAGCAAAATTAGATCTTAAATAGCTTTTATAAAAGTTTATTTATTGGACAAGATTAAAAAAGAGTAGGATGTAATCCTACTCTTTTTTAACATCAATTATATTAAAATTTAAAAAGAAATCCTTCATCATTTTCACATCTTTAATATTCACTGTCACACCTTCAACCTTATCTTTCTTCTCATCTTTAGCAAACGTAATTTGCTCCTTATTATCAACCCACACAAGAAACTCTTCTTTTGCGTCATCTTTATATGTAATGGTTATAGTAGAATGTGCAGATTTTCGCTTTTTTTGATCTAGTGTAATTGTTTTAGGCGTGCCTTTTTGAACTGCTGAAACGATAGATTGTATCATTTCTTCGTTGTCGGTTTGAGATTTTGAAACGTTGTTATTTTTTGTGCTAAGTATTTCGATATCTGTAATATTTGCGGAGTTTAATTGAAAGGCATTTTGTTTCTGTTCTTGTTTAGCTTGTGGAGATTTGTCTGTAGCTGAGGTACTGGCACAGCCTATTAAAGTGAAAGATAGAGCGGTTAGAGCGCATATAGATATGATTTTTTTCATAGTATCCCTCCTTACATTTAATTGTAATAATTTTCTGTTAATTGAGGTAGTTATTGTAAGTAGATTTATTCTACTAGTTTTCGGATAGAAAAAATTCACATAACTTTTTTCATATTTTATGTTTAACATTTCGAAAATGGGTGTACTACATATAATATAACAAATAATTCATTTTAAAGGAGGAAGTTAAAGATGGAAACGAAGTATAGTAAACCTTTTGTATATGAATTTATTACGGAGAAAGAGGTCATGAATGCGGCGAATGATCTAGTGAAGAAAGGAATAGACCAAAAAGATATTTACGTATTAACACATGAGAAAGACAGGACAAATAGAATCGCAGACAATGCAGACGTGAATACAATTGGGATAAAAGAGGAAGGACTTGGGACAAGCATTATTAACGTCTTTCAAAACACTGGAGATCAGTTAAGAAATAAGATGCAAGAGTTAGGGCTTAATGAGGAAGAAGCAAACTTCTACGAAGAAAAGCTGGATGAAGGAAAAATCTTGTTATTCGTTAAGGATTTAGAAAGAGTCGGTGAATGGTTACAAGAAAGAAGATGTATGTATTCTATTTAAATTTGTATCCTGTAAATCTATAAATCTATTACGAAAAGGAGATTGTAAATATGAGTGAGAACGGGCTAAAAGAACAAATTACGGGTAAGGTTGAAAAGAAAAAAGGACAAGTAAAAGAAGGGATTGGTGAAGTTACAGAAGATAGAGAGTTAAAAAATGAAGGGAAGTGGGAGAAGACGAAGGGAACGATAAAAGAAAAAGTCGGAAAAGTGAAACAAAAGATAAGTGATGAATTGGATAATAAAGAATAATATATGTTTATCAAGCTTTGGTTACATACTAAAGCTTGATAAATCCAATATAAAACGAATATAGGAGGTTTAATTGTGGGACTTATTATTACGTGTATTGTAGGTGGACTTATTGGTGCGTTAGCTGGAATGATTACAGGAAAAGACTTTCCTTTAGGTATAGTTGGTAACGTGATTGCCGGATTAATCGGATCTTGGGTAGGTAGTGCGTTATTTGGTCACTGGGGTCCTGAATGGGGAGGCATCTTTATTCTTCCAGCTTTATTAGGTGCAATCGTCTTTATTTTAATCGTTACATTCTTTTCTAGAATGCTGCGGAAAGCGTAAGTATGATAATGGATAGTAATCTTAAGTTTGTTATATGTGACTATAAGGTTAATAAGCTCATAAAAATACATAAAAAAAGCATCCAATTAAACTAATTTGGATGCTTTTTTTATGTATTTTACATAGGAATGAGTGGAGGATGAAGAACCCCCACTCATTAGAATTACACTTTCTATTATGTATTAAGCCATCGTTACCTTTTTACAATTATTTATTCTTACGACTTGTCTTGGTTCTATATGAGATAAGTCTTCGCTATTACCTATATCCACTACAATTGTATTCGTTAGTATGTTAATAATGGAACCAACTAATTTTGTAGCATGATCGTGTCGATAAGAAAATTGAACGAAATCTCCCTTTTTAAAGTTGTGCTCTTCCATAGATAGATCCCCCTAAAAATAATGTTTATACATTATACATACACAAATTTATAAGTTTTAAACATTTATTAGTACGATTTAAGTGCTAAGCTGAGAAAGGTGTAGAAAATTTATTTATAATGAAAATGAAAAAATATGTTTAAAACTAATTTTTATGGGTAATTACATAGTAATAGTTTGAGATAAGGGGGCGGAAATGATGAATTTGGCAGTAAATATTTTGCAAAATGATGTAGGTTATACGGTACAACTTAATGGTGAGATTGATGCGTATACGGCATCAGATTTAAAAAATAAGATGATGCCTATTGCAAGCGAAAAAGAGGTTCATATTGTAGTAGATTTTACTGAGGTAGAGTATATGGATAGTACAGGTTTAGGCGTATTTATAGCTCTATTAAAAGCGGTTAAGAAAAATGATGGCAAACTAGAATTTATTGGTGTATCTAAAAGGTTAAAAAGATTATTTGATATTACAGGACTAACAGAAATATTAAATTTGAATTCCGATTTTGAAAAAGTAGAAAGAAGGTGACTAGGGATGATGGAGAGATTTGAAAAGATAGAAATGAAAATTCCTGCAAAGGCAGAATATGTGGCTATTATTCGTTTAACAATGGCTGGTGTTGCGAATCGAATGGGCTTTGCTTATGACGATATAGAAGATATGAAAATTGCTATTAGTGAAGCATGTACAAATATTGTGCAACATGCATACAAAGAAGACGTTGGAGAAATTGCAATTGTCTTTGGACTATATGAAGATCGATTAGAAATTATGGTTGCTGATAATGGGGTTAGCTTTGATTTTAGCACCTTAAAAAGGAAAGTTGGTCCGTATGATATTAGTAAACCAGTAGAACATTTGCCGGAAAATGGCTTAGGTTTATATTTAATCAATACGTTAATGGATGATATACAAATTATGCATGATGAGGGCATGACAGTTTTAATGACAAAATATATACAAAGAGAGCAGGTGGAGAATGATGGAAATCCAATCTCAACCTACAAATCTTGCTAAAGAAGACGTTATTAAACTAATTGCAGACTTCCAACAAAACCAATGTGATGAAGCACAGGAAAGATTAGTTAATCACTATAAAAATCTCGTACATTCCATTGCATATCGCTATTCAAAAGGTGGACCGATGCATGAGGATATTATACAAGTAGGAATGTTAGGGCTCTTAGGCGCAATAAGAAGGTATGATTATTCGATAGGGAATGCTTTTGAGCCGTTTGCAATACCTACGATAGTAGGGGAAATAAAGAAGTATTTACGTGATAAAACTTGGGGTATTCATGTTCCAAGGCGAATTAAAGATTTAGGCGGAAAGATTAAACTTGCGATAGAGGAGCTAACAGATCACCTGCAACGTTCACCGAAGATTATAGAGATTGCAGATCATTTAGGACTATCCGAAGAGGAAGTGCTAGAAATTATGGATGCGAAAAATAATTATCGAGTATCTTCCTTAGATGATGTAGTTGAAAATGCATCTGATGGCAGTTCGGTAGCTAGGATTGAATCTGTAGGTGAAGTAGAGCAAGGGTATGAAGAGACAGAAAGGCGTCTCGTTTTAAAGGATATTTTTAACGTATTAAATGATACGGAAAAGAGTGTTATTCATTATATATTTGGAGAAAATTTAAATCAAAAGGATACAGGGGAACGGTTAGGTATTTCACAAATGCACGTTTCTCGTATTAAAAGACAAGCGATAAGTAAATTGAAGCAAGCAGCATTTTTAGATACATAAAAATTTAAAAGAATTATGTTTAAAACATGAGAAAAGGGGTAGTTATTAAGTATAGGAGGAGATATAAAAATGTCACACGATGTGAAAGAACTAATCGAAGGATTGAATGAAGATTTAGCAGGAGAATACTCGGCAATTATTATGTATAACCATAATGCTGCTACAGTTTCTGGTATATATAGACAAGTGTTAAAACCTTTCTTTGAATCTGAAATTAGTGATGAACAAGGACATGCCCTATATTTAGCGGAGAAAATTAAGACGTTAGGTGGTACACCTACTACGATCCCTTTACCAGTGAAACAAGTAGAAGATGTTAGAGAAATGTTAGAATACGCTAGACAATCAGAATATGAAACAATTAAGCGTTATGAAACGAGAAAAGAACAGGCCGCGAAATTAAATATGACAGAGTTAGTTGTCAAGTTAGAAGATATGATCGCAGATGAAACAAATCATATGGAAGAGTTAGATCGTCTTTTAAGTGATAAAGCAATGGTATTAAATTAAAAGTAGAAATTTATAGAGTGAAAGAACAAACTCTCATTTCTAGGGGGTTTGTTCTTTTGCTGTATAAAAAATATGTTTGAGTAGGAAATTTTCATTTTATAACTGAGTATGCAATACTAGAAAAATAGAAAATGATAATTGATTTACATTTTATATAAGAAAAGGGGAAATAACTTGTGTCCATTTTAATTGTCGATGATAATCCGGTTAACATCTTTGTAATTGAAAAAATTTTAAAACAAGCCGGATATCAGGATCTTGTATCGCTGAATTCTGCACAAGAGCTTTTCGAATACATCCATTTTGGAAAAGATTCTTCCAGGCATAATGAAATTGATTTAATACTATTAGATATTATGATGCCTGAAATTGACGGACTTGAAGTTTGTAGGCGATTACAAAACGAGGAGAAGTTTAAAGATATTCCTATTATTTTTGTAACAGCTTTAGAAGATGCGAATAAATTAGCTGAAGCGCTTGATATAGGCGCAATGGATTATATTACGAAACCGATAAATAAAGTTGAATTGTTAGCGCGTATGCGTGTAGCATTACGCTTGAAATCGGAATTAAATTGGCATAAAGAACAAGAAGAAAACCTTCGTAATGAATTGGATTTAGCTACACAAGTGCAAAGAAACTTATTAAGTAGCCCATTAAGAGAAGATCATATAAAAATTGAAGCAAGCTATTTACCTTCATTCAAACTAGCTGGAGATATGTATTACTGGTATAAAATCGATGAAAACCGCTACGGTATTATATTATTAGACGTGATGGGACATGGTATATCTGCTTCATTAGTTTGTATGTTTATTTCGTCTGTATTACGTGAAACGATTAAATCTTTAATCGATCCAGAACTTGTCATTAAAGACTTAAATAAATATATGACTCTTTTACATAATGAAAATGACGATATTCCATATTATTTTACAGCGACATATTTAGTAGTAGATACAGAAAAGAGAATGATTGAATATGTAAATGCAGGGCATCCTTCTGGATACGTTTTAGTTGATGAAACAAATATGGTTGAACTGAATCGCGGGAGTTGTGCGGTAGGATTTTTTGATGAAATAAAAGTTGAAAAGACAGTTATATCTTTTGAGAAGAACGCTCAAATCACATTGTTTACAGATGGTGTTCTTGAAGCAATTGCAAATGATGAATTTGAGTCTGAAGAGAAATTACGTGCTTTTACAGAAAGAAAATGGGAAGATTTAGAAGAAGAGATAGAAGGGTTTTATAAGGAAGAACAGAAGAAAGAACAATCAGATGATATGTGCCTCATTATGATACAAACGAATGCGAAATAAAAAGCGTATGAAATCCAAATAAGGATTTCATACGCTTTTTAATGTATTTTTTGATAGATTTGTTCGTTCGGATTAAATTGGATATAATGCGGCATTATATCGGAAAAACGAAGCGTTTCTTTATTTCCTAAACATAGGAATCCGTTGTGACCTAAGCTTTCATAAAATAGTTGCTGTACTTGGTTTTGAAGTTTACTCGTAAAGTAAATTAAAACGTTACGGCAAAGTATAATATGAAATTCGTTAAAAGATTGATCAGTTACTAAATTATGCTGCGCAAAAATAATGTTTTGTAAAAGAGATGGATTAAAATAAGCAAAACGATTATCTGTTGAATAATAGTTAGAAAATGCTTGTGTACCGCCAGCTTGTAAATAGTTTTTCGTATAAGTTTGCATTTTATTTAACGGAAGGATGCCTTGTTTTGCTTTTTCTAACACATTTGTATTCATATCTGTTGCGTAAATAACAGCTTTTTCACTTAATCCTTCTTCATGAAGTAAGATGGACATGGATAATACTTCTTCACCAGTTGCGCATCCGGCGTGCCAAATTCTAATTTCAGGATACTTTTTTAATTCAGGAATGACATGCTCTCTTAGCCCTTTAAAAAAGTTAGGGTTACGAAACATTTCAGTTACGTTAATGGAGAAATCATTTAATAACTGTTCTAAAAACCCTTCCTCATGAATTACTTTTTCAATTAACTTTGAAATGGTTGGGATATTAGAGATCTGCATTCGATTACAAATTCTTCTATAAATAGATGTGCGAGCATATTGGCGAAAATCGAAGCCAGATAGTTTAAATACCGCTTCTAATAGTAATTCAATTTCTAAGTTCGTACGCTTATCCATATCTACAGATGGATCAAAATTATAATACTTATTTTCCACTTAAACTAAACCTCACTTATTTTATTAACCATACACTCATTACCGAATAGAGTTGATGTAAATTTAATGGTTTACTTATATAATCTGAAGCACCAGCAGATAAACATTTCTCTTTATCATTTGGCATTGCTTTCGCAGTTAATGCGATAATAGGTATTTCATGTAACCCTAAGTTCATTCGAATATGTTCCATCGTTTCATAACCATCCATATTCGGCATCATAATATCCATTAAAATAAGGTCAATATTTGTATTGTTTTTTAGTATGTCTAAACACTCTATGCCGTTCTGTGCAGTAATAATGTTGGCATGTTGTTTTTTTAATGCATTTTGTAATGCAAATATATTTCGGTGATCATCATCGACAATTAAAATGGTTTTCTCTTGGAAGACGTTATTTGTTTCTGGCGTCACGATAGTCTCCTCCACAACTTCAGCAGGAATAACATCTTCTATCGTTGCTGCAACTTCTAAATTGGATACTTGTACATCAGTTAATCCATTTGGAAGGTTAGGGATATATACGGTGAAAGTACTGCCTTCTCCTACATGACTCTCTAACGTAATCCAACCACCTAACAATCTAGCAAACTCTTTACAAATAGATAAACCTAAGCCTGTACCACCGTATTTTCGAATCGTTGCACCATCTGCCTGTTGAAAGGCTTCGAAAATAAGTTGATGCTGTTCTTTAGCAATACCAATACCAGTATCTTTTACCGAAATTTTCATCCAATCATTACTGATAGACTGCATATCAGGACTTAAATTAGTTGTTGATATTGAATCGAAATGTAAAGAAACGGATCCTGTTTCCGTGAATTTAAATGCATTGGATAATAAGTTTTTAATAATTTGTTCAATCCGTTTTGCATCTGTATAAAATAGATCAGGAATCGTATCACTGTCCTCAATCGTAAATTCGACATTTTTTTGTGCAGCGATATGTAAAAAGTTTTGATGCATACTTGCTGCCATGTCACTTATATTTGTTGCTTCAAAAATCACATCTAGTTTCCCAGCTTCTACTTTCGATAAATCAAGTATGTCATTAATTAAAGTAAGTAAATCTTTTCCTGATGAATGAATGACGGTTGCTAATTCAATTTCATCGTCGGATAAATGATTATCATGATTTTCTTTTAACATTTCAGATAATAGTAAAATACTATTTAACGGTGTGCGTAATTCATGTGACATATTTGCTAGAAATTCAGATTTGTATTTTGAGCTACGTAATAACTCACTTGCTTTTTCTTCTAATTCTGATTTAGTAATTTGTAAGTCAGCTGTCTTTTGCTCCGCCTCTTCCGTTCTAGACTCTAGTTGTTCATTCGTTGTTCGTAATTCTTCGGCTTGCATTTGTAGTTCTTCAGCTTGCGTTTGCAATTCTTCTGATTGAACTTGCAACTCTTCTGTCATTGCTTGTGATTCATGTAAAAGAGTTTGAATTCGCATACGTCCCATAATGCTATGGATTGTTAAACCTAGATTATCAACAGTTTGTTGAATTAAGTCTTGATGTAAGTCTGAAATCTCAGTTACACTTACTAACTCCATTACTGCGATCACTTCATCCTCAAATAAGATAGGGATGACTAGTAGGTTTTTAGGGCGTATTTCTAATAATCCAGTAGTAACGTAACGAAACTCTTCAGGTATGTCCCTGAGAATAAAACTTTTCTTTTCTAAAGCAGACTGTCCAATGAAACCTTCACCCATTTTAATGGACTGTTTTCCAACATCAGGACCTTGACCGGCGAAAGAAGCTTTTTTTACATAGTAGACAGTGTCTTCAATTTCTTCACGTACATAAAATGCACCGCAAGAAGTTTGCGTTTTTTGTATAACCCCACTAAGAATTTTGCTACCTAACATCTCAATAGAAGATACACCTTGATACATTAAAATTAATTCTGCAAGCTCGGTTTGCAACCACTCTCTTTTCGATATTTCGTCTAGTAAGTGGTTCGTTGTGTGAGCTAGATCTTTTATTTCATCATGGCTGTTTACATGAATTCTTTCTGTAATTTTTTCTTTAGAAGAAATGGATTTAATAGCTTGAATTACATTTTTAATCGTTTTTGTAATGGAATTCGAAATATAGAGTGAAATGATAATGGAAATACAAGAAAGTAAGAACAATAAGCTGTATAACCAAATCTCTAATTTATTATTTTCAGTATCTAATTGTGCAGCTCTTTTTTTCGTTAGTTGCTCTTCTACACTACGGAAGTTAGTTAGCTGCGATTGTAATGATTGAATTTGAGTCGTGTCGATTGCTTGTACGTTATTATTATTGTGATTTGTAATGAATGGGTGAATCTCTTTATTAATCCAACTAGTAATGTTTTCATTAATCTGTTTTAATTTTTCTTGCTGAGAAGGGTTATCCTCTAATAGAGCTAAAAGATCTTGATAATGTTTTTCGTAATCCTTTTCCGCAGCGTTAAGGGATTGAACGTAATTTGCATCATTAGAAGTGATAAATCCTTTCGCTTTATTTTCAATTGTGAGTAAATCTTTCTCCACTTGATTCGTTAAATTAAGAACTTTAAAATCGTGCTCAATAATAAAATTACGAGATTTTTGTAAACTGGAAATCTCATTGTTTAGCATAATGAAAGAAATAAGTAAGAACAAAATGATAACTAAATAACCAGCCATAATTTTGTAGCGAATACTAAATTTTGCTTTCGATTTCATCAAAAATTCCTACCTTCAAGATTATTAAAAGTTTTCAATCGTAAAGAATGAAAACGTAATATATATTATATCAGTTTTCGTAAGGCCAAACTAGAAATCCCCCTATTGTATTAGGGGGTTCGTTTTTCATAGAGGAAATCATTTTGAAATATAAAACTATATATGAAAAGTAACAATCGAGGGAATAGGAGAATCATAAAACTTTTAAGCAGGAAAAAGTGTTCTTAAAGCTTTTTTTGCATCTATTCCTTCAAAGATAAATAATACAAGTTCTTTCTTTTTGACAGTAAGGAAAAATGATACTAATGTGCTTAAGTTTTTAATAGAAGTAAGTGCTCCATGTTTACCTATAAATACATTCGTTTGAAATGTTGTCATTAAAGCATAAAAATGATGAATCTGCGTTATTGTAGGTGTTTCATTATAAAGAATAGTAGTAGATTGAATGGCATTCATCGTAATATTCCTTTCTGTATAGTAAGCATAACAATATAAACGTACCCGTTTTAAAAAATGTTAAACATATAAAATTAAAAAAATATAATTATAGTTTTTTACGTTTAGAAAGGGTTGGGAAGGGTATACATATACCATAAAGAGATTGACCGAAGATGAATTGTAAGGTTCTATACTTTTACTTTAAATAAAAAGGAGACTGTTACATATGGATAAAATGATAACGGATATTACATTTGACTTCATTTACTTGTTAAGTAGTTCTCTTGTAGTCCTTTTATTATTAGCATTTTTCGTAAATGGTTATGTGAATAAAAAAATTAGTGTATATAAAAACGAAGAGTAATAAAGATAAATGATATAAAACTTTAGGAGGTTACTAGTTATGAATGTAGATAGAAAAATAGTAGGTATTTTTAGAACAATTGATGATGCAGCACTCGTTATTAATGAATTAAAAGATAAAGGGTATGCGGCTAATAACATTTCAGCTATTGCAAAGAATCAAGAGGAAATTGAACACCTGGAAGAAAAATCGGGTGAAAAAGTGAATCATGAAACTGCACATAAAGGGGATATTTTTTCAGCGACAGGGCTTGTAGCTGGAGGAGTAGCAGGTGGACTCGGTGGTTTATTAACAGGTCTTGGTGTACTTGCCGTATCTGGACTGGGCCCAATTGTAGCAGCGGGACCTATTGCGGCAGCTATTGGAGGAGCCGGTATTGGCGGAGGAGCTGGAAGTTTAATAGGAGCTTTTATCGGATTAGGCATTCCAGAAGAACACGCTAAGAAATATGAAGAATACATTCACGATGGAAATATATTAATTTTAGTAGATGCAACATTAGATGATAAGTTAGAAATTTATAAAATATTTGATAAGCACAATGCGTATAACTCTGATTTCTTTAAATAATATGTACGTCACATATTTAAACATAATGAATATCGTTTTTTGATCTTACAACTTTGGCGCGACCGAGGAGTCGTATGACTATAAGAGAGGAAGGGCTTATAGTAAAAGATCAAGTCCTATTATGATATTGAGAAAGGAAGAGGTGTCTTTTCGTGATTGTAAAAATATTAAAGGATAGTAGTAATAGCTTCCTTTGTACAGTGCAAAATAAAAATGGAGAGAAGTATGTAAAGAAATGGTTTCATAAACAGGGAAACAAGGAAGAATTAGGACGACCAACTTTTAAACAAGTAGAAAAGGACTGGAGAGAAAATAGAGAATCGTTTATGTATCCAAATGTGAAAGCGTTTTATTAAATGGAATAGGCGTTTTATTCTTACAAAATTGTCACACTCCTGTAAGGTAATTCAATAGATTCGTTGCTTGTTCCATGTCATAATAAAGACATAAGAAAGCTTATTCAAACTACAACTTATTAGGAGAGTGTCAGTCATGATTGTAACAACAACTTCTGGAATTCAAGGTAAAGAAATTATTGAGTATATTGATATTGTAAATGGTGAAGCTATTATGGGTGCAAATATTGTCCGCGATTTATTCGCTTCTGTTCGTGATGTTGTCGGTGGTCGTGCTGGTTCTTACGAAAGTAAGCTAAAAGAAGCACGTGATATCGCAATGGATGAAATGAAAGAACTTGCAAAACAAAAAGGTGCGAACGCTATCGTTGGTGTTGACGTAGATTATGAGGTTGTTCGTGACGGAATGTTAATGGTTGCTGTAAGTGGTACAGCTGTACGTATATAAGTAAATAAAAAACAGGCTCGCCCCTTGGAGTTTATACTTTGAGGGGATTTTTTTGTTCATAACTAAAGGTAAGAGGGAGAAGAGCCAATATACTCGCCTGCTTATTTCAAATGTAGTATATTATTTTTAAAGATAAAAGTAATAATATGGAAAAACGTTAACTTTATGACAAATAATAAAATTGTTATTTGAGGTAAGAAGAGAAATAATGGTATGAATAGCTTTAGAGAGTGTATAGTTGATAGAAATAAACGATTGAGCATGTAAAGAGTGATAGTACATAAAATTTATTATGAATGGAGGCGATTACATTATGTTTTGGTTAGGGTGTTTTTTAGGATACATTGTAGGATCTGTTATTACATGTGCTCTACTTTACTATGGATATAGATCTAATGAAAACAAAAAAGCGAATATACAAAAGAGGGAGGAGAGGAAAATCAATCAAAAAGGTGTATAGGATGTGGAAGGTACGGTGATAACGTTGATGCAAAAATAAAGGGCAGTACATATTTTGATGACAACTATGTACTGTCCCGCTTATTTTTTTGATTAGGAAAAGTTGTTTCCTGTCTTGCTATAAATTTCATAGGCGAAAAACCCCAATAAATAGCCGATTCCGGATCCTAAACTCACTGCAAGAAGTGAATAAACCGGGAAAAACATGCCGAAAATCAAACCAATTATACAGCCAATAAACATTCCTATCGGTATGAAACTGTCTAATAAAATTTGAGCCTCATTTGATTTTTTCTTACCCAATTTGCCGTGCTTATATTTATGTTCCAATCTTTTTATTACAAATACTACAATTCCCCCGACTAGTATAACAGGCCAAATTGCCGAAATGAACCACATGTTAGAAGCTCCTTTCACCTTTTAATAGAATTATACCAGATACTTACAAATTTTCGTTCCTAAATGTATTATCTAGTCTATTTAAAAGGTCAATCAAAAAGCCCACTTCAATTGTAGTTAATAACTCGTCAAAAACACTTTCCCTTTCGTTTTCTCAGCAGACTGCACAACATCAACTGCCGTTTTCACATCCGCTAAGTCATACGTAGAATGGACCTTCATAAAACGTAATTGCTCATTTTCTACTAAGCGAATTAAATGACGAAACGTTTCTTGCCATTTATATGGTGATACTTCTTTATTCCAATGTCGTAAATGAAATATGTTCGCGTGCACTTTTGCTTTCGTGACAATCTCTGCCCAGTTCACTTGTATTCCTGATAGAAGACCGATCGTTAAAAAGTGCCCGTTTGGACGTACGGAGAAAGCTAATTCATTTCCATCCGGTCCTCCGATAGAATCAATTGCAGCATCCGCACCGAGCCCGTTCGTTAATTCCATAACGGTTTCATAAAGCGGGGCAGTGGAAGTATCAATTACATATGCAGCACCAAGGCGCAGTAACTCTTCTGTATGCTTATTATTTCTTGTAACGGCAATGAATCGGAAGTTTAAAATTTGTGATAGCTGCGCAAATAGATGTCCAATAGCGGATCCACAAGCATTCACTAATAAAACGTCATTACTCTGTAAGTTTAACGTTTCTGTACAAGTAACCCACGCCGTAAGAGGATTAATATACATTTGTGCCGCTGTGAAATCATCAATGGAATCCGGAATAGGAACTACAAAGTCAGCTGACGTCTTCACATATTCTTGCCAAGTACCGTCTCCGCGTAACGGTAAAACACGTTTACCGATAAGGTCTCTCGTAACGCCCGCGCCCACATCTTCTACAATACCAACACCTTCATAGCCAGGTATGTTAGGTAAAGGGATTCTATGAGCGTACGCCCCCGTTATTGGAATTAAGTCAGATGGATTAATCGGTCTAACTAGCATATGAACTAAAACTTCATTCTCTTTTAATGGTTCTATATTTTTATATTCAACTTGTAACACATCTTTTGGGTTACCAAACTCATGAAATTGAATGTATTTTCCGTGCAAGATAAATGTGCCCCCTTAGTTTGATAAGGTTAATTATAGCATTTTTGGTTAGAGTGATTATTTTGTTATCAAAAAATAAAAGGGAACAGAAATTCGTCGTTTATCTAGTTGATAAAATCGATTTCTTCTGAATACGTAGTAATATAAGAAAAAGACACTCTTGTGAGCGTCTTTTTCTAACTTGAGATAGATGCATTATTATTGTTCTACTAGGTTACATAGTTCTCGTATAAAGTTTTCTCACACAAATGATCTGTGTATCAATTTGTTTTTGATATACAGATCATTTGTATGATAATTATTATAGATAATTGCTGAATGATAACCTTACATGAATGCTTTTAAAAGCTCTTGAACTAATGGAATTACTCCACCTACAAATTTTAAAACTGCCATTGCGATTTCCATATGAGTGCCTCCTTTTTTAATGGTAAGATGCAATAAATCTTTATACGCTTATTATAGTAAGCGTTTACAATTATATCAATGCATTTCGATATGCAATATTTCATATTTATATTCTGTAATGGGGATGGAAAAAAGCCCAACTAATTAAAGTTTCACTTTATCAAAATGTAAGCTGCATCTTGTATAATATAATAATGGAGGTCGAATATGAAAAAAATGAATTCAAATATAGACGTGGATACAAATGTATTGGAAGCGGTATTTATTCCAAGAAGGTTTGTTGTTTTATGGATTACACTCGTATATATAGCTTCAATGCTTTTAGAATTTCGTAATAATATTCTCTCAATGGATAGTTTCTTCTTCACAATAATTATTGTTATTCATACTATCTTTCATTGGTATGCAAGTTCATTAAAGAATAGACAATTGTTGTATTTCTTTTTTATACAACTCTTCATTGTGTTTCTTGCTGCATTTATTGTACCAAATGGTTCAATAGCTATTTTTGTTGGATTAACGCCTATTTTAATTGCCCAAAGTCTATATGTTTATAACAATATATTTAAAGTAATGGCAGTTTTTACTCTCATGTATGCCATATTTTGTACTGCGATTAGTATGAATTATGGTGTGAATAAAGTAGCTATTCTTATCTCTATGTTCCTTTTAGTACTAGCAATTATTATTCCTTTTTCTTATATTAATAAGCAGCAATATGCTGCACGTAATCGCATACAGAGCTACATTCAAGAGTTAGAGTCTGCATATATGAGAGTAGAAGAATTGACATTAGCTAATGAAAGGCAGCGAATGGCAAGGGATTTACACGATACGTTAGCGCAAGGTGTAGCAAGCTTAATTATGCAATTGGAAGCAATAGATGCTCATATGCAAAAAGGGAATACAGGGCGATCTCAAGAAATTATGAAACAAACTATGATAAGAGCGAGACAAACTTTACACGACGCAAGGCTGGTTATTGATGATTTGCGTCATACTACTAATTCATTTAATAAAGCTGTAGAGGAAGAAGTTCAACGTTTTTCTGAGGCTACGTCTATACATGTGAGATTTACTATTCAAAGCCCCCCGCATATTTCAAGTTTAGTAAAGGAACATTGTTTATATGTAATTAGTGAATGTTTAACGAATATCGCAAAACATTCGCAGGCAAAAGATGTAAATTTGAAAGTTGAATATAGCGATAACCTTGAAAAACTTACTATTGAAGTTGAAGATAATGGAATTGGTTTTGACACTGGATATATCGGTAAGAGCCCTGGACATTACGGCTTAATTGGCTTAAATGAGCGAGTTCGATTGATTAATGGAGAAATACATATATTGAGTGAAAAGATGAAGGGTACGAAAGTGTGTATTCAAGTACCTATCAATAATGAAGGAGATAGCAATGAAGTATAACGTATTAATTGTGGATGATCATTTCGTTGTAAGAGAGGGTCTGAAATTAATAATAGAAACGAGTGATTCATTTCAAATTATAGGTGAGGCTGCAAACGGAGAAGAAGCCCTTTCTTTCATAGAAAAAAAGAAACCTGATGTTATTTTAATGGATTTAAATATGCCTAAAATGAGTGGTTTAGAAACAATTGAGGCTTTAAATAAAAAACAAAATCATACGCCGATTATTATATTAACTACTTATAACGAAGATGAATTAATGTTAAAGGGAATTGAGTTAGGAGCAAAAGGATATTTGCTAAAAGATACGGATCGTGAGAATTTGTTTCGAACATTGGAAGCGGCTATTCGAGGTGAGATTTTACTACAACCTAATATTATGGAAAAGATAGTGAATTATAAAAGGAAAGAAGTATATGCTGATAAGGTTGAAGAAAATAACTTAACAGAAAAAGAATTGTTTGTGTTGAAAGCTATTGCGCGTGGAAATAAGAATAAAGAAATTGCATTCGATATGGGAATAGCTGAACGAACAGTAAAAGCGTATTTAACAAATATATACAATAAATTAGGTGTTAATTCAAGGTCAGAAGCAGTAGCTGTATCTATTGAAAGGAAGTTAATTCATTTTTAAAACATTATATATGCCCAATCGTACATTATAGGCTTGCCCTTTTGTACGATTTTTTTATTATTTTCTCATGTTATGCTTTAGAAAGTATGAGAGATTTAAGAACGCTCTAATTGCATTACACAGACGTTTTTAATGTGGGAAAGGAAGAAGAATAATTAAATGGCAACTTTGTTTTTAATTTCTGTAGTAATTTTCTTTATTTGGCTGCAAAGTAAACAAACAAAATTAAACTGGATATATATTATTACTTTTCTCCTGATGATAGGGATTATTACTTATACGGCGCCGCAACCAATGACTAGAGATTTACAAGCAGAGTTATTGGCAGTTACGCTTTTTTCTTTCGCTATGGGTGTTTGGCAAGGTGGAGGAATTACAGTTTGTTATGAGGATGGAGTTTTATATATTACAAATGGAAAACAGTATTCCATTTCATGGATTCTTTTAATAATCGGCAACATAATTATTACTAATACATTTGAAGGCGGATTTACATTTAATGGATCGTGGATTATTTTGTGTAGCGTTGTCATTGCATCTGGGGTGAAAAACAGTATTCTATGTATTCTATACAAATTAACAGTGCGAAATTGAATGGGAAAAGGATATTTTTTTATATTGATATAGAAATTAATTCTGTAAGTTCATCAAAAGATTGTAGTCGATAAAAACGAGAAGGAAGAATGGGGGAGTTAGCGTAGATGTTTCTACCTATTACTACATTTGATAGGTTTATTTGGCTGGGGAATGTTGCTTCCTCTTCAGAAAAGATTAACAGGAATCTGGCGTTTTCGAAGGCTGAAGAAAGTAATGTTAATTTGTGTAAAAAGAAATGTATAGGTTCAATTAATGATATGCATCAAAAAATAACGATAGCTTCTGTGGAATATGTTCATAATTTTGTGTTGGGTCGTGCAGAACCTCATTCAACAATTGTCATAACAAGTGGTGATATGTATGTTGGAAGCGGACGGGTTAATAAGTATGGGGAATTTAAAGTATGTACGAATGATTATCTAGAAAGAGATTTGGTAATAGAGATTCAGTTGATAATGGGTGGTTTTTATCAAGAGAGTATAACGGTAAAGATAGAACGTTAAGATAGGATTATTTCTTTTTTACCACTATATAAAAAGGAAGCAACCGTAGTCGCTTCCTACATCAATTAAGCCGAAGCTCTTTTCATTCTCTCAAGTAAACTAGATAACACATGCGTACGATACGATTCTAGTTTTTTGCCTTCATAAGTACGAATACCTAATTTTTTAAGTTCTTTTACATACCAACCTTTGCTTCCGAAATACATGTAATCGCTCCCCTTCAACTTTGTTTTATTTGTTCTGATTGCATATGGAGGTACAGGTAATATAATGAAGGAAATGAATTTCGCGCGAAAATGGTTAACTTTGTTGCAAAAGACATATATACTAAAGGTAGTATATAACGAGGTGGGCAAGACGTGATTATAGAGAAGCACGAAATTCAAATTGACCAAATTACGAGCGGTAAAGTGAATATCTTTACTTTCTACAGAAATAGAAAGCAAATTGATGATCATTTTTTACGATTGCAAGAACCATCGCTTACAGCAAACTACTTCTATCATTTTCATTTTGATGTAGAGAGCTTGCATCTACTGCAGAAGGAGTTTCCAAGCGTATATCCGTACGACGGTAGTGAAACGATTCACGACTGGACGGAAAAGATGAAAGCAGAGTTGCAACATCAGATCCAAACAGGAAAATGGAATAAGCGCGTACGTATCGGTAATCGCATTCTAGATGTGGTGTTTACGTGGTGTGACGAAGATATAGTAGAGTGAAAAAGAAGCGGATGACGCTTCTTTTTTTAGCGCTGGAATAAAACGAGCTTACCTGCAGAAGATGTGCAGCGATGTGTTTTTTCATACAATCCTTTTTCTCTTAAAATAGATTCACCTTTTGCTTTCGCTTCTTTTTCAGTTGCCGCCTCGAATGATTCGTCTAATGCTTTAGAACCATCTTTTTCAAAGACTGTTAGAACGTATACTCCCATGGAAATTCCCTCCAATAATAGAAATCAGAATCTTATAACTATTTTGGCATAAATCACTAGAATATGCAAAGAAATATATGACATTGCGTGTTACAATAAGGTGAAACTTTTGAAACATAGAAAGGATCGTTATTTGTGAAACAAGTGAAGTTTATACATGCGGCTGATTTGCATTTGGATAGTCCGTTTAAAGGAATGGAGATGAATGTACCGCAGTCTGTTTGGGAGAGAATGAAGCAGAGTACGTTTGAATCTTTCGAGCGTATTGTTGATAAAGCGATTCAAGAGCGCGTTGATTTCGTATTACTAGTCGGGGATTTGTATGATGCGGAGACGAGAAGTTTGAGAGCGCAAGTGTTTGTGCGCGAGCAAATGAAGAGACTTTCGCAGTACGATATCCCTGTTTTTATTATTCACGGTAACCACGATCATTTAGGGGGAAGCTGGGCTGCAATTGAGTTTCCGGAAAATGTTCACGTGTTTACGGAGCCTTATGTAGAAGAGAAATCATTTTATAAAAATGGTGAGTTGTTAGCTTCTATTTACGGTTTTAGTTATTTGCAGCAAGCGGTAACGGATAATATGACAGCGCAGTATACGAAAATGAGTGATGCGCCTTTTCATATTGGCATGCTTCACGGAAGTGTGGAAGGGGATGCAGAGCATAATCGCTATGCACCGTTTCAAATTCGTGAGCTGAAAGAAAAGCAATTTGATTATTGGGCTCTTGGCCATATACATAAACGTGAAATTTTATCAGAAGAGCCATACATTATTTATCCAGGTAATATACAAGGACGTCATCGTAAGGAAACGGGCGAGAAGGGTGCGTACCTTATTGAACTTACGAAACAAGGGTCGCACTGTTCATTTTTCCATACGGCGGATGTTGTGTGGGATGAGATAGAAGTAAATATTGATGGACTTGAAACTGTCGATGAACTTATGACGAGCGTATCGAGTGCGATGAATGAATGCCGAAGAGAAGAGGAAGGGACGCTTTTAACGGTCGTATTTACAGGGCAGGGGCCACTTTCTCCTTATTTACGCGATGAAAAACGTGTGGAAGAGATTTTTCATATTTTAGCAGCGGGCGAAGAGCGAAAAGATTTCGTATATGCGATGAAGTGGAAAAATGAGACGGTTTCTTTTGCAGAAATCGAGCGTTTGAAAGAAGAAAATCATTTCGTCGGTAGTGTGCTAAAAGAGTTAGAAGCTTTCACCAATATGGATGGCGTGTTGCGCACCATTTGGACATCTCCTGTAGCACGCAATAGTATTGAATCTTTTACAGAAGAAGAGAAGAAAGAGATTCAAAAGGAAGCAGAAAACATTATTTTAGAACAATTATTCCAGCAAGAGAGGGATAAGAAATGAGAATGGAAAAACTCCATATTTATGGGTACGGAAAATTAGAAAATGTGGAAATGGATCTGTCAATGCTGACTGTTTTATACGGTGAAAATGAAGCGGGGAAATCAACAATTCGCTCATTTATGAAAAGTATTTTATTCGGTTTTCCGACGAGAGGACAGCGCCGTTATGAGCCGAAAGAAGGCGGCAAGTATGGCGGTGCGATCACTGTGGAAACAGAGAAGTACGGCCGTTTGAAAATTGAACGATTGCCAAAGACGGCAGCTGGTGAGGTGACCGTTTATTTTGAAGACGGGAAAACGGGCGGCGAGGAAATTTTACACGATATATTAAGCGGGATGAATGAAAGTTTATTTGAATCTGTCTTTTCATTCGATATGCACGGTCTTCAAAACATTCATCAGCTTGGTGAAGCGGATATCGGCAATTATTTATTTTCAGCAAGCGCAGTCGGAAGTGATGCGTTATTGCAGCTAGATAAAAAGCTAGAAAAAGAAATGGATCAGCGCTTTAAACCGAGCGGGCGTAAACCAGAAATTAACGTGTCACTACAAGAGATGAAGAAACTTGAAGAGAAGATGAAAGAGTGGCAAGGGAAAATTGGTACGTATGAAAAGCAAGTGGAGCAGTTAAAAGAAAGTGAAGAGAAACTTGCTTCTGTTCGCGTGGAAAAAGAGAATGCAGAAAAGCGAAAGCAAGATTATGAAATATTAGCAGCGCTAGAACCACTCGTTATTGAAAAGCGTGCGCACGAGAAAGTGTTACAAAACGAGAACGGGCAATTTCCTGTAAACGGAATGGCGCGCTATGAAGCGATTAAGGCGAAGATGGAGCCTCTTCAATTACAAGTGGACTCACTTCATAAAAAAATTGAGAATGTGCAATCGGAAATGGAATCGATTCAAATAGATGAAGAGTTTTTGCAAAAAGAAAGTTATGTAGAAGAACTTCGTATGCAGCATATGTCTTACGAAAATGCACGCCAAGAAATGCGTGATTTGACAGGAACGATTACGAATATAAAAGAAGAACTGGCAGAACTAGAGCAACAAATCGGTGCTACTTTTGAAAAAGAAACAGTTCTGTCGTTTGATATGAGTTTGGCAACGAAAGAGTTAATTACGCAAGCGGTGCAAAAGGCGCGTGAATTAGAAACACAAAAAGCACAGCTTGATGATCGTTTTAAAGTAGCACAGGAGCAATTAGAAGAACAAGAAGAAAATATAAGGCAGATTAAGCAACAAATGTTAGCGGATGAAGAGCGAAGTGCGTTAGCTGAGAAAGAGAAGTCGTTCCAAGATGCGGCATTTATCGGTATGGGTGCAGAGAGAATGAAGCGCAAGTATGAGGAAAAAGCAGGAGCGGCTATGCAAAAGAAAAAGCAATGGCAAAGAGTTTGTCTTCTGTTACTTCTTATTAACACAGTCGTTTTATTCACGAGCTTATTTATAGACAATCGCCCGCTCTTATTTATTAGTGTCATTATTTTTGTAGGGATCGTTCTTGCCCTTGTTTTATATAAAGATCCGTCAAACGGGCTACAAGAAGAGCTTCTTACTCTTCAGCAGAGTGCTGGCGGGAGACAAAGTGAAGAAGCGATGTCTGTACGCTATGAGTTAGAAAAAGATGAAGAGATACGTAAACTATTTGAGCGCGAGTCGTATAAGCTGCAGCAAATGGAGCGAGCGTATGATAAAGTCGTTTCATCGTATGAGGAATGGGAGAGGGAAACGTTCCGCACGAGCGAACAAGTAAATGTGTATAAAAAGCGCTATACGTTCCCTGAGTTTTATACGTATGCGCACATATTACCGGCGTTTGAGCGTATGGAAAAGATGCAGCAATTATATCGTGATTTAGAGAAGAAAAGTGAGCGCAAATCTTCATTATATGAAATGATTTCGCATTTTGAACATAAACTAGAAACTGTTATCGGTAGTGCGGAGTATAGTAAGCTACACGAGGCGCAAAGTCGTATGCAAAATGAGAAAGAAAAACGCCAAACTTGTAAACAGCTAAAAGAGAAGCTTGCCGAATGGCAAGAAGAGTATGCGTTCATGCAAGAGCAATTGAAACAACTGTTAGTAGAACGAGATAGTTTATGGCATATCGCACATGCTACAGATGAAGAGATGTTTTTAGAAGCAGGTAAACTGGCGGAAAAACGTGAAGATGCTGAGAAGCAAGTAGGGCGTTTATTACCGCAAATTGATTTGCTAGAAAAGCGTTTAACGAGTTTGTCATTAGCTGAACATTATGAGGCTGACGGTTATGATGAGAAATTAAAGCAAGAAATGACAGTCATGCAAAACTGTCTTACAAAGGAAAAAGAACTAACAGAGCGCATTGCGAAACATCGTATGGAAATTGCGAATTTAGAAGAAGGTAGTACGTACGGCGATTTACTGCACGAATGGGAAATGAAAAAAGCGCAAGTGCGTGAACAAGTGAAGAAGTGGGCTGCGTATGCGGCCGCAAAGACAGTGTTAACGAAGACGAAGCAATATTATCATGAGGTACATCTTCCTCGTATTTTACAAAAATCAGAAGAGTATTTCGTCTATTTAACGGGCGGACGATATAGTAAAATCTTTTCACCGTCAGAGGCGGAGCCGTTTATTGTGGAGCGTAATGATGGTATGCGTTTTTATAGTCATGAACTAAGCCAAGCGACAGCGGAGCAGTTATATCTATCGCTGAGATTTGCATTAGCGAAAACATTTGAGCATGATTATCCATTTATTATTGATGATAGTTTCGTACATTTTGACGAGGTAAGGACAAATCGCACAATTGAACTCATAAAGGAAATCGCAAAAGATAGACAGGTCATCTTCTTTACATGCCATGCGCATTTATTAACGTATTTTACAGAAAAACAGATTATAAAATTAACGCATAAGCATAAAGAAAATGAGTTGTAGTGTGCTATACTAAAAGTAACTGATTTGGTGGAGGAATTCGAATGAAAAAGAAAATTGCAGAGTATGAAGTTGGTGAACAAGTCGATATTTTCTTGTTAATTAAAACAGCGACAAAAGGTATCGCAAGCAATGGAAAGCCATTTTTAACAGTAATCTTACAAGATCCAAGTGGAGATATTGAAGCGAAGTTATGGGACGTATCACCAGAAGTTGAGAAACAATATGTAGCGGAAACAATCGTGAAAGTAGCTGGTGATATTTTAAACTACAAAGGCCGTATTCAATTACGTGTGAAACAAATCCGAGTTGCGAATGAAAATGAAGTAACGGACATCTCAGACTTTGTAGAAAAAGCACCAGTGAAAAAAGAAGATATGGTTGAGAAAATTACGCAATACATATTTGAAATGAGAAACCCGAACATTCAACGTCTAACAAGACATTTATTAAATAAGCATCAAAACGAATTTTTAGAATATCCAGCAGCGACAAAGAATCATCACGAATTCGTATCTGGATTAGCGTATCACGTCGTATCGATGCTTGATTTAGCGAAAGCTATTTCAAATCTATACCCATCATTAGATAAAGACTTATTATATGCAGGCGTTATTTTACACGACCTTGGTAAAGTAATCGAACTATCTGGCCCAATTTCTACAACGTATACGTTAGAAGGAAATTTACTAGGTCACATTTCGATTATGGTGAACGAAATTGGGAAAGCAGCAGACGAGCTGCAAATCGATGCAGAAGAAGTATTAATTCTTCAACATATCGTTCTTTCTCACCACGGAAAAGCAGAATGGGGTAGCCCAAAACCACCATTAGTAAAAGAAGCAGAAATTCTGCACTACATCGATAACTTAGATGCAAAAATGAACATGATGGACCGTGCATTAGGACGCACAAAACCAGGCGAATACACAGAGCGTGTCTTTGCTCTTGATAATCGTTCGTTCTATAAACCGTCGTTCCATAATTAATTGAATGGCCTCATTAAGTGTTAAAAAGCTTAGTGGGGCTGTTTTTTATTGAAAATGAAATGAAATAGTTAAAAGGAAATAATTGAAGAAGAATCATTGAAAAGGGTAGGTTCTAAACATGTGGAAAAATGGGTTAGAACAGAAATTCTTACAAGAAGAGGTGTCAAAGGATTTATATAGTTTAAAGGATGGATTACCAAACGAATCGTATTGTTTCAATGAACAGAATGGAGTATAGGAAGTATATTATAGTGAGCGAGGAACAAAGAGTAATCTTAAGACATTTAATTCTGAGACAGAGGCATGTGAATACTTCTATACTAGTTTAATTGAGATATTAAAAGGGATGGGTGTAATTTAAACCTGAAATAAAAGGGCATTTCCGTTTGGGGATGCCCTTTTATTTTATTAGTGTAATTGCACACACATAGGTTCTATTTGCAATTAAGCAGATTTTATTTTATATACACATTATTATACTAATCTAAAGTTTCTGTATTTACATTTTTTTCTTTTTATCTCATAATTTTAATTGGGAAAGGGAGGAAAGAAATGGTTCAAATCAAAGTAACACCTGAAATGCTAGAAGAAGTCGCAAATCGTGCAAGTAATACCAGAATCGCATTAGAATCTATACATAATAATTTATGTAATGAAATTGATCATTTGTGTTTTCAATGGATTGGTGCCTCTAATCAACAGTTCATTCAAATGTTCAATGATGCGCGACCAAAAGCTTTTACATCTATCAATTCAATTATACAAGTAGAAGAAGATTTGAAACGAATTGCTGAAAAATTTCGCAATGCGGATGATCAAGATGTTACAATGGAAGAAGGTGCAATGTGCGGTAAAACATCTTCTGAAGAGAAAGGCTTTGATGGTGGGAAATTAGCTAGGGATATAGCTGGAGAAATAAGTGGTGAGTATGATGTTCGTCGTGTTTGGGATGGTATTGATCCATCTACTGGCGAAAAACTTTCGGGGTGGGAACGTGCTGGGGCAGGTGTCATGGCTGTAGCCGGCCTTACACCCTTTGGAAAGATAGCTAAAGTAGGTAAAGGAGTTAAAATGACTGCTAAGGCTACTGAGGCTATAAATACAGCTAAAAAAGTACCTGTTGGAGGAGCCGATGTAGTTAAGGGTACGGGTAAAGCTCTATTGACTAATGAAGGAAAAGTTGGAACCTATAAACAACTTGTGAAACAAGGAACTGCTTTTGATAATATTACTCCACATCATATGCCTTCTGCAGAGAAAATGAAACAAGCTGGTATAAAAAGGAATGATGGTGTGAGTATGAATATGGAACAACCTCATCCTGGGACCGGTGGGAGACATCGTGAAACATATACATATGGTCTATCAGGAGAAAAATCGAAGGCGTATTTAAACCTTAGCTTTCGTGATGCCTTAGCTCATGATATTTTGGATGCTCGAAGAATTTATATAAAAGATGGTTTACATACTGCTGAGATAAGAGAAGGTTTAAGAGAAGTTATTAAAAGAAACAAAGAGCTGTATCCGCATTTATTTGATAAATAAAACATGGAAAGGATGATTACCTTTGGATATTAAGAGTCATCTAGAAAGACTATATGATAATCGTTTATTAGAAAATGAAAATGAGATACGAGATTTTAATGAGTCATTAATGGAAGTAATAGAGTACAACGACGTCTCTGTTATTACAGATTTATGTTTAGTTTTGGATGATGAGACTGAGCAATTTGAGGTTATGTTTGGTTTAATTCATGGAATAGAGAGCTTATATAAAAATAATATAGAAGAAGGACTTGTATGTATTGCTAAAGCTGTTCCGAAGATGATTAACTCAGCAAAAGAATGGGTAGAAATTTTACATTATAGAATTCTTAATCACCCTCAAGTAAGATTAGCATATGGAAAAGTACTTTCGGAATTTGATCCATCAATTACGATTAGTATTAAAGAATTATTGATTGATATAAAAAATGAAGACCCTGATATGTTTAGTGAATCTGTTAATGAGGTAATTAAGAGCATCTAATATTTAAAGTTGAAAAGATATAAAAGCACATAAGGCAAGTCAACAAGAAAAGAACTTATTATTGTAGTGGAAAGAAAAAGAATAGGTTGTTTAAAAGTGCATACTCCATGATGGTTAAACCATCATAGAGTGCTATGTGCAATGATAGAATAAGAAAACGAGGTACGAGCTTAGGCGAGATGACATTTTACTGGGTGATGAATATAAACACACGGAATGTATATAAAACTAACGAGCTCGTACAAATTCGTAAGATTTAACATAGTAGTTGTCATGACATGTAAAAGGTGTCATACTGTTACTACAAAACTTACAAATTTATGCTACTTAAAAATAGATGAACTTAAAGCACTTGATTGTCAATTAAAGGCAACAAGTGCTTTTTGCATTTTAGCGTAGAAATTTAAAAGAGCACTATAATTTTATAAGTGCATTAAGTGTTAAATTTTTATTGTTGTTTTATAGATTGTAATGGCTATGTACAGTGTACGACGATAGTAGAGAGAAAAATAAAGGGTTGTGTTATTTTTTGAAGTCATCGTAAAGTACGTTTTAACGGATGGACGTTATGCATAAGTTATCCGCAAAAAACAAGTAAACGTTACGGGATTCTCCACTGTTTGTCCATATAAAATTGAAGAAGGAAAAAGTTATCCTGTTATTCTCGACATTACAGTTTTTGATGATATTGAAATAAATGAAGGAATAGATGGAGTGAAAAATTTAAAGAAAATGGATAATTCCTTCAAGTATCGTATCAGTGGAATATTAAATCGTTGGTTTATTGATGCAGGGATTATTATTATAGACGAAGATGAAATATTCCTGGAACATAGTGAATACTTTAACAATTATGTTGAAATTGAAGTTAATAGAATCAACATTAAATTTGTAAAAGAAGGCTAGTCTCTTATCTTACTTAACCTCATACCACCAACATCTACGATCAAGGTATCCTTTCAATCCATTAAGTTGCCCATCTGGTGTTTCATAGGGGGAGAAATCTCCTGATTTGATGATGTTTTGTTTTGCTGATGGCGTTGCAACTTTAATCTAGATTGACGGTTCTTTTCTCCACTAATGTTTTTTATATTTACTAAACCATTCTGCAGTCCAAAATGTTATGCATTAAAAAAATCTCGAATTCGAGATTTTTCTCTTGCTTTTTAATCACTTGAGTTGTAAAGTGATAGTAACGAAAGCGATTGAGTCATATGAAAAACATACACTCACTTGCTTTCGACTTACAAAACAAAGTAACTTATGCAGTAAAAACTAAGATGAATTTACAAAAACATAATGAGAATAAATTGAAACGCTAAAAACCATATTAGTTGTGGGAAATGTTATTTTTTTAGTTATCACTTGACTAGTAAAATGAAGCGGAGGAATAAACAATGTATGAAATTAAAGGGCATCATCATATTTCAATGGTTACGAAAAATGCAAATGAAAATAATCACTTTTATAAAAATGTACTTGGCTTACGTCGTGTGAAAATGACAGTAAACCAAGATGATTCGTCCATGTATCACTTATTTTATGGAGATAAAACAGGAAGTCCAGGTACGGAACTATCATTTTTTGAAATTCCTTTAGTAGGAAAAACGTACCGTGGTACGAATGCAATTACGCGAATTGGATTACTCGTTCCGTCAGAGGAAAGTTTACATTACTGGAAAGAACGATTTGAGAAGTTTGGTGTAAAACATAGTGAAATAACAACATATGCAAATCGTCCTGCTTTACAATTTGAGGATGCGGAAGGTCTTCGCCTCGTGCTACTCGTTTCAAACGGAGAAAAAGTGGAGCACTGGGAAACGTGGAAGAAATCCGAAGTTCCTGCACAGCATCAAATTCAAGGAATGGGTTCTGTGGAAATGACAGTGCGTAGACTTGATAAACTAGCGAATACATTAACAGATATATTTGGTTATACAGAAGTTAGCCGAAGCGATGAAGAAGCGATTTTCCAGTCTATGAAAGGAGAAGCTTTCGGAGAAATCGTTGTGAAATATTTAGATGGTCCTACTGAAAAGCCGGGCCGCGGTAGCATTCATCATTTAGCAATTCGTGTAAAAAACGATGCAGAGCTTGCTTATTGGGAAGAACAGGTAATACAAAAAGGTTTCCATTCTTCAGGTATTATCGACCGTTTCTACTTTAAAAGCTTATACTTCCGCGAATCAAACGGAATCCTATTTGAAATTGCGACAGATGGACCAGGATTTACAGTTGATGGAGATGTAGAACATTTAGGAGAAAAACTTGATTTACCGCCGTTCTTAGAGGGTCAGCGAGCAGAAATTGAAGCGAAATTAGCACCTATTGAAGAGGAATAATAGAAGAGAAAATATAACTTTAAAACCATTGGAGGAATATAAAATGAATCAATTAAAAGGAATTCACCACGTTACAGCAATTACAAGTAGTGCAGAAAAGAACTATGAGTTTTTCACTCACGTTTTAGGAATGCGTTTAGTTAAAAAAACAGTAAACCAAGATGATATTCAAACGTATCATTTATTCTTTGCAGATGATAAAGGTAGTGCAGGGACAGATATGACATTCTTTGACTTCCCAGGTGTTCCAAAAGGAGTACACGGTACAAATGAAATTTCAAAAACTTCATTCCGAGTGCCGACTGATGCGGCGTTAGAGTATTGGGTGAAACGTTTTGACCGTCTTGAAGTAGAACATACAGGCATTAAAGAGCAATTTGGTAAGAAAACTCTTTCGTTCGTTGACTTTGACGATCAACACTATCAATTAATCTCAGATGAATTAGATAATGGGGTAGAATCAGGTACACCGTGGCAAAACGGTCCAGTTCCATTAGAATACGCAATTACTGGTTTAGGACCTGTATTTATCCGTATCGCAAACTTTAGTTTCTTTAAAGAAGTGCTAGAAAAAGTTTTATTATTTAAAGAGATTGCGCAAGAAGGAGAATTCTATTTATTTGAAGTAAACGAAGGCGGAAACGGTGCCTCTGTTATTGTAGAACATAATACGGTCCTTCCTGAAGCACAACAAGGATTTGGTACGGTGCACCATGCCGCATTCCGCGTAGAAGATCGTGCTGTATTAGAAGAATGGATTGAGAGAATCAGTAGCGTTGGACTTCCGTCATCTGGATATGTAAATCGCCACTTCTTCGAGTCATTATACGCAAGAGTTGCACCACAAATTTTATTTGAATTCGCAACAGACGGTCCAGGATTTATGGGAGATGAGCCATACGAAACACTTGGTGAAAAATTATCTTTACCTCCGTTCTTAGAGCCAAAACGTGAAGAGATTGAAAAATTAGTTCGTCCAATTGATACAGTGAGAAGTACGAAGGAATTTATTAAAGAGTAACAATAGAGAGAGTAAGTAGGAGAGCAAGTAGTTTTAGCGGATCGCTGGAATTGCTTGCTTTTTTATTTGGGTAATTATCAAATTGGATAATCTTTATAAAATAATTAATAAATTGTCAGTTAATTATGGAGAAATATTTATTTGTAGGATGAACGGGATAGATATTTGAATTTTCTGTTATTATTTATGGAAGAGTACATAACAGATGATTAGGAGGGGTTTCATGATTACATCTACTACAAACGAAAAACTGACGCAGCTATTGAATGAATGGTATCTAGAGATTAGATCAAGACGTATAAGTAATGCAGAACGTCTAAAACAAGAAATTGATTTTAAATTTACTAAACTAAAAAAAGAGACTGGAGAAGGTTTGCAGGACCAAAATCTATTACTTTATTATTATTTGCTAGAATTTCGATATAACTATTTAATAGATAATCTAGGCTTATCTCAAGAGAGTTTTAACAAGATAGATTCGTTTGATCAACCAACAGATAATTTTTTAACTTATTATTATCACTTTTTTAAAGCAATACATGCTAGTGAGTTAGGAAATTTTCATCTCGCTAAAGAACATTACGAAAAGGCTGAAAGTTTTTTGAAGTATGTTCCTGATCAATTAGAAAAGGCTGAGTTTTATTATAAGTTAGCTACATTTCATTATGATATACAACAAGCTTTGGTATCTATTAAACATGCAACGAAGGCAAAGGATATGTATTCAAATCATGATGGATATGAATTAAATGTAGCTTTTTGTGATAATATTTTAGGCTTAGCTTGTATGAACTTAAAGGAATGGGAATTAGCTGAAGAGCATTTCACAGTTGCTATGGATCAATTCCAAAAAATTGGTGAAGAAAAATTTATTATTATGGTTCGTCATAATTTAGGATGGATGTATTCTACGCAAAATTTATCTGCATTGGCAATTCGTTATCTTACTGAAGTAGTAGAAAAATCTCCCCAACATTATAAAGCTCTTTATGTAAAAGCAAAAGAGCATTACAAGTTAAAAGAGCATGAGATTGCAAATAAGCTTATAGAAAAAGGATTGAAGATTTGTAGAGATTCGAAAATTGAAGGCTATCAACACCATTATGAAATTTTAAATGCATTAAATCAAGGTGTAAAAGCGGAAGAATTAGAGGGCATTATTCTTAGAGGAATTACGTATTTTGAAAGAGAAGAGTTATATGATTATACTCAGGAGTATCAGGAAAAATTAGCAGTGAAATTTTATGAAGAAAACCTTTGGGAAGAGGCAAGTAAGTATTTTTATTTTAGTAAAAAAGCAAGAGAAAAACTTTTTGATAAGGGGGCTTTAAAATGAAAAAAGTAGTAATTAAATTATTAGGGATTGTAACAGTATTTACACTGACTTTAGGGGTGTATAGTTCAACAGATCATCAAAAAAGTCCAACACTAATGAAAGCTGAACATGGGGATTATGGTGGCTAAAAGAGAAAAAGGGATCTCACAATGAGGTCTCTTTTTTCTTTTTAGTTATAAAAGAATTGACTTACTTTAAATATGTAACTATAATAGTTACAAAATAGCCATCGCTAATAGAAGTGAGTAATATTTTTTTAATATAATTGTAACTGTTATGGTTACAATTAAAAATAATTATAAAACAACCAAATAATGTAAAAACTTTAAATAGCAACAAGAGAAAGGAGACGGGAATGTTGAAACGGTTTAAGTTTTATTTGATTAGTGGTATTATGCTCGTTTTGCTTATCGTATGTAACTTCGTTGATAAGCCGATTGCGAAGGTTGAAGAAGTGAAGGATACTGTTATGATGAAGCTGCATACGAAAGAGAGTATGGCGCAAATTGATGGGCAGACGATTTATTTTAAGCAAATTGGAGAGGGGAAGCCGCCTTTACTTATGCTTCACGGGTTTGGGGGTTCATCTGATGGGTTTAGTGATATTTATCCGGAACTTGCACGAGATCACACGATTATCGCGGTTGATATTTTAGGATTTGGACGTTCTTCTAAGCCGATTGATTTTCAGTATTCGTTTCCTGCGCAAGTGAATTTATATTATAAACTAATGAAGAAACTCGGATACGATCAATTCGCAGTACTTGGTCATTCGATGGGCGGAGAGATGTCCCTGAATCTAGCGTATTTATATCCGGATGCAGTAACGCATCTTATTTTAGCGGATTCTACAGGGATCGAGTCTTTCCAGCAAAAAGAAAGTTATGAAGTGCCTCCACTATCGACAGACCTACAAACTGTAACAGAGATTACGGATTACAATAAAAATGAAGTGAAAAATAGTCGTGATGATAAAGAGCATTATGATCAGCTGACGAAAATGAGAGAGCGCCGCATTGCGATGGAAGCCGATAAAATTAAGGTGCCGACTTTAATTATATGGGGACGACATGATAAGAGCGTTTCTTGGAAAAATGGTGAACTGTATCATCAGCTATTTGCGAATAGTACGTTCCATATCATTGAAAAGGGATACCATGCACCGTTTCGTCAGGAACCAATCGAATTTATGAAATATGTACAAGCGTTCTTCGCGAAGAATCCGCAATAAATTTTAAGCATAAATCCACCTCTTTCCTCATACAGTGAAACTAATAAGGCTTGTCTAAGGAAAGGAATGAAGTAGAGTGGAAACTTTACCATGGTGGGTGTATCTTGTAATTGTTGGAATCGTATTAAGTGGCTACATGGTTTTATATACTTCAAAAAAAGAGCAAGAGATGGATAATGAGTTTATTGAAAAAGAAGGCGAAGTGTATATGAAGCGCTTAGCAGAGGAACGCGAGAAACGTAATCAAGATAGTGATAAGGATTCTGTGTTGCTTTAATAGACATTTTGAAAGGCTACCACTTAGTAGAACTTTACATCTAGGTGGTAGTCTTTTTTCTTTTTTGGGAGCATGTATACGAAATTCATCATGAACTTTTATAAATGGTATTTATATATATTTCTACTCATAAGAATAGAACTAGCGGGGTATTTTACTGGGGGGGATTAACAATGCATAGGGATGAAACATCATTACATCCGGATACAGGTGTTACATCTGTAATGTTTGTTGAGCGTTCATTAAATGAAATTCGTTTTTGGTCTAGAATCATGAAGGAGCATTCTCTTTTTCTTCGCCTTGGGTTTAGATGCGAGGATACGCAACTAATTGAAGAGGCGAATCAATTTTATCGATTGTTTGAACATATTGAACAAATAGCGCATTCCTATACAAATGAAATAGATCCTGAGCAAATAAAAAGATTTAATGCAGAAGTACAACAAGCTGCAACTAATATTTGGGGATTTAAACGAAAAATTTTAGGATTAATTCTCACGTGTAAATTACCAGGACAAAATAACTTCCCACTTTTAGTTGACCATACGAGTAGGGAAGCTGATTATTTTAGAAAACGTTTAATGGAATTAAACGAAGGTAAATTAGACGCTCTTCCTGATGCTATTATTAAAGAAAATGTTTTCTTTTTACGGATTATGGCAGACCATGCTAAATTTATCGGTCATCTTCTTGATCCATCAGAAAGAAAGCTTGTAGATACAGCGCGGAATTTTAGCAATGATTTTGATGCATTAATGTATCAAGCAATTGACTTAGAATCTATGAAGCCACAATCTCAAACAGTCCCTCTTTTAGATCAATTTTTAGATCAAAATCGTGTGTCGGTTGCATCTCTTCGGGATTTTAAGAAAACAGCGCGTGATTTAATTGAGCAATGTAAAATAAAGAGTATCATCCATCCATTATTAGCAGACCATGTTTTCCGTGAAGCGGATAGATTTCTTGAAATCATTGATATGTATGACGTTCATCTTACAAATATTCAATCACAACCTAGATATTAGAAGATCAAGAAAGATACTATTTTACTTTCAGCTAGAAGTTAACAATTTATTGTTAGCTTCTTTTTTTTTGATGAAAATGAAACTATGGTGGGTGTATTTTTGTTTGTTATAAAAATCGTTGTATGGATGTTAAATAAGTTTGCCGGCGCGAGTATTACATTTGTAGCGGATGCACCGTGCGTAATGAATTTTTTACCCCTCATATTAATGGTTATAGTGATAAGTTAAAGAAAATATATAGATAGAAGAAAGAATTTCCTCACACTAGCTGTTCTTTCCACTCAAATTGTGTACTATAAAGGATAGGATGACATAAAGAAGGGGACATTTAGAATGGAATTTCATGAACAGAAGATTTTGCCGGCAGTGAGGCAAATTAAAGATTTGGAAAAGTTATTACATAGTTCGTATGAGTATATTGTTATTTTAGATATTCATGTCGGTCAATTGAAGAGTGTCGTGTCACTTGCGAAGCAATATTGTAAAAAGGTGTTTTTACATGTTGATTTGATCCATGGATTACAAAGTGACGGGCATGCGACGGAGTATTTATGCCAAGAGTTTAGACCGTACGGGTTACTTTCGACAAAGGCGAGTGTAATTATGAAGGCGAAGCAAAAGGGCGTTGTGGCAATTCAGCGTATCTTTTTAATCGATTCTAGTGCAATGGAGAAGAGTTGCAATCTGTTAGAAAAGACGAAGCCGGATTATATTGAGGTGCTTCCAGGGGCTATGACGGACATTATCGCTGAAGTGAAAGAGCGCACTGGTGTACCGATTTTGGCGGGTGGTTTCATCCGTACAGTTGATGATGTGGAGAAGGCGTTACATGCTGGTGCGACAGCAATTACGACATCAAAACGCGAACTATGGAAACATTACCAAAAAAAGTGACGAAAATGTGAAATAATTCTGTTGACACCGCTTTCATAAGAGGTTAACATTATAGACAAGTTAATAAACGTGACGGAGAAAAGTAGAGATCCACATTTCATTGTTTCTATATAAATTTATATAGAAGCGTGCAAAGCTGTGGGTCTTTTTCTTTTGAAAAAAACGAATGGCCATTCATTTTACCTCTATCACATTTGAAAGCGTTTAAATTGATTGTGGAGGGATACTATGTCAGCATTTTTAGGAGAGTTAATAGGGACTGCGTTGTTAATCGTACTTGGTGGCGGCGTTTGTGCTGGTGTAAGTTTAAAGAAGTCGTTTGCGAAAGATTCTGGTTGGATTGTAATTACAATGGGCTGGGGCTTAGCGGTAGCGGTTGCAGCGTACGCGGTTGGATCAATTAGTGGGGCACATTTGAATCCAGCTTTAACGATAGGACTAGCATTTAAGGGAGCGTTCCCATGGAGTGACGTACCTGGTTATATTGCAGCACAAATGATTGGGGCAATTATCGGGGCAGTTATCGTATATTTACATTACTTACCGCACTGGAAAGAAACAGAAGATCCAGGAACAAAGTTAGGCGTATTTGCAACAGGTCCAGCAATTCCGAACACATTTGCAAACCTTTTAAGTGAAATGATTGGAACGTTCGTTTTAGTATTTGGTATATTAGCAATTGGAGCAAATAAATTTGCAGATGGTTTAAATCCATTTATCGTAGGTTTCTTAATTGTAAGTATTGGTTTATCATTAGGTGGAACAACAGGATACGCGATTAACCCGGCTCGTGATTTAGGTCCGCGTATCGCACACTTCTTCCTTCCGATTGCAGGAAAAGGCGGCTCAAACTGGAAGTATGCATGGATTCCAGTAGTTGGTCCAATTTTAGGTGGATCACTTGCAGGATTATTCCATCAAGTTGTATTTGAAGGAAAACAAAATGCAGCACTTACTTATGTAATTATTGCAACTGTGATTGTACTAGCAATCTCTTATATGACAAGTAAAAAAAGTGAAAGCAACACAAATAGTAGAAAAGTAGCATAGGGGGAAACCGATATGAAAAAATATATTCTTTCTTTAGACCAAGGAACAACTAGCTCACGCGCAATTCTTTTCAATAAAAAAGGTGAAATTGTTCATTCAGCTCAAAAAGAGTTTACACAACATTTTCCAAAGCCAGGTTGGGTAGAGCATAGCGCGCAAGAAATTTGGGGATCTATTTTAGCAGTTATCGCAACTTGCTTAAGCGAAGCGGATGTAAAGCCAGAACAAATCGCTGGTATCGGTATTACGAACCAACGTGAAACAGCGGTTGTATGGGATAAAACAACAGGCAAACCAATTTATAACGCAATCGTATGGCAATCTCGCCAAACAGCTGAAATTTGTGATGAGTTAAAAGAAAAAGGATATAGCGAAATGGTTCGCGAAAAAACAGGTCTTTTAATTGACGCATACTTCTCTGGTACGAAAGTAAAATGGATTTTAGATAACGTTGAAGGTGCAAGAGAGAAGGCTGAAAACGGCGATCTATTATTCGGAACAATTGATACGTGGCTTGTATGGAAACTATCTGGTGGTAAAGCGCACGTAACGGATTACTCAAATGCATCACGTACATTAATGTTTAACATTCACGACTTACAATGGGATGATGAGCTTCTAGACATGTTAACAGTACCAAAGAGCATGCTTCCAGAAGTACGTCCATCATCTGAAATTTATGGAGAAACAATTGACTATCACTTCTTCGGTCAAAATGTACCGATTGCAGGTGTAGCTGGTGACCAGCAAGCAGCATTATTTGGACAAGCTTGCTTCGGTGAAGGTATGGCGAAAAATACTTACGGAACTGGTTGCTTCATGTTAATGAACACTGGTGAAAAAGCAGTAGCTTCTGAGCATGGTCTATTAACAACAATTGCATGGGGAATAGATGGTAAAGTAAACTACGCATTAGAAGGAAGTATTTTCGTAGCAGGTTCTGCAATTCAGTGGTTACGTGACGGAATGCGCATGTTTAAAGATGCAAGTGAGAGTGAAGTATATGCTTCTCGCGTTGAATCAACTGAAGGTGTATACGTTGTACCAGCATTCGTAGGTTTAGGTACACCGTACTGGGATAGTGAAGTACGCGGCGCTATGTTTGGCGTAACGCGTGGTACGACGAAAGAGCATTTCATTCGTGCAACACTAGAATCTTTAGCTTACCAAACGAAAGACGTATTATGCGCAATGGAAGCAGATTCAGGTATTGAACTAAAAACATTACGCGTTGATGGTGGAGCAGTTAAAAATAACTTCTTAATGAAGTTCCAAAGTGATATTTTAGATGTTCCTGTAGAACGTCCAGTAATCAACGAAACGACAGCTTTAGGTGCAGCATACTTAGCAGGTCTTGCGGTTGGATATTGGAAAAATCAAGATGAAATTAAAGAACAGTGGCATATGGACAAACGCTTTGAACCAACGATGGAAGCAGCAACAAGCGAAGAGCTATATGCTGGATGGAAAAAAGCAATTGAAGCAACAAAAGCTTTCAAATAATCATAAACAGTGTTATAATGGTGACAAGTTAATAATTCGGTAGGAGATTTGGAGAGACCACAACACGCTATAGAGGCGAAATCTATAGCGGAGTTTGTGGTCTCTTTTTTCGTTATCAAAGGGAGGAATTACCATGAAATTTTCAAGTAAACAACGTAAAGACGTATTAAACGGAGTAAATAAACAAGAATTAGATGTGATCGTAATTGGTGGAGGTATTACTGGTTCTGGTATTGCATTAGATGGAGCAACACGCGGGTTATCAACAATTGTGTTTGAAATGCAGGACTTTGCAGCAGGTACATCAAGTCGTTCAACGAAGCTTGTACACGGTGGTCTACGTTATTTAAAACAACTTGAAGTGAAAATGGTAGCAGAGGTAGGGAAAGAGCGTGCGATTGTATATGAGAACGGTCCCCATGTAACAACACCAGAGTGGATGTTACTTCCATTCCATACAGGCGGTACGTTCGGATCATTCAGTACATCAATTGGTCTTCGTGTATACGACTTCTTAGCAGGTGTAAAACGAAGCGAGCGCAGAAAAATGTTTAACCGTGAAGAAACGCTGAAGAAAGAGCCTCTTGTAAAACAAGAAGGATTAAAAGGCGGCGGTTACTACGTAGAATATCGTACAGACGATGCGCGTCTTACAATTGAAGTAATGAAAGAAGCAATTGAACACGGTGCAAAAGCTGTTAACTACGCAAAAGTAGACGGTTTCTTATATAAAGATGGAAAAGTATGCGGTGTACGTGTAATCGATTTACTAGACGGTGAAGTATACGAAGTTTACGGTAAGAAAATTGTAAACGCAGCTGGTCCTTGGGTAGATACACTTCGTGAAAAAGATAACTCGAAAAAAGGAAAAGTACTTCAGTTATCAAAAGGTGTTCACTTAGTAATTGACCAAAAACGTTTCCCATTAGGCCAAGCGATTTACTTCGATACACCAGATAAACGTATGGTGTTCGCGATTCCTCGCGGCGGAAAAACTTATGTAGGTACAACAGATACGTTCTACGATAAAGACGCAGCTGTACCACAAATGACAACAGAAGATCGCACATACATCATTAATGCGATTAACTACATGTTCCCAAGCGTAAAAATTACGGAAAAAGACATCGAGTCAAGCTGGGCTGGTGTTCGTCCGTTAATTTATGAAGAAGGAAAGAGTGCATCTGAAATTTCTCGTAAAGACGAAATTTGGACTTCTGAATCTGGTTTAATTACAATCGCAGGTGGTAAATTAACAGGATACCGCAAAATGGCTGAAATGGTAGTAGACTACGTAACAAACTTACTACAAAAAGAAGGTCATAGTGCATATCCGAAGAGCACAACGAAACATATGCCAATCTCAGGTGGACATGTAGATGGCTCTAAAGGATTACCAGCATTTATCGCGAAAAAAGCAGGCGAAGGTACAAAATACGGTTTAACAACAGCGCAAGCAGAAGAATTCGCGAAATTCTACGGCTCTAACGTTGACGTACTATTCGACTTAGCGAAAAAACATAAAGACGAAGCGAAAGAATACAACATGCCACTAGACGTTCTAATCCCACTTGTATACGCAATGGATTACGAAATGACAGCAAAACCAGTTGACTTCTTCGTACGCCGCAGAGGCGCTGTATTCTTCAACATCCACTGGGTATACGAGTGGAAAGAAGCAGTAATCAATTACATGGCTGCGAAACTAGGCTGGAGCAAAGAAGAGCAAATGAAATACACAGCAGAACTAGAAAAAGCATTAACAGACGCTGTCATTCCTGTAGATCAACAAGAGCAAGCAGCTGCATTAGCGTAAAATAGAGAAACACCTGAAGAGAACCTCTTCAGGTGTTTTTTTTACCTTGACTAAAAATAAATAAAATGTGTTACAATGATGATAGAGTATATAGTATGAATTTTGCATAAAATAAAGAAGACAGAAGCCTGAGAAACTTCTGCCTTGTGTAACCTAACTTGCTATTGTGGTGGTAGTAGGTGCGGTTATAAGACAATTACATTAACGTTTTAGCCGAGAACCGCCCTTACCTTTTCCACGAAGCAGGGTGGTTCTCGCTTTTTTGTATATAGAAATTAGCCACGGACCGACGTATCTTCTACCGATGACAACGCCAGCTCCGGTTAGGATACCGTACACTAATTTAATGACAAACATCGCGATCATTTTATCACCTCCCCCTTTTTTCAAAATGGAAGAGATGATTGCCACACCTACTAGTTATAGCTTATTAAGTTACATTTCAATTGTATTATGTTTTAAAATAGGGAACAAGACAAATGAATACGGATATGAGGTGTATCATGAAAAAATTAATTACTTATGATTCTGAAATCCAGATGGCATATCTGTATGTAATTCCATTCCCTTCAGAAATTGAGATTGAATCGACTGAAGAATTAGAAGAAAATCCAAAACTAAATGTAGATATAGATCAATTTGATCGTATAGTGGGGATTGAGTTTTTTGGAGAAAATGCTCGTAAATTAAAAGGATTAACAAATAGAAGTAAAATATATATAAAGAAAACTTCAAGTGATAATACATACATATACTCATTTAGACTTTCTCAGGATATTCATTTGCAAAAAGTGTCATTTCATAATATCGTATTTTATCCCGCATTAACGGGCAGTAAGACCCCACCTCAAAATTCAGCGGAAGCAAAGAAGTTAGGTGGGGGGGCGGGCTGCCCGTAAAAGCCCGCTTGGTGAGGGCTGATAATCAGTGGGGGGTGAACAAAACCCCCACTGATTAAAGTTTCACTATATTTTTCGGATAAGAAGTATGAAGAATTTATCGGGTTTGATATTATGAAGCCCTCTTTGTATGGCCATGAGATATTGGATTCTTTAAGTGAGTGTTAGAAAGAAGGAGGACTCGATTAAATCGGTTCTCTTTTTCATTTAGCGATGAGGGGAATCTTGACGATAGAAAACTAAGAAAACCCCCTTATTGCAAACGTAAAGAGCGCCTTGGGAGAGAGGCGCTCTTTACGTGAATGTATTGTAACGATTATTCGGTTTATTATATGTAAGTAGCTGGAAAGTGTTTTATAAAAAACGTTATTGCCATCCGTATTTTTTTATACATTTATAAAACTTTTCCATACAGTGCGTCGTCTAATATATGGGAAGGAGGAAATGATGTGGATGAATTAACGGTAGAAGCGTTTGAGATAGAGGATAAGGAACTTCTTATCGATGAAATCATGAACAAGTATGGACAAGAAGTGCTACAGCTTGTGTATTCATATGTAAGCAATAAAGAGGTTGCTGAGGATGTAACGCAAGATATATTTGTGAAATGCTATAAATCTCTTCATACATACAAAGGGAAGTCGAATGTGAAAACGTGGTTATGGAGAATTGCGATTAATCAATGTAAGGACTATATAAAAAGTTGGTATAACAAAAAGGTGATCGTGACAGAGGATGAATCTGCTTATATGGGGGTTCAAAATGATAGTGTCGAACAAACTGTCATTCAAAATGCTGAGGACTGTGAGCTCGCTTCTGCGGTAATGAATTTACCGATAAAATATCGAGAAGTCATTTATCTATTTTATTATGAAGAATTATCAATTAAAGAGATTGCTACAGTAATAGAAGTGAAGGAAAATACGATAAAAACGAGACTGAAAAAAGCGAAGGAGCTTTTGAAGAAAGGATTGGAGGGATAATCAAATGGAAGATCGATTAAAAGGCCTGCGAAAATCAATGGAGAATACAACGTTTAAACATTTGAGTTTTTCTGATCAACATCGAAAGCGGGTGCGCGAAAAAATCAATGCATCATACGAAAAGGAAGAGGACATCTCGTTAGCGATTTTACAACTTCTCAGTAATGAAAAAACAGGATACGAATTGTCACAGTTACTACGAGGAAGAGGGATTCAAAAATTCGAAGGAAATGAAGGGTTTTTATATACCGTATTACATCGCCTAGAGCAGAATCGTTTTATTCAATCAAGCTGGGATCATGCAGGAGCTAAATATTATCAATTAAATGATAAAGGAAGAAAGAAGCTGCGAAAGGCAGAAAAAAATGCTGCGAAGGTACAATTTATATTAAAAGGCTTAGTACAGGAGTGAGGCGAAATTGAATAAAAAAGGGGAGCGTTTTGTAAGCGAAGTTACGAATCATATTAAATCAAAAGAAGCAAAGAGCTTTGTAGCAACCGAACTAGATTTTCACTTGAAACAGGCGAAGAACACATGGATAGAAAAAGGATTAAGTGAGGAAATTGCTGAAAATAAAGCTGTGGAGCAAATGGGAAGTCCGGTTAAACTAGGGCAAGAACTTAATAAACTGCATAAGCCAAAGGTGGATTTGTTCTTAATTACTTTGTTAGTGGCTGCTATGGGGTTAGGGTTTTTGCCGGTTTTGGTTTTTGAATATACGAATGATGTAATAATAAATAAGGTGATATTTGTTATTCTCGGTGTTGTAACAGCGATTGGGATGATGTTACTTGATTATCGGAAATTAGAGAGAATGGGATGGTTGTTTTATATAATCGGAGTAGTTGTCCTGTTAATACTATACTGTTTTCCAAACGCTTCAATGATTGGAGAACCGTTAATACAAATCGGTCCAATTGCAATTGACTGTCTAATGGCAGTGCCTTTCTTTTTTCTAGCTTGGGCTTCTTTTTTTAATAATAGTAGGTTAAAGATTATACATCTTGTGGTTTTATATTTATTTTCTTTGTACTTATTTTTGATTGTATCCACCCTTTCGTCAATTTTTATCTATATTACGATGGTATTCGTTATGCTTTGGTGGAGTAAGCTAGGAAAGAAAACGTCGTTGATTATTACGGTTGTACCTATTTGTTTATTTATTATTAAGGTATCCGTATCATGGTCTTCAGGATACCACTTAGATAGACTTTTAGGGTATTTAAATCCTGAGAGTGATGCAGGTGGCGCAGGATTTATGTATATACGATTAAAAGAGGTAATGTCATCAGCAGGTTGGTTTGGTACATATAGAGATATGAAATTCATCCCTGCTCCGGATACTGATTTTGTATTTGCAAGTTTGACTTACTATTATGGGTATTGGCTTGCGTTAATTCTTGTCTTCGTTCTTTCTCTTTTTGTAGCAAGATTAATAGTCATCTCTTATAAAATAAATGATCGGTACGGTAAATTGCTGCTCGTTGGTGGATTGACTCTTTTTGTATTCCAGTTCATTTATAATGTTGGAATGATACTAGGATTATTGCCGCTTGCTGCTATATCCTTACCTTTTATTAGCTACGGATTAACGCCGACTGTATTTCATGCGCTTATAATGGGGATTGTACTGAGTGTGTATAGGCGTAAAGATATTTCATTTAGAATGAGAAAAACACCTTAATACTTATATAAGTTGCATATAAAAGAATTCATTATTATGATCAAGTACAAACGTAAAGAGATAGTAGAAGAGGGTTATGATAAATAACCCTCTTTTCGTGTTTAAATAAGTGTATTCTTCTTCATCTTTTTCGGAAGTGTCAGGATCTAATAAAGGTGAGGATAGAAGTACGTCAATCGTAAGAATGTCTGCATCGTGAGAAGTGATGTGATAACCTGCAAATACAGGGCGTTTTATGAAATTTAAGTAAGTGCGTGTTTGCATGCGTATCACTATTTTATGTACAATAAAAGAAAAGCCTCTTATGAGATGGAGAGAGAAAATTTCATGTCCAGCCAACAATTAGTGAATTTACGCATTGATTTTGCTTTTAAACAATTATTTGGCACAAGTGGAAATGAAGATATTTTAATTGCTTTTTTAAATGCGATGTTACAGGATTCTTTAGAATCACCCATTGTTTCGTTACAATTTGCAGATCCACATTTACACAGGGAACATGAAGAAGATAAGTTATCTATCTTAGATATTTCAGCTACATTAGACACAGGAACAAAAGTCAATGTAGAAATACAACTCAATAATAATCATGATATGATTAAACGCAGTTTATATTATTGGGGAAGGCTATACACAGCTCAACTTCAAAAGGGAATGCCATACAGCTCTCTTCATAAAACAATTACAATCAATTTGTTAAATTTCGTTATGTTTCCTGAATACGAGGCATTCCATACAACAGGAGTTTTATGGAATCGACAACAACATAAAATATTGAGTAGTGATATCGAAGTTCACATCGTAGAGATTTCGAAACTTATGCAACAGTGGCGGAATGAACAAGTAAATCCTTGGGAAGATTTGTTTGTTCGTTGGTTATTATTACTTCCGGCAAACGAGGATGAACAACTAACCCAAACATTGGAGGACATTGCGATGAACCAAGATCCGATTTTACAAAAAGCGATGAATAAATGGGAGCGTATGAGTCAAGATTCTTCTTTCCGACAAGCATATGAGGCAAGAGAGAAAGTTTTGATGGATGAAGCCGCAAAGTTCGCTCATGCTCGTAATGAAGGAAAGAAAGAGGGGATTGAAGAAGGTAAGATTCAATTAATTCGTGGAATGCATAAAAATGGAATGCCAATCGAAAATATTGCAAAGTTTACAAATTTACGTTTAGAAGAAATACGAAGCATTTTACAAGTCTAAATGATAAAAAGAACACCTCCATTGAATTTGCATACTTAGTATGCGAATTCGGGAGGTGTTTTAATATGTGTCCCGTTTTCGGGGCTCACTTCAATTATCAAGGTGTTTTCATTATAAGCTCAAAACTCTCCGAATCAGCCCCAAGTATAAAAGGACTAACCTCGCCAACGCTATAAAGTTGCAATTCATGCATTGCACGCGTGCAAGCGGTATAGAACAATCTACGAACGCTCTCGTCGCTATATACATCTTTAGAAGCGTTGTAAATAATAACAGCATCAAATTCGATACCTTTCGCTAAGTAAGCAGGGATTACGACAATGCCTTGCTCATACTCGGCTGAGTTACTTTTCACGAGTTTAATATTCTCGATATGACGAAGTGCTTCGTAGGCAGCGGCGCTTTCAGCGGCAGATTTACATATAATTGCGATCGTATTGTGCTGCTCTTTTTGTAGTGCAGCAACTTTGGCAGTAATATGCTTGTGCAGTTCGCTGTCATTCGATACTTCCGTCACTGTAGGTTTCTCACCATCACGTTCAAAGGCGTGAATGTTCTCTCCTTCCGGTACGAGAGCACGTGTAAATTCAATAATCGGTTTTGTTGAGCGATAGCTACGAGTTAAGTTGATACCGTTCGTTTCATCTGGTCCGTATAAGCTAGTAAGTGTATTGAAGTTCACCGTCTCACTCGCATGGGCAAATATCGCTTGGTTAAAGTCTCCGAGTACAGTCATTCTTGCAGCAGGGAAGAGACGTTTTAAAAACTCAAACTGAAACGGTGAATAATCTTGTGCTTCGTCTACGAGTACATGTTTAATCGATCTATTCGTTTGGAAGCCTTCGATTAATTCTTTTAAAAGTAAAAATGGAGTCGCATCCTCGTAATATAGCTTTCCTTCATCGAGCATGTTTACTGTTAAAGAGCAAATGTCATCCCATTCTTTCGGCTTTTCTCCAGTAACCCATGATGCATCTGTGAAGAGTTGTTTATATATGCCTGTGAAATTAATGAAACGCAATGTTTGAACGCCTTTACGAAGTGGCTTCAATTTTTTACGGACAATCATACGACCGAGTACTTTCGTTTCTTTCTCAAAATCATGGAAGGAGTTGTCGTCAAACTCTCCTTTTTTCTGTAAATATTTATAAGCCTTTTGGTATTCATCTTTACTCAGTAATTCAATTTCTTCTTCTACCCAAGGCTTTTTCAGTTCTGTTTTTTCAATTTCATCTATTTGTTTATTTAGCCAATCCGTTAACTTTTCAATTCGATTATGGAAGCGGAGGGAGGAATCAGTATTGTAAAACTGCTCTGTAATTTCTTTAGCAGAGACAATTAGCTTTCCTCTAAATTTCATTCCTCTAAATAGCATACCTGAAGATTCAAGAGATTGTCTGTACGTTCTAATCATCTCGAAAAATGGAGTAGATGCTTTAAAGCGAATGCTCGCATTTCTCGTTTTATAGGTAGGGCTATTCGTTTCAGTTAACATATATTCTAATTGCTCATAAGGATCTTCAACGTCAAATGACTTACTTAGTCTATGGTTTAAATATTCTTGGAATGTAACTTGCTGCATATTTTCTTCACCGAGTTCAGGTAGTACGTTAGAAACGTAGCTATTAAACATAGAGTTAGGGGAGAAGAGAATAATTTGATCCGCTTTTAACCATTCGCGATATTTATATAGTAAGTAGGCGATTCGTTGCAGGGCAGCTGACGTTTTACCACTACCAGCAGCTCCTTGCACGATAAGTAGTCGGCCTTCATCGTGACGAATAATTTCATTTTGCTCGCGCTGAATCGTAGCAACGATGCTTTGCATATGTTTGTTCGTACCTTTTCCGAGCGCTTGTTGCAAGATTTCATCACCAATTGTAAGGCTCGTATCGAACATAGAATCAATCTCGCCATTTTGAATAATGTATTGTAATTTTTTCTCCACATTACCGTGGATTACGCCGCCTGGTGTACTGTATTCAGCCGGTCCTGGTGGATAATCGTAGTACACACTCGAAATAGGTGCGCGCCAGTCATATATAAGAAAGTTTTCTCCGCTTGCATCAGTAAGTGTAGCGACGCCGATATAAATTTGATCCGCAGCAGATTCTCCTTCTTCTTTGAAATCAATTCTTCCGAAATAAGGTGCTTTATGCATACGTCTTAATGCGGCAAGTCGATTAAAGGTGTGCTTATGGGTAATTTGTGTAACAGCTAGTGACTGAGCTTGTTGTCTTAAGTTGATAACTGTTTCAAGGTAATCATCAAAAGTATCAGTATTCACTTTCACGTCATCCCAAAAGTGTTTACGAATATTGATTACTTCTGCCCGGCGTCTGCCAGTTTCGTTTTCCAGTTTATCAATTTGCTGCGTAATCGTTTCGATTACGGTATCCAATCGTTTTTGCTCTTGATCAAGTTTTTTATTCATACGGTAGCACTCCTTTAAAAGTGAAAAATAGAGGTTGACTGAAGATGTATTTTGGTGTACAATTAAGATACGGATAAATATGTTATTTGTATTTTAGAAAACGTGTTTCTGTACTAATTTAACATAGTTTTTTCATTTAATCAATGATAATAAGATAAACCTTGGTTCCGTTTGGCGTGAATCAAGGTTTTTTTGTGTTTTTCTTTAAGGGCGAATTGTAATTTTATTAAGGAGAATGTAAGTAAACCAAAGCAGAAAATCAGGAATAGGGGGATACTGATGGAAAAATATTTTGAGGAAGCACATTGTTTTTGTTCTCGTAATAGAAAGCACTTAGAAAAGGATGTTATATGTGGTTGTTTCTATTGTTTAGAAATTTTCCATCCAGAAAAAATTACAGAGTGGTGGGATGATGATAACACAGCAGTTTGTCCGCATTGCGGGATTGACTCTATTATCGGAGAAAGTTCTGGATGTAAAATAACAGAAACGTTTTTAAGTGAAATGCATAAAAGATGGTTTTAGTTAAATGAATGACAAAATAAACTTTCGTTAATGAAGAGGATACATAAAAAAGCTCGGGCTAATCCCGAGCTTTTCATTATTTCTTTTCGTCTTTCTTAGCGTCAGCTTTTTTCTCTTCGAAAAGATCTTTTAAATCTTTATCGTCAACTTTTACGTCAGCTTTTTTGATTTCTTTCATCATAAGATCGTTCATGAATTCGCCGTCTTGTGCTTTCTTCTGAACGATTTCTTTTTTGATGTCATCTTTAGATTGTTCGAAAGATTTTTCTGGTTCTTTAATGTCTGTTACTTTAATGATGTGGTAACCGAATTGTGATTTCACAGGCTCGCTTACTTCATCTTTTTTCAGTTTATAAGCAGCATCTTCGAATTCTTTAACCATTTTACCAGCTCCGAAGAATCCTAAGTCGCCACCTTTTTCTTTTGAACCAGTATCTTCAGAGTATTGTTTCGCTAACTCTTCGAAAGATTTACCTTGTCCAAGTTCTTCTTTCACCTTTTTAGCAGTTGCTTCATCTTTTACAAGAATGTGGCTTGCTTTAATTTCAGGCTTGTAGTTATCTTTTAGTTCTTTATCAGTGATTGTTTTCTCGATAGCTTTTTCTTGAGCTAATTGAGCACGCACACCAGTTTTTAAAGTTTCTTCTTTAATGCCTTGTTGTTTTAATAGTGTATCGAATTGATCACCGTATTGTTTTTTCATTTCATCGAACTTTTTGTCTACTTCTTTGTCTTCAACTTTGTAGTTTTTAATAAGTACTTTTTCCATAACCATGTTGTTTAGTACTTGTTTACCAGCTTGTGTTTTCATTTGATTGTAGAATTCTTCTTTTGTAATGTCACCAGCTTTAGATGTAACGATTTTGTCTGATGATGATCCTGTTCCACATGCTGATAATGCGATTACACTTGTTGCGGCTAAGGCAAGCATAGCTTTCTTCATTCGATAAACACTCCTACTATTATGTATTTTTAATTTATCCTACACCAATGAATTTTAGTTCATAAGAGCCCGATTAAGTCTCACTGATACTTTTGCTTTGTATATTGGTAAAGCGCGCTTAACAGGGCTTACCGAGGCTTTAGGATAAAGTTAAGATGCGTGTCATTTATTTCATAGTATAAGCAATATGTACAAAATTTAATATATCATATTTCGACTCGATTTCATATTGATAAAGAAAAATTAACCAGTGCGTGTCAGATTTTGAAGGTGTAGCCTATTGGGCGCATGTCGCATATAAAGAAAAGAGGAGGGGATGGGGATGAATTCTCAACTTATTTTATTACTTGTACTGTTTATTTTATTGGTTATAGTAGGTATAATTTGCTTATAGAGGAAAAAAGTGAGGAAGGGGCTTCCTTCCTCACTTTCCATGAAATATAATTTCTATATAACTAGAAATTAATAAAATTGTTATACATACATTAATAACCCGAAAGACACCGGGTTGGCGGCTCGCAGTTATTTGTTTTCGTTCACACAGTGTATGTGTCATGAAATTCGTGTAAAATATAACAAGAAGTGCGAATGCGACAAAAACAACTGTTATAAGTGTCATGAGGCGAGACCTCCTTTTGGCTAAAATACATATACTCTATATATTGTATCATACGATATTTTGTTCGTGTTATAAAATTCAGAAATAGAAGACTTTGTGTTAGAAAGTGAGGGAGAAAATGGACGTTGTTAGAAGATTAGAACAAGCTGAATACTACGTAGACCTACTATTTAAAATGATTGATGAAGAAAAGTGTCCATTTTATTCTTTGATCATAAAGAAAAAAGCTCGTAAAAAAGATATTGAACGTATACTAAATCTTTGTGAAATACTGAACGAGCAATATGTAGTGGAGAAGGCAGAAGGGCTTCTTTTGTTCGATGCGCTGTTAGATCAATTTGAAAAAGCGCTTCCACATCAGCTCGAAGTACACGAAACTGCGGAAGCGCTAGCAAAACAAGGTTTATTTAAGCCGCTTATGAATGAATTCTTAAGCATGATTGCGAAAAAATAAATAGATTACTTCTTAACTAACTTCTGATCGGATTCCGTAAAGTTCTCCTCAATATTCTCTAATGATTTCTCAAAAATATCGATGAAGTCTTGTCCGTAAATGTTACGCAAGATAGCGATAAGTTCGATATTTTCTGGGAACTTACCGTAAAAATTACGAAGTGCAAGAGCCCCATTAAATACAGAGTTATTTTCAGGATCATACTCCTCCATTAAGCGAAGTAGTAATTCTTCCCCTTTGTCTGTAATCTCAATGTACGTATTTCGTTTATCATCTTCTTTTTTTGAGAATACAAGATAGCCGCGTTCTTCCAGCTTCTTCGAGAAGTTAAACGCCGTTGATACGTGCATAACTCCAAACTTAGCAATCTCAGAAATAGAAGCCCCTTTTAAATGATAAGCGATTGATAAAATATGATGCTCATTAATGTTTAAATCGTAAGGCTTAATCCACTGTTGCCAATCTTTCTCTACACATTTCCATAACGCTTTCGATAATTGAGCAATGCGTTGGCTGAAAATCATCGCTTCTTTTACCGAGTAATCTTTTTCTCCACTTTTCATTTACTCACCCACTTTAACATTCTTTTTCATTACTATCTATTATGCCAGTAAAATAAAAATTAATAAAGTCTTTTTGTGAGAATTGTGAAAATTTTTCGGAAAAATGACATTCTATACAAATCATGCATAACTATGGAAGCGTTTTATGAGTCGTGAATACATGTGTTGTCCATACATGTTAATTGATAACATATATTGTAAATGCATAAAAACACGGCATATCTGTGTGATATGCCGTGTTAAGGTCAATTTATATAAAAAATATTTGTTATATGCAAAAAACTAAGCAGGAATTTGTTTACGCTTTTTCTGGAACAGCTTCTTGTAGTTTCTCAATTGATTTTTGAATGTCCAAAATCTCTCTCTCAATGTGTCGCTTGTTTTGAGAAATATCTTGCTTCCAGTTCGAAATTGTATCTTGCATATCGTCTTTTAATTCTTGAAACACTTCTTTACCTTCTGAAGCAGTTTCAACGATTTGACGTTTTAATAATTTTGTATCAGCTGTAATATCAGCTAAAGTCTTTTTAATATCATTTCCTTTTTCTTTTAACTTACCGCGCATAGCTTTACCAGAAGAAGGAGTAGAGAAAAGAACGGCTAGTCCAGCAACTGCTCCGCCGCAAATGACACCTGTAATAAAGGATTTAGCTTTTGACATAAAAGGAGACCTCCTTATTTTTTGTTCGTATTCATGATGTGAAAAAATATGCATATCTTTAAGACAAGGGAAAGAAAAGTGTGCGGTGCACATTCCCTAGCATCTTAAGTGAAGAAACAAGCCGTGCAATATTTAATCACGTTAGGAAATTGGCTTGTTATGTATTACTTCTTATTATAGTGTCACTATTTCACACTATTTGCAATTGTACTGGCGATGTTTTGTAAATTTTCCATTGTGTATTCATTTTGATGTGATTTCCAAACAGCACCGAAACCATCGTTTTCACCGTAGCGTGGAATTAAATGAAGGTGGAAGTGGAACACAGTTTGTCCAGCTTTCTCGCCGTTATTGTTAAGTAGGTTAAAGCCAACTGGATTAAACTCTGCTTTAATCGCATTTGCGATTTTCGGAACGACAGAAAAAATGTGTGATGCGATTTCTGGCGTTAACGCAAAAATGTCTTGTTTGTGAACTTTTGGAATAACTAGGGTATGTCCTTTTGTTACTTGACTAATATCTAAAAATGCAAGCACATGTTCATCTTCGTATACTTTTGAGCAAGAGATTTGCCCATCAATAATTTTACAAAAAATACAATTATCCGCTGTATGATTCATTGATCTCATCCTTTCAAGTAGCCTTAGCCGTATTTTACCATAATTACATAAGAGAACAAACACGAAAAACAGGAAGCTGACTCAGCTTCCTGTTTTCTGAAGAGGGATTGAAAAAGCATTATCGTAATTTACGTTTCGCAGACACCTCATTTATTTAAGAAATGCACGGTAAATCGGCTAAAGTTTCTGCCGGAGACACCCCATTTTCAAGTGAAATGAATTGCAATCTTTTATAAAATGAAATTGTTTATTTTTTAAAACAGTATATGCTCTTTCGGAGACACCCCGTTTCGAAAATGAAACAAATGATCTGGTTATGTGTAAATTTCTTTGTCCAACATGGACACCCCATTTCATGATGACTTCACTATGTTGTTGTACTCATCAATAGGTGGTTGCTTTTTCAATGTGTTCCTTCTTCAATAATTATGATGTCCGCTTTCGTAAAAATATATGCGAACAAATTTAAATTTTTTTTGAACGCATCGATACTATGTAGTACAGCGTAATTTTTGGTAAGATGAATATAGAACGAATATAAATGAAGAAAGTGGTGTCGTATGAGCGAGTTATTACGTGTAGAAAATGTTACAGGAGGATATACGAAACGACCTGTACTAAAAGATGTTTCGTTCTCTGTTAATAAAGGCGAACTTGTCGGCTTAATCGGTTTAAATGGAGCGGGTAAAAGTACGACGATTAAACATATTATCGGTTTAATGGAACCGAAAAAAGGAACTGTCACAATTAATGGGAAAACAATTCGTGACGATATGACAGCGTACCGTTCTAGTTTTTCGTTCATCCCAGAAACACCAGTATTATATGATGAGCTAACGCTAGAAGAACATTTGAAGTTAACAGCGATGGCGTATGGTGTAGATGAAAAACAATATGAAGAACGCTTAGGACAACTATTACAAGAATTTCGCATGAAAAATCGTTTAAAATGGTTTCCGTCTCATTTCTCAAAAGGAATGAAACAAAAGGTAATGATTATGAGTGCGTTTTTAGTGGAGCCATCTCTTTACATTGTGGACGAACCTTTCGTTGGGCTTGACCCGTTAGCAATTCAATCACTCCTTCAAATGATGGATCAAATGAAAAAGAGCGGCGCGGGCATTTTAATGAGTACACATATTTTAGCGACAGCAGAGCGTTATTGTGATTCATTCATTATTCTGCATCAAGGTGAAGTGAGAGCGAAGGGAACATTATCTGAACTGCAATCACAGTTTAATATGCCAGGTGCAACGTTAGATGATATTTATATTGCATTAACGAAGGAAGAAGATTATGAATAGCACAGCATTATGGAAAGAACGATTTCGTCACTTTCTAAAAGAAGTTCGTACATATAGTAAATACGTATTTAATGATCATTTGAAATTTATTTTCGTATTCATCATCGGCGCAGGAGCGTATTATTACCAGCAATGGTTACAAATGTTAACACCTTCGTTTCCAACTGCGCTCGTTATGGCAGTGTTGCTTGGACTCGTATTAACGGCCGGATCGATACAAACGTTATTAAAAGAAGCGGATCTCGTTTACTTGCTGCCAGTTGAACAAAAATTAAAACCATACTTTACAAAGGCGTTTCTTTTTACGTTCATGATTCAGTTATACATAATCGCAATCGTAGCGGCAGCGCTTGCTCCGTTATACTTCCAGCAAATGAAGCAAACAGGAGCGGCTTACATATGGATTGTACTCGCGTTTGTCATCGTAAAAGCGTGGAACTTATTCGTAGCGTGGGAAAAGTCATTTTTAACAGACCAAAATATACAAAGAGCTGATTGGTTCATTCGTTTTATTTTAAACGGCTTATTTGTTTATTTCCTTGTAGAGCGTACTTCCGTTATGTTTATTGGTGGAATCGTCCTTCTCATGGTGTTATACCTCGTAGTACTGCATCAAATGGTGAAGGGAAAGCCGCTAAACTGGGAGTATTTAATTTCTGAAGAAGGTAAGAAGATGATGCTGCTGTATCGCATCGCGAATATGTTCGTTGATGTACCAGCATTAAAAGAAAGAGTAGCACGGAGAAAATGGCTCGATTTCATTCTTTCGATGATTGGTGAAAAGCGTACATATTTATACTTATATACGAGAACATTTTTACGATCTGGTAACTATTTCGGTTTATATGTGCGCCTGCTCGCCCTTGGAGGAGTTATTCTTTACTTTATTCCGTTTTTATATGGACGATTTATCGTAAGCCTTATTTTCCTATACTTAATCGGTTATCAGCTATTAACTTTATGGAAACATCACCGCATGAAGATTTGGCTTGATTTGTACCCAGTAGGGGGAGAAGAGAAGAAGAAAGATTTTCTTACTTTATTAAATGCAATTCTTATTATCGGCAGCGTTGTATTTACAGTTATATTCGCCCTTGCGACGAAAGATTTCATGATGACGGGAATTTTACTAGTCGTAAGCATAGTATTTAGTATCGGTTTCGTTTATCAATACGGGGCGAAACGTATTGAGCGTTTAAATTGAAGGGAATGAACCTATGATTACATACGAAGAGAAGGTTATAAAAGAATTGGAGCAGTGGAAAGCTACATTCATGAAAGATTCTTCTATGATGACACGGTTCTCAAAGAAAGTGCAGACGAAAGTACAACAGCTTATTCCGGCGAAAGTGCAAAAAGTATTAACGGAAACGATTCGGATGATGGTGCAAACGATTAGTGCCGGATCAAACTTTATAAAGCCGAAATTAAAAGAGACACACTGGTCATTGCAAAGAAGAGACGACGAAGTACGTAAAAAAATGGATGAGTACAAAAAAATAGCAGCGGCAGAAGGAGCAGGGACGGGAGCTGGCGGTATTCTCCTTGGCCTTGCTGACTTTCCGCTTTTACTCGGAATTAAAATTAAATTTTTATTCGATGCAGCAACATTGTACGGATTTGATACGAGTAACAAAGAAGAGCGCCTTTTTATCCTTCACGTCTTCCAGCTTGCCTTTTCAAGTGATGATCACCGAAAAGAAATATGGAAAGCAATCGAAACGTGGGACACAGAAGGAGAAAATCATATGGACTGGGAAAAGTTCCAAACAGAGTACCGAGACTATATCGATTTAGCAAAAATGCTTCAGCTCGTACCAATAATCGGTGCCCCAGTCGGCGCATATGCGAACTATCAACTACTGCAAAGACTCGGAGAAGTGACGATGAATTGTTATCGTATGCGATTGTTAAATAGGAATTAAAAAGAAAGCATCCTAAATTGTGATTTAGGATGCTTTTTCTTTCTTATAAGGGACACTCCTGAATTAAAGGAGCAAACTAAAATAGTTATGTTGAAGTGAAACTGTTAGATTTAGTGTTTTAAATCAAAACCTTCAGATGTGGAAATGGAACCGATGTGATAATCATTAGCGTATTCAACAGCTGCCGAGAATGTTTTATTTTTATCATCTTTCACATGTCCGTTTATAAAAACTATTTGAAAATCATTGGGAACATATAGGAATGATTTAGATGGGAATTATGGGAATTGTTAGTATTTTAATTTTAAACTTTTACTTTTAGAAATTGAACCTATCGTGTATTTATCTCCGCTATATTGAATAGTTATATTAAATGTTTTGTCTCTATCATCTTTGACATGTCCAGAGATATAAATGGATTGTAAGTCTTTAGGACCAAACTCATGCCCAGTAATTACTACATCCAAATCTTGCTTTTCCTTAAAGAATGTAATGGTTGTCGCTTTTGCTTCTTTTACTACTTGTTCTTCATTGTTTTTTTGATTCATAGTACATCCCTCTGAAAATATTAGTGTAAAAATTATGATTAGTCCTAAATAATAATTTTTCAATTATTATTTCTCCATTAATGTTGCGTTATATTTCTCTTCACTAAATTTTATATCCACAGAACATTGTGTGGTGGGGGATAAAGAAAGGGCTCTTTAAAAGAGTGCCTTTTCTTTATTATTGTAAATGTAAATTTTCACTTGTAGAGATAGAACCTATTGTATATTCATCTCCACCGTATTCTATTGTAATATTAAATGTTTTGCTTTCATCATTTTTTATATAGCCGGAGATAAAGATGCCTTGTAAATCACTTGGACCAAATCTATAATCAGTGATTACTACATCTAATTCTTGTTTTTCTTTGAAGTATTGGATTGTCTTTTCTTGTGCCTTTTCAACGATTTGTTGTTCCTCATTTTTTTGATTTATAGTACATCCCCCTAAAATACTTGAAATAAATATAAAGAATAGAAAAAAACTAATTTTTTTGATTGTAATATCCATATTTATCCTCCAATAATGACATCTTGATTATATAAAATATCGTGATAGAAGGAATGTTTTTAGTGAAAAAAGCACTCACTTTTTCTGGTAGCGGGTGCTTTTTAGTTTTTCTTTCTTATAAGGAACAATCCTGAAAGAAAGAAGCAAACTTAAATAGTTATGTTGAAGTGAAACTGTTAGATTTAGTGTTTTAAATCAAAACCTTCAGATGTGGAAATGGAACCGATGTGATAATCATTAGCGAATTCAACATCTGCCGAAAATTTTTTATTTTTATCATCTTTCACATGACCTGAAATCCAAACACTTTGAAAGTCCTTCGGAGCAAATTTATGTTTAGTAATCACTACATCTAGATTTTCTTTTTCTTTAAAATATTGAATGGTTGTTTCTGTAGCCTTATCTACTATTAGTTGCTCTTCTTTTTTATTATCCACAGTGCACCCTTCTAAAGTAGTAAATACAAAGATTAAAAGGAAATAAAAACTAATTCTTTTGAATTTGATAATCATTTTCTCCCTCCAATGATGTTGTCCCAGTTCTTAGGATATATCATTTTTTACAAGGAGGGGGTGTCTTGAAAGAAAATAATAAAAATACAGATGAAACTCTTTCCCGTTTATCTAAATAGGAACTGATTTGTTTTATAAAAAAGACATCCTAATCACACATTTAGGATGTCTTTTTGTTCTAATGATTAATGCTTAAAAGGAAAATTTCAGATTGTCTTTTTAGTGTTTTAGGCTGAAATTAGTAGTAGAGATAGAACCGATATTATAATCATCTTTATAATCAATTGAAGTAGTAAATTTCTTATTTATATCATCTTTGATATGACCAGTTATAAAAATAGTTTCGATATCATTAGAAGGAAATCGATGATTCGTAATAGTCACTTCTAAATTCTCTTTTTCTTTAAAATATTGAATTGTAGTTTCTGTTGCTTTATTAACGATTTGTTGTTCAGTATTTTTTTGATCTATCGTACATCCTCCTAAAAGGATAAGTGTGAAAGTAAAGAATAATCTTATAGCATATTTTTTCACGAATAATCACTCCATGAATGTTGCGTTATATTCCTCTTAACTAAAGTGTATATCCACAGAATATGGTGTGGCTGGGTATAAAGAAACGGGACTCTAAAGTAAAAAGGTTATTAGTTTTTAAGTTTTAAATTTTTAATGTTGGAAGTTAGGCTTATTGAATAGTCATCCTAGCCTTTATATGCACATGAAATAATTAGAATTCATATAAATTCCCAACAAAAATATATTGTATTTTTATATTAATTTCAGTCATCATAACTAATACTTTCAACCTTATATTTATCTTTATAATTTATATCTGCAGTTATTTTACGATTTGGATTATTAGTTACATGACCCGATACAAAAATTACTCCAAAATCTGCAGGGCCGAATTCGACTTTTGTCACTGTAACATCTAGTTTTTTATCCTCTTTAAAATGTTGGATTGCGATCTTTGTTGCTTTTTCTTTTAATGCTATTTCTTCATCATTTTTTTGTTTGTTCATATACATCAACCCTCCAATAAAAAATATTATTATAATTACTATTAACAAAAACCCCTTTTTTTCAAAAAAAATCACCCTCTTCTAATAATAAACTATTTATTATAGGGGTAAAAGAATGAAAGAAAGTGCAGTTTTAGATCAAACTTATTATAATTTAGCAAAGGGAGCATGTAGGAATAATTTAGGTGAAAATTATGAGATAAAGGATTATATAGATCAAAAAAAGTTTTACAGACATGAAAAGTAGGAGAAACATTCCACGATAAACCGGAATGGACGCAGTAGTCTTTGAAAGAGATGTGGATGAGAAAAAGCAAGTTATGGTAGCTTTCCGAGGAACAGAAGGGGACAAAATTATTGAGAAAAACTCTTTAGGCGTTCCAATGAAGCCAGGGAAGGTATGAAGGATTTAAAAACGGATACCAATCATTTTGTTAAAAAAAATTCATATGCTAAAATATTTTATGTAAAAAAGACACTCTAGTGAGTGTCTAATGATTATTCTTTTAATTTTAGATTTTTAGAGTATGATCTAGAACTTATATTATACTCTCCACCCCCATATTCTACACCTACTCCAAACGTTTTGCTTTCATCTCCTTTAACATGTCCATCTATAAAAACAGTTTGAAAATCATTGGGGGAGAACTCATGTCCTGTAATTACTACATCTAGCTCCTCTCTTTCTTTAAAATATTTAATGGTTATCTCTTCTGCCTTTGCTACTATTTCTTTTTCTTCATTTGTTTTATTATTCATACTGCATCCCCCTAAAAGTATAAGTGTAAGGATAATGAATAATCTTATACCATATTTTTTCAATCAAAATCCCTCCATTAATGTTATTCTATATTTAGAATATATTAAATTATCTGGGAGGGGAAATGTTTTGAATGAAAATGATAAAGTTTTAGATTCTAGTTATTATCAAATGTCAAGGTTTGCTTATCGTGGTGATGAGAAGTTAGGAAACAGTATTGAGGTCACCGACAACAAAGGTAATCCTTTACAAAAATGGGAAGTAAGCGAGACGTTCCACGACAAACAAACCGGAATGGATGCAGTAGCCTTTGAACGAGATGTCGATGGGAAAAAGCAAGTTATGGTAGCTTTCCGAGGTACAGAAGGGGATAAAATTATAGAGAAAAACTCTTTAGGCATTCCGATGAAGCCAGGGGAAGGCATGAAGGATTTAAAAACGGATACCAATCATTTTGTATTACGAGAAGGTGTTCATGAACCAGCAGCACCTCCTGTAGCAGGGACTGAGAATGAAGGTTCAAAGAAATATTGGAATGAAGAGAATCAGCGCTGGGAAACACATAATCAATTCGAACAAGCTGAAAGGGTCATGAAACAAGTAACGGATACATACAAGGACAGGGATGATGTGGAGATATATACGACGGGTCATTCGTTAGGGGGAGCTTTAGCGGAATATGCAGCGGCATCTAATGATAATGTAAGATGTATGTCATGGAATGCGCCGAGTGCAAAACATTTGTTACCGCCTGATTTACAAGAAAGAGCTAATAATGGAGAATTTAATGGTAGAATTGTTTCGATTGTTCACGGATCAGATTCAATCGGTTATGGTCCTTTTGGTCCATATGATGGTCACATAGGTTCAACTTATGCTGTTACACCACCTGCTATGAAAGAAGCCCTTTCTAAATTACCATTGGAACAAAGACTATTGTTTGAAGTTGATCGCTTTTTGGACTCCGTAAAAGATAAACCTGGATTTCATTATCAGAATAATAAGTATTTCCGGATGGGTAAAGATGGGAATTTATCGAGTCAATATCTTTTGAATTTAGATACAGGGGAAAGAGTATATGATTCACCTGGTAAGTTGTTAGGCGGGCGAGAAATTCGTGTAGTGGTAGAGAATCTAGAACAAGCCGTAAGAGATATGAAGCGAAACGCACAAGAATTTCAAGATAGAGTACCGAGGTTAATTTCTAATATGATGACACTATTAGAAACGGCTGAAAGTAGACGGGTAGAAGCTAAAGTAAATAATATACGTGCACATGTAGAGCATTTAAGTTTTTGGTACATACGAACAGCAACGGAAATTTCAGATTTTATTGAGAAGAAAGCCGATGATTATAAGAAGACGGATCAACAATATTAAGGGAGAAGATTAAGATGCCGAGAATTTACTTAAATGAAGAAGCATTGAACCAAGCTTTACAACAATTTGACCATATGATTCAAGACTTAAATCATAATAAAAGAGTTGTAAGTAATGTACATAATTTACTCTTATCAAGCTGGTCTCAACTTGGAGTAGGGAAAAAACCATTAGTGATTTAGAATCTTTTAAAAAAGATATCGAAAGAAGGATGGGAGAATTAGAGTCTGATAAAAGAGAGTTAAAGGGTGCGATTGATTTATTAAAAGCGCTAGATCAAAGTTATGATTACATGGGGCCTAAATATTAAATTACAAGAAGCACTCACAAAGGTGCTTTTTGTAGTTTAACTAGATTAAAGGTTATTGTAGTCATTATTAAGGAATATGATCCTAGATCCATAATGTAGATTGAAAAGTAATATACAGTTTTGAATCAAACTTGCAAATGATGATTTTTTATTTTACAATTTATTTACCGACCGGTAAGTAAAAATAAGTGAGGTACAGTATGACAAAGAATTTACAAACATCGCAAAACATTGTAGAGGCATCATTTAAACTTATGGCAGAGCACGGCATTGAGAAGATGAGTCTTTCCATGATCGCGAAAGAGGTAGGTATTTCAAAACCGGCTATTTATTATCATTTTTCTTCTAAAGAAGCGTTAGTGGATTTTTTATTTGAAGAAATTTTTTCTGGGTATCATTTCGTGAGTTATTTCGATAAAGAACAATATACGAAAGAAAACTTTGCAGAAAAGTTAATTTCAGATGGTTTACATATGCTCTCTGAATATGAAGGGCAAGAAGGAATATTACGCGTTATAAATGAATTCATCGTAACTGCATCGCGAAATGAAAAGTATCAGAACCGCTTATTTGAAATACAAGAAGATTTCTTAAATGGATTCCACGATTTATTGAAGCGAGGTGTGGAACTTGGTGTTGTTTCAAAACATGGAACAGAAGAAAACGCGCATACGTTAGCGCTCGTTATTGATAATATGAGCAACTATATGTTAATGGGATTCCAGCTAAAGTATAAAGAAATTTGGATTCGAAATGTGAAAAATGTAATGAAAGGGGAATAAGGATGAAAATGCAAAAAAACTGGTGGCTCGGTTTTCTCGGATTCATTGGAGTGTATAAAATTCCAGGTATGATAGAGGCTTGTCAAACGGATGGAAGTTGGATGAAACTAATAGGTTTCATTTGGTTACTTTGGTTCGGATATTTTATTCCGGAGAAGAAAGATAAAGAAGAATAAATACAAATTTTCTGTAAAGTTATGTAAAATATAGATTGAGAGTATTCATATATTAGATTACTAGATTTGGAGTGGTTACATGGATCCATTGAAAAATGAAATTCACCCTGACATGGTCAAGGTGTGGAAAGTTAGGGCTGTAATGGAAGAAGGAATCGGTATTCTCGTCATGTTAGCTTACCTTTTCCTCATGATAAAGTTTGATTGGTGGGCGTGGATTTTATATGTGATGATTGGGCTAACAGTTGCGTTCGCACCATTTTCGTACTTTTTATTCCCGAAACTACGTCAACGTTATTACAGTTATCAATTAAATGAAGAAGAGCTTGAAATTCAGCGCGGTCTTTTTGTCGTAAAGCGCGTATTAGTACCGATGATTCGTGTACAGCACGTGACAATTGAACAAGGACCGATTATGAGAAAATATGGCTTAGCAGAATTGCACATTTCAACAGCGGCAACTTCTCACAGTATCCCAGGCTTAACGATGTATGAAGCAGAAATGTTGAAAACGAAAATCGCAGAATTAGCGAAAGTGAGTGATGAGGATGTATAAGAGGCAGCATCCAATCACGATGTTATTAGAATTAAAAATAACAGATTTTATCCCACTCATTATTTTCATGTTTAGTTTAAACGGAAAATTTCCATTTTGGTATTTAATTCCCGCTGCATTCGGTTTACTCACCGTCTTTTCAGCGTTTGAAAAATGGTATTACACAACGTATTGGGTTGAAAATAACGTATTACATGTAAAACAAGGGCTCTTTGTAAAGAAGGAGAGCTACTTAAATAAAGAACGTGTTCAAACGATTAATACAAGTTCTAACGTGTTATATCAAATGCTTGGCTTAAAAAAGATTCAAATTGAAACAGCTGGCGGAGGCGACGATGCAGAAGTTAGCTTAGCTGGTATTACAGTAGAAGAAGCAACAGAGCTTATTGCAATGCTAAATGAGCCAACTCCAGAAGTGAAAGCAGAAGAAACGTTAGACGAAGCAGCAGAAAATACAGTAGAAAAAGAAATCATCACAGAAGAAAAACAAGCGACAGAATATAAATTAACTTGGAAAGAAATTTTACTAGCGTCTGTTACATCTGGTCAGTTTGGACTATTATTCTCGTTAATCTTCTTTGTGTATCATCAAGTAGATGAGTACATTCCGAAATGGATAGAGAATAGCGTAAAGTCGTATGTAATGGAACATGATATATATGGCTGGATTTTCATGATAGCTATTTTGCTTGTCCTTTCTTGGATTATATCTACAATTGGTTACGTGTTAAAACATGGAGATTTTACAGTGAATCGAAGAAATGATGAAGTCCGCATTTCGCAAGGATTACTTGAGAAAAAAGAACTCGTCCTAAAGTTACATCGCATTCAAGGTATTACGATAAAAGAAAGTATTTTACGTCAGCCATTCGGTTATTGTGCTGTGCAAGTAGAAGTCATTCAAGGTAAAGGACTGGGTGACGAGAAAGAAAAAGTTACACTGCATCCTATCATTCGAAAAGATCGCGTACAACAGTTACTCGCACATTTACAATTACCATACGAACTGAATACAAACATTATTTCATTACCAAAAGCAGCATTACGCCGCTATCTTATTGATAGTTTCATCTTTTTCGCAATGCTAGCAATCCCGTTGACTGGAATAAGTATATATTTTGAAAAGTATTACATCATGTGGGCATTCATTCCGCTTGCGATCCTCATCTTTATACTTGGATACGCAACGTTTAAAACAAATGGTTACGGTGTAAACGGAGAACAAATTACGCTTGTATATCGCAGCGTCGGAAAATATACAGGACTTGTTAGAAGAAGACACGTCCAATCAATGGAAAAGACACAATCATACTTCCAGCGCCGAGCAGATTTATGTACGTATAAATTCTCTAACGCATCATCGAATTATAAATTAGAGCATACGAGTGTAGAAGATACGGAGAGAATGCAGGATTGGTATAAGAAGAGGTTAAGTGAGGATTAAATAAAATGGCTCGTCTTTTGCGGAAGGCGGGCTATTTTTTTTGTGAAAATAATAAATAATATATGTGGAAGGAAAAGCGAGGTGAATGAGAGTGAGCAAATTTTTAATACCGTATTCATTTTCTATATTAAGTTTCTTTATTTCAGCAACGGCACTTGATTTATTTGATAGGGTGGGAAGAAATGATGAGATGACTTCCCCGAACATAATTGGTAAGATAATTCAATCTACTGCGCAAATGGGAGTCCTTACATTGTATTTCGGAGTACCTATTATTTTAGGTGGCTGTCTACTTGGTGAGCTATTGTATAGATTTATCATTTTACGATTTAAACTAAGCTATATTATATCTGTATTATTATATTTACTTTTAGCTTTTACTATTGTTTCCGTAACGGTTGGAATTCCACCTACATATGAAGATTCTAATACTACTTTCATGGTAATAACTATGATTTGCGCTGTTACATTCTTTATGGGCCGGAATATATGGGAGAAAAAATAAATGAATAATGGAGTGACAGAATGAAATATACATGTCCATGCTGCGGGTATAGAACAATAGAAGAAGAACCACCAGGTACATATGAAATTTGTAATATATGTTATTGGGAAGATGATGAGGTTCAGTTTAACAATCCTGACTTTGAAGGCGGGGCGAATGAAGTCTCGTTAAGACAAGCACAGAAAAACTTCATTGCATTTGGTGCTTGCGAGGAATGTTTTGTGAAATCTGTTAGAAAGCCGACTAGTGAAGATGTGAGGGATGCTAGTTGGAAGCAAATTTGTTAAACGAAATGTTATTGATATTTTAAGATGGATTGATCCAAAGAAAAATCCCGTTATTATTCAAACTCCTGAAAATGAACTGACAAACTATTAATTGGATACTCTAAAAAAATATAATTTATACGGCATTATTTTAAGTCTACTTTCATTAGTAGGCTTTTTGGTTAATCTCAAACACGAATGGATTATTTAATTCAAAACTTGGATTTGCGATATGTTAGGAATGTTTCATAAACGGTTGTGTGTAGTTTCCAGAGGCTTATGAATCAGTTTTTGAATACATAGGGATTAACGTGAATAAAATAAAAGGTCAATTTCTTTTCATGTAAAGAAATTGGCTTTTTTATTTAGCTTAGCTTAGCGTAAGGGAATTTTTGTTTCAGCGTACTGTTTACTTTTCAACTTGATGATAATGAGGAGAGATCCCTGTATGCTTTTATACTAAGGATTTGAAGTTTATTGTTTTCTGAAGATATAGATAGGGGAAAATAATGTAAAAAAACTATTGTATATTTAAAAACCTTATGTTACATTTGTGTTACAGAAAAGTTACAAACGGTAACTTATGTTACGGTTTGTTTTCTTTTGTTTTCTGGTATGTTACAAACCGAGAATATGTAAAGCTAAAAAAATAGCAACCTAAAAATAGTTTTTCTATGTGTATAAGAGTGTGTGTAGTAAAGAGCCTGGTGAGAGCTTTACGCACATGATTAAAATTCCTTTCTGTCTTTAAAAGAAGAAGAAAACCAACTACCAACTATTTAGGAGTTTTAAGTAATGATAGTAAATGAAATGTACTTCCTTTCCCACACACAAAGTACATCTTTATTTTCAGTCTAATTACTACACAGACTTTTATACATATGCTGTTATCGTTTTAGGGATATATAGGAGGAGAAAAAATGAAAAAGTTATTAATGGTAATTGGACTTACGTTTTTAATGTTAGCTGGGTGTAGTAATGGAAATTTTGACAAAGCAATGGATGAAGGGAAGACCGCGTTAACGAATAAAGAATATAAAAATGCATTATCATCATTTGAAAAAGCGCTAGATGAGAAAAAAGACGATTCAGATGCAAAGATGCTTGTAGAACAAACGAAAGTAATGATTGAAGCAGTGAAGTTAAAAGAAGAAACAAAGATAGAAGAATCAATCAAGTCATTTGAAAAAGTAGAGAACATGAAGAATGGAAATGCTACGCTTGTAAAACAAGCAAAGGAAGAACGAACAGCATTATTAGCCATCTTAGAGCAAAACAAGAAGTATAGTGAGCAATTGACGAAAAGTGAAGAGTTAATAAATAAGAAAAATTATGCAGAAGCGAAAGAAATCTTAAATAAGCTAGTTGCAGAAACAAAAGATAACAAAAACCTTGAAGAATATAATAAAAAAGCGGTAGGGTTAGTTACTAAAATGAATGAAGAAGAAAAAACTGCAAAGAGTGAAGCAGCGAAAGCACAAAAAACAAATGTAGTAACGAATCAAAAGGTAGCAACAGAAAAGACTCAAAAAACTGAGGCAGAAAAAAATCAAAAGGTAGCAACAGAGAAGAACGAAAAAACTGAGGCAGAAAAGAATCAGAAGGTAGTAACAGAAAAGAACGGCAAAACTGAGGCAGAAAAAAATCAGAAGGTAGTAACAGAAAAGAACGGCAAAACTGAGACAGAAAAGAACCAAAAAGTAGAGACAGGAAAGAATCAAAATGCATTTACTTTTGAGAAAGCGAAAGAATATATTAAAAATGAATATAAAGAAGACTATGATTACACGCTAGAAAATACGCAAGTAGAGAATGGAAAGAAATATTATCAAATTAGAGTGCGTACGACATATAAAATAGAAGGCGCAGCTGGAGCAGGATTTACTGGCGTATTCAAAGTATTCGAAGACGGTACAATTATTGAAATGCACTAAATCGATGAAAAAGGTATCCTCAAAGTATATGAGGGTACCTTTTTTTACATAAAAAAAGGCATCTAGCAAAAGTACTAGATGCAAATAAAAACACAAGGGAAAATAAATATTTTCCCGTTTCCCGTAAGTAATTATATCAAAAAATTTATAAAAAACTAGCTTTATTTTTTATATCATTGATGTGTAAAGCTATGAAATAATAAGATTACACTGTTTTCATAGTGTTTTATTGGAAAAAGGAGCTGCGTATATGATTAATTTTAAACCAGAAAATTTAAACCAACTATTAAAAGTGATGCTAATTAGTGCGAATAAGTCGTATGATGCGATTAAAGATTATGAATGTACGGGGGAAGAAGTAGTATTCCGTGTAGACTTCGAATATATTGATGTTTCTTTAATGATTGTAGATATGTTAGGAAGATCAGCCTCTAAATTTAACATTTTGCCATATGCTAAACCAGATACAAATGAAATAGATTACATTCAGTTTCAAGTGTATTCGATTCATGAAGGGAATTTTAAAGAAATAATCGATACGATGTAGAGAAACTATAAAGTGAAACTTTAATCAGTGGGAGATTCATCCCCACTGATTATTAGCCCTCACCAATCGGACGTTTACGGGCAGCCCGACTCCCACCTAACTTCTTTGCTCCAGCTGAAATTTTTTGGGAGTTTTACTGCCCGTTAACGTGGGGTAATTTTACAAATATGTATATACCAACTAATATATAATTAATACATTCATATAATTGGAGTGATGAGATGCAGCCGTTAGAAAGGGAGATTCATTCTAATATGCTAAAAGTGTGGCGAATTCACGCTTTAATTGGGGCGGCAGTTATATTAGCAGTCATAATTGCATATTTCTTTTTTATGATCAATTTTAATTGGTGGGGTTGGTTGTTTGGCTTATTAGTAACAGGCGCTATCATATTTATCCCGCTTGATTATTTTGTGTTTCCAAATTTACGTCAACGTTATTATAGTTACAGATTAAATGAAGAAGAGATTGAGATTCAAAAGGGAATGTTCGTTGTAAAACGCGTACTTATTCCGATGATTCGTGTGCAGCACGTAACGATTGAACAAGGCCCGATTATGAGAAAGTATAACTTAGCAGAATTACATATTTCAACAGCGGCAACTTCTCATAGTATTCCAGGTTTAACGAAGGAAGAAGCAGAGCAGCTGAAAAGACAAATTGGAGAACTTGCGAAAGTGAGTGATGAGGATGTATAAGAGGCAACATCCGATCACAATTTTATTAGGTATTCGAGTTGCGACTTTGTTGCCTTTTATTTTTCTTGTTTTATTTCGATCAGATGGTCAAGTAAAACTTTGGTATCTCTTACATCTTGTTCTTTTATTTGTATTATTCATTATGGCAATTTTCTCAGCGATAAAATGGTATTTCAAAGTGTATTGGGTTGAAAATAATATTTTACATATAAAGCACGGTGTGTTTGTGAAGAAAGAAAGTTACTTAAATAAAGAACGTGTGCAAAATATTAGTACGTCTTCTAATATCATCTATCAAATACTTGGACTTACGAAACTAAACATAGAAGTAGCGGGCGGCGGTAGTGATCCAGAAGTGATGTTAGCTGGCATTAGAGAAGAGGAAGCGAAGGAACTTCTCTCTTTATTACATAAAGAGAGAAGCGCTGTGAGTGAAGAGGCGCCTGCGGAAGCAGATAGTAAGACAGTGTATCAGTTAACAGCGAAAGAAATTTTATTCGCCTCTATTACATCTGGTAGATTTGGATTAGTGTTTTCTGGATTACTTCTTATTTACTCAGAGTTTAATCAATTTCTACCAGAATGGCTCATCAATAAAGTAGAAGCGTATGTGATGGATAACGGTGTATATGAATTAATCGTTATGGCAGCGATTTTAATGGCGGTTTCGTGGGTCATTTCAACAGCTGGCTATGCGTTAAAATATGCGAACTTTAAAATAGAGCGAAAAGGAAATGAAATTCGTATCGTACAAGGGTTATTTGATAAGAAAGAGTTTGTTTTAAAATTACACCGCATTCAAGCGATCACTGTGAAAGAAGGAATTCTCCGCCAGCCTTTCGGTTATTGCTCTATCGAAGTGGAAGTCATTCAAAGTATAGAAGCAGCTGGAAATGAAGTGATGTTACATCCCTTTATGCAAAAGAAAGATGTCCAGCAGTTACTTACGTATTTGCAGTTGCCGTATGAAACGGAAGAGGAAATCGTTCACTTACCGAAAGCTGCATTACGTCATTACGTAATAATGGGGTGGATTACAAGTGTGGTGCTTGCATTGCCAATCATCGGTGCGAGTATATATTTTAAACAAAATATTGCGTTATTCACTCTAATACCACTTTTCATTGTATTTACGTTACTTGCATACGCCCGGTATACAAGTAGTGGTTATATGATAAGAGAAAATCAGTTAGTCATGGTATACCGAGGCCTTGCAAAATATACGGGAATCATGCGAAGAAGGCATGTTCAAGCAGTAGGATACAGTCAGTCGCATTTTCAAAAGAAAGACGAGCTATGTACAGCTGTCGTATCAGTAGCGGGGCATAGATATAAAGTGAAGCATATGAGTAAAGAAGATGCGCTTCGTATATATAATTGGTATAAAGAAAAAGGAAACACCGTTGTGTAGTGGTGTTTCCTTTTTTGTGTCGTCATTTGTCTATAAGTCGATATATCTCAAAAATCGCTGATATAATTTGAGTTGCGCCGATATAATTTCATGTACCGCATCCTTGAAGGAACCACGATACAAAAATCTTAAACTAACACATCAAAAGTAGTCACAAATGACGGACGAGAGAAAATACTTTTCTGCTGTTCCGCATGTGGATGTGCTTGCGCCGGAGCTTGTCCTTCTGCTTGTGCAGGGCGTTTTTTATGAGCGTTTTCGAATGAACGTGATTCTGTCCAATCTTTAAAGTTTTGTTCCGTTTCCCACATCGTTAAGATGACATATGTATCGTTACTTAATGGGCGTAGAACGCGGATCGCTTGGAATCCTGGTTCGTTTTCAATAAGACCTGCGCGGTTTTTAAAACGGTTTTCAAATACTGGGCGACCTTCAGCTGTTACAGAAATGTTGTTACAAACGATGTAGCCAGGTTGCCCTTTAAATTCGCCAACAGCGTCTAGTACATCATATTGAAGAGATCCTTCTACAGATTCTTCTGTATTTTCTTTATAAAACATATCTTTTTCATCATTTTTTGCAGTGAAATGTGCTTGTTCTAGAGGTGTTTCGTATGAAATAATAGCCTTCATTTTAATGCCCCCCTTAATCGTTTGTTTCTATTATATCAACTCTCTTAAAAAACTTCGAAGATTATATACATAAAGATACTTCTTTTTCAAATAATAAATGTACCATCATTTGGAAAGAAGGCCGATGTATGAAGAAAGTAAAGTGGACTTTATTAGGTGGGTTAGCAACGCTACTATTAGCGATTGTCCTTTATAAGCTTATTGTGTTAGCTGGTGGCTATATGATGGATGAAAAACAGCTCGTTTTCCACTCTTCATCACGTATCGTTGACCAGAAAGGGAAAGAAATTACGAAATTATATGTAGAAAATAGAGATCTCGTACCAATCGAGCAAATTCCAAAATACGTGCAGCAGGCGTTTGTTGCGGTAGAGGATTCTCGTTTTTATGAGCATCAAGGGGTTGATTATCCGTCTATATTCCGTGCTCTTTATAAAGATACGTTAGCTGGAGATAAGGTTGAAGGCGGTAGTACGATTACGCAGCAACTCGCTAAAAACGTCTTTTTAACTCGTGAAAAAACAGTTACGCGCAAGTTGAAGGAAGTGGCAATTTCTCTTCAATTAGAGCAAAAATATACGAAGCAACAAATTCTTGAAATGTATATGAATCATATTTATTTTGGCCATGGTGCTTACGGTATTCAAGCAGCAGCAAAGTTGTATTTTAATAAAAATGTAGAAGATTTAACAGTAGAAGAGGGCGCAATGCTTGCAGGTCTTCCAAAGTCGCCAAACGGATATTCACCGTATTTCTCACCAGAGAAAAGTAAAGAGCGCCGTGATCTCGTATTGTCACTTATGCATAAACAAGGCTATTTGACTGCCGAAGATAGTGTACGTTACCAAGGGAAGACAATTGCTTTATATAAAAACTTAGACGAAAATGAACTCGCATATATGCCGTATATTGATATGGTTATAGATGAAGCAGCTCGTTTATACGGATTGTCTCATCAAGAAGTACTTCGCGGAGGATATACGTTTGTCGTACCGATGGATGAAAAAATTCAAAAGGTAGCGTATAACCAGTTTCAGGATGCAAGGAATTTCCCTGGTAAAGAAGAGGGGGCACAAGGTGCTTTTTTATTAATGGATAATCGTACAGGCGGAATTAAAGCGGCGATTGGCGGAAGAAAGTATGTCCCGAGAGGGTTCAATCGTGTTTTTGCAAAAAGACAGCCTGGTTCTGTTCTAAAACCACTTATCGTTTATGCGCCAGCACTCGAAACAAAAAAGTATAATCCGTATTCTTTATTAACAAATGAAAGACATTCTTTTGAAGGGTATGAACCTCGAAATTATAACCATGAGTATTCGAAAGAAATGACGATGTACGATGCGATTTTAGAGTCAGCAAACGTACCTGCAGTTTCTTTATTAAACGAATTAGGGGTTGAAGAAGGAAAGCAATATTTAGAGAAAGGTAATGTTCATATTGCTGATGCTGGTTTAAGTACAGCGCTGGGCGGATTGAAAAACGGTGTTTCCCCATTTGATCTTGTGAAAATGTATCGTGCATTTTTAGCAAATGGTGATATTATTGAGCCGCATGTTATTGATACAGTGTTAAATAGACACGGCGCAGTCATTGGAGAATCGCCAAAAGTAGAAACGAAAATTTTCTCGAAACAAACGGCTTGGTATATGACAAAAATGTTAGAAGGAGTTGTGAAAGAAGGGACGGCGAAAGCCGGTGTATATAATGGGGCGTTAGCTGGGAAAACAGGTACAACTTCACTACCAAATGACGATAATGGAGCGAGAGATATGTGGTTCGTTGGCTATACACCAAATCTAGTAGGCGCTGTTTGGATTGGTTATGACCGTACGGATCAAGAGCATCAGCTGCAAGGAGAAAGTGCATTAGCAACGAAATTATTTAAGAAAATTTTAACGAAGGCAAATGTAGAACAGAAAGAGCAGTTTATGAAACCAGAAGGTGTGGAAACAATCGGTGCTCCGATTCGTCTGCGCAAAATTGAAGATGTGAAAATGAAATTAGCGTTTAGCCCTTTCGGTTTATTTAAAGCGAAATTAAGCTGGACACCACTTCCTGATGATAGGATTATGTATCGTATTTATAGAGTGGAAAATGGAGTCCATACGCATGTAGCCACTGTAAATGGTGCCGGAGAATATGAAGAAAAGTTCGTGAACATCTTTTCAAAACCGAGTTTTTACGTTGTGCCATATAACACACAAACGAATCGTGAGGGAGAAAAGTCAAAAGTAGCTAAACCATAGTTTTTCTCTGTGTTATAATAAGAATGTTGTGAAAATAGTAAGCGTTTTTAAGAATGTTTGTGTCAATTTAATGAACAACGTACATAATATTATGCATTTTGTTTTTACAAGCTGTATAGTAAAAAAGATAAATATCGAACGTATTCGAAGCATTGGTAAGGAAGGGAGCAAGGGTCTTGGTAAGAACTATAAATGAGACATTTTTACAAGCATGTAGGGGGGAACGTACTGATTATGTACCAGCATGGTATATGCGTCAGGCAGGTCGTTCGCAGCCGGAATATAGAAAGATAAAAGAAAAGTATTCTTTATTTGAAATTACACACAATCCAGAGTTGTGTGCTTACGTGACAAAGTTGCCAGTTGATCAATATAACGTAGACGCAGCAATTCTTTATAAAGATATTATGTCACCACTACCTGCAATTGGTGTGGATGTAGAAATTAAATCGGGTATTGGCCCAGTTATTGATAATCCAATCCGTTCTTTACAAGACGTAGAAAAACTGGGGGAAATCAATCCAGAAGATGACGTACCGTACATATTAGATACGATTCGTTTATTAACGACGGAAATGTTAGACGTACCGTTAATCGGTTTTTCAGGAGCTCCATTTACATTAGCGAGCTATATGATTGAAGGCGGTCCATCTCGTAACTACCATAATACGAAAGCGTTCATGTATGCAGAGCCGAAAGCTTGGTTCGCATTAATGGATAAGCTAGCAGATATGGTTATTACATATTTAAAAGCGCAAATTAACGCAGGAGCAAAAGCAGTTCAAATTTTCGATTCTTGGGTTGGAACAGTAAATGTAGCGGATTACCGCGTATTTATTAAACCAGCAATGGAGCGTATTTTTGCAGAAGTTCGTACGATGGGTGTTCCAATGATTATGCACGGCGTAGGAGCTGCACATTTAGTAAATGAATGGCACGACTTACCGCTTGATGTAGTAGGCTTAGATTGGCGCTTACCGATCGAAGAGGCACGCGCACGCGGCGTTCATAAGGCGGTACAAGGTAATATGGATCCTTCATTTTTACTTGCGCCATGGTCTGTTATTGAAGAACATGTAAAAGGTATTTTAGATCAAGGGATGAAACAGCCAGGTTATATCTTTAACTTAGGACACGGTGTATTCCCAGAAGTAAATCCAGATACATTAAAACGTTTAACTACATTTATTCATGAATACTCTAAAGGGCAGTTAGCGAAGTAAAGGAGCATTGCTGTATGAAAAAGAAAATTGGTTTGCTTGTAATGGCATACGGAACGCCATATAAAGAAGAAGATATTGAACGTTACTATACACATATTCGTAGAGGAAGAAAGCCAAGTCCTGAAATGCTAGAAGATTTAACAGAGCGTTACCGTGCAATTGGTGGTATTTCTCCTTTAGCTACTATTACATTAGAGCAAGCTAAAAAGTTAGAGAAGCGTTTAAATGAAGTACAAGATGAAGTAGAGTACCATATGTATCTTGGCTTAAAACATATTGAACCGTTCATTGAAGATGCAGTGAAAGATATGCATAACGACGGTATACAAGATGCAATCGCACTTGTTCTTGCGCCGCACTATTCTACATTTAGCGTGAAATCGTATGTAGGACGAGCACAAGAAGAAGCTGAGAAACTTGGAAACTTAACAATTCACGGCATTGATAGCTGGTATAAAGAACCGAAATTCATCCAGTACTGGGTTGATGCAGTGAAAGGTATATATAACGGTATGTCAGAAGCAGAATGTGAAAAAGCAGTATTAATCGTATCTGCACATAGCTTACCAGAAAAAATCATCGCACTTGGCGATCCATATCCAGATCAATTAAATGAAACGGCTGACTATATTGCAAGAGGTGCTGAAGTAGCAAACTATGCAGTAGGTTGGCAAAGTGCAGGAAACACGCCAGATCCTTGGATTGGTCCAGATGTACAAGATTTAACGAGAGAATTAAATGAAAAGTACGGTTACACTTCATTCGTATACGCACCAGTTGGATTTGTTGCGGAACATTTAGAAGTTTTATATGACAATGACTTTGAGTGTAAAGTTGTAACAGATGAAATTGGCGCGAAATATTATCGTCCAGAAATGCCAAATGCATCGGACGCATTTATTGATTGCTTAACAGACGTTGTATTAAAGAAAAAAGAATCTGTAATGTAAGAAGAAAGGGGGAGCTTGCTTGAGGAAAAAAGTTGTAGTCATCGGCGGTGGCATCACAGGATTAACAACTATGTATAATTTACAAAAAGATATTCGTGACAAAAACTTGCCGATCGATACATTACTGATAGAAGCATCGGGTAAACTTGGCGGGAAAATTCAAACCGTTCGAAAAGATGGATTTACAATTGAACGCGGACCAGACTCTTTCTTAGCACGAAAAGAAAGTGCAGCTACATTAGCGAAAGAATTAGGTTTTGGCGATGAACTTGTAAATAATAAGGCCGGTCAATCATTTATCCTCGTAAACAATCGGTTACATAAAATGCCGAGCGGATCAATGATGGGAATTCCAACGCAAATTACGCCGTTTCTATTTTCCGGGCTATTCTCCCCAATTGGTAAACTAAGAGCTGGTTTGGATCTATTAATGCCGAGATCAAAGCCAGTATCTGACCAATCACTCGGGCATTTTTTCAGACATCGCCTCGGCAACGAAGTGGTTGAAAATTTAATCGAACCATTACTATCGGGTATTTATGCAGGAGATATTGATGAAATGAGCTTAATGTCAACATTTCCGCAAATGTATCAAATTGAGCAGAAACATCGCAGTATTTCACTCGGCATGCGTACGCTTGCTCCGAAAGAAGAGAAAACTGAACCGAAAAAAGGAATCTTTCAAACAGTGAAAACAGGTTTAGAATCTATCGTAGAATCTCTTGAAATGAAGATGCATGAAGGTACGATAATAAAGGGCACTCGCATTGAAAAAATTGCAAAACTCGGTGATGGTTATACGATTACTCTTAGTAACGGAAAAGAAATAGAAGCGGACGCGGTCGTAGTGGCAACATCACATAAAGTATTGCCATCTATGTTTGCGCAGTACAAGCAGTTTCGTTTCTTCCGCAACATCCCGTCCACATCAGTCGCGAATGTAGCAATGGCTTTCCCGAAATCAGCCATTCAGCGCGATATTGATGGCACAGGGTTTGTCGTATCTCGAAATAGTGATTACACAATTACAGCATGTACGTGGACACATAAGAAATGGCCACATACAACGCCAGAAGGAAAAATGCTACTTCGTTGTTACGTTGGACGACCTGGTGATGAAGCAGTTGTAGAACAAACAGAAGAGGAACTTCTTCAACTCGTACTAGAAGACTTACGAAAGACGATGGATATTACAGAGGATCCAGAGTTTACAGTCGTAAGCCGCTGGAAAGAAGCAATGCCCCAATATACAGTAGGCCATAACGAGCGAATGAAGAAACTCACAACATTTATGGAAAAAGAGTTGCCAGGTATATACTTGGCAGGTAGTTCCTACGCTGGTTCTGGTCTTCCGGACTGTATTGATCAAGGTGAGAAAGCAGCAAAGCGTGTGCTAGCTCATTTGGAGAAAGTAATGGATACGGAATTAATCGCACAATAAAGTGAAACGCCTTCAATCACATTGAAGGCGTTTTGTTACTTATTCACCAATAAACATATATAAGTTATTTGGCTTTATAACGGCATCTCCTGCATAAATAACCCATTCTGTTAAGTTATCAAAATCTAAATGATAACTATTTCCTTCACGCATATCTTCTATAAAATATGGTTCGTTAATGAGTATTCCTTGAATGAAGTCTTCCGTAATGTTTTGCATTTCAAACCACATATGTTCACTTTTTCCCTCTTCGTAGGAGACACCAAACTTAGCGAGGAAACGAAAATCTTCATTTGATTGTTCAATGTGAAAAATGTTGCTGAAATAACCGAAAGTATTCTTCGCATTGTAAGCCATACGATCAGTTTCACTATTTGTTTTATAGAACATAAGTCCTGTAGCTTCCTCGTGTTCTTTGAAAAAGCTTTCGATATATTCTTCTGAAGTATTAAATTGGAATAAGAGAACGGATGGAGATTGATGGTATTCATCTCGGTCATCCATACCGCCTAAGAATGTATTTTGCGCATCTATTGGCTGTAGTTTCACTTCTTCATCCTCAATTGAAGATAATTGATTCATACTCGTTTTATGCCCAATATAAGATAATCCTTTCTCCCACGGAACAGCTACTGTATGTATAGAACCTTGCTGACTATGTGCGATAACGATAGGCTCATTCATAGGGACTTGTCCATTCTCAACGGCATTATTCGCAAACGTTTGAAAGAGGTCACCAATGCCGTAATAGGAAGAAATGCGATTTGGAATAATTAATTCTATTTCTGTTACGCCCGCTCTTAAAAGGCCGTGTGTATGAAACCAATATTGCGTAGGCTCGCCTTCTTTATCGTCCTCATAAACAGAATGAATAACGTATAAGTCAGGAATGTCAGGTAATAATTCATTTTCAACGTGATATTCAATATAGCTTCTAGATATCACTTTCATTGCGGCACTTGAATCAATCACAAAGAATAAATCTGGGGCGAGGTTCCATAAAAACTGTAACTGCTGGAAAAAGCAGTCCAGTACATCGCCTACAAATAGCGTACGAGTGAAAATTTCAGTTCCATAAGCAGCATCTTCAAAATGACGATCTACAATTGTAGCATCTTGTCTATTGTACATTTTATATTCTTCTGGGTCATTCGCCTCATCAATATGCAGTTCATACGGTATGATTTTTTCATCCATATGTAATTCAACAATAAGGCTTGTCTCATCACTATAAACAATTTTTAATTCATCAACTTTAGTAGCGATAGTTTCTAGCCGCTGTTTTAACTGCTCAATTGTAATTCTAGTAGGTATAACGGCAATCATATCTGAAAAATGACGTTCTAATGTTCCATTCATAGCTGCGCGGTATGTTTCTGTTTGCACTTCCATCCAATCACTCCTATTCAAATGAATCCATTTTACATGCCAATGAACTTTCGATATTTTCTGTTTTCTCTCTCTAACATTATAGAGTGCATTCGTAGAAGGTGTAAAATTATTATTTTGTATTATAGTTTGAAAGCTTGTAAATTAAATAAATTTTTTGTAAAACTTGTCGAAATATCATTCTATATAACGAATCATTTGATATGATAGACATGCTGAGAAAATATGAAATAGAGAGAGGAAAATGGCTGTGAAGAAATTGTTAAGTGTCTTTTTATCATTCATACTATTGCTTTCATTTACTGGAACTTTAGTACAAGCAGAAGAAACTACTTCTATGTCAGTAGAAAAAGCAATTCAAGTATTTAAGCAGCAAGGGAAAACAAAGGGGATAGTAGAAGGATACATTGTTGGGTATACGCAAAGTCCTTCTAAATACACGAAAGATCCAGCTAAGTTTGATGATACAAACGTAGCAATTGCGGATTCACCAAATGAAACGAATCCAGACAAAATCATGCCTGTTCAGTTGCCAAAAGGCGATGTGAGAGCGGCAGTAAACGTGAAAGATCATCCTGAAAATATCGGGAAGAAAGTTAGTTTAACAGGGACGCTTGAATTATATTTTAGTAGCCCAGGTTTAAAATCGGTAACCGCTTATAAGTTGCAAGGAGAAGGACAAAACCGTGTTAGCGATGTAGTAGCTTCGCCTAGTGGTGGAGAAGTTGCGAAGGGTACAGCGGTAACATTAACAACGAATACAGAAGGAGCAACAATCTACTATACGTTAGATGGCTCTAATCCTACAAATAAAAGTGTTCGTTATAACGGACAAATTGTAGTGAATGAAAACAGTGTGATTAAAGCAATTGCAGAGAAAGAAGGGCTTACTTCTTCAGCGATTTCAACATTTTCATTTATTATCGTAAACAATGAACAGGTTCGTATTCATGATATTCAAGGGAAATCGCATATTTCTCCTTACAACGGGAAGAAAGTCTACAATGTGGAAGGCGTTGTAACAGCGCTTGATAAAAATGGTTTTTATATAGAAGATAATCAGCCAGATAATGATCCAGCTACTTCAGAAGGTATGTATGTGTACAAAAAGGATGCGAATGTAGCAGTAGGAGATTTTATTCAAGTTGATGGAGTAGTAGAAGAATATGTTGGACCTGGATATGCAGAAAGGTTTGACACAGACTTAACGACGACTGAAATTAAAGCGAGCCGCGTTGCTGTAATCACAAAAGATCAACCTTTACCAGCACCGATTATCCTTGGAGAAAACGGTGTGAAAATCCCTGATCAAATTATCGATAATGATGCATTCGGTTTATTTGATCCAAATGAAGATGCAATCGACTTTTATGAAAGTATAGAAGGTATGCGCGTTACGATGCCAAAGCCAAAAATTATTGCCCCTCAGAAAAACGGGAATTTATATGTAACAGTGAAAAATGGCGGAAATAAAGTTGTAACGAAATATGGTACATCTGTATTAGATGAAAATCAATTAAACCCAGAACGCCTTTCTGTAAAAGTACCTCGTAATTATGTAGCAAAAGTAGGAGATACTTTCACTGGAGATATAACAGGGGTAGTCGGATATGATTACGGTTCGTTCCGCATTGCACCAATAACGGAATTACCATCTGTAGTAGACGGCGGATTTAAGCAAGTGGGAGCAAATATTCAACCGCGTCTTGATAAGTTAACAGTTGCTACATATAACATTGAAAACTTCTCGGCGAATAAAAAAGAAACAACAGATGAAAAAGTAAAAGCGTTAGCGTATTCTATTAAATACAATTTAAAAATGCCAGATATTATCGGTGTAGAGGAAATGCAAGATAACAATGGATCAATTAATGACGGTACAACAGATGCTTCATTAAGTGCAAAACGTATCATTGATGCTGTTCTAGAAATTCGCGGGCCAAAGTATGAGTATGTAGAAATTGCTCCGCATAATAATCTAGACGGAGGAGCACCCGGAGCGAATATTCGCGTCGGTTTCTTCTACAACCCATCACGTGTGAAATTAGCAGCAGTACCGAAGTTACTTGATAAAAATGTCGTTCGCATTGGAGATGAAAACCCATTATTTGAAAGTACAAGAAAATCACTTGCGGCAGAATTTACATTCCAAGGACAAAACGTTGTCGTCGTTGCTAATCACTTAAACTCAAAAATAGGAGATGCAACGCCATTTGGAAAAGTGCAGCCGCTCGTATTAAAGAGTGAAGAAAAACGAGTTCAATTAGCACAAGAAGTAAACAATTTCGTACAAGGTATTCAGAAAAAGAACACGAATGCACCAGTTGTTGTGTTAGGGGATATGAACGATTTTGAATTCGCTAAACCATTAAAAACATTAGAAGGAACAATCTTGAAAAATATGTTAAACACAGTGCCGAAAGAGAACCGCTACACGTACATTCATGAAGGAAATGCACAAGTGTTAGATCATATTTTAGTAACAAACAACATCGCACCACATACAATTGTAGACCCAGTACACTTAAACTCAAACATTATGAAAGAACATGGACGTGTAAGTGACCACGACCCAGTACTTGCTCAAATTGACTTGAAGAAAGCTTCTTAAAATCGTTGTAAAAGAACGCTTAGAGATATACTGAGCGTTCTTTTTCTGTAAAAATCATGTTAAAATTAATTAAAAATTCGGTTTTTTATAATGAGGAGGTTAAAAATGCAAGCATGGTTAAATGGAAAATTAATAAATCAGCTTGCAATTTTTTTTAGTACGATCGTCATGCTCCAATTTGTAGCTGATGTAACAGAACTTACTCAAAATTTAGACCTTACGTATAACTTAATACATACAGCCTCGTCCTATGTAACGTTTAGTTTGGCGGTGATTTTTACTTTAATAGGTGCAAGGAGAGAATTAAGTAAATATGCAATTATTTCATTATGTTTAGTTGTAGGTATTAAAGCGATTTACTTTGTAGCGGTTGTTATTTTATGGGGAGTGGCAGGTACGCCGTGAAGGGGAAGATAATAATAAGAGCGTAATTCCCTAAACTAACTTAGGGAATTACGCTCTTATTCGTTCAACGATTTAGTCTGAAATTACTTGAAATGATTTTCTACATCGTTCTCTTTTTTGCAGTCTTCTTCTATATTTTTTTCTATCCCGCTTTAGTCCTTGTATATACAGAAGTAAGCTAACGAAAAGGAAGAAAGCACATTGCATCAATAAAATATATGGTGACATGCCTTGCAATGGCTGTTTCGGATCATATAAATGAATAGGGGCTCCGCCTATTGAAGGAAGTATTGTATTTAGCAGGACGTACGGAATGGAGGCAACTGCAAATGGAAAGAGAATCGCCATATAGTCTTTTTGTGACCATACAGATGCAGCAAGTCCTAAAAGGGCCATTAAACCTGCAAATAAAAAATTAATTCCGATATATACAGTAATGTAAGTGAGAGGCGCATCTAAATATAGGTTTGCGAACATTCCATCATCATTTATGATGCCTGAACCAGCCGTAGGTGTTCCGTCTGGAATGGTTAATTTGCAAAATAATAACGATAAAATGAATGGAAGCGTATAAAGAAATCCTCCGCAAAAAAACGTAACGATATATTTCGCTACTGAATAAGGAAAGAGAGAAATCCCCCTACTCACAAATGGTTTAAAACCATCTGACTTATCCGAATTGTAACTTGTACTAAAGGGGAAACTCGCAATAACTGGCATTAATAATAAATAAACATCCATTTCATTGTCGCGAAATCCAATCCATTTTAAATCTGTTGATATAGGACCATTCGCTGCGTCTCCTAAATAACGAATGACATAATAATAGTGATAAATGCAAATAAGAACAAATCCACTTAGCATCATTATTAGAGAAATACGACTACAAAAAGCTTGCTTTATATTTAAACGAAGCGCACGCATCATGACTGAAAAAGCCTCCACTATTTTGATAAACTTGTCTATTTTCTATATTACTATTAAATGTAAGGATTTTCTTGTTTTTTTATTTGATCATTTGAAAAAAGGGAAATTTGTTGTCGTTAAGTAAGGTTTAACGGAAATTATATTTTCTAAAATATGGTTGACAATTTAGTATTACATTTGTAATCTTAATTGTAGATTACAAATGTAATACTAAGGAGTGAACTATACTATGACAAATCAATTACCTAAAATATCTGAAGCGGAATTAGAAATTATGAAAGTACTTTGGTCTAATTCTCCACAAACAGCGAATGAAATTATAGAAGAACTAGAAGATGCAATGGACTGGAAACCGAAAACAATCCGTACATTAATTAATCGGTTAGTACAAAAAGAAGCCGTTTCTTACCATCAAGATAAAGGGCGTATGTATGCTTATTATCCGTTAGTATCACAAGATAATTATTTACAAGTTGAAACGAAATCTTTGCTAAAGCGTTTTTGCGGCGCAGCGTTTAAACCATTACTTGTTAATTTCTTAAAAGAGGAAAAATTGTCTTCAGAAGATATTAATGAACTGAAACGCATTTTAGATGAGAAGACAGAGGAGAATAAGAGGAAGGATAGATAACAATGATAGACATGCTTATAAATGTATACCTTTCTCATTTTTTTGATTGGCTTATAGAAACGTCACTTATGGCCAGCATATTAGTTGGATTTATTCTATGTATAAAAGTGCTATTTAGAAATAAGTTAACGCCCCGGTGGCAATATATGCTGTGGATCGTACTAATGATAAGACTCCTTTTACCATGGTCACCGGATAGTTCTTATAGTATTTATTCATTATTCTCCTATAGTTCTAGTGTATCGGAAGTTATTCAAAAAAATACACCTTTACCTGAGAATACAGTGAATAACGAGATAAAACATACAGAAGAATTAGAATTAAATTCTGAAACTGTGACAAAAAATAGTGAACAGAAAGTAAGTACGATTGAGGAACAACAGACTACATTGTCCTTATACAAAGTTGCTCTATATGTTTGGTTAGCTGGGGTAATCCTATTAGCAGTCATAACGTTTATTACAAATAGACGTTTATATGCTTACATAAAGAAACAACCGGATATTACGGATGAACAAGTCGCTACAGTATTTAATCGCTGTAAGCAGTCTATGAAAATGAAGAAGGCAGTTTCATTACGTCTTGCAGGAAAGATTGCGAGTCCAACTGTTTTTAGTTTCTTTCGTCCGAAAGTATTACTATCAAAAAAACATATGAAAGTATTAAATGAGCAACAATTACAATATGTCTTTTATCATGAGTTAGCTCATATTAAGAGAAACGACGTAGCTGTAAATTGGATTATGTACAGTTTACTCCTATTAAATTGGTTCAATCCGATTCTTTGGTATGCCTATTTTTGTATGCGAGAAGATCAAGAATTAGCTTGTGATGCATATGCACTTACTTTTATAGATAAAGAGGAGCAAATTGCATACGGTCATACAATTATTACCCTTTTAGAACATTATTCCTATCAAGTACCAAGCCTAGCAAGTTTAAGTAGAAATAAACGAACACTAAAAAGGAGAATCGTTATGATTAAAAAATTCCAAAAGAAATCGTATCGTCTTTCTTTACTTGGAGTTATTGCTATAGCAGCTATAGCAGGCGGATTTTTATTAAATGCAAGGATAACTGAGGGGGATGAAAGACAGAAAGAAAAGGTTATAGAAAACAAGCAATCTAAAGCGGCATTTGAAAAAGCGATAGAAACAGTATTAGGTACGCCGGAGAATGCAAGTAGAGAATGGGGGATGTCAATAAAGTCATATAAAATGAATACAGATTTTTTGTATTTGGCAGAAAAGAATTTTACGAAAGAAGAATTTGAGCAGTATGTTCAATTATTTAAGGAAGCGCAAGAAATTCGTAAAAAAGCAATGGTTAAGAAAAATGTGCCTGAAAATTATGATGGAGATACAAAGGAATATAAACCTGAACGCTTGAAGAAAGCTGATCAAGAAAGACTAGCTACTATTGAGAAGACACTAAAACCGCTTGGAGAAAAGCTGGAGAAGTCTTTAACATATACTATAGAAGAAGCGAAGAATCATGTACCATTTCAAATTAAGCAGCCGGCTTATATACCTGAAGGTTATGAGTTAAAGAGAGAATGGGCTGATTCATATTTTGGAAGAGATATAGAATTAGTTATTAAATCAGAATATAAAAAAGGGAAATATGGTTTTACAATTTATCAGTCAAGAATGTATGCAGGTGGTAATAAGGATCCACTACACTACATGATGCCTGGAGAAGAGAATCTAGAAAGTTATAGTTTAAACGGGAAAGGAATGGTCTATAATAAATCTTCTCATGGAGAGGGTAAGTTAAAAGGGCTCAAAATGTTTGTACCAGCACAAGGTAAGAATAGTGATTATCAAATTGTCATAGTGAATGATATTTTTACAAGAGATACAAAGATATACGAAGAGATAATCAATGATGATCTAACTAAGAAAGAGATGGAGAAAATATTACTTTCTATGTCAAAATAAAAGACAGTGTTCTTAAACTTTTTGTTTTAAGAACACTGTCTATTTTATTGAATTTCTAGTGGGATCTAGCCAGCAATTATTATGAATATATTCTAGCTTTCCATACAAGTATACTTTTTGATACACTATGGACAGTATGATATAACTTGACTGGAATTTTTTTATACTGGAAATAATAAAAAAGAGAACTTGTATAGAATGTAAGCGTGTGGTAATATCAAAGATGTACTGATTGACTATATTATCCAATTGGTCATTTTTGGAGGTGACGATGTGGCGATAGATCGAAAACGTTCTATTATTGAAGCTGCAACAAAGTCTTTTTCAGCGTTCGGCTATAAAGCAACAACGATGGATCAAGTAGCGAAATTAGCGAATGTAGGAAAAGGAACGATTTATACTTTTTTCAAAAATAAAGAAGAGCTATTTGGTGAAATTATTTCTAATTTAATTACAGAAATGAAGCAAGTTGCAGAAAATGCAATTCGTTCAGATGTTTCATTTTTTGAAAATGTACATAGAGCATTATATAGCATATTAGAATTCAGAAAAGAACATCAGCTCATGATTAAGTTAATTCAAGAAGAGCGCGATATGGGAACGAAAGAAGTACAAGAAGTGATGCAACAAGTAGATGTAGAAATCGTTTCTTTCATTCAATCGTATTTAAAGATTGCGATTGAAAAAGGTGAAATTAGCAAATGTGATCCAGAAATTACAGCATTTATTATGCTTCGCTTATACGTATCGCTTATTTTCGATTGGGAAAAAAATCATGAACCGCTAGAAAAAGAAAAAATCGCAGAATTATTTGAACTTTATTTATTAAGAGGATTGTCAAACTAAGATAATCCTTTTATTATATATAAAATATGACCGAATGAACAACATGGTCATACATTTAATTTGAGGAGGGAAACATAGAAATATTCATTTCATATTGAGTAAAAGTTGCATAGTATAAATTCGGGGATAAGGCATATGAATGAATAGGTATAGCCTTTTTGTTTGGGATAAAATGACCAAATGAATAATTTGGTCATTTTGAAAAGGGGGAGAAATAATGAAATGGAATCAGTTGCTTCGTAAAGAGTTTACTGCAATTATAAAAAGCAAAAAAATATTAATTCCAATTATCGCGGTTTTATTCGTACCAATTTTATATGCAGGTATGTTTTTATGGGCCTTTTGGGATCCGTATAAACAGTTAGATGATTTACCAGTAGCGGTAGTCAATTTAGATAAAGGTGCAGTATTTGATGGGAAACCAATTGAAGTCGGAAAAGGGCTCGTTGATAACTTAAAAGATAATACAAGTTTTAAATGGGAATTTGTAAGTGAAAAAGAAGCAAAAAAAGGAATGGAAGGCAGAAAGTATTACATGTTAGTACGCATTCCAGATGACTTCTCAAGTAACGCTACAACATTATTAAAAGACGATCCAAAACCATTAAACTTAGAATACATTCCAAACGAAAGCTTAAACTTCTTATCTTCGCAAATTGGCGGAACAGCAATTGAAAAAATTAAAGGTGAAGTATCAAGTACGTTAACGAAAACATATGCAGAGAAAATGTTTGATTCTATTCAAGACGTCTCAAAAGGGTTAGCAGATGGGGCGGAAGGAGCAGGTAAACTACACGACGGATCAAGTGAGCTGCATGATGGTTCAAGTAAAGTGACGGATGGCCTTCATACACTTCAAGGGAAGTCTGGGGAGATGAAGGATGGAGTTCAGAAATTAGCAGATGGATCTAATAAATTAGTAGATGGGTCAGGCAAAGTAACAAACGGTTTAAATGTGCTAAATAGTAAAACAGGTGAAATGCAGGTAGGTATCGGAAAATTAGTAGACGGGTCAGGCAAAGTAACAGATGGTTTACATGTATTAAATAGCAATGCAGGTATCGGGAAATTAGTAGACGGTTCCGGGAAAGTAACGAACGGTTTAAATACGTTAAATAGTAAAACAAGTGAGATGCAAACAGGTATTGGGAAATTAGTAGATGGGGCAGGAAAAGTAACAGCCGGTTTAAATACGCTAAATGGCAAAACGGGTGAAATGCAAAAAGGAATTGGCGAATTGCGTGATGGATCTGAGAAAGTGACAGATGGCTTGAACAAATTAGTAAGTAAATCCGGTGAATTAAAAACAGGAACAACGGATCTATCAAATGGTATGGAACAACTGGTTGGGGGACAAAGCCAATTAGAGGAAGCTTCTCAAAAAATTGAAAAGGGTTTGGAAGATTTAAATCATACAGTGAAAAATTCTGCTGCAGGTTTAGAGGAAATGCAGTCGAAAGGCCCTTCTATATTGAATACAGTAAATGAGAAAATAGATGGAGCTGGGACGAATGTAAATCAGTTAAATGAACTTACGCAATCAACAGAAGAAGATGTGAAAAATGCAGTACAAGATGTAGCAAATTTACAAAAGCAAATTGAAAGTTTACCAAAAGAATATCAAGAGCAGTTATAACCATTCATAACAAGTGCTGTAAAAAGTACAGCGACAGTTCAGCAAAAAGCTACCGGAGTAGCAGGTGGAACAAATAAATTAAATGAAGAAGTAAAGCAATTAAAAGGCGAAATAAATCAAAAAACAAGTGATTCGCAAAACAAATTACCGAATACAGCGAAATTGGACTCTTTAACAGATAGCATTGAGGAATTAGCCAGTGCACAAAAAGGATTTGTTGAAAATTTCAAAGGTTTTGGAAAGAATTTAAATGCAGCAAAAGAAGGCGCAAATAAATTTAAAAACGAATCCGGTCAATTAATTGATGCGATAAATCAATTAGCAGATGGCTCAGGTAAAGTAACAGATGGTTTAGGAACGTTATCTGAAAGAACAAATCAAATGGCAGGTGGAGTAAATCAATTAGTAAATGGCTCAAGTCAAGTAACAGGTGGTTTAGGAACGTTATCTGAAAGAGCAAATCAAATGGTAGGTGGAATAAATCAATTAGCGGATGGCTCAAGCCAAGTGACAGGCGGTTTAGGAACATTATCTGTAGGCGTAACGAAATTAGCAGATGGCTCAAACCAAGTAACAGGCGGATTAGGTACATTATCTGTAGGAGCAAACCAAATGGCAGGTGGAGTAAATCAATTAGCAGATGGATCTGATCAAGTAACAACTGGCTTAGGTACTCTAAATGGTGGCCTAAACAAAATGTCAACAGGCTCAACCCAACTAATCGACGGAGTAAATAAACTAGCAGACGGATCAGGAAAAGTAACAGATGGTCTCGTAAAAGTAAACGATGGTTCAGGTGAACTTGCTGAGAAACTTGGCGAAGGGGCAGAGAAAACTGGTGAAGTAAAAGGGACGGATAAAACGTATGATATGTTTGCAAGTCCTGTAAAAGTGAAGACGGAGAAAATGGCGGAAGTTCCTAACTACGGAACTGGATTTACACCGTATTTCTTATCACTCGGTTTATTTGTTGGGGCATTACTATTATCAATCGTATATCCATTACGTGATACAGTGGGCGTTCCAAAATCAGGATTTAGTTGGTTTATTAGTAAGTTCGGCGTGTTACTATCAGTCGGTATTATTCAAGCGATAGTAGCGGATGTTATATTACTATTTGGATTAGGTGTAGAAGTACAAAGTATTCCGTATTTCATACTCTTTAGCATCGTTACAAGTTTAGCGTTTATCGCATTAATTCAATGTTTAGTAACAGCATTCGGTGATGCAGGGCGTTTCATCGCCATCATCACATTAATTATTCAGCTTACAACAAGTGCTGGAACATTCCCACTAGAATTGATTCCGAAGTTTTTACAACCATTCAATGCTTGGTTACCAATGACATACTCTGTCTCAGGATTGAAAGCAGTCGTATCAAGTGGAGACTTTAATTTTATGTGGCAAAACGTAGGAGTACTCATGATTTTCATCGTTGTATTATCACTTGGAACGATTGCTGCATTAACTTGGATGCACAAACGACAATTTAGAAATATTGCGGAAAATCAATCGATTGAAGCGTAGAAAAAAGCACCTTTTCGGTGCTTTTTTTATTTTAATGTAGGGGTCTTTTCTGTAGTTTATATAAACCTTTTTACAAGATATAGAGACGAAAGAAAAGGATTTACAACAATTTATAGAGAAAACTAGATATAGAAGAGTTGATATGATGAAAGGAAATCTTACTTATTATTTTATCGTAAATCCGCTAATCATCTTTCTTGTTTATGCCCTTTCACCTATCCTGTTTCATAAAGAAAAATATATAAATATAAAAGATGCACTAGGAATACTTGTAGTTTACTATGTGCTAATTAGCGGGTATTACCTTATTGATGTTATAAGTAAAAGAATGAAGAAAAATAGTAAGGACAAACAATAAAGTTGTATTATTTAAAAACCAATGGAGGATAACAAAATGACCGAAAATGAAATGAAATTCAGAGATACGACGATTCGTAACTTTTTCGATAAAGAGGGCCGCCTAAAATCGATTCCAGGTCAAAAGAAGAAAAAATTAGCATTGTTAGAGCATTTAATTAGCAAATTAAATGCTGAAAATCAATATACGGAAAAAGAAATGAATACATTCATAAAACAATATCATGATGATTTTTGTACGATTAGACGCGAGTTTATTGTAAACGGGTTTATGGATCGCGAGGATAATAGGTACCATATCAACGGGAGAGAAGTTTGGACGAAGTGGGAGGAGTTAAAATAATGAATTAGAGGGGAATCCTCACGTTATCTATCCTTCTTTGTAGTTTTTAGAAAAAGGTATGAGGTGATTTAGTGATACGATTAGCAAAAGAGATTGATGCAGAAGCAATTATGGATATTAGAAAAGAAATTATATTATCGGAAACTACTACAAAATTTTTTATAGTATCTCCAAAGAAATTACCAAATGATATGAATGCAGAAAGAGAAAAGATACGGAAAAGTAATGAGAAAGGTAATCTTTACATAGTTTATGAAGTAGATAAAAAAGTGGTTGGCTTTTTAATTTTCAATCGATATGAATTAAACCGCTTACGACATGCAGGCACAATGGGAATGGGAATTAAAGAGGCGTACTGTAATCAAGGCATTGGTACAAAACTAATTGAATTTCTTATTAGTTGGGCTAAAGGGCAGAAAGGTTTAGAGAAAATTTGCTTAGGCGTAGTTTCTATTAATGATAGGGCGATTAAGGTATACAAACGTATGGGGTTTGTAGAAGAGGGAAGACAAAGAAAGCAAATAAAGTATGAAGATGGAACATATGGAGATGACGTATTGATGGGTTTTTACATTGAATGAAATAAAGGAGTTTTCTATTGATAGAAAGTGGGATTTTATGAGTAATTGTATAGTCGGTGCATATTGTAGTAAAAAGACTGCCAATATTGGCAGTCTCTTTTTAGTGGAAATATTAACACTTAGCAAACCTTAAGTTCCAATCGTTCTTTCTGACGAAGATGATGTGCAAAATGCATAGAAATAAGCTGGAACCATTCTGCTGCATGTAAGTAACCAAGCCCAGGATGTTCGACTTTACAATCACTAGGGATAGAAGAAAGTGTTGGCTCAATGTCTTTAACAATTGTAATTAATTCTAGAAGCTGTTTCTGTACGTCTTCTTTATTAGTTGGGTTTTCAGGCGTATATCCAGGATGATCTGGTAATTTGATTTTTATGTCTGGGAAAGCTCCCATCATATATACCTTTTCTCCCATATCTGTTTTCTTGTTAGTTACAGAAGGCAATTCAGTTCTACATTTTGCAATTGCATCTAACTGCATGTGTGTAGCTGAAATTAAGTGATTATACATTTGACCGAGAGACCATTCTTCGCTAGACGGCTTCGTCCTAAATTGTTCTATAGAGTACTTTTCTAATTCCTCTATGTAGTACGTTGCTAACTCTTCAAATTTCTTCATATCACTAACTCCTTTTTATGAAAATGTATTTGTTACTACCTACTATAAAGAAGTAATGCTGACAACATTATGTCAGTAGTGAAATGCAAAAATTAAAGTTGTAACATTTTTTTTGCTTCATCACGGATTTTTTCAGATAGAACGTGTGGCTCAAGTACTTGCACTTGGCTTCCCCAGCTCAATATCCATTGAAACACTTCATCTATGCTTCTTGATTTCAAAAAGACGTGAAAACCATCATTTCTATGTTCGTATGAATCTATAAAGAAGTATCGTGATTCAATAATTTTATGTGCAATATGGGATGGGAATAATAAATGAATCATCACAGTACGGTTGCTTTCAGGCTGATATTCTTGCAAAGAAAAGTCTTCGGGTTTTATAAAGAATTCTTGTTCTTGTTGTAGTCCATCCATTCGATCTAAACGGAAATTACGTATTTGTTTTCGAAGTAAACAATGGGCAACGATGTACCAAATCCCTGAAATATTGACTAAGCCGTAAGGATGAACGGTCCGCTTTATTTTTGTAGTTTCTCTCGGTTTCCGATAAGAAAAAGAGATAGCTTGTTCTTTTTGAATAGATTCTTGCAATAAGAGAAGTTGATTTTCTAGCTTTTCTTGTTCAGATTGCTGATGTGAAAATATAGGAGAAAGGAAACGAAAAGTTCCTCGTAATTCCTGGGCTTTCTTTTGTTGATCTGCAGGGAGAACAATTTCAAGTTTCTCTTTTGCTGATCGTGCATGTACAGAAAAAGAAGAAGTGAAAGTTTTCTCGATATAATCACCGCCTAATAAAAGAGTAACAGCCTCTTCAGGCGTAAGTTGAATGGGGGGTAGGAAATAACCATCCATTAATGAGTAGCCATGGCCAGGCATGGCGAAAAGTGGGACGCCAGATTCACTAAGTGCATCCATGTCTCGATAAATCGTTCTTATACTTGTCTCAAATTTTTCCGCTAAGCTTTGTGCTGTAACAGTTTGTCTTCTTTGTAATTCAATTAATATAGCTAATAAACGATCCGTCCGATTCATGAAATATCTCCTTTTATCTTTAATAAATATGCCTCCTGTAAACTTCTAAAACTAATATAAATTTCCCTCCCATTAACATACTTTTCCCTATGTATAATATTAATATAGTAAAATCATAACAACCGATATTGCAGTTTCCAATAATATACTATATAATCAATTTAAGAAAACGTTTTCATGCAAAGGGGGAGAATTTCGTGTCGACTATAGAGGACGTGGCGAAATTAGCGGGGTTATCAAGGACAACGGTTTCTAGGGTGATTAATAATCATCCATATGTTTCAGATGAGAAGAAAAAAAGGGTTCAATTAGCAATGAAGCATTTAGGCTTCGTTCCTAATTCTGCGGCGAGAAGGCTTCGTAAACAAAAGACGGAAACAATTGCGGTGCTAGTTCCAAGGATTACAAATCCTTTCTTCAGTAGATTTATTGAAGCAATCGAGATTGCTGCTTCTGAACATAAATATAAACTGATTATTTGTCAAACAAGATATTTACCGGAAAAAGAGATGGAGTATTTACAATTATTATCTACGAAACAAGTAGATGGGATTATTCTATGTTCACTAGAAAATCAATGGGAAGATGTAGAGCCATACTTACAGCACGGTCCAATCGTGTTATGTAATGAATATATTGAGGAAGCAAATGTTCCGACAGTGAAGTTTGATCATGCGCAAGGAGCATACATAGCTGCTAAGCATGTGTTAGAACAAGGATATCGTAATCTTATTTTTTGCCGTGGAAACGAAACCAAAGTCGTTAGTCAACAGCGAAAAATGGGCTTTTTACGTGCCATAACGGAGAAGAGCCGCCAAGTAGAAGCGATTGATTTTATTGAAAGCGTTTTCTCTTGGGAGGACGGAAAGCGCATATTCCATGAAGTATTAAAGGACAAAAAAAATCCCACCGCGATTTTGGCAGGAGGCGATGAAGTAGCAGCTGGAATTATTTCAGAGGCGAAACGCCATGACTGGAGCATTCCAGATGATCTAGCTGTTATCGGTTTTGATAATCAAATTTTATCACAGATTACAGAGCCAGGTATTACGACAATTGAACAGCCAATCGATGAGATGGCCCGAAAAGTTGTCGACCTGATGATGGATAAAATCCATACGAAAAATTATCGAAAAAAAGAATTGTATGAGTTTGAACTGGAGCTCTTGGTGAAAGGTTCAACGATGAAGGATACGATGTTATTAGCCTAGTAGACTATGTCTGCTAGGTTTTTTTCTGTTCACAAACTACTATTCTTCGTGAACGCAGTCATCACATTTGTTATGGTATGCTTCATGCTGCTCATCAATTTCTTTCCCGCAGTACGCACAAGTTTTCGTCGGTAAATTTCTGAAAAACTCCATTGGTTGATCGATCATGTCAATCCCTCCATTTCCATTTCTTACTAACATTGTATTAGTACAAAAAACAAAAGTCAACAACTGTTTTATAACAAAATTGAAAATTAATGAAAAAGTTTAGGAAATGAATTATAGTTAACAATGTAGAATGTAAGTGAAACATGCATTCCTACTCGGTTTTAGAAAGGATGGATACATATGAAAATGACTGTTGTCGGCTTTTGGGGCGGCTTTCCAGAAGCGGGAGAAGCAACGTCGGGGTATTTGTTTGAACACGATGGTTTTCGTTTACTTGTAGACTGTGGTAGTGGTGTACTAGCACAGCTTCAAAAATATATAACACCATCTGATATAGATGCAGTTGTACTTTCGCATTATCATCACGATCATGTTGCAGACATTGGGGTATTGCAGTATGCGAGATTAATTACAAGTGCGACAAAAGGGCAACTACCGGAATTACCAATATACGGTCATACGTTTGACGAGAATGGATTCCATTCTTTAACACATGAACCGCATACGAAAGGAATCGCGTACAATCCAGAAGAAACACTTCAAGTTGGACCGTTCTCGATTTCATTCTTAAAAACTGTTCATCCCGTTACATGTTTTGCGATGCGTATTACAGCTGGTAATGACGCTGTAGTATATAGCGCAGATTCCAGTTATATTCCTGAATTTATTCCATTCACAAAAGATGCTAATCTTTTCATTTGTGAGTGTAATATGTATGCACATCAAGAAGCGGCAAAAGCAGGGCATATGAATAGTACAGAAGTAGCAAGTATTGCGAAGGATGCAAATGTAAAAGAACTTTTATTAACGCACTTACCGCATACAGGCAACCCATCTGATTTAGTAACAGAAGCAAAACAAATTTTCAGTGGCCATATTACGCTAGCGCATAGTGGCTACGTATGGAACTCATGAGGTGATACGATGTTATTTATTGATAATAAAGGGATTACAGACCCTAGAATAAACTTAGCGATTGAAGAGTATTGTGTGAAGAATTTAGATATTAACGAAACATATTTACTGTTCTACATTAACGAACCTTCTATTATCATTGGTAAAAACCAAAACACAATAGAAGAAATTAATGCTGATTACGTAAAAGAAAAAGGTATTCATGTCGTTCGTCGTCTATCAGGCGGGGGCGCAGTATATCACGATTTAGGAAACTTAAACTTCAGCTTTATTACGAAAGATGATGGAGACAGTTTCAGCAACTTCAAAAAATTCACAGAGCCTGTAACGAAAGCGCTTGGTAAATTAGGCGTAAATGCAGAACTAAGTGGTCGTAACGACATTTTAGCTGAAGGTAGAAAAATTTCAGGTAACGCGCAGTTCTCAACGAAAGGTCGTATGTTCAGTCACGGTACGTTACTATTTGACTCTGAAATCGATCACGTCGTATCAGCGTTAAAAGTAAAAATGGATAAAATCCAATCAAAAGGTATTAAATCAATCCGTAGCCGCGTAGCGAACATTACAGAGTTCTTAAGCGAAAAAATGACGACTGAAGAGTTTAGACAACTTCTTCTAGAAACAATTTTCGAAGGGGAAACAGAAATTCCGACGTACGAATTAACAGAAGAGGATTGGAAAGCAATTCATAAACTTTCTGAAGAGCGCTACCAAAATTGGGACTGGAACTATGGAAAATCTCCGAAGTTCAACTTACAACATTCACACCGCTTCCCAGTTGGACAAGTTGACGTTCGTCTTGAAGTGAAAAAAGGAACTGTAACGGAATGTAAAATTTACGGTGACTTCTTCGGCTCACTAGATGTGCATGACATTGAAGAGCGTCTAACAGGTGTACAATTTGATAAAGATGCATTCACTGCAGCTTTAGAAGACGTAGATATTAAACGCTACTTCGGTAATATTACAACAGAAGATTTCTTACATTTGTTCTTCTAAAAATGAGAGAGGTTGTCATAACGGGCAGCCTCTTTTTTTTGTGTAAATCGTCACGTTTTGTCGGTAAGTCGATATATTTTAAAAATCGTTGATATATTTCGAGTTACGACCGATATATTTGGAAAATCGCTGATATATTTCAAGTTGCGCTGATATATCTGAAAAATCGCCGATATAATTTCATATACGATAAAATCACAGTACATTTGCCTCTTATAAAGGAATATATATATTCAAAAGGAGGCGGATCGAAATGAGAAGGGTAATGTACGTTGTATTATTCCTCAGCTTCGTCATCGGAATGACAGCCTGTAACGATGAAACTTCCTCAAGTCGTACACTTTTATCTATTGGAAAGCCAGCGAGAGATCATGTCATATATTTTACGCATACAGATAACAAACGAAAGATAGATGATATACAAACTATGTTTCAAAATAAGAAATGGAAAAGAAATGAAACGTTTAGTACGGTGAATAAAACACCAGATCTTGTCTTATCGATAGATGAGGACAATAAAGGGTTACCGACATTGTATGTTACATTGTTTTTTCATGAAAACGGAGCGGATGCAATCAACTTGTATGGGGAGCATACGACGTTAAATAAAGAGGAACTTAATAAACTTAGAGAAAAGATAAGTGCATATTATCCTGAAATGATTTTAGCACTCGTTTCATAAGGTGCTAACAAATAAAAATCCCTTATCCTTCCAAAGTAAACTAAGAGGAGGTGATCTGTTTATATGCAGTTAATGGAATAACACTTGCCACTTTAATTTTCTTTTAATATAATTAATTTAGAATTTTTAAATATTCTAAATTTTATAAAGGTGGGGTTTGTGTGAATCTCGTTCAATCTTTGGCTGAAACGGCGAAAAAGAAGGGGGATAAACCGGCTTATATATTTATGGATCAGTCGGTCTCATATGACCAATTAAACAAAATGGTCACAAGGTTTTCTGGCAATTTAGCAGCAATGGGCATTGGAAAAGGGGACAATGTCGCATTAGTTGTTGGAAACTCACCACATTTTTTGGTCGGTTTATACGGAACAATGAAAACTGGAGCAACTGTCATTCCAGTTAATCCAATTTATACAGCAGACGAAATGCATTATATTTTACAAAATGGAGATGTAAAAACAATCATCGTACTCGACGTCCTTCTATCTGTTATACAATCTCTTACAACAAGACTTCCTTCACTTGAAAACATCATCATATGCGAAACCTCATCAGATTTTAACCATACAGAAACCGAAAAAATGAAAACGTTTACGACAATGATTGGGGCTGGAGATGTAACTTACGAAGGCCCAGAGCTAGATGAAGAAGATGTAGCGGTTATTTTATACACTTCGGGCACAACTGGAAAACCGAAAGGCGCTATGTTAACACATAAAAATTTATATAGTAATGCGAACGATGTGGCGTCTTATTTACAATTTACTGCTAATGATCGTGTCGTTGCGGCACTGCCAATGTTCCACGTGTTCTGCTTAACAGTGGCGGTCAATGCACCGATTGTGAACGGGGCGACTATTTTAATGTTACCGAAATTTAGCCCGAAAGAAGTATTCCGTATTTGTCGCACGTACGAACCAACGATTTTTGCTGGTGTACCGACGATGTACAATTATTTATATTTATTCGAAGAAGCGAGCGCGGAAGATGTGAAGACACTTCGCCTTTGTATTTCAGGTGGTGCGTCAATGCCTGTTGCTCTTCTGCAAAACTTTGAAAAACGTTTTGACGTTATTGTTTCAGAAGGATACGGTTTATCAGAAGCATCACCAGTTACTTGCTTTAACCCGCTAGATCGTCCGCGTAAACCAGGATCAATCGGTACAAATATTTGGCATGTAGAAAACAAGATTGTGAACGAACTTGGGGAAGAAGTACCTGTCGGCGCAGTCGGTGAATTAATTGTTCGCGGGCCTAACGTTATGAAAGGATATTATAACGCACCGGAAGATACAGCAGCGACATTGAAAGACGGCTGGCTGTATACAGGAGACTTAGCAAAAATGGATGAAGAAGGTTACTTCTATATCGTTGATCGTAAAAAAGATATCGTCCTAGTTGGCGGTTATAACGTATACCCTCGTGAAGTAGAGGAAGTATTGTACACACACGAATCTGTAGCAGAAGTTGTTGTAATCGGTGTTCCTGATGAAAACTTAGGAGAAGCAGTGCGCGCTTACGTCGTTTTGAAACATGCTAACGTAACAGAAGAGGAACTGATGCATTATTGCACATTGCATTTAGCGAAATATAAAGTGCCAAAAAGTATTGAGTTTTTAACAGAATTGCCGAAGAATACGACAGGTAAATTGTTAAGAAGAGCTTTGAGAGAAAAAGCGATGCAAGTATAAAAATAGGGGCAACCATCTTTACGAAGATGGTTGCCTTTGTACTTTTTAGAATTGGTTAAGCTATAACTCCATATATTTAAACCGTAATATGACTAATAAGGAGGAGATGTACGTGGAGCAAAAGGAATTACGTTTAAGGAGAGTTCAATACCTTATTTGTGACATTATGGATGAAATGAATTCTGAAAGTGAAAAGAAAAACTTAGAAATACTGCAGCAAGTCATTGATCATCTTTCAGGTGCGATAGGTGATTTAGTTGATCCATCAAGCTCGTATTCTATCGATTATTTGGAAAGAAAAGTGCACACGGCTCATTATTTATTATTTAAAAATGAGCGGAAAGCGTACTTATGTAGGAAATAATATTATTATTTTTATTTGACATTGATAATCATTATCAATACGATGGTTATGTTGGGTATAATCATATAAAGAGAGAGGTCATGTTGATAATGATTAAGAAAAAATATATGAATGCATTCGTTATAGCAGCAACTTTAGCAGTTCCATTTAGTGGTATTATGGCACCGATTGCGAAAGCAGAAGCGGCAGTAGAAATGAAGGCAGCTAGTAAACTTGCAGATGGCACATATGATGTTATTTTAAAGACTTATAAAGATCAAACGAATGATACATCAGTTGCGTCTACATATTTAAAAAATCCAAAAGTAACGATTCAAGGTGATAAAAAAATCGTTACGTTAACAGTTCAAGATAGTAGTTATTTTCAGTATCTTAGAGTAGAAGATCCAAATAAAATAGGGACATTCCATGATGTAAAAGTAATCTCCGAAGATAAAGCAAATAACGGTACGAAAGTTGTTCAATTTGAAATTGGTGAGTTCTCGAAAAAATATAATATGCAAATGCATATATTAATTCCAGCAATTAAATATGATCATAAATATCAAGTACAGTTTGAAATTGATGCGAGTGCAATTCAACAGAAGGCTAAATTCTCAGATGTACCAGCTTGGGCACAAGAATCAGTTCAATATTTAGTAGATAAAGAAGCAGTACACGGCAAGCCAGACGGTACATTTGCTCCGGCTGAAAATATCGATCGTGGATCAGCTGCGAAAATATTAGCAACTGTTTTAGGGTTAGAAATTAAGAAAGATGCAAAGCCATCATTCCCTGATGCACAAAATCACTGGGCAACTTCATATATCGCTGCTGTTGAAAAAGCAGGTATTGTAAAAGGTGATGAGAAGGGGAACTTTAATCCGAACGGAATTATTAACCGTGCATCAATGGCTTCTATGTTAGTAAATGCATATAAATTAGAAAGAAATGAAAATATTAAACTACCAAAAGAATTTGCTGACTTAAATAATCATTGGGGTGCAAAGTATGCCAATATTTTAATACAAGAAAACATTTCAATTGGAACAGATAATGGCTGGGCTCCAGATAAAGCGGTAAGCCGTGCGGAAGCAGCACAATTTATTGCGAAGGCGGATAAGTTGAAGAAATAAATTAAAACGTATACTAGATTTAGCATAAATAAAAAAGGGAAATTTGAACTTCAAATTTTCCTTTTTGCATTGTTATATATTCCTCCTCATTAACTCCCCAATCTGCATCGCAACATACTCAACATCATTATCAATCTCATCCAACACGTAAGATTCCAAAATGCCCATGACAGCTGTTCCTAAAAACTTTAAGACGATGTGTGTATCAATGTTTTTATTTACTGACGTATTTGTGTTTAATTTTTTCTCTAGTTCACCCATGATGAACGTTAGGAACTTTTTCTGAAATAATAATGTGCTGTTGCTTCTAAATAACGCTGCGAAAAATGGTTTGTGTTCTTTGAAGTATTCAAACCATATGACAGTTCCTTCTATATAGCCTTTTGTTTGTTTTATATCGCATATTTCTCTTAATTGATTTAAATGGTCGTCCACAATTTTATCTAATAAATTGTACTTATCTAAGTAGTGTAGGTAGAAAGTTTTTCTTCCGATATTTGCTTTTTCTGTAATGTTTTTTACTGTAATTTCGTCAAAGCCATCTTCAATTAACATATCGATAAATGCAGATTGAATGGCGTTTTGTGATTTTATAATTCTTCTATCGATTTTCTCCATATGGTGTTCCTCCGTTATTGATACACATATTTCGTTATGTGTGTATTATCACCCAAATGCGTAAATGTGGTCATTGAAACAAGTGGTTGCTCGCTTTATTATAAATATACACGTGAGTATTAACTCTCACAAGTGTAAATTAAAAATAAAGTAAGGGTGGTTTTATATATGGCAGTTACGAAGAGAAATGTTCATTTTTATGCAAGAGGATTACAAGTTGCAGGTATTTTAAATATTCCTGTAGGTGCTGAGGAAAAGAAACCAAATGCAGCGATTGTTTGTGTGCATCCAGGTAGTAGCTGTAAAGATCAAACGGCAGGATTATATGCAGAGAAATTAGCAGAACAAGGTTATGTAACGCTTGCGTTTGATGCATCGTATCAAGGTGAAAGTGAAGGTGCACCGAGATATATGGAAGAACCAGCTGCGCGCGTTGAAGATATTCGCTCAGCGGTAGATTATGTAACTACCCTTCCTTATGTAGATGAAGAACGTATCGGTGTGTTAGGCGTTTGTGCAGGCGGTGGTTATGCGGTAAATGCCGCAATGACAGAGCGCCGTATTAAAGCAGTTGGCACAGTTGTCGGGGCAAATATCGGCCGATTAAATCGTGAAGCTGATCCAATTGGGGTGTTAGAGGCAATTGGTAAACAACGTACTGCTGAAGCACGCGGAGCAGAGGCGATGATTACAAACTGGATTCCTAAAAATCAGGAGGAATTAAAGGCGGCAGGTATGACCGATATAGATATTGTAGAAGCAGTTGAGTACTATACAACACCGCGAGGACAAAGTGTTAACTCTCCAAATAAGTTAAACTTTACGAGCATGGGATCGGTAATTGGTTTTGATGCGTTCCATTTAGCAGATACATTATTAACACAGCCGTTACAAATTATTGTTGGCAGCAAGCAAGGCGCATTCGGTTCTTATAAAGATGGTCATGAGCTGTATGAGAAAGCAGCTTCAGAGAAAAAAGATTTACTTGTTGTGGAAGGTGCGAGTCATTACGATTTATATGACCAACCAGAACCAGTAAAAATTGCAGTTGAAAAATTAACAAGTTTCTATAACGAAAATCTGTAAAAGTAATTTTGTTTTGAATTGCACCTCTAATTGTTAGGTTTGCATCTAGCAGTTAGAGGTTTTTATTGTGAAGGTTGCTGTGCTTAATATTTACGTTAAACGTGCATAACAAGATATAATAGAAGAAATCAAGAAGGAGGCTGACTGTGAAAAATCTTCGTTATTTCAATATATTTACTATGTTAATTGTATACACACTACTCATGTTTTACATCGGCTGGAACGGTTGGGTTTGGCTTCATGCGGTGTTTGGCTGGGAATCTTGGGGATATTACGCTTTCGTAGTCGGATTTATTTCATATGCATACATTCTCGTGCAAGTGTTTAAGTTCTTGCCATTTCTACGAACGATAGGTTCAATTTGGTTTGCGGTCATACAATATGCGCTTATGTTGTTGCCGTTAGCAAATATTACGGTCTTTCTTTTACAGTTTTCAGTGGAGAAAGAAGCGGCAATTATTTGGACAGGTACGACCGTGTTACTTGCGTTTATCTTTATTTTTGCATATGGGGTATTCAACGCATATAGCCCAGTAGTTAGAAAGTACGAGGTGCACATACCGAAAAAAGTAGAGGGACGTAAAAGCTTACGCATTGCGATGGCTTCTGATATGCATTTCGGTAAATTATCTGGCGTTTCGCATTTAAAAAGACTTGTCCGTCATGTAAATGAGATGGAGCCTGATATTATTTTACTGCCAGGTGATATTATCGATGACCATCCAGGTGTATTCATTCAAAAAAATATGGGACCAATTATGAAACAAATGAAAGCTCCATTAGGCGTATATGGTGTGTTAGGAAACCACGAATATTATGGACGAGCAGTTTCTGAATTTTTACAAGAGATGGATAAGATTGATATTCGTATTCTGTTAGATGAAGTGATTACAATTGAAGATCAATTTTACCTCGTCGGAAGAAGAGATAAAACAGAGCGAGATCGTCAAAGCTTTGAAAATCTAATGAGTACGGTAGATAAATCTATGCCAGTTATCGCAATGGATCATCAACCATTCGAGTTGAAACAAGCAGCGGAGGCGGGTGTTGATTTACTATTATCCGGCCACACGCACCGCGGACAAATGGCGCCGAATCATATCGTAACGAGAAGAATGTACGAACTGGACTGGGGATACGCACAAAAAGGTGCATTCCACGCAATTGTTTCTTCTGGTTTCGGATTCTGGGGACCACCATTAAGACTGGGAAGTAGATCTGAGATTGTGCAGGTGGAAGTTACGTTTGAATAGTGGGATAAAGAGAAAAGGGCTGACTAATAAAAATCAGTCCTTTTCTCTATCATTTTTTCTAAAATCATACGTGTCCGTCTCTACATGTAAGTTATGATTATTAATCATAACTGTATGATCGTCTAACCATTGTACAGTTGCATCTTCTTCACGATAATTCCAGTATATATTTTTCGTGTTCATAAATTTTTTATTATTTGTTACAAGCTCTCCTCTTATAGCAAAACTAGTCGTTGCGCCGCCATTATGTCTGTATATATGTAAAGTATAGGTTTTATCTGGCGAGTGTATGGATTGAATCTTTTCACCGCCTGAAACCCCAGATAAAGTGAAGAATTTCCAATATCCTAAACTAATGAATACAATAATGATGAATAGAATGGTGAAGAAAATCTTTTTCATGTTTCCCCTCTTTCCCTTAACGGCCATACTTGTATTAAATCAAAGAAGAGTAAAAATGGAAATCTTATCCTTTTTATCGCCGAAATATGTACATTTCTATTTCTAGCGTCCTGTTCATGATTTGGAATGAAAGTCCCCATATTTTTCAATAAAAAAAGGCTCCACATAAGGAGCACCCAATAAAAATAAATGAATTAAAAGAAATAACAGGTATATATAATATCAATATATTTTAATTTAATATTTATATTGATGTCGATTTCATAAAAGAGGTACGATTAGAAGACGCTGCTGAAATGAAGGGGGATTATAAGTGGTTATATCAGATGTACTATACGGTGACTTTGAAGTGGATCAAGTGTTAGAAGAATTAATTGTAAGTAAGTCTGTGCAAAGACTAAAAGGTATTCATCAAAATGGCGCAAGCTACTTAATAAACGAGAAATGGAATGTAACGCGCTTTGATCATTCAGTTGGCGTTATGTTGTTAGTGAAAAAACTAGGTGGTTCAGTAGAAGAACAAATTGCAGGTTTACTGCATGACGTATCACATACTGCTTTTTCTCATGTGATTGATTATGTTTTTGATAATAGAAATGAAAGTTATCATGAAGAGATATTTAGTTCTGTCGTGAAAAAATCAGAAATTCCAGCGATTCTTGCGAAGTATGGTTATAACTATGAAGATATTTTGTTAGATGATTCGAAATGGACGTTACTCGAAAGGTCAGCACCAGAATTATGCGCAGACAGAGTGGATTATACATTACGAGATATGTATACATATGGGTATGTTTCTTTAGAAGAAGTTCACAGTTTTTTAGAGGATGTCGTCGCTGTAGATGGGAAAATGGTTGTTCAAAGTGTCGAAATGGCAGAATGGTTTACAGAAACGTATTACAAAGAAGTAATTGATTTCTTTATGAAACCGATGAATATTTACGGAAACGACATGTTAGTGAAAACGCTAAAGTTAGCTCTTCATAAAGGGATTATTCATGCAGATGACTTTCTCCTTGAAGATGATGAGCTTATTTCGAAATTGCAGCAATGTAATGATCCAGAAGTACATGCTTTATTAAGCAAAGTTCATCCGAATGTAAAAGCAAAAGAAGATAGAAAAGATTATGATTTGTATCAGAAAAATAAAGTCCGTCTTATTGATCCTCCGTTACTTCGTGAAGGTGAAGTTGTTTCATCGTCTGTCGTATCAGAAAACATAAGACAGATGAGCGAAATCGCTTATGAAAAAGCGGTGAGAGGGATGTATGTGAAAGTGATTTCGGATGAATAGAAAGAAGGTATCATCACATAAGATGATACCTTCTTTTTATTCGCCTAATATTTTCCATTCATTTCCCCAGTCCTTCATCGCGTCAAAAATAGGACGGAGTGTTTCCCCTTTTTTTGTTAGTGAATATTCCACGTGAGGTGGCATAGTTGAATAGATTGTTCTCTTTATAATATTTTCTCGTTCAAGTTCTTTTAAGCGAAGAGAGAGTGTGCGTGGGCTAATGCCATTTAGACGTCTTTCAAGCTCAGCAAAACGTTTAGGACCATAGAACAAATCTCTTAAAATTAAGAAAGTCCACTTACCACCTATTACAGACATTGTTTTTTCAATGGGGCATTTTAATAAAATCTCTTCATTTACATTTTCCATATAAACACTCCTTACTATATAAAAGTATAGGTACTATATAAAAAATCAGTACTTTTATAAATGAAGTACTTTCTTTATTATAGTTCTAAAGGAATATATAGGTAAATTACTAATTTTTGAAAGGGGAGTAAGCAAGTGAATGGGGTGGCTAGTAGAAATTTAGATGTTCAAACAAAAGAGAAATCAGGTATCGTCATTTTAATAACTTTGGCAATGGGTTTTATTATGGCTACGTTAGATGTGACAGTAGTAAATGTTGCGGTGGTGAATATTCAGGAAACATTAGGAATGACATTATATAGTTCAGCATGGATTGTTGATGGATATATTTTATCTTTTGCGGCATTATTATTGGCTGGAGGGGCATTGGCTAACCAATATGGAGCAAAAAATATGTATATGGTTGGTTTAATCATTTTTGTATTCGCATCTCTTTTATGTGCGATTGCAACAAATGGGAACACCCTCATTATCGGCCGGGTACTTCAAGGTGTTGGAGCGGCTTTATTTATGCCAAGTTCACTTAGTTTATTAGTAGTATCATTTCCAGATGAAAAGAAGAGAGCTAAAATGTTTGGGATATGGTCGGCAATTGTCTCTATCGCCTCTGGTACAGGCCCTTTTATTGGTGGTCTTTTAGTAAATACATTTGGTTGGCGGAGCATTTTTATTATAAACCTTCCAATTGGGGGTATCGGTGTTCTAATGGCCTTTGTAATTATTCCTAATGTATTACCGAAAAAGGAGAAAATAAACGTATTAAATCATTTAATCGGTATAACTACAATAACATTATTAGCTTTTACTCTAATTGAAGGTCCAAGTTATGGATGGTCCTCGTTTCAAATTTTAGGAGGAGTAGTGGGAACGGTATTAACTACTATTCTCTTTGTTTATACAGAACGAAAATCAAAAAACTCGGTTGTACCAAGAGTATTGTTCCAAAACAAGACATTTAGCTCGGCGAATATAGTTGGATTTCTAATAAACTTTGCGTTATTTGGTGGCATATTTATGTTCGGACTCTTTTTGCAAAAAGCATATGGAGCAAGCCCGTTTGTAGCAGGATTACAACTATTGCCGATGATGAGCGTATTTGTTATTGGGAATGTATTATTTGCAAAAATGGTGACTAAGTTTAGCTCAAAATCGTTATTATTCATAGCGTTATTTATAGCTAGTATAGGGTCTTTATTATTAATGCTTCTAGTAAATAATGTGAGTTATATAGGAATTGCAATCATTTATAGTGTTGTTAATCTTGGAATCGGTATAGCAGTACCTGCCATGACTACAATTGTAATGAAATCTGCCGGTCGTGAAAATGGGAATATGGCTGGAGCAACTTTAAATGTAAATCGTCAAATCGGTGCATTAGTCGGTATAGCAATTATGGGAATCATTTTAAATGAATCATTCAATTGGTACAGAGGGGCAAGCTATAGCTTTTTAGTTATTGGGCTTTCCTATCTATGTGCAGCATTTTTAGTTTGGAAGTTTGTGGAGCGGGAATAAAAAGAAGAGCATCACCCCTAGATGCTCTTCTTTTCCCACATCACTGATCAAACCAATTCCAAACCTCAATATCCCCAAGAGTCGCATAACGAACGTGAGGCGAGTTTTGTAATTTTAACAATTCTTTCGATGGTCCAGTAATGACAATCCCGTATACTTTTACGCCGTTATCTTTTACATAATCATAGCGTTTATCTAAGTTCAGCTCTTTTTCATGAGTCTGAGTAGCTTCACTCACAATTTTTTTATGTTCAGAAAGAATACGCATCATTTCGATTACTTCACCTTCTTTCGTCTTCGGTCGTATTGCTTCATTATCAGGGAGATTTATATGTTCTGAAAATCCGATAACCTCTCTGCCATGTAGGATGAAATCTTCTTCATCTATTCTTTCTTGCCCTGTGTCTAAAGCGTACCATAAAGGAGTTGGCGGCATTTCTTGTGCTTCAAATGTGCTATATAGAATGGATTCTAATTCTTGTAAAGTGTAAGATTTGTCAAAAGATACCGCTACTTCAGCAACGGTTCCGTCATGTACTTTTGCAAGTGTATTCCAAATTTTTTTAGAGATTTCTTTCAAATGATCGTCTTGCTTGATTCTCGGGTGAACAAAGGAAAGTTTTTTTGAATAGGCTCTGTTTGCCAAAGGTTGATTTGTGATAGCTACAGATGATAAGAAACTACGCGTTGTTACTGTCCCAATTGAAAATTCTTTTTTGCCGACCGTTTTAAATAAATTCATTTCATTTTCTGTACGGAAAAAGGGTTTAATCTTTGTGCTGCCTCCAGCGGAACGACTATTTGGCATTGTGGCTTCTAGTGCGAGTGCAGGAACCTCATCTACTTCGACTAACTTTTTCATATTATAGAAGTAAAGAGAAGACGAAAAATGGCCGACAAAATAGATTGCTATACAAACTGCAAGGACAAAACTAACGGTTTGCCAACGCTGTTTCCATTTTATTTTCCAAAACGGGACTTTCAAATTTTGTGGTGGTAACCTTTTCTTTATCGGCTCACTTTTCGCAAGCAATTCATCCAAATGCGCTTCACACTCTTCACAAGTCTCAATATGACTTTCTAACTCTTCTTGTTCATCATGCGTGAGCATTCCGTTTTCGTATTTCTCCCATAGTTTTTTAAACTTTGTACAACCCATCCTAATCACTCCTTTATGCCTTTCGTTTCTTTTCGTCCCCTGTGTAATTCAATTTTCACTTTCGCTAGTGAGAGACCGGTCATCTTTGCTATTTCCTTATATGAGAATCCGTAGTAATCTCGTAGTAACAGGACATTTCGTCTTTCAAGAGGAAGAGAAGATAAACTGTCTAACCAACTAGCAATCTCGTGTTTTATAAAATAAGAGTGCTCTGTACTTGGTACGTTTGGTAAATGGAATTCTTCAACTGTCGTTGTTTTATATCTGTTTTCTTTTCGATACCAATCGATAAAGGCGTTGTAGGCAATTGTAAATAACCAAGGCCTAATTTCTTCTCCTTTATAATAGTCAATATGGACGAGCATTCGGTAAAACGTTTCTTGCATGAGATCTTCCGCATAGTGGGAATCTCTGGTTAGGGAGAGAAGATAGCGAAATAAATCTTGCATATGCTCGGAGTAAATTTTTTCTAATGATTGTTTGCGTTTCACTACATTTCCCTCCCTTCATACATAACAACGAAATACATATAAAAAAGTTACAATTTTTTATGGAATTATAGTAAAAAACGTCAAGAATTGGATAGGATTCTCTTTTATCATAATACATATAAGGCGGGTGAACAGAGATGGAAAGCTATGAAACACAAATTCAAAGGTCAATTGATTATATTGAGGAAGATGTAATGGAAAAACAGACGCTGCGTAATTTAGCGCGTATTGCAGGTTTTTCTGAGTCGCATTTTCATCGTGTATTCCAAGCATTAGTAGGTGATACAGTAATGGAGTATGTTCGAAAGAGGAGGTTAGCCCGGGCAGCTTATCAACTTTCTCATACGGATGAAAAAGTTATTGATATCGCATTTGAGCATGGCTTTCAATCTCACGAAACGTTCACGAGAGCCTTTAAAAAATTATTTCAAATGACACCGAGTGAATATCGAAAACAAGAAATTGAAACGCCGATGTATTACAGCGTGAATGTAAAACAAAGAAAATTAAATCCTTATTTAGGAGGCATACAAATGGAATATCGTATTGTAAATAAACCAGAATTTTTAATGGCGGGTTATGAACTGAAGACGACAAGTAAAGAAGGGAAAAACCATCAAGACATCCCAGCATTTTGGCAAGAATATTTACAAAAAGATCTTGGAACAACGATTACGAATCGTAAAGATACGAGCCAATGGGTAGAGCTTGGATTATGTACTGATTTTAATTTAGAAACGGGCGACTTCACTTATATTATCGGAATGGAAGTTACAGGCTTTGAAAATGTACCAAATGAAATTGCAAAGCGTACTTTCCCAGCAGCGACATATGCTGTATTTACAACGCCGAAAGTTCCTCATGAAGAAATGGTATCGTCTATTCACCAAACGTGGAATGCTGTATTCTCAGAATGGTTCCCGCATTCAGGATATGAACATTGCGGCGTTAATGAATTTGAACTATACGATGAGCGTTCCCATGCAGATAAAAGTGAGTTCGCTCAAATTGAACTTTGGATACCAGTGAAGAAGAAATAATAGAAAGAAAAGCGAGCCACTGAGTGGTTCGCTTTTTTTCATATAGGCCGCTATATTTGACGATTTTTGTCGGTAAGTCGATATATCTTGAAAATCGCCGATATAATTTCATTTACCGCTGAACTATCGCAATAAGCAAGAATAAAAGGCGAGTAACATGATTTCATTTACCGAAGAATTTCCCCATAAGAAAAGACGCCACATAGCGCCTTTTCTACGAACGAAACGGAAACACAAGTATAATCGTCGTTCCTTTTCCTAGTTCGCTATCAATAGAAATCGTTCCGTTATGAGCATGAACGAGCTGTTTTGTAATAGCGAGACCAAGTCCCGTTCCGATGTTGCTTTCTTCTGTATTTGTTCCTCTATAATACCGCTCAAAGAGAAGCTCTTTCGTTTTATCATCCATTCCTTTGCCGTTATCTGAAATAGAAAGTGTAAATGAATTTTCATTTTGCGAAAGTTTTACGATAACGTTTGTCGTTTCATTATTATGTTTTACAGCGTTTACGAGTAAGTTTTCGATAATACGCTGGAACCATTTTTCTTCAATGAAATATTGAATTTTGTTTGAGCTTGGTACGAATTCAATATTTTGATTTTGAAGTGTCGGATTATTAATGAATTGTAATAATACTTTTTGAACGAATTGATTCATTTCAATGTTTACGTGCTGCGCAGGAAGACTGTTATTTTTTAATTGATACGTTAAGCTTAAGTCATCAATTAATGTCGTCATATATTGCGATTTCTCTTTCATAACGCTGCCGAATTGTTGAATGTCACAATCAGTCCAGTTGTACTGCTTTGATTCTAGTAATAAAGCATAGCCATATATAGAGCTTAGTGGTGTTTTTAAATCGTGCGTTAGACCGGTAATCCATTCTTCACGTGTTTGCTGCAATACTTGCCTCATCGCATCATTTTTTTTGAGTGTAATAGAAAGGTGCTCTAGTGAATTTGTCACATCACTAAATAAGCGGAATGACCATTTCTCTTTACCAGATCGCCGGAACCTGACAGGTTTCCCTTTTTTACTAACAGGCTCTTCGTACTTTCCACCAGCGATGTTTTTCAGCCAGCGCATCGCATGTAATAACGGTTTTCCGAATTTATTACCGTACCAAATAGAAAGAATGACTAAATAAACAAATACGATAAGAAGGATTAATCCGCATCCGATTAGAAACTTTTTAGTAAATACATCTTCTATTTCATCATCTGGGTAGTAGTGCTCATTTTTGGCAGTTACAACGAGAAGATGATTGCTATTTGTATCGTAAAAGCTAGACGTGTTTTCTTTATGATTCCACGGTTCTTTTGCGTTAAGAGCAGCTTGTATGGCAGAAAATGTTTTTTTCTTTTCATTTGGATAGGCGAATACTTCCTCACCGCCACTATTAAAAATTTGAAGAGTAGCCTTTTCTTTAGAAAGTAACTGTTTTTCTTCTTCTGTTAATGTGAACGAATCTGTAGATACAGAAGGGTGCTCTTTCTGTATCGTTTTCAGTAATACATTGCTTTTTAACATACCGCCGTAAATAACAAGTACGTTCTTTTCTTCTAATTCTATTTCCCAATATTTAAATGTATAAGGGCTTTCTATTTGATTCTGTATATACGAGAATAATGATGCTTTCGTATAAGATGTTGGCACGTCACTAGGCGTATTAAAGTGATAGAGAACTTTGCCGTTTTCCTCCACAACTTGAATCCAATCATTTTTCTCTTTAATTAAGTCTTTTACTTCAGTTTTTAACGAAATATCGCCATCTTCTGAAGAGATGTATCTTGCAATCATAAAATTATCAGAATCTGGAATGTTCGGTTCGTATGAAGTACTCGTAACAAGAAAAATTAAATAAGTGAAAGCCGCTACTACAGCAATCAGTAATGTAACTAAAACAAATACGTGTTGCATGATAAATTGGATAATAAGTCGTTTATTAAAGTTCATATCGTCACCCTACTTTGTAATGAACTTATAGCCAAGTCCGCGAACGGTTTTTATATATTCTGGTTTACTTGGGTCTTGTTCAATTTTTTCACGTAGTTTTCGAATGTGGACCATAACGGTATTATCATCGCCATTGTAGGCAGGTGCTCCCCAAACTTTCTCGTATATTTCTTCTTTCGAAAATACGTAGTTCGGATTCTCGCAAAAGAAGAGTAATAGCTGAAATAGCTGGGCGGAACATTCGACAACATGTCCATTTACTGTAAGCTCTGCAGAGTATCGATCAATTTCAAATCTACCAAAGGAACTGGATTGTGCTTTTTGTTCGTGTGGTACTGCTTGTTTCATATGTCTTCGGAGTTGTGCTTTCATACGAGCTACTACTTCAAGTGGATTAAATGGCTTCGTAATATAATCATCTGCACCGTGTGAAAATCCAGATATTTTATCTAAATCAGATGTTTTAGCTGTGAGGAAGAAAATAGGGCAATCTGTTTTCTGGCGAATGATTGGACAAATATCAAAACCAGATTGTCCAGGAAGCATAACATCTAAAATAATCAAATCGTAATCGTTTTGCTGAGTGAGAGATAAAGCTATTTCAGCGGATGTTGCAGTTGTAATATGAGAAAAACCTTCTTTTTCAAGAATGGTAGTTAGTAATTGTAAAATTGCTGTTTCATCATCAACGAGCAAAATATTTGCTTCATACATAAAAATCCCTCCTAATTTCCTCGAATATCATATCATCTTTCGGTAACTTATGGAATTTTTAAGGAAATTTTAAGGTTTTCTTTCTCAAAAAATTAAGAATCAAATGATATGATAAAAGTAACATAGGGGAGGAGATGAGTGTGAATCCGTTTCAAACGATGCGAGCTAGATATTTTTTAATTGTATTTGCACTATTAACTTTAGTTGCAAGGGTCAGTAATGAATTGATAGAAAATACATTTCATATGCAAAATTCTACTTTTATAAATATTCTTATATTCTATATCCTTCCGATTACATGGATTTTTTTTGAGTATAGAAAACACCGTGTTTCATTTTCATTATTTATTAATAAACATGAAACATTTAACCTGGTGCAAGTTTTATACATTGCACTTATGTTAGCTGTATTTAGTTATGGATATCTTATTTTGTACATGTATAGTTTTGCATGGATTACACCGGAATTTATTATGAACGCGTTACGTGAACCGGTTATTGATAGCACAGGGGGATATGTATATCAAATTATTATGGTCGTGTTCATCGCACCAATTATTGGTGAATTTGTTTTTCGGGGATTTTTACTGCAACGCTTTGCAGCAAAATGGGGAACGAGTATAGCAATCATTGTAGTAGCGATGTTGTTTGCGTTGCTACATGTTGATTTCCTAGGCGCAGTAGTATTTAGTGTTGTACTATCAATCGTATATATTCGTACAAATAGCTTACTCATGCCAATTGCTATTCACATGTTAAACAATGCATTTGTAATCGGTGCTTCTTTTTTAATAAATAAAGAAGAGATAATGAGTTTCGCAGATTTCTCAAATTATACGACGTTCTTTCCAGGACTTCTTATTTTTATAATAGGATTAAATTTAGTACTCATCTTTTTATTTGTTAACCGCAAATATTGGAATAAAGAAATGCCAGCTATATATGTAGAACAAGAAGAGAGTTTTCACATGTAGTGGGGGATAAATGAGATGAAGAAGACGATTGAAAAAATATTGAAAGACATTATAGATGCTACGTCTCTTACAGATATGTGTGATAAAAGCGTTTGTCATTGGGTGCAACCTGTAGTAGATACGATTGTGTTTCCAGAGTATTACTTATTTTCTAGTACTCATGTAAAAGAAAATATTATTTCTCTTCTTATTATGGTAGGGGTTTTACTAATATTTGGTCTAAGTGTAGAAGAAATGATGAAGCGCATCTTCAAAAAAAATGAAGAGAGGTATATGTGGGTTCGTAAAATATTCGAGAAAGTAATAGTGGCTTTCCTTTTGTTTTATAGTATGAAAACAATCATTTACGTTATAGCTTTGAAACATCATTAATTCTAAATTTGAAAGGGATGTATAAAAATATATGAATGAAACAATAAAATCAAATAAGTTTTTTTATTTGATTTTGCTTAGTATTGTGCTGATAACGACAGTCAATGTTATTCTTCGCTGGGAGGAATCTTATTTCTTTATGTATTTAGCACTCCATTTGTTAGGAATATTATGTATAAGCGGCGGAGTAGTTGCTGAAAAAAAGAGTGAAGAAAGCGTTAATTATATGTGTGTGACTGGTCTTATTTTACTTTTAGCAGTGCAAGGTATTATGAAATATAGTTCTTTTTCTTTACAAGATTTTAGTTTGTTAGTGGATGTACTTCCTTAAGGAGGAACGTTATGTTATCTAAGAAGCAAATAGGATATGTACTAGTTTTAATTGGATTTTTTACACTTATTGTAACGACTTTATTTTTTCAAGACTATGAATATATACGCTATATAAAAGGCGCTGGTTTAATATGCTGGGTTGTAAGTACGTTTCTTATCCCAGAGTATGAACCGAAGAAAGTGTCTAAAGGTAGGTAAAACTCTTCTATTTGTAGAAGAGTTTTTTTATGTAAATAAAAGGCTCGCGAGCAATTCGCATAATAAGCTTGTTCTAATTTAGCATGTACGAACTTACAATAATAATAGACAGGCAGCATAGAGGAGGGAATAGCGTGAGGAAGGTTATTGGGTGGTCGCTTTTTTTGTACGTTGGGTTTGCATTGCTTATATATTGGTATTTATTTGGATGGAATCATGAACTGATTCCGGACATGTATAAAGGAACGAGTGCAGATCCAGAAACGTTTATGAATGCAAGAGAGCTTACGCTAAGCCATGATTATTCGCGCGTGAAAAATTTACTGTACTTTTTAGCGACGCCTCTGGAATGGATTATATTATTATTTGTACTTGTTCTCGGTGTTTCAAGAAAGTTTGAGAAATGGTCGAAGGAAACGACGAAAATAAGTGTCCTGCAAGTAGCGATTTATTTCTTTTATTTATCACTACTCACAACAGTTCTTGCCCTGCCGATGCAATGGATTAGCCGAAAGGTATCCGTTGATTACGGCATTTCAACGCAAAGTACACAAAGCTGGATAAAAGATCACGTTATCGGTTTTTGGGAAAGTTATGCGACAATGTTAATTGTAGTTGCCGTTCTGTTATGGCTTATCCGTAAATTCCCGAAGAGATGGTGGCTAGCAGGGTGGGCGCTCTCTGTACCATTTACAATCTTTTTAACATTTATACAGCCTGTCGTTATTGATCCACTTTATAACGACTTCTCGACGCTGAAAAATAAAGAATTAGAAACGAAGATTTTAGCGATAGCAGACAAAGCGGACATTCCTGCTAAACATGTGTATGAAGTAAATATGTCAGAGAAAACGAATGCGTTAAATGCATATGTAACAGGAATTGGCCCTAATGCTCGTATTGTAATGTGGGATACAACGCTTAAGCAATTAAAAGATAAAGAGATTTTATTTATAATGGCCCATGAAATGGGACATTATGTTATGAAACATATATATTGGGGCGTTGCGAGTTATATGTTGCTATCGTTTATAGGGATGTTTCTCATTAGTCGTATTATCAATATGTGTATTCGAAAATGGGGGAATACGCTGCAAATTTCAAAAGCAGCATGTTTTTCAATTTTACCTTTATTTTTCTTAATTTCTTCTGTACTCTCTTTTGCATCACAGCCAGCAACAAACTATGTTTCTCGTATAGAAGAACGAGCGGCAGATCAATATGCTTTAGACATGACGAAGGACGGGAAATCTGGTGTAAAAACATTTCAATATTTATCGAAAACGAGTTTAAGTCAAGTAAATCCGCCTGCTTTAGTGAAGTTTTTCTTATATACACATCCACCAATTTTCGAAAGAATTCATACGTTTGAACAATATGAGAAACAAAGCAAAAAGAAGTAGCTATTATGCTACTTCTTTTTTATAGAGATATAAGTTTTATATTGGGAATATTTATCATTGCTTTTTATTGTGATTTTGTAAATAATAAGCTATAAAATTCTAAAAATCTATATATAAAGGAATAAAGGTGAAAAAATGTATTTTTTACAAAATTTAAAAGTGAAATATAAATTATTATCGCTTATTTCATTAGCAGTATTGAGCATGATAGTTATGAGCTGCGTAGCAATTAATTCTATTAATAAGATTAAGCGTGATGCAGAGGTTGTAGTAGATGATTATCAACATTCTGTAGTTTTATTAGAAGGAATGCTCCGTACACAAAATTCACTAGAGTATAACTTACTAGAATTAATTACAGCGTCACAAAATGAGGGGACAAATAAAGAAGGTATTATTGATAATATTGAAAAGGATCTTAAAAAATATGAGTCATTATTAAAAGAATATGATGATGGCTTTAATTTAAGTAATCAAGAGGATGAACTGTTTCAGAAGATGAAGAAATCTTTGCCAAATTATATGGAGACATATAAGAAGTTGTTTGAAAAAGCGAAGATAACAAACGAGCCACAAATGGTAAACGAATTTCAGAAGGAATTAAAACCGAAGGGGGTAGAGTTAGCTGGACATGCGGTAGATCTAGAATCGTATGTTTCAAAATTAGCTGATCAAGTATTTAAAGATTCTCAAAAAATGATAGATCAATCTGTTGTCACTTTTATTATTCTTGTAGTAGTTACTACAATCATTATATGTATAGTAAGTTATATTATTAGCAAGCTTATAGTTGCTCCTTTACAAACTGTTAGTCGTATGATGGAAAGAGCAAAAGATGGGAATCTAACTGTACATGGTGAGTATAATGCTAAAGATGAATTAGGTGTATTAGTAAGTGATTTTAACGAAATGATTGCAGGGCTAAGAACAAATATGCAAGAAGTAGAGAATAATATTCAGCTTTTATTCCAACATGCAGACGGAGTAGTATCTGCATCGGAAGTATCTAGTAGTGCAGCGAAGAAAATCACTATAGATATTGAAGAAGTTGCAAATGGCGCAGAGAGTCAAATGCAAGCAATGGAGCAAACTGCGGGTGCGATGGAAGAGTTGACACAAGGAATGCAGAGTATAGTGAATACATCATCCTCTGTAAATGAATTGTCTGCTCAATCAGCATTAGATGCAGAGAGTGGTAACAAATTAGTGAAACAAATGATTCAACAGATGGATACAATCCAAAATTCAGTACATAACGGTGTGAAACAAGTAGAGACTATGAAAGAACAATCAGAAGAAATTGTTAAAATTATTGATGTTATGCAAGGCATTACCGCTCAAATTAACTTATTAGCATTAAACGCCGCAATTGAGGCTGCACGTGCTGGGGAAAGTGGTAGAGGATTTGCAATTGTGGCAGATGAAGTAAGAAAATTAGCAGAACAATCTAGTGATTCTGCAAAACAAATTGAGAAGCTTATTACTCAAGTTATGGGAACAACGAACCACACCGTGGACATGATGGGGAAAGTAGATAATGAGGTACAGGCAGGTACACAAGTAGTAATGCACACAGAAAAAGTATTTGGAACAATTACAGAAAAAGTAAAACAAGTATCTGAGCAAATTCAAACGGTATCTATGTCTACAGATGAAATTGCAGCGAGCAGTGAGGAGATTTCGGCTTCTACAGAAGACATAGCTCAAATTTCCCAAAGATCATCTGACCGAACTGATAGGGTAAAAGAGTCTATTCAACAACAAGAAAAATCTGTTCAAGAGATTTCGGTTTCAATTGAACATATGCATAACGCAGCAGGAGAATTAAAACAAATAGTTGCCCAATTTACTCTTCAAAAGTAGTAGTATATTTAAGTTTTAATATAGAGAAATTCCTCTCAATAATAAAAAAATCATCCTATATAAAAAAGGATGATTTTTTTATGGGAATTTTGTGCGGCTGTCACTTTTTATATTCTAATTTTTTACAATTTTCCGATTGTAATATATAATAATACGTAATGTTTTGGAGATTTCTCATTTGTAAAGATAGGTTATAGGAGGAGAGAAAGGGTGTTTAATAAAAAATCAATGCCGGCTATAAAAATGATCCTTTCGATGTCTATTTTCGGATCAATTGGATTTTTTTCTGTTCAAACAGGTTTACCGTCTTTTGAATTAGTATTCGTTCGTTGCATTTGTGCGACTCTATTTTTAGCATTATGTTGGCTCGTAACAGGACAGTATAAAAGTGAGAAATGGAATAAAAAAGAAGTTATGCAAATATTAGCATGCGGTATATTTCTCGTTTTTAACTGGGTATTTCTATTTAAAGCGTTTGAAGTTATGTCGATTACAATTGCGATTTCAGTTTACCATCTGGCACCAATTATCGTATTAATGATTGGTAGTATCGTATTTAAAGAGAGACTTACAGTATTTGCGGTTATGTCCATTGTTATTTGTTTTATCGGTACAGTTTTAGTAGCTGGGGTAGATGGAAATGTATCGTTTGAGAAACTGATGTCATCTGGTATGGTATGGGCACTTCTTGCAGCATTATTTTATGCTTTTACTACTTTACTAGGAAAAGGAATTCAGCATACGAGTGCATATGCGATGACATTTTTACAAACGTTTTTAGGTATATTTTTATTGCTACCATTCGTAGATTTTGGCAAGTTTCAAGGGCTAACAGAGATGAATTGGATGATGATCACAGCGACAGGTCTTATACATACGGGATTTGTATATTACTTATTTTTTGACAGTTTAAGAGATTTATCTACGAGATTAATTTCTGTATTAGTGTTTTTAGATCCAGCGGTTGCAATACTATTAGATACAGTATTTACCGGGTTTAGACCGACTAGTATGCAAATAGTAGGAATTGTTCTTATATTTGTAGGGATGGCATTTACTTTTCGAAAAACGAAGGATGAAAAAATAGCAATAAAAGAAAAAGTATTCTGAATTTTAAATAATTTAATCTGCATTCTATTGAAAATCCCCTTATTTTTTGTAGAATATAAATGGTAGGAAAATAAAGGAAAAGGCAGATGAGAGAGATGAAAAAGCTAGTAAAGATAGCGACATCGTTAACTTTAATGGGAGGAATATTTGTAGGTGCAAATGGTGTGTCTGCAAATACAGATGTTATCCAGAAATCTAGCCCTAATATTATGATAGAATTTGATGATGTACCAACAGGCCATTGGGCATATGATGAAATTACGAATTTAGTATATCATCGAATTATGTATGGATATGGAAATGGTAAGTTTGGTGTAGAAGATCATATAACACGTGAACAAGCGGCGGCAGTATTGTACCGCGCACTTCATGTAAAAGGAAGTGCGACTATTGGAAATCCATATGGAGATATTAGTGCGAAATCAACCATGTTCCCTTACGAAATTTTACGCTTAACACAGCTTGGTATTTTTAAAGGAGACGAAAATGGGAATTTCCGTCCGAAAGCAACAATGACTCGCGCAGAGTTATCACAAATTTTAGCGAAAGCATATGAGTTGAAAACAAAGAGCCCACATACATTTACAGATATACCAGAAAACCATTGGGCAAGGGATGCAATTAGCGCATTACAGTCTAATAAAGTAGCGGTAGGAACGGGAAATGGCAAGTTCGAGCCTGAAATGCTCGTTACACGCGGACAATTTGCGAAGTTTTTACAACGAGCAATTGATAATTCTCCAGGGAAAATGGAATAGATAAAGAGAAAGCTCATAATTTGTGGAAGCGGTATCTCCCGCTCATTATGAGCTTTTATTAATAGATAGGTTAATATTGTCGTATGTTGTAGTTAAGTCGATATAATTGCATTTTTTGTCTAGAAAATGAACTCTTAAAATGTGAAGGATTTCTTTTAAAAAAAGTAGAATATTTATATTATAGAAACACCTTTACATGAATACAGGAAAGAAAATTGATTTGCGTACAATTCGGTATAAAAGTTGAAATCGAGAGCGAATTGGCTCTCCTTTAGTAGTGATTCTCACAATAATAGATTTTTTAAATGTAATATATTGCATAATGGCTGCGAAGGCAACATATGTAATATTGGAAAGGATTTCAGTCTATTATTTTCCATTTTTTTAATGGAAGTAAAGGGGAGAGGGCAATGAAGAAGAACATGTTACGTATAATGGCAACGGTAACTATTATGGGCGGCTTGTTTATAAGTACGAATGTTCCAAACGTAAAAGCAGAAGAATATCCAGAAATGATTGTGTTTGGTGATGTTCCAGTAAACCACTGGGCATATGACGATATAATGGACGTAGTATACAATAAAGTAATGTTAGGCTATGGAAATGGTAAGTTTGGTGTAGGAGATAATGTAACACGAGAACAAGTGGCTGCAGTACTCTATCGTACATTGAATTTGAAAAAAGAAGGACCTTTAAAAAATCCATACAAAGATATTTCTGAGAGGGCAACAATGTTTTTAGATGAAATTTTAGTATTAACAAAGCATGGTATTTTTGAAGGCGATGAAAAAGGGAATTTTAGACCAGCCGCACCAGTAACACGTGCAGAAATGGCGCAAATTCTTACGAAGGCATTTACATTTGAAGTGAAGAAGAACCATACATTTAAAGATGTACCAAATAATCATTGGGCAAAAAATGCGATTAGTGCACTGCAGTCTAATCATGTCATAGTAGGAACAGGAAATGGGAAATTTGAACCGGATAAAGTTGTAACACGAGAGCAATATGCAACGTTTTTAAATAAAGCTGTTTTTTATTTTCCAGTAAAAGATGAGGATTATGAATAAAAGTTAAAATATAAGGATATTTAAATTATATTAATATAATATATATCGAGAAAAAAGCGCGGGAATTCCACGCTTTTTTCTTATTTTAAATTATTTATAATTATATCGATTTGCTATTCGTAATTTAGTTTTTGGAATTTAGTGGATAAGAATAGATTGAATAAAGTAACTTTTTACTGTTTAAATATATGATTTAGTAACTTTATTATTAATAGAGTGTAAATAAAAGTATATGAAATATAGTTCGTAAATTAGACACAAATTACATAGGAATCGTATTGTTACGCTTCCATTAATTCTTTATATTAGAAAAAATATGTTTTTAGGGAGAGAATACTTTGAAGAAAAAAGTTTTAAAAGTAGCAACAGCTTTAACAATTATGGGTGGAGTAGCATTTAGTGCTGAAGGGACTACAGCAAAAGCTGAATTAGCTGCAAAGCCACAACAAGCAAGTCAAGCATTCTTTAAAGATGTACCAGCAGGACATTGGTCTTATGAAGCAATTCAAACTTTAGCAGAACAAGAAATTATGCTTGGTTATGGAAATGGTGTGTTCGGTTTTGGACATAACGTAACTCGTGAACAAGTAGCTGCTTTAATTTATCGCACAATGGATTTCAGTGAAGCATTTGAGGAAGGCGATATTCTTGAAAATCCATATAAAGATATTAATGAAAGATCAACAATGTTCTTAGAAGAAATTTTAGTATTAACAGAATTAGGTATCTTTAATGGTGATGGAACTGGGAACTTTAGACCGAAAGATACATTAACACGCGCAGAAATGGCTCAAGTGCTTACAGAAGCATATGAATTAGAAGTAAAAGAAACAAAAGGATTTAAAGATGTACCAAAAGGACATTGGGCAGAAAATGCGATTAATGCAGTAGGTTCAAATGGTATTTCAGTAGGAGATGGCAATGGTAACTTCGCTCCAAACATGAAAGTAACACGTGAACAATATGCACAGTTCTTATTTAAAACAATTTTTGAATAAATAATAGAAAAAGAAGCCGGTGTTGTATAACACTGGCTTCTTTTTTATGTGTAATGCCGGTGAAAGAATACAGTTTCGTAAAAAATCAATTAAATTTTCAAAAAAAACTTCCTTTTCTGAATATTTGTTATATAATATAAAACATAAAATCAAATCTGTTATAAAACAGTTTAAGAAGGGGATGCTAATATGTCGACGCAAACTTCACGGGTTACATTGCCCGGAGAAATGTTGCCAGCGTACAACGAAATATTGACACCTGAGGCGCTTAGTTTTTTGAAGGAACTACATGGAAATTTCAATGAGCGCCGCATAGAACTTTTACAAAAGCGTGCGGAGAAACAAAAGAGAATTGATGCAGGGGAGTTTCCGAAGTTTTTAGAAGAAACGAAGCACATACGTGAAGCGGATTGGACAATTGCCAAATTGCCAAAAGATTTAGAGGATCGCCGCGTAGAGATTACTGGACCAGTAGATAGAAAGATGGTTATTAATGCTTTAAATTCAGGAGCACATCTTTTTATGGCAGACTTTGAAGATTCGAATTCACCAACTTGGGAGAATACGATTGAAGGTCAAATAAACTTACGAGATGCAGTACAGGGAACGATTTCACATAAAAATGAAAACGGAAAAGAATATCATTTAAATAGTAAAACAGCTGTACTCATTGTGCGTCCAAGAGGATGGCATTTAGAGGAAAAACATATGCAAGTTGAAGGAAAGAATATGTCTGGTAGCTTAGTAGATTTCGGACTTTATTTTTTTCATAATGCGAAAGCTCTTTTAGCAAAAGAAAGTGGTCCATACTTTTACTTACCGAAAATGGAAAGTCATTTAGAGGCAAGGTTATGGAATGATGTGTTCGTATTTGCTCAAAAATATATCGGTATTCCAAACGGAACAATCAAAGCAACGGTGTTATTGGAAACGATTCACGCTTCGTTTGAAATGGATGAAATTTTGTATGAGCTTAAAGACCATTCTGCTGGGTTAAATTGCGGAAGATGGGATTATATTTTCAGTTTTTTAAAGAGTTTCCGTAATCATAATGAATTTTTACTTCCAGATAGAGCGCAAGTCACGATGACGGCGCCGTTTATGCGCGCGTATTCTTTGAAAGTCATTCAAACGTGTCACCGTCGTAATGCACCAGCTATTGGAGGAATGGCGGCACAAATTCCAATTAAAAACAATCCAGAAGCGAATGAAGCAGCTTTTGAAAAAGTGCGTGCGGATAAAGAGCGCGAAGCTTTAGATGGTCATGATGGGACTTGGGTTGCCCACCCGGGACTTGTACCAGTCGCGATGGAAGTATTTAATCACATTATGAAAACACCGAATCAAATTTTTAGAAAACGTGAAGAAATACATGTTACAGAAAAGGATTTATTAGAAGTACCAGTGGGAACGATTACAGAAGAGGGATTTCGCCTAAATATTAGCGTAGGTATTCAATATATTGCATCTTGGTTAAGCGGACGGGGAGCGGCACCAATTTATAACTTAATGGAAGATGCGGCAACAGCGGAAATTTCTAGGGCACAAGTATGGCAATGGATTCGCCATGAAGGTGGAAAATTAAATGATGGCCGTAATATTACACTTGAATTAATGGAAGAGCTAAAAGAAGAAGAGTTAGCAAAAATAGAAAGAGAGATTGGTAAGGAAGCCTTTAAGAAAGGGAGATTCCAAGAGGCGACAACGTTATTTACAAATCTCGTTCGGGATGATGAATTCGTACCATTTTTAACATTACCGGGTTATGAAATTTTATAAAAAATGAAAAGGGGATGGAATAAATGAAAAACGAAAGAATCGAGAAATTACAAGAGAGCTGGGAATTAGATACGCGTTGGAAAGGGATCACACGTCCATATTCGGCAGAAGATGTAATTCGCCTGCGCGGATCAATTGATATTGAGCATACATTAGCGCGCTGCGGTGCTGAAAAGCTTTGGGCGTCGCTTCATACGGAAGATTATATTAACGCACTTGGCGCATTAACAGGAAACCAAGCGATGCAGCAAGTAAAAGCTGGGTTAAAAGCAATTTATTTAAGTGGATGGCAAGTAGCAGCTGATGCGAACCTTTCTGGACATATGTATCCAGACCAAAGTTTATATCCAGCGAACAGCGTACCTGCTGTAGTAAAACGAATTAATCAAACGCTGCAACGTGCGGATCAAATCCAGCATATGGAAGGAAGCGGTGATACAGATTATTTCGTACCGATTGTAGCAGATGCAGAAGCTGGATTTGGCGGACAATTAAACGTATTTGAACTAATGAAAGGTATGATTGAAGCAGGTGCATCAGGTGTGCACTTTGAAGATCAATTATCTTCAGAGAAAAAATGTGGGCATTTAGGCGGAAAAGTATTACTACCGACGCAAACAGCGGTACGTAATTTAATTTCGGCACGTCTTGCGGCTGACGTAATGGGAGTGCCGACAATTATCGTTGCAAGAACAGACGCGGATGCAGCTGATTTAATTACGAGCGATATTGATCCAGTTGATAAAGCGTTTATTACAGGAGAAAGAACACCAGAAGGATTTTATCGTACGAAGGCGGGTCTTGATCAAGCAATTGCACGTGGTTTAGCATACGCTCCTTATGCAGACCTCGTTTGGTGTGAGACGTCTGAACCCAATTTAGAAGATGCCAAACGATTTGCGGACGCAATTCATAAAGAACATCCAGGGAAATTGCTTGCATACAACTGCTCACCTTCATTTAACTGGAAACAAAAACTAGATGAAAAAACAATCGCGAGCTTCCAAAAAGAAATCGCATCTTACGGCTATAAATTCCAGTTCGTAACACTTGCTGGATTCCACTCATTAAACTACGGCATGTTTGAATTAGCACGTGGCTATAAAGAGCGCGGTATGGCAGCATACTCTGAACTGCAACAAGCAGAATTCGCAGCAGAAAAGCACGGATACTCTGCAACTCGTCACCAACGCGAAGTAGGAACAGGTTACTTTGATGAAGTAGCACAAGTTATTACAGGTGGTACTTCGTCAACGACAGCGTTAAAAGGATCTACAGAAGAAGCACAATTTACGAAATAAAAGGAAGGGGCCCCTTTTTGAAGGGTGCCCCTTATTATTTTTTGAAAGATTCGAGGAGTAAATGAAAATATATCGACTTACCGACAAAAAAGACAATAGGATTAAATCCACTCAGCTCTATGATCACGAATAAACTTCATATCTTTTTCATAATGCTCTAAATGTCCTTCATCAATCATTCTTTGGAAATTCACATCGCCTTCTTGCGCTTTTCTTTTCATATACGTACATAACGCTTCTAGGCGTAGCAGCACCATACCTACGTAATCTTCGTTCATACTTTTCCCATAGGACTGGACAAATAATTTCACTCTTTCTTTCGTACGATTGGCATGTTGTACCGATTCATAATGAACTGCCTCGCCCGATTCTGTATAATACACTCTACTTAAAGGTACACAAGTATAAAGCGTATAAGCGATATCCCAAATTCTTGGGCCAGGAGCAGCAACATCGAAATCAATAATGCCTACTGGTTTCTCGTTATTAAAAATAATGTTATATATGGCAAAATCGTTATGGCATACAACCTCCATGTTATTTGGAGTAAGGTCCATCGGTTTCCAATCATCTACTAACGGAAAATCACTTACCGCATCATGGTACAGGCGAAGCATCCTTGCGATTTCTTTTAAAACATCGTTAGACCGCATATATTCTTTTAACGGATAATTTCCAGCTTCTCCTTCAATAAAGGATAAAATCTCTCTATCTTTTTCATCTACCCCTAAAAACTTTGGAGCGTGATGAAATCCTTTCTTTTCTAAGTGTTGTAATAATTGATGAATTTGTGCGCTGCCAGGCTTTAATTCTCGCCGAACAGTATTTTCAGAACGATATACATTTGAGACGTTTCCCCTGGTAAGCTTTTCTTCGTTTGTATAGTTTGACATATAATCCCCTCCAATATCGCGACCACGTGATTATATTGTAACACCTCAGAACAAGGGGTGTAATCGCATTCAAATGATGTATGTGTTTGTTTTATAGTGAATTCTCCACGTGTTAAAATCAAATATTTACGAATGTACAATCAATTTAATTTGTCAGTTATTTTCAAAAAAGATTGTACATTTCATTTTAATGTGCTATGATAATGTCAGTTGAATAGTTAAATTAAGCAATCCATATGTTATCAAGTGCCGAAAACGAACGAGAAAAAGTATGTGAGAACTAGTTTATGTTTCGTATTTGATAATGTGTGGATTCTTTTTTTAGATAGGAAAACTAAAAAAATAAAATGTGTATTTTCTTAGGAGGAAATAATTATGGCAGTAACAGGACAAGTAAAATGGTTTAACAACGAAAAAGGATTCGGTTTCATCGAAGTTCCAGGCGGAAACGACGTATTCGTACACTTCTCTGCAATCGAAACTGACGGTTTCAAATCTCTAGAAGAAGGTCAAAAAGTTAGCTTTGAAATCGAAGACGGTAACCGTGGACCTCAAGCTAAAAACGTAATCAAACTATAATTTTATAGTTGATGATAGAAAAAAGGATGGCAGCTGCCATCCTTTTTTTATGTTGTGGAGAAAGTCTTTCCATCTCTTTTTTATGTCAAAATTGATGGGAAAGGAGAGATTTCTTATGATGGAGGTATTCAAAAATCATCGGGATGAACGCGTATCAGTTTCTATAGAAGAATTAGTTCTGCAGAACCATTTTCTACGTACGATTGAAGTAACAATTCGTTTTGAGTTCATTGAAGAAAAAATACGTCCTTATAACTGTGAAAATAATGTTCTTCCTTTTATCATTCACATTAACGGGCAGTTGGTTTCTCTTCTCAAAATTCGGTGGGAGACGAACTGTTTGTTAACACCCAATTGTTGAGGACTGATTAAAGTTTCACTTTATAACTGAGAAAGTATTAAGTTTATTTGTTCTTAATTTTTTTCTTTACAATTCATTGTTTATTTGTTGTTCTGTCTACATCCGAAATGGGTAAATCTGCGCCATATAGGCTTTGAGTAACATCTTTTTTGTTAGTATTGTTGTTAGAATTTTGTTCGTCTTGAGATGACGTTTCTAACATTTGTTCTTGCTCTTTACTAGGGGTATTCAGAGCATCTGTTGGGACGCTATTAATCTGTTGGCTTAATAGACTTTTTTTCTCCATATTATACAGCTCCTTTTTGGAATTAGATAAAAAATTAATGTAATCATAAATAATTACTTACATATTTTGTGTTTTGAAATGGAATTCTATACAAAACTTATATTGTAGATTTAACGAATTAAAAAGTTGCTAGTGATGTATAAAGTTGAAGTTCTTAATAAAAATGGGTAACACGTACAAGTACTTTTTAACGTAGTGGATAATTTTTAATCATTTTTTTTGTATGTAGTAATATTAAAAAGGGGATATAAGGACACTCGGAAGAAAATAGGAAGAAGAGTAAAAGGCTTTCCAAAATGGAAGGCCTTTTACTCTTCTTTTTCAACTCTTTTTTTCGCGCATTTCTTACATTCAACGCATTTTGATTTTCGAAAAGGCTTTGCAAAAAATAATAGAATGAAAAATAAAGCGAATATAATGCTAGCCGAGTTTTTCACGATTACGATGTTGTTATTTTTCATGTGAATCGTTGGTTGCATTTCTTTTTCTTCCATAGTGGACCTCCATATATTGGATTTTCCTTTTCATTATAGCAAAGTTAATTGTTGTAATGATGCGAAATGAGGAAGTAGTTGTAAATATTTATAGGTAGTATAAAGACATTTTGTATAGCTCATTTCTTTTTAAATTGCTATATTTTTATTTAATAATTTGAAAGATATTTGACAAATGATAAAGTATTGTAAAAAAGCGGAATCTGTAAGGCATTTCCTTTTCATAGATGCTAAAATTATATATGCAGCTGCTAATATAAATGGAAAAAAGGAGACAGTAGAATATGGAAAGTAAAGTAGAACGCTATGTCGAAAACTATGTGGTAAATAAAAATACAATGGCCTTACTTCCTGTTATTCTAAGTGAGAAGAAAATTGTTACACGAGTTGTTGAAATGGAAGATTCCTTTTTCGTATTTCAAAAGCCCCTAGATATTATAGAAAGAAGTTGCCGCAAGCATGGTTCTAGTTTCTTAGGCAGAAAAGAAGGAACGAAAGAGTTAACTCATATTACACATAAAGCACCGATTGCGATTAGTCCGACAGATCAACTTTATTTTTTTCCCACTTATTCATACTCTAGAAAAGAGTGTGCTTGGTTGTCTCATTTTTATATTGAAAGTAATAAAGAGTCAAAAGATGGAAATGTTATTATTAGATTTATAAATGGTTTTGCTGTGAAATTAGAAATATCAAAAAGTAGTTTTGAAAATCAACTAAATCGTATGGCAAAATTGCGTACTGAATATGAAGATCGTAGGAAAAAACAAGGGAATCCTTGTTTTAAAGAGATTGATAAAACTGAAGAATCTAGATTAAAACCAGCATACGAGAAAGTATATTTTGTGAAAGAAGAGGAAGTGTAAGAGGATGGGGGAAAATCCCCATCTTTTTTATTTGTCAGTTTTTATCGGTAAGTCGATATATTCGCGAAATCGCCGGTATAATTTCACTGACCGAGGAATTTGCTACCAAAACAAAAGGATCAATTCTAAAGCCGCGAAACGTCCTGTCGAATATTGATAGATTATCATAGCATAATAATGAAGGAATTCTAATGAAAGATATGGAAACTTAATAATTACATCTCCATATGTCGTATCTACCATTTCCTCTTTCATATAAGCGATGATACAGTAGAGGTAGTACTTAGAGTAAAGGGGTAAAGTGTAGAATGGATTTTCAGACAATCAAAGAGTATTTTTCACCAGAAAATATGGATCATATTGTTGAAAGTTATAAAGCGTTCGGACCACTGCTTGGTATTGGTTTACCGATGATAGAAGCGTTGATTCCAGCATTGCCACTCATCGTATTTGTACTGGCGAATGCTGTTGCATTTGGATTTTGGCTCGGTTTTCTTTATTCTTGGCTTGGATCAGTAATGGGTGCCTTGCTTGTCTTTTTCATTATCCGCCATTTTGGCCGCAGTCGTTTCTTTTCTTTTGTAAATAAGCATGAGAGAGTACGGAAGGCAATGGGATGGATTGAAAGGAAAGGGTTCGCACCGATTTTCGTCATATTTTGTTTTCCGTTTACACCGTCTGCGCTTATAAACGTTGTTGCTGGTTTATCACGCATTAGTGTAAAACAGTTTGGCCTTGCGCTCGCGTTCGGAAAGCTTGTGATGATTTTTATTTTAACGTATATCGGTCATGATTTAATGTCATTTATTCATAATCCGGTGAAATCAGTCATTGTAGCAATTGGCATTTTTATTTTATGGTATGTCGGTAAGAAAATCGAAGTAAAATTAGAACTACATTAAGAATAGTCTTCTTTGTAAAGGAAAGCTTCATTATTAAAGGATAAGGGGAGAAGCGGATGAAGAAAACTTTGAAAAAAGAAGGCATAGAGTGGATACGAACAATTTTAATTGGTGTATTATTAGCTGTATTTTTTCGAACGTTTTTCTTTTCAACGTACGTTGTAGAGGGGAAGTCAATGATGCCGACATTGCAAGATGGCAATATGCTCGTTGTAAATAAGGTGAGTTATCAAGTGGGGGACTTGAATAGGTTTGATGTTGTTGTGTTTCATGCGAATAAAAAAGAGGACTACGTAAAAAGAATTATCGGTTTACCTGGAGATCAAATTGAATATAAGCATGATAAACTATATATAAACGGACAATTCGTGGATGAACCTTATTTAGAGAAATATAAGAAAGAGATAAATGGACGACAACTAACAGGTGACTTTACGCTAGAAGAGTTAACGAAGGAAAAAATGGTGCCACCTGGATATATTTTTGTAGTAGGTGATAACCGGCTCGGGAGCTGGGATAGTAGACACTTTGGATTTGTAAAAGCTGATACAGTTGTCGGTAAAGTTGATTTACGATATTGGCCAATTCAAGAGGTGCAAACGAATTTTTCAAAAGGTTGATATAATAGATAGAAGTATAGAAAAAGGCAAACTACTCCGTTTGTCTTTTTTCGTGTCCTATAATACAATTATAGTAGCAAACTAACGTTCGTTATGTAAGTGAAAGGTGGGGTTACATGTCACTTCGATTTGTGATTGGTAGAGCGGGAAGTGGAAAAAGTACACTTTGTTTACACGAAGTGCAAGAAGAGTTAAAGCAGCGTCCAAGAGGGGAAACATTATTATATCTTGTGCCAGAACAGATGACATTCCAAACGCAGCAGGCGTTAATTGGTAGTGAGGATGTTAGAGGTTCTATTCGGGCACAAGTTTTTAGTTTTTCACGGTTAGCGTGGAAGGTACTGCAAGAAGTCGGCGGAGCGAGTCGTCTTCACATTGATGAAGCGGGCGTACATATGTTACTTCGTAAAATTGTAGAGTCTCGTAAAGATGGATTATCGGTGTTCCAAAAAGCAGCGGAGCAAAACGGTTTCTTTGAACATCTTGGTAGTATGATTGCAGAGTTTAAACGTTACAACGTGACGCCATCGAACGTATATGAAATGTGGCAACAATTAGATGCGCATAGTAGCAGTGCCGAACAAAAGCTATTAGCGAATAAAGTGTATGATTTACAACTACTATATGATGATTTCGAGCGTGCTTTAATCGGAAAATATTTAGATTCAGAAGACTACCTACAATTGCTAGTAGAAAAGCTTCCGCAGTCTGAATATGTAAATGGGGCTGAAATTTATATAGATGGATTTCATTCATTCTCACCGCAAGAGCTAGAAATTGTAAGACAGCTTATGATTTGCGGCGCGAGAGTTACAATCACGTTAACGCTAGATGAAAAAACGTTAGCGCAGCCAGTAAATGAACTAGATTTATTTTATGAAACGACGTTAACATATGAAAAAATAAAACAAGTAGCACGTGAAGAGAAGATAGAAATTGAAAAAACGATTCCACTTATGGAACAGCCGCGTTTTCATTCGCAATCATTAGCGCATTTAGAAGCGCACTACGAAGCACGACCAAATGAAAAGTTTCACGGAGAAGCAAGTGTAACGATTAGCACAGCCGCGAATTTACGAGCGGAAGTAGAAGGCGTTGCTCGTGAAATTCGTAGGCTTGTGGCAGGTGAAGACTATCGTTACCGAGATATTGCGGTTCTTCTTCGTAACGGGGAAAGTTATTACGATGTAATGCGAACGCTATTTACAGATTATAATATCCCGCACTTCATCGATGAAAAGCGCCCTATGTCACATCATCCACTAGTAGAATGCATTCGTTCTGCACTCGAGATTATTAGGGGAAATTGGCGTTATGATGCAGTGTTCCGCTGCGTGAAAACAGAGCTTTTATATCCATTAGACGTAAGAAAAGAAACGATGCGTGAAGAGATGGATGAGTTTGAAAACTACTGTTTAGCGTACGGTGTACAAGGGAAGAGATGGACTTCTGAAGATCCATGGATGTATCGTCGCTATCGTTCTCTTGACGATACGGACGGGATGATTACAGACAGTGAACGTGAAATGGAAGAGAAAATAAATCGATTGCGCGACGTTGTAAGAACGCCAGTTATTCGTATGCAAAAAAGATTGAAGCGTGCGGGAACAGTTATGCAAATGTGCGAAGCTGTTTACTTATTTTTAGAAGAGCTGGACGTTCCGAAAAAACTAGAAGCATTACGTATTCGTGCAGAAGAGAGTGGAGATTTCTTATTTGCGACAGATCATGAACAAGTATGGGAAGAGGTAATGAGTCTTCTTGATACGTTCGTTGAGATGCTTGGCGAAGAAAAAATGTCACTTTCTATGTTCACCGACGTTATGTCTACAGGACTTGAGGCACTTCAATTTGCCAACATTCCACCGTCATTAGATCAAGTGTTAATTGCAAATATTGATCGTTCTAGATTATCAAATGTGAAAGCAACATTTGTCATTGGTGTGAATGAAGGTGTGATTCCAGCAGCACCGATGGATGAAGGGATGCTTTCTGATGAGGAAAGAGACGTTCTTAGTGCTGCAGGTATCGAATTAGCACCAACGACGAGACAAACTTTATTAGAAGAACAGTTCGTTATGTACCAAATGGTAACGAGAGCAACTGAGAAATTATACATTTCATGCCCGCTTGCAGATGAGGAAGGGAAGACGTTACTTGCTTCTAGCTTTATTAAGAAAATAAAAAGAATGTTCCCTGATGTGAAAGATACATTTATTACGAATGACGTAAATGATTTATCACGTTCGGAACAAATTTCATATGTAGCAACGCCAGAAGTAACGTTGTCATATGTAATGCAGCAACTTCAAACGTGGAAGCGATATGGATTTGAAGGGAATTTAGATTTTTGGTGGGATGTATATAATTTCTACGTTACTTCAGATGAATGGAAGCAAAAAAGTAGCCGCGTATTATCAAGCTTATTCTATCGAAATCGTGCGCAAAAGCTAAGTACAGCTGTAAGTAGAGATTTATACGGAGATAAAATAAAAGGAAGCGTTTCTCGTATGGAATTATTTAACCGTTGTGCGTACGCTCATTTCGCGCAGCACGGTTTATCATTAAGAGAGCGTGATATTTTCAAACTGGATGCGCCAGATATCGGTGAATTATTCCATGCAGCGCTGAAGAGAATTGCAGACAGGCTATTACGTGAAAATCGTACTTGGGCGGATTTATCAATAAAAGAGTGTGAGCATCTTTCTATTTTAGTAATAGAAGAGATTGCACCGTTATTACAAAGACAAATTTTATTAAGTTCAAACCGTCATTTCTATTTAAAACAAAAACTACAACAAATCATTTTCCGTACGTCAATCATTCTTCGTGAGCACGCGAAATCAAGTGGTTTCGTACCAGTTGATTTAGAAGTACCATTCGGTATGGGCGGTACAGGATCACTTCCGCCGATGGAATTCTCATTACCAAATGGTGTGAAGATGGAAGTAGTTGGCCGTATTGACCGTGTAGATAAGGCAGAAGATGAAAACGGTACGTTCCTACGTATTATTGATTATAAATCAAGCTCAAAAGCGTTAGACTTAACGGAAGTGTATTACGGATTAGCACTTCAAATGTTAACGTATTTAGATGTTGTTACTTCAAATGCACATACGTGGATGAAAAAAGGCGGCACGGCTTCACCGGCTGGTGTACTGTACTTCCATATTCATAACCCGATTGTTGAGATGAAAGGTGACGCATCTGAAGCGGAAATTGAGAAAGAAATTTTAAAGAAATTTAAAATGAAAGGACTCGTGCTAGGAGATGCTGACGTTGTTCGTTTAATGGATAACAAACTTTCTACAGGAAGCTCTGATATTATTTCTGCTGGTCTGAAAAAAGACGGAAGCTTTAGTGCGCGTTCGAGTATTGCAAGTGAACAAGAGTTTAACGTACTTCAAAAATACGTACACCATTCGTTTGAAAATATCGGAAAAGACATTACAGAAGGCGTGATTGATATTGCCCCTTATAAAAAAGGGAATAAAGCGGCGTGTACGTTCTGTAACTTCAAATCTGTTTGTCAGTTCGATGAATCACTTGAAGATAACCAATTCCGTACGCTAAAAGATATGAAAGATAGCGAAGCGATGGAGAAAATTAGAGAGGAGGTTGGCGGAGAATGATAGAAAATTGGCCTAAAAAACCAGAAGGTAGTCAGTGGACAGATGACCAGTGGAAAGCCGTTGTAGCGAACGGACGTGATGTTTTAGTCGCGGCAGCAGCTGGTTCAGGGAAAACAGCAGTATTAGTTGAACGTATTATTAAAAAGATTATAAATGAAGAAAATCCAGTCGATGTCGACCGCCTGCTCGTTGTAACATTTACGAATGCAGCGGCGCAAGAGATGAAAAACAGAATTGGGGAAGCATTAGAAAAAGTATTAATTGATGAGCCAGGCTCGCAGCACATTAGAAAGCAGCTGAGCCTATTAAATAAAGCTTCTATTTCGACGATCCATTCCTTTTGTTTACAAGTAATTAGAGGATACTATTACATGCTTGATGTTGATCCTCGTTTCCGCATTGCGAATCAAACGGAAAATGAATTGTTAAAAGAAGAAGTGCTAGATGACATATTAGAAGAAGAGTATGGAATTGAAGATAATACGATATTCTTTGAACTCGTTGACCGTTATACAAGTGACCGTAGTGACGATGATTTACAGCGTATGATTTTAGCGCTTCATACAGAATCAAGAGCGCATCCAAATCCGGAAAAATGGCTCGATAAATTAGTAGAAGCATATGACGTAGAAGGAAAGACAATTGAAGATTTAGTGTATGCTTCTTACTTATTAGAAGATGTGAAATTCCAGCTTGAAACAGCGGAACAGCATATTCGTAAAGCGACGGAACTCGCAATGCTTCCTGACGGTCCAGCGCCTCGCGTTGAAACATTGCAAGCAGATTTAGCTTTACTTGGAACGTTATCATCAGCCGCTCGTGAATCGTGGACAAGCGTATATGAAGCGATGCAAAACGTATCATGGCAAACGTTAAAGCGTATTAAGAAAAGTGATTACAATGAAGATGTTGTAAAACAAGTAGACTCTCTTCGTAATAAAGCGAAAGATGAAGTGAAGAAATTACAAGAAGAGCTATTTAGCCGCAAACCTGAAAGTTTCTTACGAGATTTTCAAGATATGCATCCTGTATTAGAAAAGCTTGTTCAACTTGTAAAAGTATTTACAGAGCGTTTCCAAGCGATGAAACGAGATAAAGGAATGGTCGATTTCACAGATTTAGAGCATTTCTGTTTACAAATTTTAAGCGAACAAAGTGAAAATGGTGAAATGAATCCGTCAGCAGTAGCGCTCCAATATCGCAATAAATTTGCTGAAGTATTAGTCGATGAATATCAAGATACGAATTTCGTACAAGAATCGATTATTAAATTCGTAACGAAAGATTCTGAGAGTGAAGGAAACTTATTCATGGTAGGTGACGTAAAGCAGTCGATTTATCGTTTCCGACTAGCAGAACCAGGCTTATTCCTAGGAAAGTATAAACGCTTCACACAAGAAGGATTAGGCGGCGGAATGAAGATTGATTTAGCGAAAAACTTCCGTAGTCGTCATGAAGTGTTAGCAGGTACGAACTTTATCTTCAAACAAATTATGGGCGAAGAAGTCGGAGAAATCGACTACGATGCTGACGCTGAATTAAAGTTAGGTGCTAGCTATCCAGAAGGTGAAGATGTAGCGGCTGAACTACTATGTATTCAGCAAACGGAAGAAGAAGTGCCAGACGGTGAAGAAGGTGCCGAAGTAGAAAAAGCTCAGCTTGAAGCTCGACTTATGGCGCAGCGTATTAAAGCGATGGTTGATTCAGGTTATGAAGTGTATGACCGTAAAACGGATAGTATGCGCCCTGTACAATACCGTGACTTCGTTATTTTACTTCGCTCTATGCCGTGGGCGCCGCAAATTATGGAAGAGTTAAAGTTGCAAGGACTTCCAGTATACGCTGATCTTGCGACTGGTTACTTTGAAGCGACAGAAGTAAATATAATGATGAACGTATTCCGCGTGATCGATAATCCGATGCAAGATATTCCGCTTGCAGCAGTGCTTCGTTCACCAATTGTTGGATTAAATGATGAAGAACTTGCAACGCTTCGTGCTCACGGGAAAAAAGGCTCGTTTTATGAAGTGATGAGCTCATTCTTAAAAGGGGCACCGCTTGAAGAAGAACAAGAACTACACGATAAATTAGAGTGGTTCTATAACTTACTACAAGGATGGCGTGAATTCGCACGCCAACAGTCACTTTCTGATTTAATTTGGAAAGTGTACGGTGAGACAGGTTATTACGATTTCGTTGGCGGTTTACCAGCTGGAAAGCAAAGGCAAGCAAACTTACGCATACTATATGACCGTGCAAGACAATATGAAGCAACATCGTTTAGAGGATTATTCCGCTTCTTACGTTTTATTGAACGTATTTTAGAACGCGGTGATGATATGGGTACGGCAAGAGCTTTAGGTGAACAAGAAGACGTCGTTCGCATTATGACGATTCATAAAAGTAAAGGACTAGAGTTCCCAGTCGTATTCGTAGCTGGGTTAGGTCGCCGTTTTAACACACAAGATTTAATGAAACGTTTCTTACTGCATAAAGACTTCGGTTTCGGTTCACAGTTTATCGATCCTCGTAAACGAATTAAATATACGACATTATCACAACTTGCGATTAAGCGTAAAATGAAGATGGAATTAATTGCGGAAGAAATGCGCGTATTATACGTAGCGTTAACTCGTGCAAAAGAGAAGCTAATTTTAATTGGAACAGTGAAGGATGCAAATAAGGAAATGGAAAAATGGCTTGATGCGAGGGAGCATAGTGAATGGTTATTACCAGACCATATACGTGCCGGAGCGTCTTGTTATTTAGACTGGATTGCACCTTCATTATATAGACATCGTGATAGTGAAATGCTTCTTGAATTAGGACAAGGGAGCATTCCAGGTGAAATTTATGGATACGACACGAGCTGGAAAGTAGAAGTTGTTGACGGTAACACGTTACTCGCGCCAGAACCGGTTCAAGAAGAGAAACAAGAATTATTAGAAGCGCTTCGTGAGAAAAAAGCTGTTCCCCTGCAAAGTGAACGAAAAGAAGAAGTGTATGACAGATTAATGTGGAAGTACGGATATGAGGAAGCAACATCTCATCGTGCGAAACAGTCTGTTACAGAAATAAAGAGAAATTATCAATCTGAAGAAGGTAGCGATAATGCCTTTATTAAAAAACTGCGTGCGCCAATTAAAACACGCCCTCGTTTTATGGAGAAAAAAGGATTAACGTACGCTGAAAGAGGTACGGCAGTTCACGCTGTCATGCAGCATGTCGATTTAAAGAAGCCGATTACAGAAGAAGTGATTCGGGAACAAATTAATGGCATGGTCAATAAAGAGTTATTAACATTCGAACAAGCAGAAGAAATAGCAATCGAAAAAGTCATTTCATTCTTTGACAGTGATCTAGGTAAAAGAGTACTAGCGGCGAAAAGCGTTGAGCGTGAAGTACCATTTACGATGATGCTTGCAGCAGAAGAAGCATATCAAGATTGGCAAGGAAAGAGCGGGGAATCAATTCTTGTCCAAGGGGTTATTGACTGTATGATTGAAGAAGAAGACGGTATCACGTTAATCGACTTTAAAACGGATACGATTGAAGGGAAGTTCCCAGGCGGATTCGATCAGGCGAAACCAATTTTAGAAGATCGATATAAAGTGCAGCTTTCTTTATATGCAAAGGCACTTGAAAAAAGCTTACAACATCCTGTGAAAGAGAAATGCTTATACTTCTTTGATGGCAACCATGTTGTAAAAATTGAAGAATAGAGGGACTTGAAAATGGCAACGGAAAAAACGTTACGAACGTGTGAAAAAGGACATGAATACTATAAAAGTAGCGATTGTCCAACTTGCCCAACTTGTGAGGAAGAAAAGAAACCAAAAACAGGCTTTCTTTCACTTCTTTCATCACCAGCACGAAATGCTCTGCAACATCATGGAATTCACACGATAGAAGAACTCTCAAAGTATAGTGAAAAAGAGATTTTAAAACTGCACGGTATGGGACCAGCGTCTATGCCAAAGCTTAAAAAGGCTTTGGAGGAGAACGGGTTATCATTTAAATAAAATGAAACAGTAAACAGTGGAGTTTTTGATAATATAATGAGGTAAAAGAAAAAAAGTAGGAGATATTCTCCTACTTTTTTTATGCTGTTCCAATTTGATCTTGATCGGCCACATCAGAATCAAACGTATTTGTTGCACTAACACCGTTAAACGTATTCACGACAAATCCAACATTGGAAGCTCCGGAACCATTATAAGCTTTCGTATTTTCTTTCGGAGACACGTTATAAAAATCCCCTAAATTAAAAGAACCATTACTGTTTTGAACGACGAGATTTCCGACAACAGAAGGCATACCATCCACCTACTTTACTAAGTTTTTAATTACTATATGAATTATTGAGCGGAAGGTTCATCCGTAATATATTGGCGGATTTGCATAATACGAGAGTTATTAAAAACATAATCAACATTTCCGATTTGAAATCCACCAGAATTTAAAAGTGATCGTAATTCAACATTGTTTACTTCAATAAAAGGGCATTCATTTACAATGTTTAATTTTACATCTGTCGTTCGCTTTGGGATTGTGACGTGTTCATCTGTAAAGATTTCAAATGCATCTAAGCGACCTTCGTCTTTTATATAACAAGGGATTTCCCTGTGTACGGCAAGCGCTCTACTTTTTAATTCCATTTGATTTGCATCTCCAACTTGAAATACGGCAGCAATTCCTAAAGAAATAATAGAAACATTTTGGACAACAGACACATGATGTAACATAATTTCTCAGTCTCCTTAACCTGGAGTAGGAGGGACATCTGTTACTAACGGTACAAATGGCCCCTCTGTAACAGTTTCAAATGGTGTATCAAGAATTGAAGATAGAATGAGGAGATTCGCATCCCCAATTAAAAAGAGTGCGGACGACGATACACCGTTCATTTTAATCTGTCCGACTTTTAATTCATGATTTACAACGTTAAGGTTCATGCATACTTACTCCTTTCGGAAATTGCCCGGTATGTGTTGAATAAAAGATAGAAATGCTTTGTCGATATCTTGTTTCATTGCTTGAATAATGATATCTCGTAAGTAATCTGGATCTGTTGAAATCCCTTCATATGATTGCGCTTGTGATAAATAATAAGGAAGTCTATGCTCCATCTGTTTTTTTATGTCATCAACCATCATTTGTCGATACATTTCATCGAGCGGCGTTCTCTCTTCTTGTTCAAAATGGAGAATTCGGCTATATGCTTCTTCATCTAAGTAACGATGCATTTCTTGGAGGATGCCTTGGTAAAAGTCTGGATTCGTTTCAGTTTCAGGATTGACCTTCAAGGTTTCTGTATCAACTTGAAAATCCTCGATTTGCTGGCCTTTTGCTGAAAATGGGTTCAAACCAATATTTAAAGTCCCATTTAAATTTTCTACTTTTAATTGATCGAATTTGTATTCCACTTTTCCTATAGAAGAGGAGGGGCGATTTTTTAATTCGTTAAGCTCTTCTTGTAGTTGGCGCACTTGATCCTCTAAATTCAGGATGGATGCTTGTTGTATTTGAAGAGCTTGTTGAAGTTGGTGTAAGTAAGTATATATATCTTGATTCATTTTGTGAAACCTCCTTTTCAATAGGGAGGGTAAATATATTCCTGCTATATATTTATGACAAGGATGTCTTAAGAAGAACTAGTTGATGGTTTGATAGAAATAATTTGTCCTTTCGCCTGTAATGGGCGAAGGGGCTCTGTAAATCCGCCAGTATTTGAGAATTTAGATAGAGCTTTAATACTTCCAGCAGTACCAATTTGGAATACAGAAGAGGTTGTAATGCTATCAATTCTGATGCTGTTAATGATGATGCTTTGGTTTACGTAAAAATTCAATACAATCGCCCCCTTTAAGTTGAACCAATTATCGCTTGATCAACGACATCTGAATCATTAACAGTCGTTGCACTTTGATAATTGTAGACAGAAACGTTATCTCCAACATTAAAAGAGCCGGCCCCAGCGAAAGCGCGTGAATAACTAATAGGCCTAATCGCAAATACATCTCCAATATGAAAAATACCACTTGATCCAATATTGACGATACGAATATGTCCGACCATAGCTGGCATACAAAACACCTTTCGTTTTTAAAGTTTTCTTTTCTACTATTGTATGGGCGTTTTCAATAAAATGTGTGTTTTTTTGAAATAAAAGAAACACACACGTTATTGCGTGTGTGTTTCGAGTGTTTGATTAGGGTGAAAATCCGTATGTACATGCCAAATTACATTTAAGAGCCTGTCCAGTTCCTGGCTACAATCCACTGTTTTTTGAGAAGTCATTCCGTAGCGTTCAGCAAAATAAATCATTTTTTCACGTTTTTTTTCAATCGCTTGCTCAAACATTGAAATCGGCTCCATCTCTAAATGAAATTTTTAGTATATATGTAGTACATATTATACAAAAAAACCATAAAAAAGAAATGCCTTCGCTAAAAAAAGTAAAATTTCTACATTTTATGCCAAATGCATAGGAGTAACGAATAGGATATGAGAAGAATATTGTAAAAATTAGCGTGTATGAGAAGGTTTTTTTCTTACGGATGCGAATACAATTAAATGGTATGAGTTTTAGGATGGAGAGTGGAAATATTGCGTTTTGTAACGGTGAAAAAAGATGAAAAGGTATTTGTAGGTATTGTGGATGAAGAGGAAGAGAAGGTATTGCACTTAAGAGAAGCGCAAAGGCAAAAAGGGGAAAAGGTTACGATTCCAATCACAATGTTAGAGTGTATTGAAAGAGGAACCAAATGTTTCGAAAAAATATGTGATATTGTAAATTGGGCGAAGGAAAATGAAGGAACTGCGCATTATCCGTTAAATGAGGTGAAAATATTAGCACCAATTCCAAGGCCAAGGAAGAATATTTTGTGCGTTGGAAAAAATTATCGTGAGCATGCGATAGAAATGGGCGGAGAAGAGTCAATTCCAGAAAATATAATGATCTTCACGAAAGCGCCAACGACAGTTATTGGAATGGATGAAAAAATTAACAGTCATCCCCACGCAACGAATGAACTAGATTATGAAGGAGAACTAGCTATTATCATCGGTAAGCGAGGGAAACAAATAAAAAAAGAAAAAGCGCTTGAGCATGTTTTTGGTTACACCATTATAAATGATATAACTGCTCGCGACATTCAAAGGAAGCATAAACAATTTTTCCTTGGAAAAAGTTTCGATACATTTTGTCCGATGGGACCGTATTTAATTCATAAATCAATGGTTGAAACGCCAAATGCGTTACACATTGAAACGGTAGTAAATGGAGAGATAAGACAAACTTCAAATACAAATAAAATGATTTTTTCACTAGAAGAAATTATTTCAACGATAAGTAAAGGTATGACGTTAGAACCAGGAGATATTATCGCAACAGGAACGCCGGCTGGTGTCGGAAAAGGTTTCACACCACCGAAGTTTTTGCATGCGGGTGATGAAGTGGTCGTTACAGTAGAAGGAATTGGTACTTTGCGAAATGTAGTGAAATGAAGAAAAGGGCTATCTTATTAATAGATAGCTCTTTTCTATGGTCTTGGGTGATAGAGGTAATCGATAACGGAAAAGGTATAAAGACCAATTAATGCAAGTGTACAAATGCCAAATAGCATAACCGCAAGTGCACTTTTTTCTCGTCCAAAACCAATAATAGTAAGAATAACAGCAGTCCAAAAGGATGCTTTCAGTAGTGTGAATGTAGTAGAAGTCAAGTAGTGAGTAAGGAAAGTTGTGAGAAGCAGGAAGCTAAAGAATGTAGCTAAAATAAAAGATGTAGCTAAATAGTTAATATGTTTGCCGTATCTCAATAACATATCGTACCTCCTTTGTGAATTTAAAATACAGAAAATTACAATTTTATTTTAATATAAATCAATATAAAAAGAAAGAGGTTGTCCTAACGTGTAGGACAACCTCTCTATTATTACGATAATACAGCTTTAATTTTTTGGAATGCCCACTCTAAATCTTCTTCAGAGATTACTAGAGGTGGTGCGATACGAATTACGTTTTCGTGTGTTTCTTTACATAATAGTCCAGCTGCTTTTAGTTGTTCACAGTAAGGACGAGCTGGTTCGTTTAATTCGATACCGATGAATAAACCTTTACCGCGAACCTCAGTGATCATTGGGTTATCAATCTCTTTTAATTGCCCAACTAATTTTTCTCCTAATTGAAGAGAACGCTCTGTTAATTTCTCTTCTTCTAACACTTCAAGAGCTGCGATAGAAACAGCACATGCAAGTGGGTTACCACCGAATGTAGAACCGTGAGAACCTGGCTCGAATACGCCTAAAATGTCGCGGTTTGCTGCTACGCAAGAGATTGGGAATACGCCGCCACCAAGTGCTTTACCAAGTATGTACATGTCAGGAGTTACACCGTCCCAGTCACAAGCAAATACTTTACCAGTACGACCTAAGCCAGTTTGGATTTCATCTGCTACAAATAAAACGTTTTCTTTTTTACATACTTCAAGAGCTTCTTTTAAGAAACCAGCTGGTGGGATGTTAATTCCTGCCTCACCTTGAATAGGCTCTAAAATGAATGCAGCTGTGTTTGGTGTAATAGCAGCTTTTAACGCTTCTAAATCACCGTAAGGAATTACAACGATGCCAGGAAGCATTGGACCGAATCCACGCTTGTACTCTTCGTTTGAAGACATAGAAACAGCACCCATTGTACGTCCGTGGAAGTTATCTTCACAAACGATAATTTCAGCACGGTTTGCTTCTACTTTCTTCACATCATAAGCCCAGCGGCGAGCTGTTTTAATTGCAGTCTCAACAGCCTCTGCACCTGTATTCATTGGAAGTACCATTTCTTTATTAGTTAGTTTCGCAACTTTTTCGTACCAAGGACCTAATTGATCGCTATGGAAAGCACGAGAAGTTAACGTAACACGATTAGCTTGGTCAATTAAAGCGTTAATAATTTTTGGGTGACGATGACCTTGGTTTACTGCAGAATATGCACTTAATAAGTCCATATAGCGGTTTCCTTCAGGATCCTCTACCCAAACGCCTTCTGCTTTAGAAATAACGATTGGAAGTGGGTGATAGTTATTTGCTCCGTATGTGTCTGTAAGTTCGATAATATCCTTAGTTTGAATCATGATTGTTCCCCCTTTTGTTATTACAAGAAGTTTGTAAATACTCTAAATATTATATCATTTAAATGTAAAAAAGCGAAACATTTCCTGAAAATAAATGAACATGTTATCATATAGAGTGAAAAAGTGTGAAAAGAGGAGGTAAGGGATACGATGGTACATATGCATATTACAGCATGGGCGTTAGGTTTAATTTTATTCTTCGTTGCGTATTCACTTTATTCAGCAGGAAGAAAAGGTAAAGGTGTACATATGGGGCTTCGCCTTATGTACATTATCATTATTGTGACAGGTTTCATGTTGTACATGGGGATTATGAAGACTGCAACAAGTAACATGCACATGTGGTATGGTTTAAAAATGATAGCTGGTATTTTAGTTATCGGTGGAATGGAAATGGTTCTTGTGAAAATGAGCAAGAACAAAGCAACAGGGGCAGTTTGGGGGCTATTTATTGTTGCGCTAGTAGCAGTATTTTACCTTGGACTGAAATTACCGATTGGCTGGCAAGTATTTTAATAAAAAATAAAACCACCTTATGATCTCAAAGACTTGGGAGATAAGGTGGTTTTTTACTTTATCCCGTAAATACCTGATTGGTGAAGGTTAATAATCAGTGGGGGTTGCCCCGCTGATTAAAGTTTCACTTTATGTCGCATCAATATGCAACTCTTCTCCGTTTACTTTCGTAAAACGAAACATATTTTTATTTGACGTAGCGTGACGAACGAAATGGTGCTGCAATGTACAAATCATCTCTTCGTTATCAAATAAAAGAATATTTACTCCTTCGCATGCCTCCTCTTTCGGTAAGAAAGATAAATAATTATGACAATACATGCAATCATATAAAGAGTAATGAAGGGATTGCAATGATTCCGTTAATAATGTAAAGGCAGAGTCAGGTAACTCCTCAAGCCATTCCGTATAGCTAAGAAGTAATTTTTTTCGAATTCGTATCATTTCACCGTTTTGCAGGTGATGCTGTTCGTTGGCGATTTGTAATACATCTTGTTCATAGAAACGAGCTGGTAGCCAGTTGTTGTTATATAAAATTTCAAAGCCATCACCGGCAATATCTTCTAATAAAAATGCTTCATCATTTTCATCATCAAAGAATACCCATTCATTGTTTATATATTCTACATTACCGACTGTATGAGCGCGAGGTTGGTTATATAAAATATGGTTACGTTGTATCATACACGATTTCTCCTTTATGAAAAGTAGTTATTTCTGTTATAGACAGTTCATGCGTTCTTTATAACTAGACACATCTAGACATAGGTGGGCATACAATAAAACACGTTTTACTGAGTGAAAATGCTATTCCGTATGAGGATAGTAGGTTATCGTTAAGTTTTTCATTTTTTAATCCGCACTCTTAGGGTGGGGATTACTGCACGTTCAAGAAAAGAAATAAGATGGAAGGATGATTTATATGTGCGGGATTACAGGATGGGTGGATTATAAACGCTCATTAGAAGGAGAACGGGACGTCGTTACGAAGATGGCTGAGACGTTAGCGAAGCGTGGTCCAGATGATAATAAAGTTTGGATTAAAGGCAATGTTGCATTTGGACATAAACGGTTAATCGTTGTTGATCCTGAGGGTGGGAAACAACCGATGACTTGTTTAAAAGATGAAACGAATTATGCAATTTGCTATAACGGTGAACTGTATAATACGGAAGATATTCGAAAGGAACTATTAAGAAGGGGATATACGTTCAAAGGTCATTCTGATACGGAAGTACTATTAGCGTCGTATATTGAATGGAAAGAAGAATGTGTCGATCATTTAAACGGTATATATGCCTTTGCCGTATGGGATGAACAGAAAGAACAAGTGTTTATTGCGCGAGATCGACTAGGTGTAAAACCACTATTTTATAAATATGATAGTGGGCGATTACTATTTGGTTCAGAATTAAAAGCGATACTGGCGCATCCAGATGTGAAGGCGGAAGTAACGTTAGAAGGGTTATCCGAAATATTTGGACTTGGACCATCTAGAACGCCTGGTCACGGTATTTATGCCAGTATAAAAGAGTTACGTCCAGGTCATGCGATGACATTTTCAAAGAACGGTTTATGTATATGGAGATATTGGAATGTAGAAAGCAAAAAGCACGAAGACTCCTTTGAAGAAACAGTAGAGAAAACACGCTTTTTATTACAAGATGCGATTACAAGGCAGCTCGTTTCTGATGTACCACTGTGCACTTTTCTATCAGGTGGTGTAGATTCGAGCGCCATTACAGCGATAGCTGCGAAAGAATACGCAAAGTCAGGAAAAGGACAATTACACACATACTCTGTTGATTATGAAGATAATGACAAATACTTTAAAGCGAATGCGTTCCAGCCAAATTCAGATGCACCATTTATTCATTTGATGACGGAGACGTTTCAAACGATTCATCATCGATGCGTCATTTCAAATGAACAATTAGCACAGTATTTAACAGAAGCTGTACTCGTTCGTGATTTGCCTGGTATGGCAGATATTGATTCGTCATTATTATGGTTTTGTCGTGAAATTAAAAAAGATTTTGTCGTCGGTTTATCGGGGGAATGTGCAGATGAAATATTTGGTGGTTATCCGTGGTTTTATAGAGAAGATGATTTACAATCGAGTGCATTTCCGTGGATGCGTTCTACAGAAGCACGTGAACAACTGTTAAAGAAAGAGTGGAGAAATAAATTAAACCTACAACAATATGTACAGCAGCGCTATGAAGAATCCATTCAAGAAGTTCCTATTTTAGAGGGAGAAAGCCCAATTGAAGCAAAGAGACGACAATTATTTTACTTGAACATGGTATGGTTTATGACAACATTATTAGACAGAAAAGACCGTATGAGCATGGGGGCAAGCTTAGAAGTACGCGTTCCATTTGCGGATCACCGACTTGTCGAATATGCGTGGAATATTCCTTGGGAAATGAAAATGTATAAAAATCGCGAAAAAGGTCTATTGCGTAAAGCGTTAGAAGGATTACTTCCAGATGAAATCTTATATAGAAAGAAGAGCCCGTATCCGAAAACACATAATCCGCACTATACGAAAGCAGTAACAGTATGGCTGCAAGATTTATTAACGGATAAAGGATCAATTTTACACGAACTGTTTGATAAAGAGCAGCTAAGCGGATTAATTGAGTCAGGCGGCAGTGCATTTCGATCACCTTGGTTCGGTCAATTAATGACAGGCCCTCAACTTTTAGCTCATTTAGCGCAAATTCATGTTTGGTTTAAAGAGTATGGAGTAAACATTAAAGAATAGGACAAAAGCGACTTACTTTTACGTAAGTCGCTTTTTATTAAATAAATTGTCAAATAAAATTCAAAATCATATTAGAAAAAATACTTATTTAGAATAATTATTTTGACGTACTTATTATTAGTTGTTATAATTGGAAACAAATGTTCTTGAAAAAGATTCTCATTTATAAAATTGAGGTGTTATATAGATGACAAAGAAAAAAATAGGTTTACTCGTAATGGCGTATGGAACGCCAGAATCATTAGATGATGTAGAAGCGTACTACACACATATTCGCCACGGTCGTAAACCTTCTGAAGAGGCACTCCAAGAGTTAATCGGGCGCTATAAAGCGATTGGCGGAATTTCACCACTTGCAAAAATTACGAAAGAGCAAGCGCATAAATTAACAGATTCTATGAATAATATATTTACAGAGTATGAATTTACTTGTTACTTAGGCTTAAAACATATTGCCCCATTTATAGAAGATGCAGTAGAAGAAATGAAGAAAGATGGAATTGAGCAGGCGATTAGTATCGTATTAGCACCGCACTATTCTACATTTAGCATTAAAGCGTATAATGACCGTGCGATTCGTCTTTCGGAAGAAATCGGTGGTCCAGTTATTGAACCAATTGAACAATGGTACGATGAGCCGAAATTTATTTCGTATTGGGCAGATCAAATAAAAGAAACATTTACAAAGATTGAAGATAAAGAGAAAGCAGTCGTAATTTTTTCAGCACATAGTTTGCCAGAAAAAATTATTGCGGCAGGTGACCCTTATGTAGAACAATTGCAGCGTACAGCGGATTTAATTGCAGCAGCTGCGAATATTCAAAATTATACAATTGGTTGGCAAAGTGCCGGAAATACACCTGATCCATGGATTGGACCGGATGTGCAAGATTTAACGAGAGATTTATTTGAAGACCGTGGATATGAATCTTTCGTATATTGCCCAGTTGGCTTTGTCGCAGAGCATTTAGAAGTTTTATATGACAACGATTATGAGTGTAAAGTTGTAACTGATGAAATAAATGCTGCGTATTTTAGACCAAATATGCCAAATTCACAATCTATATTTATCGATTGCTTAGCTGAAATTGTTTCCAAAAAAATGAAAGAAATAGTTGACAAGGAACTAGTTTTGAACAATAATTAGTTTATAATAATTTTAAATAAATAATAATTACTATGAGATAAAAAGGAGGATCCCCCTAAATGAATCCAAATAATCGCTTAACAACAAATCAAGGTGCTCCAGTTGGAGACAACCAAAACTCTCGTACAGCTGGTCGCCGTGGACCGGTATTATTAGAAGACTATCATTTAGTAGAAAAACTTGCGCACTTTGATCGTGAACGTATTCCAGAGCGCGTTGTGCATGCACGCGGTGCAGGTGCTCACGGTGTATTCGTAACGAAAAACAGCATGAAGGAATATACGAAAGCAGCATTTTTGCAAAATGAAGGAACCGAAACGCCTGTATTTGTTCGTTTCTCAACGGTTATTCATGGTCAAGGTTCTCCGGAAACAGCTCGTGATCCACGTGGATTCGCTGTTAAATTTTATACAGAAGAAGGAAATTACGATATCGTAGGTAACCACTTACCAGTTTTCTTTATCCGCGATGCAATTAAATTCCCTGATATGGTTCATTCTTTAAAACCAGCACCTGATACAAACATTCAAACGCCAGATCGTTATTGGGATTTCATGACGTTAAGTCCGGAATCTACACATATGATGACGTGGGTATTTTCTGATTACGGTACACCAGCGAGTTATCGTGAAATGGAAGGTTTCGGTGTCCATTCATTTAAATGGATTAATGCAGAAGGTAAAATCGTCTACATTAAATATCACTGGAAACCACAGCAAGGTGTACGTAACTTAAATGCAAAAGAAGTGCAAGAAGTACAAGGAAAAGACTTCAACCATGCAACTCGTGATTTGTTCGATGCAATCGAAAAAGGAAATTACCCGAAGTGGGATTTACACGTACAAGTGATGCAACTAGAAGAAACGGATTCTTTAGATTTCGATCCATTAGACCCAACGAAAGTATGGCCAGAAGATCGCTTCCCATTAATTGAAGTAGGGACAATGACATTAAATCGTAATCCGAAAAACTTCTTCGCGGAAGTAGAGCAAGTGGCATTCTCTCCAAGTGCAACTGTAAATGGTATTGAACCATCTGAAGATAAATTATTACAAGGTCGTTTATTCTCTTACCCAGATACGCAGCGTTACCGTCTTGGTGCAAACTATTTACAAATTCCTGTAAATTGCCCATACGCAGCTGTTCATAACCAACAACGTGATGGTGCGATGCAAATCAATCAAAACCCATCTACAATTAACTACGAACCGAGCCGTCATGCTGAAAATCCAGTTGAAGACAAAGCTTACCGCGATTCAACTATGAAAGTAGAAGGCTACGTATCTCGTGAAAAAATTGACAAACCCAATGACTTTAAACAAGCAGGTGAGCGTTACCGTTCATTCTCTAAAGAAGAGCAAGACAACTTAATTGCAAACTTAACAAATGACTTAAAAGACGTAAATGAACGTACGAAATTACTAGCTGTTTGTAACTTCTTCCGTGCAGATCAAGAGTACGGTATGCGTTTAGCACAAGCGCTAAATGTTGATATTACGCAATATGTGGGAAATGCTCCGAAATAAATAGGGAAAGACGACTGTGAAACGGTCGTCTTTTTTGTGTAAAATTACGCCGGGGTATTTTTCATTTTCGTCATGTCGGAATTCGTTGGCAAATCGATATATTGAAATAATCGCGGATATATTTGAAAAATCGCTGATATATTCTCCTAAATACCAGATGGGGTATGTTGAGGCGACAACTACAATAAAAAGAGATGCAATCTACTACCGATAGATTGCATCTCTTTTTTAGTTCACTCGCTCTGTATATTCATAAGCTTTCTCCCCATGCATCGAAATATCAAGTCCCATATGTTCTTCATGTTCATCTACCCGAACGGGGAGGAAGAAGTTAATCGTTTTAATAATGGCGTACGTCATGATGATTGTGAATGCATATGTTGCGCCGATTGCTACAACTTGTTTAAACAGTAAAGCGGCGTTTCCGTAAAATAATCCGTTAGCGCCATCAGCATTTACAGTAGTAGTGGCAAATAGTCCTGTCGCAATGCCGCCCCAAGTTCCTCCGATACCGTGACATCCGAATGCATCGAGTGTATCGTCGTATCCGAATTTTGTTTTTAAGAAAAAGACCGCTCCGAAGCATAATACGCCGCCGATTGCTCCGATAAGAAGAGCGGAGAAAGGTGTAACGAACCCGCAAGCTGGCGTAATAGCGACTAAACCGGAAACGACTCCGCAAGCAGCTCCCATCGCAGTCGGCTTTGATTGGAAGAACCATTCTGAAAGCATCCAAGTTAATGCGGAGGCAGCAGCGGCTATATTTGTGTTAATAAATGCAGTTAAAGCTACGTCATTTAAAGATAATGCGCTACCGACGTTAAAACCGAACCAGCCGAACCATAGTAAACCTGCGCCTAGCATCGTAAATGGTAAATGGTGAGGAGAAGGACCGTTTATGTTTTTTCGTTTTCCGAGGAAAATAGCTAATACAAGGCCAGCGACTCCAGATGTAATATGAACGACATTACCACCAGCGAAGTCTAACGCGCCAAGTTCTCTTAGCCATCCGCCGACGCCCCATACCCAATGAGCGACAGGATTGTATACGATTGTTGTCCATAGAAGGATGAAGATAAGGAAAGCTGAGAATCGCATTCTTTCGGCGAATGCACCTGAAATTAAAGCGGGAGTTAAAATAGCAAACATAAGCTGGAACATCATAAATAAATTGTGAGGAATAGTAGATGAGTAGCCTGGATTTGGTGCGTAGGTAACTCCGTTTAAACCGAACCAATCGAGTGTGCCGATTAGTCCGTGCAAATCTGGTCCAAATGATAAAGAATAACCAATTACAATCCATTGAATCGAAACGATAGCCATTGCGCTGTAACTATGCATTGTCGTACTGAGTACGTTCTTACTGCGAACCATGCCCCCATAAAAAAGTGCCAATCCTGGTGTCATTAACATGACCATTACTGTCGTTACAAACATAAAAACCGTATCTCCTGTATCCATTCTCTCTCCTCCTATAATGTTAGAAAAAATAACATCAATTTGTTATGTTTCATATCATATTCGAAATAAAAAGAAAAATCAACTAAAAATTCAGAATTTTTTTGCTGCATGTTAGAAAATCTAACATATGATAATTTGGGAAGAATGAAATCAACGTATGCGATTCGTTTGGATAATTGGTATAATATTCTTACAATTAAAAAACATGGGGGATGCGTGTGGGGAAAATACATACTAGGAAACTGTTCATTGTTTTTTGTTTAGCTGTTGTTTTATTTGTACCAATACATACGTTTGCAGATGAAAAAAGAGAATGGCGAGACGAAGTTATATATTCTATTATGATTGATCGTTTCAATAACGGAGAACCGAAAAATGACAAACAGTTAGAAGTTGGTAATTTAGAAGGATATCAGGGCGGAGATATAAGAGGGATTATAAAAAGACTGGATTACATAAAAGAAATGGGCTTTACCGCTGTTATGCTTTCTCCGCTTTTTGAAAGTGGAAAGTACGATGGATTAGAGGTGCGCAATTTTCAAAAGGTAAATGAACATTTCGGAACAGAAAATGATGTGAAAGAACTTGTACAAGCAGCTCACGCAAAAGGAATGAAAGTTGTACTTCAATTTCCATTTGGAGAAAGTGAACAACAAGTCATCGATGCGATGAAATGGTGGATCGAAGAAGTCGATTTAGATGCAAGCTATGTAATACATAGTGAAAAAAAGTCGGATGCTTTTTGGAATGACGTGCAAAAAGATATGCAAATGATAAAGAAAGATTTTCGTATTATGATAAAAGAAGATAGTAAATACAACGAAAAAATAGTAGATGCGTTTTCTAAAGCGGATGTATCGGTGAAACCTTTATATGATGTGAGTAAAAAAGACGGAGAAGCCGCTACATTTTTAGATAATCAAGAGACAGAAAGATTTGCTCGTATTGCAAAAGAGAATATGAATTATCCGCCATCTCGTTTGAAACTAGCTCTTACATATTTATTAACATCACCAGGTATTCCGAATTTTTATTACGGAACTGAAATTGCATTAGATGGAGGAGCAACGCCAGATAATAGACGGTTAATGGATTTCAAATCAGATGAAAAGTTTATGCAACACATAACGAAACTCGGTGAGCTTAGACAAGCGAGACCATCATTACGCCGTGGTACGTTTGAGCTTCTATACGATAAAGATGGAATGAGTGTACTAAAGAGAAAGTATAAAGATGAAGTGACAGTAGTAGCGATTAATAATACGAAAGAAACACAAAAAGTTGCTTTACCTGTAATTGCAATTGGCGAAAAACAAGAGTTAAGAGGATTGTTAGAAGATGAAATTATAAGAGAAGAAAACGGGGATTTTTATCTTGTTTTAAAGCGTGAAGAATCAAATGTATATAAAGTTAACGGGGAAACAGGTGTGAATTGGTTGTTTATCTCCTTAATAGTCGGTGTGAATGTATTATTTATTGCGTTTTTAATTGTGGTGAAAAAGAGACGGAAATGAGTAACGTTTTTTTAGTAGTTCTTCTTCAGTTTAAGGTGGTGGGGTATTTGCGGAAAAAGAAGTGGTTCGCTCTATGTTTATGTGTTTTTATCGTATTTGTAAGTTTTTATTTTTGGGACAACCGTGATGATGGGGAATTTGTTCCGTGGGGCGATAGTGTTCATTCTGTTGATACGGCAGTTCTGAAGAGAAACGATATAAAATACAAAATCGAAAATGATAAAGTATACATTCCTAAAAATCATTTGATAAAGCAATATGGTGTTGCTCTTAATAAATGCGAAATCTTGGTGGGACAGACTAAGGAGAAAACTTTCTCCCTAGTCTGTTTTTCTGTGAAGTAAGACTCTCATCTCGAAATGCAGCTGAGCAAAGAAGTAAAAAAAAAATCGATAGAAGCAACAATAATTGAAAATATACTAATTTTACATTACATTAAAGGATGAAAAGTATTTTGTTACTCATTGCGGGCTATATTTGAGGAGGAAAAATGGAATTTTACGATTTGGGTATTACCATTAAAGAACTTAGAATGAAAAAGAATATATCACAATCTGAATTGTGTCATGGAATATGTTCACAAAGTCAAATTAGCAAAATAGAAAAAGGTATGATTTATCCATCTAGCATATTGTTATATCAATTATCTGAAAGACTTGGTATTGATCCAAATCATATTTTCGCACTAACTCAAAACAAAAAACTAAAATATGTAGAAAATGTAAAATGTGTAATGAGAGATTGTACAAAACAAAAACAATATAATGAACTTTATGAAATAGTGAAACAAGAGAAAACCGAAAATAATTTCCAGTTAAAAGAAGATAAACAATTTCTAATATGGCATGAAGCAATTGCTATATTTTATGTGAATAAATCAATAAAAACTGCTTTAAATCTTTTAAATAGTGCACTAAAACTAACTGTAACGAATGGTGATTTTTTATCAGAAAGAGAAATAGATATTATGCAGTCGATGGCTATATTTCATTGGGCAAATAAAGAATATGAAAAGAGTATTACTATATTAAGAAGATGTTTAACTAATTTTAATAAGTTAGATTTCCCTAGAGATAAAGAGGTTAAATTAAAAATCATTTTTAATTTAGGGAAAATGTTAGGTCATGCAAATCAACATGAAGAGGCAATAAAATACAATGATATGGGTATTAAATTAGCTATTAATCTAAATACTCTATATTTATTAGGTGAATTATACTATGGGAAAGCTTGGAACATGCTAAAGCTGAAACAATGTAATGAAGAGGATGTAGCTGATAATATGAAAAAAGCATTATTTATCTTTGAACTAACAGAAAAAGAAGATCTGATAAAAATAGTTAAAGAAAAATATTTTGAAAATCAAAATAAAAAAATCACTCATAATTTCCAATGAATATTTTATTATTTTCTTTAAAAAAAGGCACCTTATGGTGTCTTTTTTATGACTTATATCATCAATTATTACAGTTCATAGGTTTCTTATACCAAGCTTTGTTGATGTATTTACACTTTGCAGGTGTCGAAGTTTTAGGCGTATCCCTGGGTGTAGTTATATTATTAGAACATCCTGCAATGTGTAGACAGAATGTAGTTAATAAAAAACATAGTATTAATTTCTTCAAATAACCACTTCTAACTCTTTTTTAATTAACATTTTTCATAAAATAAATTCCTTACTAATTTTACATTACATGAAAGGACGAAAAATATTCTTATACTCATAAATTGTTACATTTGAGTGGGGAGGGAGGTTTTTGTTCCAATTTTTAAAAGGGTCTTCTTCATTTATGTATAAAAATTATCCGATTGCCCGTAAGCTTAGACTTCTCTACATGCTAAAAAGAAAAACATCCTCTACACAGAGGATGTTTTTCTTTTTAGCGGTAGTTAATGAATTGTACGTCAATCGGTAAATCAGCACTACGAACTGCAGCGATAACTGCTTGTAAGTCATCACGGCTTTTCGCTGTAACACGTACTTGGTCATCTTGTACTTGTGTTTTTACTTTTAACTTCATTTCTTTAATGATGTTGTTAATTTTTTTTGCGTTATCTTTATCGATACCTTGTTGAAGTGTTGCACGTTGGCGAACAGTGTTACCAGCCGCCGCTTCAACTTTTCCGTAATCTAAGTTCTTAATTGGAACGTTACGTTTTACAAGTTTAGAAATAAGAACATCTTTTACTTGCTCTAATTTGAACTCGTCGTCAGAAGTTAAAACAAGTACTTCTTTTTCTAATTTAATATCACTTTTACTTCCTTTAAAGTCATATCGGTTTTGGATTTCCTTTAATGCAGTGTTAATTGCGTTTGTTACTTCAGGTAATTCTACTTTCGAAACGATGTCAAAAGAACTATCTTTTGCCATAGTTAGCACCTCCAAATAAATTTCTAATCTTTTTATGTACTGTACATACTAAAGTATAGCTGAAAACGAGCTTAGAATTAAGTGTTTTCATACTTATATTCATGTAACCTCATTTTATTATAGTGAATTTTGGGCAGTTGGACAAATAAAGGAAAAATCGTGTTATAATTAACTTTTGTTTGGAATGATAAAAATATAAAAAAGTTAAAAAGTTCATTTTATATATATAGAAGGGAATTAAAAAATATGTACTTACAAATAGGATCGATTGAACAGGTAACTGTTTTACGCGAAACGGAAATCGGATATATGGTTGGGAATGAAGAAGAAGAAATTTTCCTACATAAAAACGAAGTAGCTGGAGAAATTGAAGAAGGCGATACGATTGATGTATTCTTATACCTTGATCACCAAAATCGTATTTCAGCAACAATGAAAGAGCCAATTATTACAACGTATGATTGGAACTGGGTAAAGGTTGTAGAAGTTATTCCTAGTTTAGGTGTGTTTGTTGATATTGGTGTATCAAAAGATATACTAATCCCGGCGGATGAATTCCCAATTTATATGCCAGTATGGCCAGAAGTTGGAGACGAATTATATTGTACGTTAAAATTAACGAATCGTGATCGCCTTATCGCTCTTCCGGCAAGAGACAGTGATATGCAAGAAATTATCGTGGATGCGACGCCATCTATGCGTAATAAAAACGTAAATGGACGTGTGTATCGTTCACTACAAGTTGGTTCATTCATCTTAACAGATGAGCATTTCCGTGCTTTCTTACACCATACGGAAAGAAAAGAACAAGTCCGTATTGGTCAGCGCGTAACAGGACGTATTATTGATGTGAAAGATGACGGTACAATTAACATTTCACTTCTTCCTCGTAAAGAAGAAGGAATGGAAGATGATGCTGCAGTAATTTATGCATATATGGAAGAACGAGGCGGAGCAATGCCGTTTTGGGATAAGAGTTACCCAGAAGACATTAAAGAACGTTTCAATATGAGTAAAGCTGCATTTAAGCGTGCGCTTGGTAAGTTGATGAAAGAAGAAAAGATTTATCAAGAAGAAGGTTGGACGTACTTTAAGAAATAAAGGAAATAAAAAGCACGACCTTATATTTATAAATATAAGGTCGTGCTTTTTTAATTCCCTTGCTCATGCGCAAGAGTAAACGTATCTTTCAAGTCACTATCATTTATTTTAATATTTGCTTTTTTCAATTCGTCTTGCAATAGTTTTTTGCCGAATATAGGGTCAGAGATACGTTCTTCTTCTAAGTGTTTGCGAATAGAGTCTTTCACTTCATCATAAGGCTTTAAATCTTTTTTATCAGTTAATTTAATAATATGATAACCGTTTGGTGATGTAACGGGATTGCTAATTTGTCCTACCTTTAGTTTATAGGCAGCTGTTTCAAATTCAGGCGCCATTTTGCCTGAATTGAAGTATCCAAGGTCTCCGCCTTTTTCTTTTGATAATAGATCTTGTGATTCTTGCTTTGCTAATTCTTCAAATGAAGCACCAGCATCTAATTTTTTCTTTATTTCTTTCGCTTCGTTCTCATCGCTTACTAAAATATGACTCGCTTTAATTTCTGGTTTATAGTGGTCTTTCACGTCTTTTTCTGTAATACTTTTCTTAATCGCTTCATTCATAGCAAGTTTGAACTTAATTTGATTTTTGAAATCAGCTTCATCTTTTAAACCATTGTTTTTCAATACATTTCTAAATTGGTCTCCGTATTGATTTTTCGCTTTTTGTACTTCTTTATCTACATCATCGTCAGATACTTTATATTTTTTCGTGATAACGTCTTGCGCCATCATTTCGTACAGCATGTCTTTTCCGTAACGATCTTTCAACCGTTTTTCGAAGTCGTTCTTCGTAATGGTTGAGTCTGTTGCTGTAGCGACTGTATCTGAGCCGTTTTTTTGTCCACAAGCAGATAGCATTAATATACTTAGTAGTGCAGTAATAATGAAAATGTGTTTCCCTCTCATGCCAACACCTCATCCGAATATGTTATCGCTATTGTAGAATATAGAAGTGAACATGAAGTGAATTTTTAATGTTTTTTCCTGTGAAATGTAAAAAAAGTACATCAACAATATTGTTGATGTACGATGGAATCAAAGGTGATCGGTCTTTTTAGAATAGGCACGCTTACCTTGCTGAATATTTTTTTGTTCTTGCTCATTTTTTTGCGCGCGTTTTGCATTATTATCGCGTGCTTTTTTGTCGTTATCACTCGTATGTGGCATATGTATCAACTCCATTTCTAAACGTTGTACGTTTATCATTTCCTTTTTCGTAAAGACTATGTATAGCAGTGCATTCATGAATAATAAGGGTGGATTAGAAATGGATTTGAAGTTGAATTATGCCGAACTTATAAAGAAGTTAATCGTTGTAATCATCGCAGGTTTGTTAAACGCGATTGGAATGAATTTATTTTTAACGCCAGCGAAAGTGTACGCGAGTGGTTTTGCTGGATTGTCTCAATTGTTATCACAAATATTAGGTGACTTTTTATCTATTCACATATCAACAGGGGTATTGTTTAGCTTGTTTAATATTCCGGTCGTTATTTTAGCCTGGAAAAAGGTTGGAAAGGCCTTTACTTTCTTTAGTTTTCTTTGTGTTATCTTTATGACTTTGTTTTTAGAAATTATCCCGGTTAGGGCAGTTTCGAACGACATCATATTAAATGCGATTTTTGGCGGGCTTATTTCAGCAATCGGGGTAGGGATTGCGTTGAAGTGGGGGGCTTCTACAGGTGGTTTAGATATAATCGCCATGATTTTATCAAAGATTAAAGACAAGCCTGTCGGTACGTATTTTTTCTTCTTTAATGCACTGATCATTATCGCTGCCGGCTATGTGTATGGATGGGAAAAAGCATTATATACGTTGGTGACTTTGTATGTGTCAACGCGAATCATCGATGCAATTCATACGCGTCATGTGAAGATTACGGCATTAATCGTTACGAAGAATGGGGCGGATGTACGAAAGGCGATTCACTCACGCTTAGTGAGGGGGATTACAACTATACCAGCAACAGGTGCGTATACGAATGAAAATAAGGAAATGTTAATGATTGTTATTACTCGTTACGAGCTGTACGAATTAGAGAGGGTTATTAAACAAGTGGACCCAGGTGCATTTACAAACGTGCTGCAAACAGTTGGGGTATTTGGCTTGTTTCGAAAAGATTAAAGAGGACCAAAGCTGGTCCTCTTTTTTAATGTAAATTCGTAATAGTTTGCAACTGCTCTTGCATTTCACGTAGCTGAACTTTTTCAGCTGTTGAAGAGTTTGCGTAAGCAGAGTGCAACGCGTTTTTTGCTCTATATACGAGATCTTGTTGCTCAGCGCCGCTTGAACAAGATACGGCATTTGCAACAGCATCTCTAGCTTGTTGGAATAGTAAGTTCCCCATTTAGACCCCTCCAAAAGAAGAGTTACTTCTCGCTTTTTCTGCCTCAGCTAATGTACCTCTGTACGGGAATCTTGCATCATGCTTCATAACAGCATCGGCTCCTTGTTGGATAAAACGTTTTGATTTGTTCTTTTTACCCATTCGAAAAACCCCCTTTATTTAGCTGAAAACAATCGACGCGCTGATTTATGCGTCTAATGATAGTATGAGCGTTTGGCGGGAAACTATAAGCAGGGAATTTTTAGATTACAATCCAAGAACCTCTTCTAAATATAGAGCAATACCATCTTCTTCGTTTGTTAACGTCGTATGGTTTGCGAGTGATTTTAATTCAGGAATAGCATTTCCCATTGCGATGCCATGACCAGCAAATTCAATCATTTCAAAGTCGTTATCCTCGTCACCGAAAGCGATAATTCGTTCTTGTGGAATGTTATAATGACTAGAAATTTTTTGTAATCCGACAGCTTTATTTAATCCGCTTTTTACGATTTCAATAATCGGCCAAGGTGCACCCCATTTTCTATGGTCGATTACTTCAGCATGCATATCAGTTAAATGTTGACGAATTGCAGTAGAATGCTCGTCATGTGCGTCAATTAATAAGCAAGTTGGATGATCGTTTAAAATATTTAATAAGTCTCCTGTAAAAATATTTGGAGAACCGAATTCGAAAATATGTTTTTTATCTTCATCAATTTCACGAACATACACATCGTCCATTACTTCAGCGTATATATTTTTTACGCCAAAATCAAAGCAAGCTCGGACAATTTCTTGCGCTGTTGCTAGCTCAAGAGGAGAGTGATGTGTGCCCCACTTTGAATCAAGAGGATGATGTACGTATGCGCCATTAAAGTTTACGATTGGTGTATTTAGACCAAGTTCTTTATAGTAATCATAACTAGCGCGGAATGGACGTCCTGTTGAAATAACAACGATATGTCCTTGTTCCTTTGCCTTTGCAATTGTATGTTTTGTGCGAGTGGAAATTATTTTGTTGTCTGTTAATAAAGTGCCGTCTAAGTCTAATGCGATTAAATGTTGTTTGTTCATAATTTCACCTCTTATAATAATTTTTTTGTATCTATCTGTATTTCCGTTTTTAATATGCAGAAATAAGAGGTTAGACTGGGTGAGACCACAAAAGATGGAAAGTTCACTATATATCCATCTTACGTCGCAAAGTGCTGCGGTGTCTACTATTTCTCGCTGGAAATCAAGAAAAGTCAACATCTTTTTAGAAAGTTCAAACAATGTTTCTTTCATTATGGACAAATTGTGAAAAGGGTTACATTACTCGTATGATGAGGCTTATAATGAACATGTAATCTTCTCGTATATGTTTGACTCTCCTTTGAAACTGGCCTATAGTAGGTTGGTTTCTTTTTTTTCTACAAATAGGAAAGAAATCCCTTCCTAAGCTTGTGTCATTCATGTATATGTACAAGGATGAAATATAGTACTTGTTTCCTAAACATGACAGACAAGCTTTCTTTTAAAATGGATATACTAATGAGGCAAAGACGTCATGGAAGGAGAATGGAAATGGGACAAAATCGCAGGTTTCGTTCTGGACAAAAAGCGCCGAATGATGGCATTTACGTAGAAATTGGTGAAACGGGAAGCATGGTGAAAGACCCGCAAATGGTGAAACTAACTGCCGGTGAAAAGTTTCCAGATAACACAAATCATAACCGTCAGTGGACATATAAAAGAAAACCGTAACAGAAGCCGCAATCGTTATTGCGGCTTTTTTGTCGTTACACATTATAATTTCATTTACCGTACTTTTTTAAGTAGCATAATGAATTTTCCCTTTTTCTTTTTCCAATAATAAGCTTGAAAATACATAAGCAAAATTATTGTATAAAAAAGTAAGTTGGCGTATAATCAAATAAAAGGTCAAAGAAAGTCAAACATTTGGAGGACTGTAAAGATGGACTTAAATCAAATGACAACGAAAACACAAGAGGCGATTATGAGTGCCCAATCTTTAGCGGTATCTCATCATCATCAAGAAGTAGATACTGTTCATCTCTTGTTTACATTATTAGAAGAGCAAGATGGGCTAGCAGTACGTATTTTTCAAAAAATGAATGTCGATATAGAAGCGTTAAAACAAGGCGCCGAAAGTTTAATTAAGAAAAAGCCCTCTGTAACGGGAAGCGGTGCAGAAGCAGGCAAATTATATATAACAGGTGCCCTGCAACAATTACTTGTAAGGGCAGGAAAAGAAGCAGAAAAATTACAAGATGACTACATTTCAGTTGAACATGTATTGCTTGCTTTTACTGAAGAAAAAAGCGATATAGGCCAATTATTCACAAGATTTCATATTACGAAAGATAACTTATTACAGTCTTTAATGATAGTTCGGGGGAATCAAAGAGTGACTAGTCAAAATCCAGAAGCAACTTATGAAGCGTTAGAAAAATATGGTCGTGATTTAGTGGCGGAAGTAAGAGCGGGGAAAATTGATCCTGTTATCGGCCGCGATAGTGAAATTCGCCGCGTAATCCGCATTCTTTCACGTAAAACGAAAAATAACCCGGTTTTAATTGGTGAGCCAGGTGTTGGTAAAACAGCAATCGTTGAAGGATTAGCACAGCGTATTGTGAAGAAGGATGTACCTGAAGGATTAAAAGATAGAACAATCTTTGCATTAGATATGAGTGCGCTTGTAGCTGGAGCGAAATTCCGTGGTGAATTTGAAGAGCGTCTGCAAGCTGTATTAAATGAAATTAAAAAGAGTGAAGGACGCATTTTATTATTCATTGATGAACTTCATACAATCGTCGGAGCTGGTAAAACAGAAGGTGCGATGGACGCAGGGAATATGTTAAAACCGATGCTTGCACGCGGTGAACTGCATTGTATCGGGGCGACAACGTTAGATGAATATCGTAAATATATTGAGAAAGACCCAGCGCTAGAAAGACGTTTCCAACAAGTATTAGCAGAAGAACCAACTGTTGAAGATACAATTTCCATTTTACGTGGTTTAAAAGAGCGTTTTGAAATTTATCATGGTGTAAATATTCACGACCGCGCGATTGTAGCAGCATCTGTTTTATCAGATCGATATATTTCGGATCGTTTCTTACCAGATAAAGCAATTGATCTTGTCGACGAAGCATGCGCAACGATTCGCACAGAAATCGATTCTATGCCGACAGAATTAGATGAAGTAACGCGCCGCATTATGCAGTTGGAAATTGAAGAAGCGGCTCTTGGAAAAGAAAAGGACTTTGGTAGCCAAGAACGTCTAAAAACGTTGCAACGTGAATTATCGGATTTAAAAGAAGTTGCAAGTGGTATGAGAGCGAAATGGGAGAAAGAAAAAGAAGATATTCACAAAGTTCGTGACTTACGTGAACATTTAGAGCGTCTGCGCCGTGAATTAGAAGAAGCAGAAGGGAATTACGATCTAAATAAAGCAGCGGAACTTCGCCACGGAAAAATTCCTGCAATTGAAAAAGAGTTAAAAGAAGCAGAAGAAATGGGTGCGCATAATAAACAAGAAAATCGTTTATTACGTGAGGAAGTAAGTGAAGAAGAAATTGCTGATATTGTTTCACGCTGGACTGGTATTCCTGTTGCAAAACTGGTTGAAGGTGAACGTGAGAAATTGCTACGTTTAGAGCAAATTTTATCAGAGCGTGTCATCGGACAAGAGGAAGCGGTAAGCTTAGTATCAGATGCAGTTCTTCGTGCACGCGCTGGTATTAAAGACCCGAACCGTCCGATTGGTTCCTTCATTTTCTTAGGACCGACTGGTGTTGGTAAAACAGAACTTGCAAAAACGTTAGCGCAGTCATTATTTGATAGTGAAGAGCAAATGATTCGTATCGATATGTCTGAGTATATGGAGAAACATGCTGTGTCACGCTTAATTGGTGCGCCTCCTGGATATGTTGGATATGAAGAGGGCGGTCAATTAACAGAAGCAGTAAGACGTAAACCGTATTCTGTTATTTTGTTAGACGAAATTGAAAAAGCGCATCCAGAAGTATTCAACATTTTATTACAAATGTTAGATGACGGTCGCATTACAGATTCGCAAGGACGTACAGTAGACTTTAAAAACACGGTTATTATTATGACTTCAAATATTGGATCTGCTCATTTATTAGATGGATTAGAAGAAGATGGCTCCATTAAAGAAGAATCAAGAGAACTTGTAATGGGACAATTAAGAGGACATTTCCGACCAGAGTTTTTAAACCGTGTCGACGAAATTATTTTATTCAAACCTCTTACAACGAATGAAATTAAAGGTATTGTTGATAAAATTGTAAAAGAATTGCAAGGTCGTTTAGCTGACCGTCATATTACAGTAGAATTAACAGACGCAGCGAAAGAATTTGTTGTAGAAGCTGGATTTGATCCGATGTACGGAGCTCGTCCGTTAAAACGATATGTACAGCGTCAAGTTGAGACGAAATTAGCGAGAGAATTAATTGCAGGTACGATTATGGACAGTAGTCATGTAGTAGTTGATGTAGCAAATAACGAATTAGTCGTGCATGTGAAATAAAAAAAGAGTTCGGATAAAATCCGGACTCTTTTTTAGTGTTGTTCTACTGGCTCGTTTGGAATTGCAGCTGAAATTGCTAGTACTAATACCGCAAGAACAACTGAGAAAATAGACGCTTGGTTAAAATCGTATGTACCGCCAGTCATAGAGCCGATTACGTAGCTCATCATATGTACAAGCAAGAACGACCAAATTAATGCCCAAATGAAACGCATATTTTACACCTCTATTCGTTCAATCTGTCCTTATTGTAACACAATTGAAAAAAGAATATAGAAAAATATTTGTAGATTTTTCAACGCAAATTTGCATTCCGTTCATACATTATAAAAGAGTACTTTTATACGTTTAGAAAATAAGGCGGGGGAAAAATGAGTATTACAGAACGTTTTTTTTACTTAGAAAAAGAACCATGTGTCATTTATTTACCGGAGAAGCCAAACGGATTTTCTGTAATGCTTCTCGGTGATTACAACTACTTTATTGAGAATGGTACAAGTTTATGGACACAGCATGCAGGTAGATCTTATTTTTTACATGGCCTTATTGAGGAAGGCTATACGGTCTTTTCTTCTAATTTATACGGAAGACATTGGGGAAATGACCAATCTGTTCGTCTAGCAAAACGCTTATATGATGTTGTATTGAGAAAAGAGACATTGAATGCGAAAATGCACATTATGGCAGATGGTATGGGTGCACTTGTAGCACTTGAAATGATGAACAAATACCCTGAATGTATACGCTCTGTCATTATGTTAAATCCATGTTTAGATTTACCAGAATATGTAGAGTTTGAGAAAGAGCATAAGTTTTTTTACAAGAGACTCGTAAAGGAATTATGTTTGGCGTATGATTCCAAAGAAGCAGAATTAGAATCAAAAATAAATAAGAAATCATTTACGCTTCTTCCGTCTTGTGTACCTGTTAAAGTTTTCGTATCAACACAAGAAAAAAGAGGGAGAAAACAGTTGTTACGTAAATATGAGAAAATGAGGCAATTCAATCAATGTGATACTTCTGTCTTATTCCATCTGCAAGATGTGAAATATAAAATGGTCAGGCAAACGACTGATTTCTTTAAAAAATATGAAGAAGAATTGTGAAGCTCCCATATACATAAATGAGGAGCTATTTGTTTCAAGGAGAAAGGGTTGGTGGTATGGAACGCGTGCTAATTATAGGTGCACTTACGTTTGTAGGTTATCACCTTGTGAATAAAATGATTGCAGAAGAAGTAGAAGTGTACGGTCTTGATTTTGATGAATTCGAGAACATGACAAAGATTAATGAAGAGAAATTATTGTTAATTGGGCGAAATGCGTTATTTACGTATTACTCGATAAGAGATGAAGAGGGATGGAAATCAGTAGAAGAAGAGAAGTTCGATACAGTTTACTTTTGCTTGTATGAACCAAATCAACAAAGTGGCTTTCGGAATGAAAGAGTTATATTACAGTATTTAAAGCGAATTGTAAGACTATGTGAAGAACATAAAGTGAAGTTAAATCTAATTTCTTCTATTGAAGTAGGAAACGTAGATGAATCCGAAAATAAACGTTTATTTTCGAAAGTGGAAGAAGGATTGAAAAAAGGAGAGGCACAATATAGTGTATTTCGAGTTCCTACATTATATGGGCCATGGCAACCATCTTTTATGATGTATCATCAGCTCATTTTATCAGAACTGGGTGAGAAAGAGTGCCATTATGCGAGTGAGGAAAACGGAAGAGATCTACTGTACGTTGAAGATGTATGTGAATACTTATGGGAAAATGGAATGAACGAGGGGCATCTCGGTATATACAATTTACTTAGTGGCAAAAAATCATTATGGAAAAAAGGTATGAATCTTTTACGTGCAGAGGATAAAGTAAATAAAGAGAATGAAGAAGAAAGAGATAAAGCTGTAGAGGTGATTTCGATAAAAAGAAACACGCCGTTAGAATACGGTTTAAATAAACAATTAGCGCATATGAAAAAATATAAAGAGTTATACGAAGGGTAGCGAGCGTGTTACACTATGTATGTGAAAGTTTTAATGGAGAGGAAGAACGTAATATGAATGAGAAAAGCATGCAATTTTTACAAATCGCAATGAAGCATTTACCAGAAGCAAAGGCCATTTTAGATGATAATGGAATTGCGCTTGATATGGAAAAAGCACAACCAGTATTAGAGTTATTGATGAAAGTTATGAACGAAGCATATGAGCTTGGGAAAGCAGATCAAGAATAAAAAGCATCTTTTTAGATGGAAGAGAGGCCCGAACCGTAAGTAGAAGCGGTTCGGGCTTTTTTATATTTGGAAAGAAACAGGAAAAGGTATGTTTCTGTTTCTTTTCATGAACAATAAGGTGAATAATGCGCTCGCTTTATGTTTTAGCTGAAATATATTCTAGACAAAAATACATTTATGTTTTAAAATTAGTACCAAGTCATAATAATTGATATAAAACGGAGGGCTGCGATGTGAACGTGGGCATTTTAGGGATCGGAAGATATGTGCCGGAAAAAGTAGTCACAAATCACGATTTAGAGAAAATAATGGATACATCTGATGAATGGATTCGTACGAGAACAGGGATTGCGGAAAGACGCATTGCCGATGATACAATAGATACTTCATATATGGCCGTAGAGGCTTCTAAAAAAGCGCTTGAAGATGCAGGGATTAGTGGAGAGGATATCGATCTTATTTTAGTAGCGACAGTAACGCCAGATCGTGCTTTCCCAGCAGTAGCTTGTGTCATTCAAGAAGCAATTGGCGCAAAACATGCAGCTGCAATGGATTTAAGTGCAGCATGTGCTGGTTTTATGTACGGAATGATTACAGCGCAGCAATTTATTCAAACGGGAACTTATAAAAATGTATTAGTAGTTGGTAGTGATAAGCTATCTAAAATTGTAGACTGGAACGATCGAAATACAGCGGTACTATTTGGAGACGGAGCTGGTGCGATCGTAATGGGAGCTGTTTCAGAAGGGAAAGGCGTTCTATCTTTCGAATTAGGAGCAGACGGAAGTGGCGGTAAGCATCTTTATCAAGACGAGTATGTTATGATGAATGGCAGAGAAGTCTTTAAATTTGCCGTTCGTCAACTTGGAGATTCTTGTCTTCGCGTTTTAGATAAAGCTGGTCTTACGAAAGAAGATGTGGATTTCTTAGTACCGCATCAAGCGAATATTCGTATTATGGAATCTGCAAGAGAGAGATTAAATTTACCACAAGAAAAAATGAGTATGACAATTGAGAAGTTTGGTAATACATCAGCTTCTTCAATCCCGATTGCAATGGTAGAGGAATTGCAAAATGGACGTATTCAAGATGGGGATTTAATTATACTTGTTGGTTTTGGCGGTGGATTAACATGGGGAGCAGTCGCTCTTCGTTGGGGTAAATAAGGACTGAGAGAAAAAAGGAGTGTATTTTGTATGGAAAAAAAGAGGGTCGTAATTACAGGACTAGGAGCTGTTACACCGGTCGGTACAGATGTTGAAACAGCGTGGGAAAACATTAAAAAGGGTGTATCTGGAATCGGACGACTTACAAGAATTGATCCGGAACTATTTCCAGCAAAAGTAGCAGCAGAAATTAACGACTTTGAAGTCGAGAAATATATTGATAAAAAAGAAGCGCGCCGTATGGATCGCTTTACACAATATGCAGTAGCAGCAGCGAAAATGGCAGTTGCAGATGCAAAGCTTGAAATTACAGAAGAAAACGGACCTCGTATTGGCGTTTGGATTGGCTCTGGTATTGGCGGTATGGAAACATACGAAGAACAATTTAAGATTTTTACTGAGAAAGGCCCGCGCCGCGTGAGTCCATTCTTCGTACCGATGATGATTCCAGATATGGCAGCAGGTCAAGTATCGATCGCAACAGGGGCAAAAGGAATTAACACTTGTTCTGTAACGGCTTGTGCATCTGGTGCAAACTCAATTGGTGATGCATTTAAAGCGATTCAGCGCGGTGATGCGGATGCAATGATTACGGGCGGGGCAGAGGCGCCGTTAACAAGTATGGCATTCGCAGGATTTAGCTCAGCGAAAGCATTAACATTCAATGAAGATCCAGCAACAGCTTGTCGTCCATTCGATAAAAACCGTAGCGGTTTCGTAATGGGTGAAGGTTCAGGTATTTTAATTCTTGAAGAATTAGAGCACGCATTAGCTCGAGGTGCTCACATTTATGCGGAAATCGCTGGTTACGGTGCAACTGGTGATGCATTCCATATTACAATGCCGGCTCCTGGCGGTGAAGGCGGCGTGCGTGCAATGCGTCAAGCTTTAGCAGATGCAGGTCTACAGCCAGAAGATATTGATTACATTAATGCGCATGGTACAAGTACGGATGCGAATGAAAAGTATGAAACGATGGCAATTAAAGAAACGTTCGGTGAGCACGCGTATAAAGTAGCGATCAGCTCAACGAAGTCAATGACAGGTCACTTATTAGGAGCAGCTGGTGCTGTTGAAGCGATCTTCTCTATTAAATCAATTACAGACGGAGTAATTCCTCCAACAATTAACTATGAAACACCAGATCCAGAGTGTGACTTAGATTACGTACCGAATAATGCGAGACATCAAGAAGTAAACGCAGTGTTAAGTAATTCACTAGGATTCGGTGGCCATAACGCAGTATTAGTATTTAAAGCGTATAAATAATAGATGAGATAAGGAGTTTTTTCGCATTATATTGCGAAAAAACTCCTTATTTATTTTTACGCCTTTGTCTCCTTTTGCATATACATAAGAAAAAGGAGGGATAAAGATGGGGATTGTTGAAACTGCTGAGTGGTTACATCTATATTACGGACGGCCAGAAAAGCTATGTGAGAAGTTTACGAAGTATATTCCATTGCCAAAAGAAAGATTGTATCGCTTTTTAATTTCTAAAGGTATGTATCGTCCGGTTATGCGAGGAGAACAAGAAATTAAAGAGTTAGAGAAAAAGGAAGTTTGGAAAGAATTACGTACGGAGTATGAGAAACTAAAAAATTGGTTAAAAGGTCCGGATGTCCCTGTCTTTATTTTATTATCAGATTCCTATAATCGAACTGTACAAGAAGAGTATAACGGCAGAGCTGGATTATCGATGCGTCACGTTATTTTCTTATTCGTATGTGGACGGAATTCAGTGGAAGAATTAAAAGTCTTATTAGCGCATGAATATCATCATATATGCAGGTTACATCAAATTGAGACGAAAGAAACAGAGTATACATTACTTGATACGATGATTATGGAAGGATTGGCTGAACAAGCAGTAACTGAAAGATATTCAGAAAAAAACAATGCACCGTGGACGACGTACCTTTCAAAAGAAGAAGCTATTTATTATTGGAAAAACGTTGTACATGAAAGAATAAGTATAAAACGAGGAACAAGGGAGCACGACATCTTATTAAATGGATTTCATTCTTATCCGAAGATGCTTGGCTATGCACTTGGATTTCATATTGTCAAAGATTGTGTAACTTTGGAAGGAGAAAATACACTTTCTTTATTATCTATAGATGCAAAAGAAATATTGAATAAAGCAAATACATTTCATATATAAAAAAACAGGATCTCTATTTCCTGTTTTTTTAGTATTAATAGAAGAAAAAATAATAATTAGAATATATTTCCTTAGGTGGAATAAAGTTAAGAAAAATTGAACATAATGATTGATACAAACAGTAGTGAAGTGAGGGGTAGTGAATGTTATATCTACATGATGTATGGGTAAATTGGTTTGAAGGTGAAGAGAATGGGTATAACGTTTGTCATTTTTACGAATGGCGGAAAGATGATACGATTGAGCTATTAGATCAAGTGCCATTATTAAAAGTAGATGCCACATTATATCATTACATCGAGAACGAATTGTTAGAGCTTCCGCAAAAAATGTTGGAAGACGTACATCATAAGGCTTATATTCGTAAAAATCATGAACGTTTGCAGCAAGAGTATTGCTTTGTAGTTACAGATGGAAAAGGAATTATTGCGATCGACACAATTGGTTACAATGTGCCAATTCGAAAGAGCAGACTTATACCGCGCCAAGAGCAGATGGTATATGAGATGGTAGAAAACGTACAAGCAGAAAAGTATGAGTTCCAAGTAGAAGAAATGGAAAAAGAACATCATATTTTATCACCATCACCTTTCATTATGAATGGCTTAACTCGTAAAGAAAGACAGCTTAAACAATTATTATTTATGGCGTTAGATCAATTACATACAACGAAAAATACAGCAGAAATCCGTTATTGGTTCACAGAGTGGGATCCATCAGCATACGGAATGGTTCAACATATGGAATTTGAAGATATTTGGGCTAAGCTTTATGAGGAAGCGAAAACGGGTTGGTCTGAGAAGCACGAACAATTATGCGAGCGTCTCGTAAAAGGACAGCCATTTTTTGAAAAGTTATGGGAAATGGAAAACGAGCAAAAGGTAAATTAAAAAACCGCCAATTGGCGGTTTTTTTTATTTGTTGTAACTTAGCTCGGGCGGCAAGAATGTTCGGTGGCTTCGCTTTATATGAAATCCAGCTCCGGCTCCTAGCCCTTCGCTTTATATGTTACCTACGTTTTCTGCTTAGTCCCATTGCGTTTTCTACTTTGCGTAGTTGTTTGAATGCAACTCGGTTTGCTTTTTCGGCACCTTTGTCTAGAATTTCATCTAGTTCTGGTGAGTTGATTAGTTCGTTATATTTATCTTGGATTGGACGAATTGCTTCTACGACTACTTGCGCTAAGTCGCCTTTGAAGTCGCCGTATCCTTTTCCTTCGTACATTGCTTCGATTTCTTCTACTGTTTTGCCAGAGAATGAAGAGTAGATTGTTAATAAGTTAGAGATGCCAGGTTTGTTTTCTTTATCGAATTTCACAATACCTTCAGAATCAGTTATAGCACTCTTAATTTTCTTTTCAATTGTTTTTGGTTCATCAAGCATGCTGATCATTGATTTTGGATTTGGATCAGATTTACTCATTTTCTTCGTAGGTTCTGTTAATGACATAACGCGAGCTCCTACTTTTGGAATACGAATTTCAGGAACAGTGAACACTTCACGGAAGCGCTTGTTGAAACGCTCTGCTAGGTCACGTGTTAATTCCATATGTTGTTTTTGGTCATCGCCAACCGGTACAATTTCCGTGTTGTAAAGTAAAATATCAGCAGCCATTAATGGTGGATACGTTAGTAATCCAGCTGGTACTGAATCCCTACCGGATGCTTTATCTTTATATTGTGTCATACGCTCTAATTCTCCAACGTAAGCCACTGATTGCATAATCCATCCTAGTTGAGCGTGTGCTGGTACTTCTGATTGTACAAATAAAGTAGCTTTTTCAGGATCGATGCCGCATGCTACATAAAGTGCAGCGAGGCTGCGGATGTTTTTACGAAGTTGTACGGGATCTTGAGGTACTGTAATCGCATGTTGGTTTACAATACAGAAATAACAGTCGTGTTCATTTTGAAGCTCTGTAAATTGCTTCATAGCTCCTAAATAGTTTCCAAGTGTAATCGTTCCACTCGGCTGAATACCAGAAAAGATAACTGACATAAGTAATTCCTCCTAAATTTGAATACGTGCTGGGGAAGAGAAGGCAAACAAAAAAGCCCATTCATCCCTAAAAACTATAGGGACGAATGGACCGCGGTACCACCCTAATTATTTCACTACTGTGAAATCTCTCTAATCCATAATAACGTTTGGATATAACGCCAAAGCCTACTACTTTCGGTTCGGTTTGGTGCTCAAAAGCCCATTCCATACTGTACAATTACTTGTTCACACCAGCCACAAGCTCTCTGAAATTGCCTCAATATGTACTCTTCTTTATCATCGCATACATATAAATTTATTTATTGTTACCTGAGCTCTTTTAATATGAAAGAACTAAAGTTTTATAACAAAATGTTTTGCTGATTATTATATCATATGGGATAGTGTTTGCAAACTACATCAAAATAGTAAAGCTAATGAGGGTCGAGAATAACCCAAGAACGATACCGGTAATGCAAATTGGATACGTCCATTTGAATGAATATGTTTTATAAATACGTTCTTTCTTATCGGTAGGTTCCTCTACTTCTTCAATTAAAGAGTCAATTTTTTTGTTCGTACCAAACACTCTTTGGAAGGCGTAAATTGTTACGTTAAAAAATCCATTTTGAAATATGAATAAAAAACCGCCTATAAGAATAAAAAATAGTGCGATATAAAACGATATGTTGACAAAATTCAACAAAAATTGCGATGAAACGAGGAATGCGCCAATACTAGAAGCGATTATCGCTATGAAAATTAGTATACAAGTATGAAAAAAAACTTTATTCAAAATGTTCCCCTCCGTCAAAATATTACTAGAATTATTATACTATAAAAGCTATAATATGTACTAGAATTAATTTTTTGAAAATTATACGCAATTAAAGGTCTGATTTTAAGATGATGGTAGCAATGTTAACGTATCCCTTTACAAAAAAATAAAAATATAAACATTTTATTAAAAATTTTAACAAAAAAACAAAAAACTATATTCACAATTGTTATATTATATGTATAATGAAAATTGTAGAAACTTGGAGATTATTCTTTCAATTCTACTTTTTTACAAGTGAGGGTACAGGAAGTGCAATTAGGGGAGGCAACACAACATGAAGAAAAAGATACCGTTATTACTTGCATCGACGTTGACAGTCAGTATGTTAGGAGCTTGTAGTTACCAAAAAGAGGATAATAAAGCAGGTGCAAAAGACAAATCCTCAAACAAGCAAGTGCTAAATCTAACTGAAACAGCTGAAATTCCAACTATGGATACGACGTTATCAACAGATGCAACATCTTCTAACATCATGAATAATACAATGGAAGGATTATATCGTCTGGGGAAAGACGATAAACTTGTTCCAGGTGTCGCTAAATCTTATGAGAAATCAGAGGATGGCAAAAAGTATGTATTTAAGTTACGTGAAGATGCGAAATGGTCTAATGGTGAACCTGTAACAGCGAAAGACTTCGTTTATTCTTGGCGAAGAGCTGTAGATTCAAACACGGGTGCCAAGTTTGCTTACATACTATTTGATGTTAAAAATGCGGAGAAAGTTAACAAAAAAGAATTACCAGTTGAAGAACTTGGTGTAAAGGCAATTGATGATCATACACTTGAAGTGGAATTAGATAACCCTGTTCCTTATTTTGTAAGTTTAACGGTCTATCCAACATTGTATCCTTTGAATGAAAAGTTTGTAACAGAACAAGGAGCAAAATTTGGATTAGAATCCAATACGACACTTTATAATGGTCCATTCGTATTAAATGAATGGAAGCATGAACAAAGCTTCAAACTTACGAAGAATCCAACGTATTGGGAAAATAAAGAAGTAAAACTTGAGGAAATAAACTTCAATATTGTTAAGGATCGTTCAACTGCTATAAATTTATATGAAACGAAAGCGATTGATCGTGTCGTATTAACATCAGAGTTTGTAGATAAATACAAATCAGATGCTGACTTTAAAACGATTAAGAGACCATCTACACAATTTATTCGCTTAAATGAAAAGAATAAATTTTTAGCAAATAAAAATATCCGAAAAGCAATTGCAATGTCCTTTGAACGTGAAAATATCGGAAAAGTGATCTTAAACGATGGTTCAGAGGGGATATATGGTTTTGTTCCGAAAGGCTTAGCAAAAAGTCCGAATGGAAAAGACTTCCGTGAAGAAAACGGAAGGCTTATAAAAGAGGATATTAAAGAAGCGCAAAAATACTGGGAAGCTGGTAAAAAAGAACTTGGTGTAGACAAAGTAGAGTTAGAGCTATTAAACTTTGATACTGATGATGCAAAAAAAATCGGAGAGTATTTAAAAGGCCAATTCGAAAAGAACTTACCAGGTTTAACAGTTCCAACAAAAATGCAGCCATTTGCACAAAAATTAAAACTTGAAGCAAGTGGAGATTATGCAATGTCATATGCGGGATGGAGTCCAGATTATATGGATCCAATGTCATTCCTTGAAATGTATACGACAGGTAATGCGCAAAACAAAGTAAATTATGCAAATGCAGCGTATGATGATTTAATTAAAAAAGCGAAAACAGAAGTTGATGTACAAGCTCGCTGGGATGCATTATTACAAGCAGAAAAACAATTGCTTGAAGATGCAGCGATTGCTCCAGTATACCAACCTGGAAAAGCATATTTACAACGTAGTTCAATTACTGGCCTATTAGAACATAAATATGGTGGGGAATTTAGCTATAAGTGGGTTGAACTCAAAAACTAAAAATGGTTTCCATCATGAATAAGGGTATATGCCTATGATGGGCATGTACTCTTATTTTAAAAAAATAAAAGTAAGAATATTTAAAACTATCTTATTGCTTTTGAGAAAAACGGGGAGGTGCTTGACTATGGGACGTTATGTATTAAAACGTTTCGTGTACATGGCTTTGACATTATTTTTAATTACTACACTGACTTTCTTTTTAATGAAATTACTTCCGGGTTCTCCGCTGAAAAACCAGGAGAAGTTATCACCGGCACAAAAAGAAATCATTCTTGAAAAATATGGCTTAAATGATCCAGTACCAGTTCAATATGCACGTTACTTAGGTAACTTAGCAAAAGGTGATTTAGGGGTATCATTCCAATATGATAACCGTCCAGTAACAGACATGATTGTGGATCGCATTGGACCATCAGCACAACTTGGTTTACAAGCGATTATATTAGGTACATTTATCGGTTTAATTTTAGGAATCGTTGCGGCACTTCGTAACAATACGTGGGTCGATTATGGGGCGACAATTATTTCCGTACTCGGGATGTCGGTACCATCATTCGTATTCGCCGCATTACTACAATATTTCGTAGGGGTAAAACTTGGATGGTTCCCAGTAGCATTCTGGAAAGGACCAGAGTTTACAGTAATGCCTACAATTGCTTTATCGATGGCAGTTATCGCAACAATCGCACGTTTCGCTCGTGCAGAGTTAATTGAAGTTATGCAAGCTGACTACATTTTAACAGCGAAAGCGAAAGGAATTAGCCAAGGCGTTATCATTATTAAACACGCACTTCGTAACGCGTTAATTCCAGTTGTAACAATTTTAGGACCAATGGTTGCAGGTTTAATTACAGGAACATTAGTTATTGAGCAAATTTATGCTGTACCTGGACTAGGGGAACAGTTCGTTAAATCTATTACAGTGAATGACTATACAGTTATTATGGGAACTACAATTTTCTATAGTGCGATTTTCATCTTAGTTATTTTCATTGTTGATATTTTATACGGAATTATTGATCCTCGAATTCGTTTAGCGGGAGGGAAAAAATGATGAAAGATGTACAAAAATTATCTCCAGATTTATTTCAACAAGCCAATCAAAATAATGTGGATAATGAAGTCATTGCCCGTCCAAGCTTAACGTTTTGGCAAGATGTAAGAAGACGTTTGTTCCAACATAAAGGAGCAATGTTCGGTTTAGTTTTATTAACGCTTATTATATTACTAGCAATTTTAGGACCGATGGTAAGTAAACACTCCTATAAAGAGCAAGACTTAGGTCGTGCGAAATTACCACCGAAAATTCCTGTTATTGAAAATGTTCATTGGCTACCATTTGACGGTACAGATCAATATGGTGTTGATCAATATGAAAAACGTGATATTAAAGAGTATTTCTGGTTTGGTACAGATGATCTTGGACGCGATTTATGGACAAGAACATGGGAAGGTACGCGTGTATCATTATATATCGCTCTTTTAGCAGCAGCGATTGATTTAGTAATTGGGGTTGCATATGGAGGTATTTCAGCATTCTATGGCGGTAGAGTAGATAACATTATGCAACGTATTATGGAGATTATTAACGGTATTCCATACTTAATCATCGTTATTTTAATGGTAATCATTATGGGATCTGGTATATGGTCAATTACACTCGCAATGGCAATTACAGGTTGGATAGGGATGTCGCGTATCGTTCGTGGACAAATCTTAAAATTAAAAAACCAAGAATACGTATTAGCATCTCGTACATTAGGTGCAACAAATACACAATTAATTGTAAAACACTTAATCCCGAACGTAATGGGACCAATTATCGTAATGACAATGTTTACAATTCCAACAGCGGTGTTTGGTGAGGCGTTCTTAAGCTTCATCGGTTTAGGTATCCAGCCACCATTCGCATCACTTGGTTCTCTTGTAAATGACGGTTATAAATCAATTCAAACGTATCCGCATATGATGTTCATCCCTGCGGTTGTCATCAGTATATTAATTTTAGCGTTTAACTTAATGGCAGACGGATTACGCGACGCGTTAGATCCAAAAATGCGTAAGTAAAAGAGGGGAGAGGCAAAGATGAAAACATTGTTAGAGGTAAAAGATTTACAAGTCTCCTTTGATACACATGCAGGTGAAGTACAAGCTGTACGCGGCGTTACTTTTGATTTGAAAAAAGGAGAAACATTAGCGATTGTAGGAGAATCTGGTTCGGGGAAATCAGTTACTTCTAAAGCGTTAATGGGATTAATTCCGAATCCTCCTGGACGCATTAAAAATGGTGAAATCGTATTTGAAGGTCGTGACTTAACGAAATTAACAGAAAAAGAAATGCAACAAGTTCGTGGTAAAGATATCGCGATGATTTTCCAAGATCCAATGACATCATTGAACCCAACGATGACAATTGGAAATCAAATTATGGAAGGCCTTATTAAACACCAAGGGATGAGCAAAGCAGATGCACGTAAAGTTGCGTTAGAATTAATCGACCTTGTGGGTATTCCAAATCCAGAAGCTCGCTTAAAACAATATCCTCACCAATTCTCAGGTGGTATGAGACAGCGTGTAGTTATTGCGATGGCGTTAGCTTGTAACCCCAAATTATTGATTGCCGATGAGCCGACAACAGCGCTAGACGTTACAATTCAGGCGCAAATTTTAGAACTTATGAAGGACATTCAGCAAAAAACAGAAGCAGCAATCATTTTCATTACGCATGACTTAGGTGTAGTGGCGAACGTTGCGGACCGCGTAGCAGTTATGTACGCTGGTAAAGTTGTTGAAATCGGAACTGTAGATGAAATTTTCTACAATCCAAAACATCCATATACTTGGGGCTTAATCGCATCTATGCCAAGTTTAGACGGTTCAGAAGAAGAGTTATATGCGATCCCTGGAACGCCTCCAGATTTATTGAAGCCGCCAAAGGGGGATGCTTTTGCACCACGTAACCCGCAGGCATTGAAAATTGATTTTGAAATGGATCCACCTTTATTTAAGGTAAGTGATACACACTATGCGGCAACTTGGTTACTTCACGAGCAGGCTCCAGAAGTAAAACCGCCGGCAGTCGTTGAAAAACGCATTCTTCAAATGAAAGCAGGTGAACAACATGACTAAACAACGTGAGAAATTAATTGAAGTAAAAAACGTAAAACAGCACTTCGACGTGAGTGGTGGTGTTGTCAAAGCGGTTAATGATATTTCATTTGATATTTACCGCGGAGAAACATTTGGTCTTGTAGGAGAATCAGGTTGTGGTAAATCAACAACTGGAAGAACGATCATTCGTTTATATGATGCAACTGCTGGTGAAGTGTTATTCGATGGTGAAAATGTACATGGTAAAAAATCACGTGCAGAGTTGAAGAAATTCAACCGTAAAATGCAAATGATTTTCCAAGATCCATATGCATCATTAAACCCTCGTATGACAGTAGGAGATATTATTGCAGAAGGTATCGATATTCACGGACTAGCAAAAAACAAAAAAGAGCGTATGGACCGTGTTCATGAATTATTAAACACAGTTGGTTTAAATAAAGAACACGCAAACCGTTTCCCGCATGAATTCTCAGGTGGACAACGTCAACGTATCGGTATCGCTCGCGCACTTGCTGTAGAACCTGAATTTATCATTGCCGATGAGCCGATCTCAGCACTTGACGTATCAATCCAGGCGCAAGTTGTAAACTTACTGAAAAAGCTACAAAAAGAAAAAGGTTTAACATATTTATTCATTGCCCATGATTTATCAATGGTAAAATACATTAGTGATCGTATCGGCGTAATGTACCGTGGTCAAATCGTTGAGCTAACAACAAGTGATGAGTTATATGCGAATCCAATTCATCCATATACAAAATCACTACTATCAGCAATTCCGCTTCCAGATCCAGATTATGAGCGCAATCGTAAACGTATTGTATACGATCCATCTCAGCATAATTATGGTAGTGAAGAACCAACAATGCGTGAAATTCGCCCAGGACATTTCGTATTATGTTCTGAAGCGGAGTATAAGAAATATAAAGAGATTTATCAATAATAAAACAGCCAATCTTCCGTTATGGAAGATTGGCTGTTTTTCTACTATATAAACGGTTTTATTTTTAACATTTGTTTGTAAGTGAATACATGCATTTTGATTCAATAAGTATTACTGTGCTGGAACAGTAACAATCTCCTCTTGTTCTTCAGGTTTAACAAGTGCATAACGCTCCCAGGCTCTACTTTTCCAGCGGAAGAACATAATAATCGCACGTGTCCATTCATCAATAGCAATCGCTAACCAAATACCAACGAGTCCCATATCTAAATGGAAGGCGAAAAAGTAACCGAGTGGTAAGCTCATTAACACCATAGAGAATGCGCCGATTAAAACGGGGTACTTTGCATCACCAGCTGCGCGAAGTGAATTGATGATGACGATATTCATCGTACGCCCTGTTTCAAGTAATACACTTAGTAAAAGAACGCTTGCACCTAACGCAATAATGTGCGGATTATCTGTAAATAGTCCCATTAATTGTGTGCGGAATGTAATAACGAGAGCGACCATACATAAAGTGACTCCAATTGCCCACTTTACACTTTTCCATACGCGTTCATACGCTTCATCTTTTTCACCACCGCCAACGAGGCGCCCGATAATAATGGCGGTTCCCATGCCAATCGCAATAGCGAATAAATAAGTAAACATAGAAATGTTCGTAGCGTATTGTCTAGCCGCTAATGATTCCGTTCCTAAATATGTTGCATAGTATAAGAAGACAATTTGGCAAGCTTGATACATAACCTGCTCAAATGCAGATGGAATCCCGATCTTTAAAATTTTCCCGATGTATTCTTTTGATAAGGTAAAGTAATATAGTAATTTCACACGGTATTCCATAACGCGGTACAGTAACCAGAAGAAAATGATAAGTGCGATTAATCTGCTGACAGCAGAAGAAATAGCAGCTCCTTGCACACCGAGCTCTGGGAACCCAAATTTCCCGAAAATAAGTACGTAGTTTCCAGCGATATGAATAATATTCATTCCAAGTGAGATAAACATCGCTTGCTTTGTGAAGCCATGTACGCGGATAATTGCGGCTAATGAATTAATAATAGCCTGAAGGAAAATAGCCCCTCCGACGATGGATAAATAGCTTTGCGCATACATGAGTACATCGCCTTGTAAGTTCATTGCCATCATCATATGTTTTGAAAATAAAAGAAAACCAGCGCTTATAACGAGTCCGACCATTAAATTTAATGTGACGGCTAAAGCTGATATTTTAGATGCTTCCATAAAACGTTTGGAACCGAGGTATTGAGATACGACGATAGCTGCGCCGTTCCCGATGACTTCTAGTACCAAAATAGCGATATGGAGGTATTGATTCGCTGCACCAACCCCAGATACAGCATCGTCTGATAATGCACTTAACATGAAAGTATCAGCGATCCCCATTAACATAAATAGAAAAACTTCTAGAAAAATAGGCCATGTTAATAAGAATAAACTTAATTTCTCTGTCGGCCCGTTTTTTGCCTGAATTGCTGTCATGTCCGTCCCCTCTTTACCGATATCTATTTTTAGCAAAGTGTATCGTAACACACTTTCTTATCCTTTGCACTCATTTTAACCTACATATCTTTATTATGAAGGGGGCGCTATTTTATGATAAAAAGAGAAGGATAATTATGCAGGGAGTACTATAAAATATAAATTTTATTTTTCTCTGATAATTTAGAAAAGTTTAAAAATAATTGTTTTTAACACTTCAGTAAGGATAATAAGCAATATGAAACGTTTACAAAGGTTTATTTTTTAATAGAAAATTTTAATGAAATAGAAATATAAATATACAAAAAATATATTTGTGTGTATAATATGAATTATTAGAACATATATATATTTCTATTTGTTTGAAAATGAAAGGGCTAACATTTTTGTGGAGGGTGGAAATATGAAAAAAAAGATGCCAGTTTTTGTAGTATCAACAGTAGCGATGAGCATGATGTTAGGGGCATGTAGCTACCAAAAAGATGAACCGCAAGCGAACGCAAAAGGGGATAGCGGGAAAAGCGGTGCAAAGCAAGTCATTAATTTAATTGAAACGCAAGAAATTCCAACGATGGATCCAGCGTTATCAGCTGATGCGGTTTCTTCAAGAGTAATGACTAATACGATGGAAGGCTTATACAGTTTAGGAAAAGATGATAAGCTAGTTCCTGGTGTAGCGAAGGAATTTAAAAAGTCAGAAGACGGTAAAAAATATACATTTACATTACGTGAAGACGCAAAATGGTCAAATGGTGAGCCTGTGACGGCGAAAGATTTCGTATACGCATGGCAAAGAGCAATTAACCCAGATACAGCTGCGAAATCAGCGTACATTATGTATGATATAAAAAATGCAGAGAAAATTAATAAAAAAGAGCTGAGTCCGGATCAATTAGGTGTAAAAGCGATTGATGATCATACATTAGAAGTGGAATTAGACAATTCAATTCCATACCTTGTAGATTTAATGGTATATCCAATCTTCTATCCTGTGAATGAAAAGTTTGTAAAAGAACAAGGTACGAAGTTTGGTTTGGAAGCGAATACAACACTTTATAACGGACCATTTACATTAAGTGATTGGCAACATGAACGTAGCTTTAAAATGACAAAGAGCGCGTCATATTGGGACAATAAAGAAGTGAAGATTGAGGAAGTAAACTTTAATATTGTTAAAGATACGTCTACACCAATTAATTTATATGAAACAAACGCAGTCGATCGAGCAACGTTATTAGCGGAGTTCATCGATAAATATAAAGGAAAACCAGATTTCCAAACAGTAGAAGATACATCTGTATTCTTCCTTCGTTTAAATCAAAAAGATCCAGCGTTAGCAAATAAAAATATTCGTAAAGCAATTTCACTTGCTTTTGAACGTAAACCGTTCGTTGATACATTATTAAATAACGGTTCTAAGCCAGCAACAGGATTAATTCCTGATAACTTCATTAAAGGACCGGATAAAAAGGACTTCCGTGCTGTAAATGGAGATATTGTAAAACCAAACGTGAAAGAAGCGAAGAAATATTGGGAAGCTGGTAAAAAAGAGCTTGGTAAAAATGAAATCGAATTAGAGTTATTAAATGAAGATGTTGAATTATCGAAGAAAACAGGGGAATATTTAAAAGGTGAGTTAGAAAAGAATTTACCAGGTTTAACAGTGAAAATTAAACAACAACCATTCGCGCAAAAACTAAAATTAGAAGATGCAGGCGATTTTGTCATGTCATTCTCTGGATGGAGTGCGGACTTCCCAGATCCAATTACATATCTTGATATGTTTGTAACTGACGGATCACAAAATAAAATGAAATATTCTAATCCGAAATATGATGAGATCATCATGAAAGCGAAAAAAGATGGAAGCGATGTAAATGCTCGTTGGAAAAGCTTACTAGAAGCAGAGAAAATGTTACTTGATGACGCTGCGATTGTTCCAGTATATCAACGTGGTAGAGCATACTTGCAAAGAGATTCAATTAAAAATATGTACAACCATAAATATGGCGGCGATTTAAGCTTTAAATGGGCGTCAGTAGAGAAATAAGAAAAAAGCAGGTGATTGCCTGCTTTTTTTTAATACGTACGTTTCTTATAAATACCTTTCCCGCCAACTTGGTTCCAGCCAGATTGTACATCCAAACTTTTATTAACAAACTTCATCTTTTCTTTTCCGCCAAAGAGTTTTTCACCAATGCTATTTGTAATGACACCAATCAATGCTGTTATTCCGATGATGAGGGCAGCAACAGTGACAAAATCAATAAAAAAAGCAATCATTTGCAAATTCCCCCTTTGCCTGTCTGTATTTTTATTGTATGAGATAAAAGATGGAAAAGAAAGAAATGTCAGAAAAATATTCAATTTATTTTAGAAATCGTATGGACACGAATGAGAATGTTTGTTAAAATAAGAACAAGTGTTCTTTTTATTCTCACTTGTATAGTCTTACATTTCTTAATTGATTTATCAAAAAAAGGTAAGAAAACGTTCTCTTTTTCATAGAAAAGATTATAAGAGAATAACTATAAATCATATGAAAAATCTATGAAAAGCAAGCGTTAAGAGGGTTGAAGATTATTGTTAAAGAACAGCTGAAGTAAGTGTGATTATGTTACATAGCAGTGGAATACACGGAAGAGTTTTCTCAATTAGAAGGAAATTTACTGTATATTTCTTGCAAAATCTATTGTATAATGATTATAGAAGTTACTTATTAAAAGTAATTGTTGTTTGCTAAAAGTTGTTGCTTACATGAAATGCGATTTTTGCGCTTTGTTTTAAGACAAGGTATCGTGAAAAATTGCTGAATTTAGAAATTTAAACTGTAATTAGTACAGAATTTGTACTCTTTAAGGAGAGTGAGCTTTGTATGGTAACATTATATAGTTCTCCAAGCTGTACGTCTTGTAGAAAGGCGAAATTATGGCTAGAGGAAAATCATATTCCTTATACAGAACGTAATATTTTCTCAGATCCATTAACGATTGAGGAAATTAAAGAGATTTTACGTATGACAGAAAGCGGAACGGATGAGATTATTTCTACTCGTTCGAAAGTTTTCCAAGAATTAAATGTAAACTTAGAGTCTTTACCACTTCAAGATTTATATAAGATGATTCGTGACTATCCAGGGATTTTACGTCGTCCAATTATGATTGACGAGAAACGCCTTCAAGTAGGTTACAATGAAGACGAAATCCGTCGTTTCTTACCACGTACAGTAAGAACGTTCCAATTACGTGAAGCACAGCGTCTTGTAAATTAATTATAATAATATGAAAACCTTCTACCTATTATATAGTAGAAGGTTTTTTTTAATGTTTTATATTTCGTAATCGAACTCGTTGAACGATAAAGCCGATGCATAAAATGGTGAAAATAAATAAGTAAGGAATGCCTGCAGTGAAACTTGGGTTGTTATGAAAAAACGTTGCAAGTCTGTCTTCATGTGTGACCATTTTTCCTGCTGTATAAGCGAGAATTGCTGCCCCGCAATAAATGAGGAATGGAAAGCGTTCCATAAGTATTAAAATGAGTTTGCTGCCCCAAATAATAATCGGGATAGAAATGAGTAAACCGATTATTACGAGTAAAAATCTTCCGTGAGCTGCCCCTGCAATGGCAATAACGTTGTCAAATCCCATAACAAGGTCCGCGAATACAATTGTACGCACAGCTTGAAATAAAGTTGTTTTTCCTTGAATAGAAGAAAGATCGTTGCTATTATCAGTTAGTAAATTTACTGCAATTAATGTAAGTAAAACGCCCCCGATAAGTTGCAGAAATGGAATGTCGAGTAAATAGACAGCTAGTATAGTAAGGATAATTCTTAGTACGATTGCTAAAAGAGTACCAATCAAAATGGCTTTATTTCGTTTCGATTCAGGTAAATTTCGGCTAGCTAGTGCGATGACAATTGCGTTGTCACCACCTAATACAACATCGATACCGACAATCATTAGTACAGATGTTAAAAACTCTAAGTCCATTCGTCTGCCTCCATTTATGATGTTTTAATAAGCGAACTATATGTATGTGGTGAAGAGAGGGACTAAATCATCTTCTCTAATAAAAGTTTCACTTTATTACAGTGTACGGGGGAAGGTGGAAATGTATGTCCAAATTTTTTATAAGTGAGAAATCGCTATAATGATATATTTGTGTAGAGCATCGAATGAAGATAGGCATATAACTATTTTTGTAAAATAAATCGATTTTATTTCCATTCTGGAGAATCTTATCATAAAATGAGAGTACAAGAATCTATTGATTTGTCATATGAGTGGGGAATCCCTTCATAACAATTCTAAGCAGGAAGGGAGAGTTGTATTTTGGATATTGAAAGAATTAATGACCATACGATGAAATTTTTTATTACGTACATTGATATAGAGGACAGAGGCTTTAATCGTGAGGAAATTTGGTACGACCGCGAACGAAGCGAAGAGCTCTTTTGGGAAATGATGGACGAAGCTCGTGATCATGACGATTTCTTTATTGATGGACCGTTATGGATTCAAGTGCAAGCAGTCGATAAAGGGATTGAAGTACTTGTAACGAAAGCAGAGCTTTCAAAGGATGGACAAAAGTTAGAACTACCAATAGGTGTAGATAAAATTATAGACATTCCTCTAGATGAAGGCATTGAATCATTATTCCAGCAAGAATTAGTGGAAGAGGTAGAGGAACAAGCAGGAACAAACTTTAACGAAGATGGTACGTTTGGCTTTTTAATTAAGTTTAATGATTTTGAAGATGTCATTTCATTAAGCCACCGTCTTATCTTTGAAGATATAAAAGATGAGCTGTATTCATTTGAGAACCGCTATTATGTATATGTGGAATTCGATGAAGTGCTACATGATGAAGAAGAAATTGATCGCATTTTAAGTATTGTTTTAGAATACGGAGAAGAATCAACTTTAACAATTCATCGTGTAAGTGAGTATGGGAAACAAATTGTGAAAGAGCATGCGCTTGAAACAATTCGCAATAATTTTCCTGCTAAAACGTAGGCCGATTTCTGTAGTATGAAATCGGCTTTTTATATGAAGAATAGGAAAGCTTTCTTAGTAAGGAGGTAAGAGATGAAAAATACGTTAAAGTTGATTTTCTTTGTTTTACTATTGTTCGCATTATTTGTTTCGTTACGTATGTTTATTGACGTGGCATTTTATTCGGATGTAATCGGAATAAAAGATGTTTCAATTTTAGGTATTATTAGTATTTTATTTACGGTATCTGCATTTTTAATTGGCTGCGTTATTTTCTTAGAGAACCGTCATCCGTCTAAAACACTTACATGGCTCATTGTGTTAGGTATTTTTCCGGTATTTGGATTCTTCGCTTATTTATTATTCGGACAGAACTTTCGGAGGAAGAGAATGTTCCAAAAGAAGGCGTTGCTCGATGAACAAGCGTTTTTACAATATAAGGGGCATGAAGATTACGAGGAACGGATTTTGCGCAATCATAAGCATCAAGAGCTGTTATTTCGTTTAGCGGATCGCTTAGGAGCTTTAAATATTTCATTTCAAACTGAAACGAGAACATTAACAAATGGAGATGAAACGTTTCAGGCTATTATAGATGGATTAAAACGAGCGAAACATCACATTCATATGGAGTATTACATTGTGCGTGATGATAAGCTAGGGACAGAAATTAAAGATATTTTAATACAAAAATCTAAAGAAGGCGTAGTCGTTCGTTTTTTATATGATGCGGTTGGAAGTTTTAGATTATCGAATTCGTATATTGAAGAATTAAACGATGCAGGTGTCGAAATGATTCCGTTCTTTCCTGTGCGCTTTCCGATTTTAAACGATAAGATTAATTATCGAAATCACCGAAAAATCGTTATTATTGATGGAAATGAAGGATTTGTAGGCGGATTAAATATTGGTGATGAATATTTAGGGAAGGATAAGTACTTCGGCTTTTGGCGAGACACGCATTTATATTTGCGTGGTGAAGCTGTACAAAGTTTACAGCTTATTTTCCTTCAAGATTGGTTTTATATGACTGGTGAGGCTGTCCTCGCCCCTGAATATTTACAAGCGAAAGCAGTTGAGGGAGATCATTGGGGAGGCGTGCAGCTCGTTGCAGGTGGACCGGATAATAAATGGGAAACAATTAAACATTTATACTTTGCCATGATCGCTTCTGCTCGGAAATCCATTTGGATTGCGACGCCGTATTTCATTCCTGATGATGATATTTTATCCGCATTAAAGGTAGCTGCGCTTGCTGGTATTGATGTTCGTTTGTTAATGCCGAGTAAGCCTGATAAGCGCACTGTCTTTTATGCATCAAGATCGTACTTCCCAGAGCTTTTAGATGCAGGGGTAAAGATCTATGAATACGAAAAGGGTTTTCTCCATAGTAAAGTTGTCATTGTCGATTCTGATTTAGCTTCAATTGGGACAGCAAATATGGATATGAGAAGTTTTCATTTGAACTTTGAAGTAAACGCCTTTTTATATGATACAGATAGCATTCGAAAGCTTGTTCAAGATTTTAAAGACGATTTAGAAGAATCCAGTGAAATTCACGTCGATCGTTTTCATAAAAGGCGTCTGCATAGACGTATTGTTGAATCAACGTATCGGTTATTATCGCCATTATTATAAAAAGAGATGTCCGAAATTGGGACATCTCTTTTTTAAAAGGAATTTGTAATAAATTGTAGAATATAAGGAGCTGAAAGGGTGTGATTCCGATGTTTATCGCCAAAAGAGAAAACGGAGAGAAAATTCATCTACTCTATCATCATGATGAAGAGCTTTTACACCGTATGCGGAAAAGGGAAAGCTTCTATTGCATAGCTTGCGGGAAGGAAGTGCAAATGAAATTAGGGAAACAAAAAAGTTGGCATTTTGCTCATAAGAAAATGGATGCGTGTCTGGCCTTTTATGAAGCAGAATCTATGTATCATAGGCACGGTAAAGAATTGTTATATAGATGGTTCAAACGTCAAAACTTTCATGTAGATATAGAGCATTATTTGCCAGAGATTCAGCAACGACCAGATATTTTCATAGAGAGAGCAGGGAGAAAAATTGCAATTGAATACCAGTGTGCTAATCTCTCTATAGAACAACTGTACAAACGAACCTATTCGTATTGGCGAGCTGGCATACAGGTCATTTGGATCATTGGTGGGAATCAATTGAAAAAGCAATCTGCATATTGGATGAAATTCTCCTCCCTTATAGCTTTCTCCTTACAATCTTATCCTCAGCCACTTCTTATTTTCTTCTGTTCGAAACAAAAATCATTTATGAAATGCGCGTTTCTCACTTCATTTTCTACAAGCGTCTCTTTCTCACATGTTATATATTTACCAACTGAAACGACTACTTTTGAAATGCTCTTTTCTCCTGTTCCATTCAAAAAAGAAATATTAGACCGAGAATGGAAGCAGCGAAAGGACTATTTTCGAAAAAATGCTTTGCCTATTTGGAATTATAATCATAAGTCACTATTACGCCTCTTATATCAATGTAAATGTAGCCCAGCAAATTTCCCTTCTGAAATTGGTGTGCCGCTCCCGTCCTCATTCGCTTTTCAAACAAATCCATTTATATGGCAAGCTTTTCTATATATAAAGTGTATAGGTAAGCTTGCAGTAGGGGATTGTATTTCCCTCGAGTATGCGTGTAGTTATGTGAAAAAATATACGAAAAGGCGCATGCTCCCGTATTTTTCACCACATATATGGAAAGTAGCAGTTACTGAATATATAACATTTTTATGTTATGCAGGTGTATTACGTAAAGTAGGGACTTATAAGTACCGGAAAATAAGGGGAATAGCTATGTTAAAAACAGAGGAGGAAGTTATAAAATATGATGGAATTTGCTTAGCGTATGCCTTATCTTTATTTGAGGAAAAGTACAACATGAGAGAAGGAAAAGGGGATATAATAAAGACTGATCGTGAAGGAATTACATAAGAAAAATCGAATTGTATGTAAGTAGAGATATTTAAAGGAGGGCTTAAAGGATGTCTGAACAAAACACAGCAAAAGCATTACCGGATCGTAACGAGATTGAAGAATCAAGTACGTGGCGATTAGAAGATATTTTCCAAACAGATGCAGAATGGGAAAAAGAATTCCAAGCTATTAAAGAGCTATTACCGAAGTTAACTGAATTTAAAGGGAAACTTGGTGACTCTGCGAACAATTTACTTGAAGCATTGCAATATGAAGATGAAGTTTCAATGCGATTAGGTAAGCTATATACATATGCACATATGCGTTACGATCAAGATACAACAAACTCTGTGTATCAAGCGTTAAATGACCGTGCAACAAATTTATATTCACAAGTATCTAGTAGCACAGCATATATTGTGCCTGAAATTTTATCGATTTCAGAAGATACACTGCAAACATTCTTGAAAGAAAATAGAGATTTAAGTGTATATGAACATGCGTTAGAAGAAATTACGCGTCAACGCCCTCACGTATTATCTGAAGCCGAAGAGGCACTATTAGCAGAAGCATCTGAAGTAATGAGTGCGTCAAGTAATACATTTGGTATGTTGAATAATGCGGATTTGAAATTCCCATCTATTAAAGGTGAGGATGGAGAAGAAATAGAAATTACACATGGTCGTTACATTCAGTTTTTAGAAAGTGATGATCGTCGTGTACGCGAAGATGCGTTCAAAGCTGTATATGAAACGTACGGAAAATATAAGAACACATTTGCAAGTACGTTAAGTGGAGCTGTGAAGCGTAATAATTTCAATGCGCGCGTTCGTAAATACGATTCTGCACGTCAAGCTGCATTAAGTAATAATAATATTCCTGAAGCGGTGTATGATCAACTTGTTGAATCTGTAAATGATAATTTACACTTGCTACATCGTTACATTGATATTCGTAAGCGTGCACTAGGACTTGATGAGCTTCATATGTATGATTTATATACACCACTTGTACCAGAAGTGAAAATGAACGTGAAGTATGAAGAAGCGCAAGACATGTTATTAAAGTCTTTAAACGTACTTGGTGATGAATATGTTGATATTTTGAAAGAAGCATATGAAAATCGCTGGGTAGATGTGTATGAGAATAAAGGAAAACGAAGCGGAGCATATTCATCTGGTGCATATGGAACAAATCCGTATATTTTAATGAACTGGCATGATAATGTAAATAATTTATTTACACTTGCTCATGAATTTGGTCATTCTGTGCATAGTTACTACACAAGAAAAACGCAGCCGCACGTATACGGTGATTATTCAATCTTCGTTGCGGAAGTAGCATCAACTTGTAATGAAGCGCTTCTAAACGATTATTTATTAAAAACGACAGAAGATAAGAAAGAGCGTCTATACTTATTAAATCATTATTTAGAAGGATTCCGTGGTACTGTATTCCGTCAAACGATGTTCGCAGAGTTTGAGCATATTATTCATAAGAAAGTACAAGAGGGACATGCGGTTACACCAGACATGTTAACGGAGATCTACTATGATTTAAATAAGAAATATTTCGGTGATGCTTTAGTAATTGATGAAGAAATTGGTTTAGAGTGGTCTCGTATTCCTCACTTCTACTACAACTATTACGTATACCAATACGCAACAGGATTTAGTGCAGCAACGGCTCTATCTAAACAAATTTTAGAGGAAGGGCAACCAGCAGTAGAACGTTACATTAATGAGTTCTTAAAAGCAGGAAGCTCAGATTACCCAATTGAAGTGCTGAAAAGAGCAGGAGTAGATATGGCATCTCCAGAACCGGTAAAAGAAGCATTGCAAGTATTTGAAGAGAAATTAAATGAATTAGAAGCATTATTATTTGAAGAGAAGTAATAGAAAAGACGAGGAATTTACCTCGTCTTTTCTATTACATATTTTTGTCGATATTTGTCGAAAAAATAAAGTGAATTTCCTTCTTTTTTCTAAAGTAGAAGGCAGTTTTACAGTTCATTAAAATCCTTTAAATCGTTTTTTATGGTTGAAATAAGAGAGAGCGATGACAATGACTCCGAATAAAAGAGGGAAAGCAATCATTTTAGGAAAAGCTTGTAGTAGAGAGAGGATGTACAAGAAAAAAGAAACGATGACAGCTAGAATGATTAGTAAAATATACGTTTTTTTCATACAAAACACCTCCAAAATAGCTTTTTTATAGCTTATTCAGAAATGAAAACGTTTAGAATGTGACAAAAGTGTGAAATTCGACAAAAAGGGTTGTCATCTGACGTCGAATCTTGTAATATAATAAGCGTGAACGAATTCACATACAAACATATACCCCTTTGTTTGAACGTGAAAATTTCTCCCATCCCCTTTAATATTTTTATAAGCCGTAAAGAAAAAGACCTGGTGTTTACACCAGGTCTTTTTCTTTTGCTATCCATTTCCAATAACGCTCACATTTTACGTCAATCATTTGTACTTTTCGTTTCAGTTGTAATTTTTTAAGTTCACGCTCGATTTCTTGCTGCGGGCAGTCATATATAAATGCTACTTCTTTTGAAGAGATAAATTGCGTCGCTTCTAGTAACACTTCTAAAGGCGGTAATGGTTCTGGCTCCATTTCACATTTTACAAGTTCTTTTAATAATTGTACGTATACATCATAGGAATACGTTCCAGCGATTTTAATACCTTCTTCATCTGAATTCGCATGAAAAAATACGAGAGAAGGTATTTCTGTAATATGCATCTCATTTGTGAATTTTAAGTCACATTGGAAAGCCTTTTTTGCGCTAGCGGAATAGAGGTCTTTTTTAAATTCATCTACATCAATAGCGCTATCTTTTGCACATGCAAGTAATAATTCGCAGTCAGGATTTGATACATTTTCAAGGAAAATGTATTCTTGGAGTTTTCGCAAAAACTTCGAACCTGCTTTTCGGCCCTGCAACTCCGCTGCCTTAATTGCCATCGAAACTAAATATGGTGTTGACGATGCTTCTTGCATATGTACCTTTCCATCACATGAAAAACCTTGTAAACTTGTTGTCTTTTCCCACACAAATCGAATATTAGCAGGTTTATTCCATTTGTGTGAGGAAGCGTTCGTTCCGTCCACTTTTCCTGTTACGATATGACGAATTGAGAAGTATTTCCCGTATTCAAGCCATAGTTTAATAATAAAGGGCTCAATTTCCCAGCAATCTTTACAAAGTGGATCAATAAATAAATATGCTTCTACAGACTTATGCTCACATGCGGAAGGAGATGGCATATTGATATGCTTTGCTTCCTGTTTATCCATTATATTTCACCTGTTTCGTTTGGAGTATTAACCATATGCTGAGCAGTTAATGCTAAACGTTCAAAAACGAACTCTCTTATATGACCGTGCACTCCTGTGTCATCCATTGCTTGCTCCATACATGATAGCCAAGCCTCTGCTCGTTTTGGCGTAATTTCAAACGGGAGATGGCGTGCTCTTAACATAGGATGACCATGTTCTTCAGTGTACAAATTAGGACCACCTAAATATTGTGTTAAAAATTGTTTCTGCTTCCTAGCGGTTTCTGTTAAATCATCTGGGAAGATGGGAGATAGGTTAGGGTGCTTACTGACATAGGAATAAAATGTATCTACTAATATTGCAATGCATTGTTCACCGCCAATTGCCTCAAATGGTGTCATCGGTTGCTTGCTCATCCTTTATAAACTCCTTTTTCCATGAAATGTATATCTATTGTAGCAATGGAATGTTAGAGAGGGCAAATAAATAGCCTTCATAACGTCCTTTGCTTATTCTACAGATGTAAAAGAATCTTTTCCTTTTTAAAAAGTGAGATGTATCCACTAGTAGAACGTATTCACTAGTGGAATTTTCACTTTAGCGTGCTTTGTTTTGTTTGGCAAGGAAAAAGCGTTTTACTTTATTATTTGTATGACGGATTGGTATGTCGTGTTGCTTTAATAAATGAATAAAGGCAGCTTTGCCTGTTTCTTCATCTTGCACTTCAAATTCAATTTCATAATCATCGTGATTGTAATAGAAACTATGATCAAAGACAAGTGTTCCGCCTTCAAATAACGTTTCAGCTCTTTCAGTTGTTAAACTACCCATATAAGTTAAAGCAGAAACAGGAATTTGTAATTTGTGTAGTTGATCCGTTACAGTCCCTGGAATGATTACGTTTGTCGCCATCATCATGTTTGCTTCTTCTTCTGTTACGACTTGATGTGTTTCTAACAAACCAACCTCTGCAGGTTGTTTCAATGTTAATGTATAAGTTTCTCCTTTATGACGAATACGAAGTGCAGAGCCAGCTTCTTTTAACGAGAAGTTTGGTGTTTCAAAGTAGTGATTTACCTGTTTCGTAAATACTTCAATAGAGAATGATTTACATAATGTATCGAATTCTTCTTCTGTAACAATATTTTTAAATTCAATTTCGATTTCCTGTGTCATTGTATGCGCTCCTTTTGAAAAATAATTCTTTACACATTATCGCTTTTTCACAAATTTGGTTCAATGTTTTATTTGTTTGCGTCCATGTTATGATACAATAATACTGTTAAGTAAGACAGGAAGTTGAGATGGAGGAGTTAGAGCATGCAAAATAAAATTCAAGTTAAGAGCGTAGAAAAGAGAGAGAATGCTCTTATTTTTTGTGCGGAAAATAGTGAAATAGAGGTAAAGGAGTTAAGTGCACGTAATCATGTACTTGTAGACTCAGACAATTTATCATTTTTATATATCTTAGAAAACGAATCATCTTTCATTTATGTAAGTATTCCGCACACATGCTGGGAAGCAATGCATGAAGCGATGAATAACGATGTGGTTATGTTCGTTCGCGTGAATGACATTGAAATAGAATTAGAAGGATTAAAAGAAGAAGTAGAATATTTAGTTGAAAATATTGAAGGTAATGCAAATTACGGAGAAGAACTAGTAACTGCTGTAGAAAAAGTATTTCTATAAGCAAATGGATTGATTTTGGTGGTGGTTGAAATGAATCGAAATTGGGAAGAATTTTTAGCACCTTACCACCAAGCGGTGGCAGAGCTGAAAGTGAAACTAAAAGGAATGCGTACTCAATTTGCAATGTTAACAGAGCATTCTCCAATTGAGTTTGTAACAGGAAGGGTAAAGTCGGTTCCAAGTATTATTGATAAAGCGGAGAAGAGAAATGTACCGCTGAACCGGCTGAGAGAAGATATGCAAGATATCGCGGGCCTTCGAATGATGTGTCAATTTGTTGATGAGATTAAGCCTGTTGTAGAATATCTTCGAAAACGAAATGACTTTGAAATCGTGGAAGAACGTGATTATGTCACGCAGAAGAAAGATAGCGGTTATCGTTCTTATCACGTTGTCATTAGTTACCCAGTTCAAACGATTCAGGGTGAACAAAAAGTATTGGTAGAAATCCAAATACGCACGCTAGCAATGAATTTTTGGGCAACAATTGAGCATTCTTTAAATTATAAATATAGTGGACGTTTTCCTGAAGATATTAAAATACGCTTGCAACGTGCAGCAGAAGCAGCATTTTTATTAGATGAAGAAATGTCTTCTATCCGTCTTGAAATTCAAGAAGCGCAGAAAGCTTTTTCAAGAAAGCAAGAAACGAAAGATTCCGAATCATAAACTAAAGGGTGTTGGGCGATGAAATTTACAATTATGTCAAAGGGAGATCAATCATCAGATGCACTGGCAAGCACGATGAAAGAATACTTGCTAGATTTCGGATTTATAATGGATGAAAAGGAACCCGATATTGTAATTTCTGTTGGGGGAGATGGAACGCTTTTATATGCGTTTCATCGTTATTATAATCGATTGGCTGAAACAGCATTTGTTGGTGTACATACAGGGCATTTAGGTTTCTATGCAGATTGGTTACCGACAGAAGTAGAGAAATTAGTAATTGCAATTGCTAAAACACCATTCCAAGTGGTGGAATATCCGCTTTTAGAAGTGATTATTCGCTATGTGAATGGGAGTAAAGAGTCGCAGTATTTAGCGATGAATGAAGCGACTGTGAAAAGTGCAGAAGGTACATTAGTTACAGAAGTGGAAATACGCGGAGAGTACTTTGAAACGTTCCGCGGAGATGGCCTTTGTATTTCTACTCCTTCGGGAAGTACTGCGTATAATAAGGCGCTTGGTGGAGCGATTATTCACCCTTCTATTGAAGCGATTCAAATTGCAGAAATGGCATCTATTAATAACCGTGTGTTTCGTACGGTAGGTTCGCCGCTCGTACTGCCGAAACATCATACATGTGTGTTGAAGCCGGCTGCAGGAATGAACTTACAAATTACGGTGGATCATTTAACGATGGTTCATCAAGATGTGAAATCAATTCAGTATCGCGTTGCAAACGAAAAAGTACGATTTGTTCGTTTCCGTCCATTCCCGTTCTGGAAACGAGTTCGTGACTCGTTTGTTGCAGATAAATAGAAAGGGTTTATATATTTGAACAGATTTACATTGAAATGGGATATAGAATCGGTTGAAGAGGGAACTTTAGTTAGAGAATTTTTAAAAACAAAAGGGATTTCTAAAGCCGCATTAACGGATATAAAGTTTCACGGCGGAGCTATAGAAGTAAATGGTCAACATGCGAGCGTTCGTCATCAGTTGCAAGCTGGTGAAGAATTACGTGTCTTTTTTCCAGTAGAGGAAAGAAGTGAAGGGATGAGTGCAGAAGATATTCCTTTATGTATCGTATATGAAGATGATGCAGTTCTTGTCATAAACAAAGAGGCAAACATGTCAACGATCCCGTCTAGAGAACATCCGGCAGGAAGTATTGCGAATGCGCTCTTATCTCATTATGATAAGCAGCATCTTGCAAGTACGGTGCACATCGTAACGAGGCTAGATCGTGATACTTCAGGGCTTATGCTGATTGCAAAAAATCGTTTCGTGCATCATCTTTTATCGAAACAGCATCAACAAAAAGCTGTGAAAAGAACGTATGAAGCAATCGTTCATGGTGAAATGATAGAACGAGATGGAACGATTGATGCACCGATTGGACGAAAATCGGATAGCATTATTGAGCGAACCGTTTGTGAGGAGGGGCAAAGAGCAGTTACTCATTTTAGAGTGATTGATAGCACAAATCATAAGACACATGTATCACTTGAGCTCGATACAGGGAGAACACATCAGATTCGTGTACATATGGCGCACATAGGACATCCGCTACTTGGCGATAATTTATATGGTGGAAAAAGAGATGAAATGAAACGACAAGCGCTTCACAGTACATCCTTGACGTTTTATCATCCTATTTTAGAGAAAGAAATGTCTTTCACTACACCGATTCCAAGCGATATGCAAGCGGTATTAAAATATACTTAAAAAGGGAACAAAATTCTTATGTAACGAAGAATTTTGTTCCCTTTTTTCTTAGCGGAATAATATTAAAATTTGGTTTTCACCCGTGCGCTTTATAACGAAAAAGCCACTTTCGGATTTTGTAGCAATGCCATTGTTGTTTGGACGACAATATCCATGCGTTTCGCAAGTACCGTCATCACGTACTAACATTTGTCCAATTAATCCGACAGGAAGCCACTCGTTACGATCTTTTCTTGCTATATATTTGCAAGCTGGATCCCATTCTGTATTTAAAAGAGGTTGTATGTCTTGCGATTCCGTGCGTACATATTGACGTTTTCCAAAGTTATCTGTTTTGTAGCGTTTTTGCCAACTTAAAGCACCGCTATTTCCTATAAGAGCGGGGGTGGCGCTAGATATTCCTAAGATGAATGAATCGTTTGAAGTAGCGATTCGAATTTTTTCTTCGCTACTAAATGTAACGAAATAACCTACATCAATAAGGGTATTGTCTGCTGTTTCAAACATTTGTGCAAAATCAGTTCCGCTTGCATTATAAGAAGCGCCATCAATGTACATTTCTCCATTATGAGCAAGCCACTTTGCACCGATATTATGATCGGTTTCATTTGTACCGTTTGCAATAAACCAAGAATAGGATTCTTCTGCTGTACCGAATCGTCCCATAATATGGCTACCTGCAAAATGAGCTGTTGATGTATGATTACCTTCCGCATGAGAAGAAAATCCGTTAGCGATAGTCGCGGTTCCTTCTGCATGAGCTGCTTCGCCTAAAGCGATTGTATGTTTACCTTCCGCATGAGAATAAGCGCCACCTGCTGTCGTCTCACTTCCTTCACTATGGGAACTATGCCCAGTTGCTTTTGTTTTTGATCCTTCTGCATGAGAGAAAGAACCTTTTGTGTGTGTCAGAAGCCCTTCTGCATGTGAAGCTGTACCCTCTGCATGAGAGTGAAGCCCCTCTGCATATGCATACCGTCCGCCTTTTTTTACTTTTGTATTTTCAGGTGTAGGGGTCTGAATGATAATCGTTTTTTCTGCTTGTATATCATTGGATGGTGTTAATGCTTCTTTTATTTTCTTCACTTGATTTATAATAGCAGCTGGAATTTCTGCTTCGGCTTTTTTATTTATTGCTACAGGGATGTTTTCTTCTGTATGTTTCCCTGTTTGCTCAGAAGACACAATCTGTTCAGTATGGGTGGAGAGAGGTTTATTTTTTTGCTGCATCTTTGCTTTTCTATTATCAATTATGCGGCTCATTACAGCATTTTCTAAAGAGACATATTTTGGTCTAGCTTTGTTTTTTGGGGATGCCTCTTGTCCTTCCAGTTCTTCTACAGCTGCAGCTCGAATGCTACACCAGTTGTTAATTCCGTACATGGGTAGATAAAAAGGCGGGCATTTTCTTTTTTGTTTAGAAGATTTTTTCTTCATTCTGTCACCTCCTGCGACAGTATATGCCGTGTAATGAAAAAAAGATGCACTTTATTGCATCTTTTTTTCATTACTTTAAGCAGTTTTTATCCCGCTTTAATGGGCAGTAAGATCCCCATCTCAAAATTCAGCGAAAGTAAAGAATTTAGGTGGGGGTCGGGCTGCCCATAAAAGTCCGATTGGTTCAACTAATAATCAGTGGGGGGTGAAGAAAACCCCCACTGATTAAAGTTTCACTTTATATGAGAGCTGCCTAAATGATACGGTCATCCTTCGTAAGTTATGAAATTGGGCGGAATTTTTCAGAGACAAAAGGCAAGGAAGAAGGGACAGAAACAGTCTCCATTTCAGGATAACGTAGTCCAGTTAGTTTGCCACCAAACACAGCGCCAGTGTCAATATTGACTGTATGATTTACAAAGCGAGGTTCTTTTACAGGTGTATGTCCATATACAATCCAAGCTGTTCCTTTATACTCCTTCGCCCAGTCGCGACGGACAGGTGAGCCGTCAGCATGTTTTTCTCCTGTAATATCGCCGTATAATACAAAGGTTTGTACTTTTTTATCTTGTCTTCCTATGTAATCTTGCCGAATTCCAGCGTGACACACAATTAACCTTTTCTCATCGAGTACGTGATAGAAAGGGGATTGCTCGTAAAGTGTGATGAATTTTTCTTTTATCATGTTTTGTTTATGCGAAGGCAGTGCTTCATATTCGGCAACAGTTGTTTCGAGTCCATGAGCAATTGTCACATTACGTCCAAGGAAAAATCGGTATAGTTTATTGCAGTGATTTCCCGGAGCGTAATAAGCTACTTTTTTATTTATGACAAGTTCCCATACAATTTCAATCATACGTAATGAATGAGGACCGCGATCTGTAATATCGCCAACAAAAGCAAGCTTGCGTTGATCAGGGTGAATCGGCAGGTCATTATTCCAGTTATATCCGAGTTTCGTCGTTAAATCTTGAAACTCTTGGAAGCATCCATGAATATCCCCTATAATGTCATATTTCATATTTAAACCTCCATCATATTTTTTATTAGTATATCTAAAAAAGGATAGAGATAAAAATATACCGTTTCTATGCTTCAGTTAAACATAAAGATTTTTGTCCTTGAGCGAACGTTTAAAACAAATCCAATCGCTATCATGTATGTGAGTAAGGAACTTCCTCCGTAGCTCATAAGGGGTAATGTGATTCCTGTAATAGGTAGTAATCCGATGGTCATCCCGATATTTTGAAATACTTGAAAAGTAAACATTCCGATTGTACCAGCGCAGATGTAACTACCGAAAGGGTCATTACTTTCTAAAGCGATATGAATCATGCGGAAAATAAGTAGGAAAAAAACAGCAATAATGAAACTTGCGCCTAAAAAGCCGAATTGTTCAGCGACATTGGTGAAAATAAAATCTGTATGTGGTTCTGGAAAGTATACTTGTCCATTTTCCCAACCTTTTCCTTGCATTTCCCCTGATCCAGTAGCTAAGAAAGCTTGTCTTAATTGATAGCCTTGCGCATCATATTTGTATGGCGCTAGCCAGCCGTAGAACCGATTTAGTTGATATTCTTGTAAAATGTGTGCTTTAAAGAATTTTGTATGAGTGAAAAAAATATACGTTAATGTAATGCCAGCTGCAAAAATACCGGAAACTAATCCGAAAATAAACCGCCAACGTATACCAGAAACTAGTATCATTGCTGCGAGCATAGCTGAAATTACCATTGTGTTTCCTAAATCAGGTTCCTTTGCAATAAGGAGCAAGGGAGGCAAACTTGTTGCGCATATTTTTCCGAGTAATAAAAAATCATCGTGTATTGTTCGGTAAAAATATTTCTCATTGTGATTTGCTATAATTCGTCCGGTGACGATAATTAAAAACAATTTCATAATTTCAGAAGGCTGGAAATTTCCGATGCCTGGGAGCCTGTACCAAGCGGTCGCACCTTTAATTGTAATGGCACCTGGTACTTGAAGTTCTAGCCCAATTAGTAGTACCAATGCAAAGCTATATAAATACCAAGCAATTTTTTGATAACGATCGAAATCGATAATCATAATAACACCAATGGCTATAAATCCAATGAAGTACCACTGGATTTGCTTTAATACAAAATTTACATTGTGCAAAAATGGTGGTAAAGAGGCTTGTGCACTTGCAATTGCAAAGCAACTAACAGTCCCAATGGCAAATAAAATGAGTAGTAATACGTAGTCTATTTGATATTGAGAATTTGGATCTTTCAATTTATGTATTCCTTTCTATCGCCTAGTAAATATATGGATCATGTCATGATAAAAATAATATACAAGCAGACTATGCATACATTTATTCCACTATTTGTGGGAAGTCATACATCACACGGAAGGAATAGTACCTACCGTGTGATGGACTATATTTCCCGGAGCTCTTTTGTAATGATATTTAAACAATTGGAAAGACGGGCATGTGTATGTATATCTGGAATGAGGTTTGGGAATAATTCGTAAAATTTGACCGCATTTTTATACCATCCGTAAGCCCTTATCAACCCTTTTTTATAATATTTATTGTCTTGTAAGAAACCATACTTTTTTGAGGTTAAAACGAGCTGAGAAAAATCTTCACAGCCCTCAAGGAATTTGTGACGTACTTGCTGTCCAGTGTGAAGGCGGAATGAACTTAAGGGCTCAGTTATATACATCGCGTCACCTTTTGAAAGTAAACTTATCCAAGAAGCCATATCAACACTACAACCATATTTTCTGCCATTTAAAGTGCCAAAAGGTTCCGTTAATAGGCTTTTTCTAAAGAGTACGATTGTAGGTTCACCGATAATATTTTGTCCTGCCATAAGCATACGGTTTCCAAAATCTTTCCCATTTAATAGAGTATCTTCATCGTATAATTTTTTCATGGAGGGATGTTGTTCAATTATATCTCCATTATCATCAATCCAAGTGCGATAGGATGTGATAAGCGCGAGATTGTTATTGAAGTCTTGTTGGAAATAAAACATCATTTTTTCGATTTTATTATTATAAAATATATCATCGTCCATTAAGAAATTTATGTACTCTCCATTTGACTGTTCTAAGAGCATAAGGGCGTTATGAAATTGTCCTAGAGTAGAGCTATTTCGAATGTACGTTATATGTTTATGCTTATGTAAATAATGCCTGTATAGTAATTTTTCTGTTTCATTATTTGTGCTATCGTCTCCTACAATAATTTCAATGTTTGGGTACGTTTGTGCTAATGCACTTTCTAGAGCAATTTTAAAATAATGTGGTCGGTTATAGGTGGGAATAAGGATGGAAACGAGAGGTGGATTTTTCTCATTATTCATATACAACTACCTTTCAGAAATTTTTTGTGTAAGAATAATATCTTGATAACTTGTATGTTCAGTCCTGCTACACCATGAACCATAATGGGGGGGAGTTTGTACTTCTAGCCCATACTTATTTAATAGGGTACGAATATCTTCTTCAGGATAGGCAACTGCGAAATTCGGGATATCTTTATTTAGAACATAACAATTGTCAATTTGATGATAAAAACCTAACGTACTTAGTCCTGCATTTAAGTAATAGGAAGATTCAGGGTTAATTAAAAAGAAAGTAATAAAACATCTCCCATCTTTTTTCAGAACTCGTGCAATTTCACGTACGTAATGTTCTAATTCTTTCGGAAGGAGATGGGTAAAGACAGACGTTAAAAAAATAAAATCAAATGATTCATCATCATATGGAAACTTGTATTGGGAAGCATCTTCTTTTCCATCGGGATTGTAGAATGGATTATATATATCGACATGTTCAAAATGGAAATTGTTACGGCGTGTTGAAATGTTATTTTTGCACCATGTAATCCCTTCATTGAATAAGTCAAATCCATAATAAGTACCATTATCGCTTAAATAATTCATTAATGGAACCGCCATTCGGCCAATTCCACAGCCTACATCTAACACTGTTTCATTTGATTTTAAATTTCCAATTTCAATAAAATACTGCATAAACTCTTTTCCAACTTCTTCAAAGTCACCACCTACATATTGAACGAGTTCTGGGGGTGGAATTAATGTGGTTTTTTTCTCATTTTCGTTCATACATTCACTCCGTCCTTGTAGTAAAGTAGAGAATTTCTATTGTCTATATAAGTTAATCATTCATAATGAGGGGAACTTTACATGATTGATAAGTAGTGTGATAGAACCCCTCACAAGAATAAATTATATTCTATTCTTTTCGCCAATAAATACCGAAATCATCAATTTGAGTCATAGGAGCTTTTATGTTTCTTTCACTTCTGAAATCTGTTACAGCTTCTGCACATGTTACTAATCCGTAGTCATCAATAATAATAAAGCCACCTGTTGAAACTTTGTCGTATAAGTTTACAAGACTATCCATCGTTGATTCATACATATCACCATCGAGGCGGGCAATTGCAATTTTTTCTATTGGTGCTGAAGGCAATGTATCTTTAAACCAACCCTTTAAAAATTTCACCTGATCATTTAATAAATCGTATTTTCTAAAGTTTTCTTGCACTGTTTCTAAAGAAACTCGTAAGTAATCGAATGTGTGCAAATAATCACCGTAATCTTTCGGATATTGTTCTAAGTTAGGTGCGGGCAGACCTTCAAATGAATCGGCAACCCACACAGTACGATCCTTAATGTTGTTTGCTTGTAAAAACCCATTCATAAAAATGCATGATCCTCCGCGCCATACACCAGTTTCAATAAAATCGCCTTCTATATTTTCTCGGACAACAGTTTCCATAGCTTCTTGTAATTGATTCATACGCTTTCGACCAACCATACTATGTGCAGCTCTTGGCCAATCCTTGCCACCTTGACGCTCATTATTTGAAACGTTAGGATTAACGATTTTTAAATTGTGATTTTCTACATACTGCTTAAGAAATAGAGGAAGTGGAACCGTTACTGGTTCATATGATAGTTCTTTAGATATATGTAACGAAGCAGGTAAGTATGGTTCGTATTCTAACCATATTTCAAATAAAATGGTTTTCTTTAATAACTCAAGATAAAGCTGGACAGCTGATTTATTTTCCATATAAGTTCCTCCCACGGAATGTCATACAACATTATGACTATGTAGAAAAGAAAGATTTAATGATTGAATTTACCAATGAAAAAGCAGTAAAACTGATATCAGTTTTACTGCTAAGTAAAAAATTAAGCAACTTTTTCAATAATAATAGATGCACTCGTACCAAGAGCTAATGATAGCCCAAGCCCTGTAACAATTACTTCAACTAATGATGGAGTTGTCGTAATTTGCGTAATTGCTTGAATAACGATAGGTGCTCCAAGTGAGATTAAACTTGATCCAGTACCTGGTACAGGTACTCCATTCACTTGGATTGTAAGACCCCCTAATAGACTTACTGTTGCAGTATTAGCGATAACAGTAATTTTATAGAATCCAGTTTCACTAATTACGAAAGTATCGTCATCTAATTGAGAAATTGCTGTACCAAATTGAGATCCAACAGTATTAAATGGTAATGGGTCATTAATCCCAAGATCTAAAGAAATCCCAGCGGAGTTAAATGCATACAATCCTGCTGGAAGTCCTAGTCCGGATGGCCCAGTCGGTCCAGTCGGCCCAGTCGGTCCAGTCGGCCCAGTCAGTCCAGTTGGCCCAGTCGGTCCAGTAGCACCAGTTGGCCCAGTTGGTCCAGTAGCACCAGTGTCACCAGTTGGCCCAGTTGGTCCAGTAGCACCAGTGTCACCAGTTGGCCCAGTTGGTCCAGTAGCACCAGTGTCACCAGTTGGCCCGGTTGGTCCAGTAGCACCAGTGTCACCAGTTGGCCCAGTCGGTCCAGTTGGTCCAGTTGGTCCAGTTGGTCCAGTCGGTCCAGTCGGTCCAGTTGGCCCAGTTGGCCCAGTTGGCCCAGTTGGTACAGTCGGCCCAGTCGGCCCAGTCGGTCCAGTCGGCCCAGTTGGTCCGGTAGGAAGGGTAAACGGTGGTATCGGTGGTAATGTTGGTCCTACAAGATTAGGGTCAAATGCACTAGCTGATAAAGATTCATCGGGATTTAATCCATCTGAATAATTATTATTTGACATAAATTCACCTCCATAAAGCGTTCATTATATAGTAGATGCAAAACCGGAAGAAAATGACACGGACATTTGAATTATTGAAAAGAAATCTTAAAATGCTTGAATAATTTTAAAAAATGGAAAGTTTAGCATGTGTATAACATATGATTGATTTGGAAGAGGGTGATTATGTTGAACAAGCAAGGAATTACAATCAGTTTATGCATGATTGTTCGAGATGAGGAAGAGACGATAGCCCGTTGTTTGGAAACAGTAGAAAAAATTGTTGATGAAATTATTATAGTTGATACAGGTTCCATTGATCGAACGAAAGAAATTGTAGCTCAATATACCTCTAACATATATGACTTTCCATGGATTGATGATTTTGCGGCAGCGAGAAATTTTTCTTTTTCAAAGGCGACGCAAGAATATATATTATGGCTAGATGCAGATGACATATTATTAGAAGATGCACAAGAAGCATTGAAACTCTTAAAAAGAGAATTAGATCCTAAAATTGATGCAGTTTCGATGCCTTATCATCTTGCAATGGATTCTAACGGGAAACCTTTATATTGTACAAAAAGAAATCGACTTGTAAAGCGTGAAAAACAATTTCAATGGTTTGGAAAGGTTCATGAGTATTTAGCTATTTCTGGTGAGACTTTTAATAGTAATGTTGCTATTACACATAAAAAAGAAAAAAAGGTAACAAATCGTAATTTGAAAATTTTTCAAAATGCTGTAGCTGCAGGAGAAGAATTAAGTGCGAGAGATTTATTTTATTACGCAAATGAATCTATGGATAACCAAAAATATGATGATGCAGTTCTTCTTTATGAAACATTTCTTGATCAAGACGAAGGATGGTATGAAGAGAAAATTTATGCATGTGGTAAGTTAGGAGATTGCTATGCGAAGCTTGGATTATGGGAAAAGGCAATTGAATCTTGTGTGAAATCGTTTCGGTACGATGTTCCTAGAGGAGAGAATTGTACAAGAATAGGATATATATATATGGAACAACAAAAATATAATGAAGCGATATTTTGGTTTAAACTTGCAACGGAAGTACCAATGGCGACAGAGAGTCCTTTTCACAGTCCAGCTAGCTACACATGGCTTCCATATTTACAAATGTGTATTTGTTATAACAAGTTAGGAGAGCAAGAGAAAGCTTATTATTACAATGAATTAGCAGCTTCTTATGTTCCGAATAATGCTGCAATTGAATATAACCGTAAATATTTTCGGGATGTTTTTGATAAACAATATAAAGAGTAATAGGTTTCGTGTTTTTAGAAATGGTTTATCGTTATTCTAACTCTCATAGATTGGTTATATATTAGAGTATCAGTCATGTAACCAATACAGGCAACATCTTTTAGCCTGCTATGTGTGAGCAGTAAGAACCCCATCAAAAAATTAGGTTGGAGCAAAGCAGTTAGGTGGGGAGCCCCGCTGCTCGTAAACGTTCGATTGGTAAAAGGTAATAATCAGCGGAGGAAACAAAACAATTACTGATGAAAGTTCTACTTTATAGAATTTATATGAGATTTATATTTCAAATTCAATTTGCATAAGGAGTGTGTGAAATGAATCGTGAAAAAAGTTCTTTATATGAAGAAAAGTCCGAGCATTATTTTAATGCAGCGAATCCGAATTTATTAAAGCATATAAAGAAGGAATGGAAAGAAGTTCTTGATATCGGTTGCTCGAGCGGTGCATTGGGAGCAGCAATTAAAGAAAATGGTACACGTGTATCAGGAATTGAGGCATTCCCGGAGGCGGCCGAAAAAGCGAAAGAAAGACTAGATCATGTTATTTTAGGGGATATAGAAAAAGTAGATCTTCCTTATGAAGAGGGACAATTTGATTGCATTATATTTGGAGACGTACTAGAGCATTTATTTGATCCGTGGTCGGTAATAAAAAAAGTAAAGCCATATATAAAAGAAAATGGTGTGATTTTAGCTAGTATACCAAACGTTGCTCACATTTCAGTATTAGCTCCTTTACTTGCTGGAAATTGGACGTATACAGAATATGGATTATTAGATAAAACGCATATTCGTTTCTTTACATTTAATGAAATGCTACGAATGTTTCTAAAAGCGGGTTATTCAATTAGTAAAGTAGATCGTGTATATATTGATCACAAAATGTATGAACCGTTAATTGAGGAGTTATATGGAATTTGTAAAAAATATCGTCTTGGAAGTGGCTTCATGGCTGAGACGGTTGTATTTCAATATATAATTGAAGCAGAAAAATCACAATTATGAGTGCGGCAGATAAAACAATATTGTTTGTTACATGTATAAATGATCGAAAAATGTATGCACAGTGCGTGAGACATATATTAAGATTGGCAGTGCCTCCAGGATATATTGTAAAATTTATGCCAATTCGGAATGCGAAAAGTATGACGAGCGGATATAATCAAGCAATTTCGCATCCGGCGAAATATAAAGTGTATATACATCAAGATGTTTTCATTGTAAATATGGGATTCTTATACGGATTACTTCAATTATTTCAGGATCATGAACATCTTGGAATGATTGGTATGGTTGGAGCCCAATATGTTCCTCCAAATGGAATATGGAATGTAGGTAGAGGAGTTGTTGGAAAAGTCATTGGTTACATGAATGATTTATATTATATGGCAAGTCAAGAAAAGCCGTATCATGACTCAAAAACATTTATGCCAGTTGAATGTATTGACGGATTATTAATGGCAACGCAATACGATATTCCGTGGCGGGAAGACTTGTTTGATGGATTTGACTATTATGATGTGTCTCAATCATTTGAATTTAGAAAAGCTGGATATACAGTTGGGGTTCCTGTACAGCGTGATGCGTGGTGCATTCACTATCATATTGATGTCAATATGACCAACTATGAAAAGTATAGAAAGATATTTGTGGAGCACTATATGTCAGATGTAAATCAAGACGAATAGAGGGGCTACAAAATGAAAGATCATACAATATTAGTCGTTGTTTGTATAAACAATGAAGAGCTATTTGAACAATGCGAGAGACAAATAAGAAACCTTTTTGTTCCCCCTGGTTATGTCGTACAAATTTTTCCGATACGAGATGCGAAAAGTATGGCAAGTGCATATAACCGAGCACTTTCATATCCCGCGAAGTATAAGGTTTATATACATCAAGATACTTATCTTATTAATCGTGAGATGTTTTATACACTCATTTCTCTTTTTAAAGATAACGAAAAACTCGGTTTAATTGGAGTAGCTGGTGCTCAGTTTTTACCGAGCAACGGGATATGGTGGGAAGGGAAAAATTTAGTAGGGAAAGTGATTGAGTATAGAAGAAGGAATTATCAATTATTAAATTTAGATCAGATGTTTTATGGGAATCAATCATTTATGTCAGTTCAGGCAATTGATGGATTATTAATGGCCACACAGTATGATATTCCGTGGCGAGAGGACTTATTTCAAGGATTCCACTTTTATGATGTGTCGCAGTCTTTAGAGTTTCAAAAGGCAGGTTATTTAATTGGTATCCCTAATCAAGCAAATTTATGGTGTATTCACTACAACGGGGATGAGTTTGATGCGGATACATATGAGAAGGATCGGAAAGTGTTTGTAGAACATTACAAAGATATACTATCTCCATCATAAGGGAGAGATGCAGGGTGAAAGGAATTATTTTAGCAGGTGGAACTGGATCGAGATTATATCCAATAACGAAAGTAACGAATAAACATTTGCTTCCTGTTGGACGATATCCAATGATATATCATGCGGTATATAAGCTAAAACAATGTGAAATCACAGATATTATGATTATTACAGGTAAAGAGCATATGGGAGATGTTGTTAGTTTTTTAGGAAGCGGTCAAGAGTTTGGTGTGTCCTTTACGTATCGTGTGCAAGATAAGGCGGGCGGAATTGCGCAAGCATTAGGGCTTTGTGAGGGTTTCGTCGGGAACGATCGTATGGTAGTTATATTAGGAGATAATATCTTTTCTGATGATATTCGTCCATATGTTGAAGAGTTTGCAAATCAAAAAGAAGGTGCGAAAGTACTGCTGCAATCTGTAGATGATCCGGAGAGATTTGGTGTAGCACATATTCAAAACCGAAAAATAATTGAAATTGAAGAAAAGCCGAAAGAGCCAAAAAGTTCCTATGCAGTCACAGGAATTTATTTGTATGATTCGAAAGTCTTTTCTTATATAAAAGAATTAAAACCTTCCGCAAGGGGAGAACTTGAAATTACAGATATCAATAATTGGTATTTAAAACGAGGGATACTTACTTATAATGAAATGAGCGGTTGGTGGACGGATGCGGGAACTCATGTTTCTCTTCAAAAGGCGAATACGTTAGCGCGGGATATAAACTTTGGGAAACAGTTTAACGGAGAATAGGTGAGAATATGAAAGTTGTAGAAACAAACTTTACCGACGCAAAATTGTTAGAACCGAGGTTATTTGGAGATGGGCGTGGCTTTTTTACTGAAAGTTATAATAAGAAGGTGCTAGAAACATTAGGGATTACGTATTCATTTGTACAGGATAATGTTTCGTATTCAGCAGAAGCGGGGACGATTCGAGGGTTACACTTTCAAAAAAATCCGAAAGCACAAACGAAACTTATTCAAGTTATGCAAGGAGCAATCTATGACGTTATCGTCGATTTGCGAAAAGATTCCCCAACGTTTAGGCAGTGGATAGGATATATTTTAAGTGCGGATAATCACCGTCAATTATTAGTGCCAAAAGGATTTGCACATGGTTTTTGTACACTTGTTCCCCATACGATTGTTATGTATAAAGTAGATGAGTATTATAGTGCCAATCATGACTCAGGGGTACTTTGGAACGATAAAGAATTAGCAATTCCATGGCCAGTAACAAGTCCTATTTTGTCTGACAAAGATCGAGTATTACCGTCACTTCAGGAATGTGAAGATAGCTTTTGAGTAGGAGAGTTGCTTATGAATATATTAGTAACAGGTGGGGCCGGCTTTATTGGAAGTAATTTTGTTCATTACATGTTACAAAGCTATGAAACATATAAAATTATTAATTTTGATGCATTAACATATAGCGGGAATTTAAATAACGTGAAGTCTCTTCAAGATCATCCGAATTACTCTTTTGTAAAAGGGGAAATTCAAAATGGAGAGCTGCTGGAGCATGTTATTAAGGAGCGTGACGTGCAAGTAATTGTCAATTTCGCAGCTGAATCACATGTGGACCGTAGTATTGCAAATCCGATCCCTTTTTATGATACAAATATAATCGGGACAGTCACCTTATTAGAATTAGTGAAAAAATATCCGCATATTAAACTTGTGCAAGTATCAACAGATGAGGTGTACGGCTCTTTAGGGAAAACAGGTCGATTTACCGAGGAAACTCCATTAGCTCCAAATAGTCCATATTCTTCAAGTAAAGCGAGCGCCGACATGATAGCTTTATCCTATTATAAAACATATCAATTACCAGTTTTAGTAACGCGTTGCTCCAATAACTATGGGCCGTATCAATATCCTGAAAAACTAATTCCATTAATGGTTACGAATGCACTGGAAGAGAAAAAATTACCGTTATATGGCGATGGATTAAATGTAAGAGATTGGTTACATGTAACGGATCATTGTAGTGCAATTGACGTTGTTCTGCATAAGGGACGTATAGGGGAAGTATATAATATAGGTGGAAATAATGAAAAAACAAATGTAGATGTTGTGGAACAAATTATCTCTCTCTTAGGAAAGACGAAAAAAGACATTGCATATGTTACAGACCGTTTAGGGCATGATCGTCGTTATGCGATTGATGCGCAAAAGATGAAAAATGAGTTTGGCTGGGAACCGCAGTATACGTTTGAACAAGGGCTAAAAGAAACGGTGGAATGGTATGAACATCATATAGAATGGTGGAAACCACTAAAAGAAAAGTAAGGGGCATATAAATGAAAGAACGAATTATCATAACAGGAGCAAATGGTCAATTGGGAAAGCAACTACAAGAAGAGTTAAATCCTGAAGAATATGACATATATCCATTTGATAAAAAGTTACTAGATATAACAAATATATCCCAAATGCAACAAGTGGTACAAGAAATAAGGCCACATATCATTATTCATTGTGCAGCGTATACGAAGGTTGATCATGCTGAGAGAGAACAAGATCTTGCGTATAGGATAAATGCAATAGGAGCTCGAAATGTAGCGGTTGCTTCACAATTAGTAGGGGCGAAGTTAGTTTATATTAGTACCGATTATGTATTTCAAGGTGACAGACCGGAAGGGTATGATGAATTTCATAATCCGGCGCCGATAAATATATACGGAGCTTCTAAATATGCAGGAGAGCAGTTCGTCAAAGAGTTACATAATAAATATTTTATCGTTCGCACATCGTGGTTATATGGTAAGTATGGAAATAATTTTGTGAAAACGATGATGCGATTAGGGAAAGAAAGAGCAGAAGTATCTGTTGTAGCGGATCAAATTGGTTCTCCTACTTATGTGGCGGATTTAAATGTGATGATTAATAAGCTCATTCACACTTCTTTATACGGTACGTATCATGTATCAAATAGAGGCTCGTGTTCTTGGTTTGAATTTGCACAAAAAATATTTTCGTATGCAAATATGAAAGTGAATGTATTACCTGTTTCAACCGAAGAATTTGGGGCGGCGGCAGAGAGACCGAAATATTCTGTTTTCCAACATAACATGCTACGGTTAAATGGTTTTTTACAAATGCCTTCTTGGGAAGAAGGATTAGAGCGGTTTTTTATAGAAACAAAAAGTCATTAACAAAATTTAAGTTAATGACTTTTTTGTTTGCCTTTAAGAGGTTTTATGTTACTATAATTATAGTATCAGGTACTAATAACAAGTATAAGTATTTCTGGGAGGATATATCATGGAACTATTACAAGGGAAAACATTTGTTGTTATGGGCGTTGCGAACCAAAGAAGTATTGCGTGGGGAATTGCTCGCTCTTTGCATAATGCAGGTGCAAAATTAATCTTCACATATGCAGGAGAACGTTTAGAGAGAAACGTTCGTGAATTAGCGGACACATTAGAAGGACAAGAATCACTTGTATTACCTTGTGATGTAACAAATGATGAAGAACTTACAACTTGCTTTGAAACAATCAAGCAAGAAGTTGGTACAATTCACGGTGTAGCACACTGTATTGCTTTTGCAAATCGTGATGATTTAAAAGGTGAATTTGTAGATACTTCTCGCGATGGATTTTTACTTGCACAAAATATTAGTGCATTCTCTTTAACAGCTGTAGCAAGAGAAGCAAAGAAAGTAATGACAGAAGGCGGAAATATTTTAACGTTAACATACCTTGGCGGCGAGCGCGTTGTGAAAAACTATAACGTTATGGGTGTTGCGAAAGCTTCATTAGAAGCGAGCGTAAAATATTTAGCTAACGATTTAGGCCAACATGGCATTCGCGTTAACGCTATTTCTGCAGGACCAATTCGTACGTTATCTGCAAAAGGCGTAGGCGACTTTAACTCAATTTTAAGAGAAATTGAGGAGCGCGCACCACTTCGTCGTACAACAACTCCAGAAGAAGTTGGGGATACAGCAGTATTCTTATTCAGTGATTTAGCACGCGGCGTAACAGGAGAAAACATTCACGTTGATTCAGGATATCATATCCTAGGATAAACATAATATGAATTTTTAAAGGACAATCTCTACATGTTGAGATTGTCCTTTTTATTTGTTCTTAGAAAGAACGATTTTTAACGAAAGTTCTTACCACGTTATGAATATAACTATAATAGTACACGATTTATTCAGCTACGTATGGAAGTGGGAGGGACGAGTGTGAAGAATAAAAATAAAAGTTCAACAGTTGGAAAACCGTTGTTATATATTGCGCAAGTAAATTTGGAACTTGCTGCACCGAAAATAAAAAGAATTATCTTAACAAACTTTGAAAATGAGGATCGAAAAGAGGAAAGTAATAGAAACGAAAATGTTGTAAGTAGTGCTGTGGAAGAGGTAATAGAACAGCAAGAAGAGCAACAAGTAGAAGAAACAATAGAAGAAGAGGAACAAGTACAAGAGCAACAAGAACAACAAGAACAGAAAGAACAGCAAGAGCCAGTGAGAACTGTCCCGTATAATAAATCATTTAAGGATATGAATAATGAAGAGAAAATTCATTTTTTATTAAACCGCCCTCATTATATTCCGAAAGTAAGGTGCAGAATAAAAACAGCTACAGTCTCATATGTTGGATCGATCATATCGTATCGTAATGGCATTGTATCCATTATGCCGCCAAATAGTATGAGAGATATTCGGTTATCTATAGAGGATATCCAATCGATTAGTATGGCAGGCTTTTAGATATGTAAAGGTGGTAGAATGCTTCTACCACCCCAATAGTTTTTTAGTTTACTTCATTTATTAGATAGAAACGTCGCGTAAGCACTGAATCGCACAGAAACAGCTTAAATCTACAGTAATACAAGTAGATGTCGATACTAGTCTTGCATTTGGTACAGCTAAAAACGTACAAATTGGGTCATCAGTAGGTGGTACAGGGGAGCTATCACCTAATACTACACTTAATACACGTAGTACAGCACAGCTATCGTCATCTACGCTTTCCACACGGAAAATTGGAGAACGGCAGCTAGTAAGGCTTGCGGATGGTGCAAATGCTTCAAATGGTGCTCCAGCTTTTGTGTATAAAATAAAAGGGCGTGTATTTGCTACTGATGCAGTGTTGTGTGCACCTAAAAATGGAATTTCACAACCAGATCCACACGTTGTTGTAGAACAATCTTGTAATTCATTGATGAATTTTACAACGTCAACTACACAATGAGAAGAGCTATGGTGTTTATTTTCGTTACAACTCATTAATGTCACTCCTTATCTTCTTGTTTGTATTTACATTAATAAGATATTGGAGTCGAGGAGATTTGGTCACAATCTCAAGACCTTTTTTTTTAAATAGGCGAAAGAAGATAAGGGAAGGTGGAATCATGCTGTTTACAAGCTGGCTTTTATTTTTTATTTTCGCGTTAGCTGCTTTTAGGCTCACTCGTTTAATTGTTTATGATAAAATTACAGCCTTTTTGCGAAGACCGTTTATTGATGAGCTAGAGATTACGGAGCCTGATGGAAGTGTATCAACCTTTACAAAAGTAAAAGGTAAAGGATTAAGAAAGTGGGTTGGTGAATTATTAAGCTGTTATTGGTGTACAGGTGTATGGGTTAGTGCTTTTTTATTAGGTGTATATAATTGGATTCCTATCGTTGCAGAGCCGTTACTTGCATTATTAGCCATTGCAGGTGCAGCGGCAATAATTGAAACAATTACAGGATATTTTATAGGAGAATAATATATTTTCATAATACGAGAAAAAGCGGAGTTTAAAAGAATGAGGGAACGGAAATAAGAAGTTGTTCATATAGTAAATTGACAGATTTTAAAGTAGAGGAGATGTTTGCTGTGAGCAATAATCCAAGGCAAAATTCATATGACCTGCAGCAATGGTATCATATACAGCAACAACACCAATTGCAACAACAGGCATATCAAGAACAATTGCAACAACAAGGATTTGTGAAGAAAAAGGGATGTAATTGTGGGAAAAAGAAGAACACAATAAAACACTATGAAGAATGAAACACTCATGTTACTGTGAGTGTTTTTTATTATACATATAAAAAGCGGTATTTCTAATGAAGAAATACCGCTTTTTACTAGCTAATTTGTGCAACTGTTAATGCTGCAGCACGGATGTCTACGGTTCCAATTAACTCAACTGGTACAATTTGAATTAAATCGCCAGGATTTAAGTTAATAAGAATAACACCGCTGGATACGTCTACTTCACCAGTACCAATAACGTTAGAACGAACTGCTGTACCTGATCCAGGAATAATGTTAGCTGGTGTATTTAATGATAAGAAGAAACGACCAGCTTCTGGTGCAACAGGTGAGTTATCAAGACTAATTGTTAATGTATAACTGATTTGATAAATACCAGCTCGTAGAATTCGAATGCCATCTCCAACACTTACTGTATCATTTATTACAGGAACAGTAATGTTTGGGTTTGGACTTACGCTAGGTAATAGTAATGGTGTAAATAGTGAAGCGAATTGAGGTGCAGAAGCGTTGAAAGCAAAACCAAAGGCAGGTAGTGTACTAGCTGGTTTCGCCTCGCAATCGATTTTAGTAAATTCGCAATCAGAAGAGAACATGTTTTTCACTCCTTTATCTGTTTCTACTTTCAGTTAATGAAAAGGACAGGTTCTATGTTCTAGACAAGTTCCCAATTTTATGAAAAATACATAATAATACCTTTTAAGCATGGATTGGGTGGCAGAAAACTCTGCCACCCAATCCATGCTTAAATTAATATTTAGTTTTATATAGAAACATCACGTAAGCATTGAATAGCGCAGAAACAACTTAAATCAACAGTAATACAAGTAGATGTCGACACTAACCTTGCATTTGGTACAGCTAAAAACGTACAGATTGGATCGTCGGTAGGTGGTACAGAGGTACCATCACCTAAAACTACAGTCAATACACGGAGTACAGCACAGTCATCATCATCTATACTCTCTACACGGAAAATTGGAGATCGGCAGCTAGTAAGGCTTGCAGATGGTGCAAATGCTTCAAAAGGTGTTCCGGCTTTTGTGTATAAAATAAAAGGGCGTGTATTTGCTACTGATGCATTGTTATGTGCTCCTAAAAATGGAACTTCGCAACCAGATCCACATGTTGTCGTTGCACAGTCTTGCAGTTCATTTATAAAACGAACAACATTAGATACACAGTTGAAATCAAAATCATGGTGATGATGGTCTTCGTTACAATTGCAGCTCATTATGTTCACTCCTTCTCGTGAGTTCTGACATACACTATTACAATATGAATCGGATATGGCTGATATTACGTTAATTATCATGATGAAAACAAGGAATTTATATAGGAGGGATGTACATAATGCAATATAAAAAAAGACATCCTTATTTCGCGGATGTCTTTTCAGGTAAATCTTTTCGTACAGTATATAAAAAACGAGATATATCTAGTTTTTTTCCTCTGAAAAATTGCGGAGAGGAAATGTAAAGTTCTTCTTTCGCACGTGTAATGGCGACATAAAGTAAACGGCGTTCTTCTTCTAAAGCTTCAGAAGTCTCTGTAACACGATCATTTGCATCTTTTAAAGAAGAAGTATGGGGCAGAATACCATCGCTCGCTCCAAGTAAAAAGACGCATGGAAATTCAAGACCTTTTGCGTTATGAATAGACATAAGCGAAACAGCATCTTTTTGCGGCATTGTTTTTAATGCTTCCATTTCCTTTTGACCTTGAATTGCTTCATTAATAAATTGTAAATAAGCTGGAATATCGGTGAAACGATTTGCCGACTCCATTAATTCTTCTAACATTTCTTCTTGTATATCTTTATGCATCGTAAAGGAAGAACGATCGTTACTTTGTAAGTACTCTAAATACTTTCCTTTACCATGAATAATTTCTTTTAATGCTTTTTTCGGTTCTAATTCTTTTATAAATTTAATAAAATCGATACGCTCATTTACCTTTTTTACTTGAAAAGGTTTTAAGCTCGGATTTAATAATAAGAAATGGAGAAGAGAAGGAAAACGGCCTTCACCATATTTCCATTGTTCACGTTCAATAAAGGAAATACAATCATCCCGCCCGATATACATCGTTGGTAATATATTTGAAAGTGATTCTACTCGAAACGGCTCAATCACCAGTCTTAAATGATCTAATACAGGCTTAATTAAAGAATGTTCATAAAATGACTGACTCGCACCGTGCTTAATAAACGGGATTTTATGAATGGTAAGCTGATCAAGTAATGAACGGCTTACAGAATGTGTGCGATACAGTAAACAAAAATCTTTATAGTTTCGTTCACCGCTGTCTACCTTTTCTTGAATGAGCTGCAAAATTTGATTTGCTTCATCAAGAGTCGTAGCCGGTCTTGCGTAAAAAGGTTGTACACCTTCTTCACGTACAGAATATAGCTCTTTATCAAATCGTTCTTGATTTAGTTTGATCACTTCATTTCCAAGTCCGACGATGAAAGGATTGGATCGATAATTTGTATTAAGTGCGATAATCGTAGTGTTATCGAATTCTTTTGGAAAAGATAAAATAATTTGATGACTTGCTCCTCGCCAGCCGTATATCGCCTGATCATCATCACCAGCGATAAACAAATTATTTCTTGGCGAAGCTAACAATTTTACAATTTCATATTGTGCATACGATGTATCTTGAAACTCATCTACTTCAATATAGTGGAAACGTTGTTGTAATTGGGTAAGCAAAGGAGTGTTATTTTCTAACATATAATATGTTTCTAATAAGATGTCATCGAAATCAATATAATTATATCGTTGTTTCACTTCTTCAAAACGCTCGTATACTTCTTTGAATTCTTGTTCAACAGGTGTTTTTGCTTGTACATCTTTCGGACGATTTAATTTGTTTTTCTCAAGTGAAATCATCGCGAGCATCGTTTCAGCATCATAATCGTCTTTTAAACGTAATTCTTTTAAAATTTTCTTTATCATAATTTGTTTATGTTTTTCGTTTGCTAAAATTTGCTGATTATATCCTTGACTACGAAGCAATTTTAAAAAGACAGAGTGGAACGTACCAGCAACTACGTAGCTACTTGTGGCATGATTCATACCTGGTAAATTCGCTACACGATTTCGGATTTCTTCAGCCGCTTTTTGTGTAAATGTAAGCAATAAAATATTTCGCGGATGAACTTGTTTTACATTTACTAAATAACCTACGCGAGTTGTTAAAACAGATGTTTTCCCGCTTCCGGCACCAGCCAATGTCAGAACAGGACCTTCTGTCGTTCGTACGGCCTCTAATTGTTTTTCGTTTAAAAATACATTTTGTTGTTCGAGAGCGCGAAAATACGCCGCATCTGCATCTTCTTCCATAATTAAATGGGTAGATGTTTTTGGAATATGATATGTTGCACGCGGAATATCAGCGTGCGTTAATGATTTTTGTGAAAATTTTTCTTGTGTCATATATTCACCTTCAAAACTATAGCATCAACATTTAACTTTAGCGGAAGAAAAAGAAAATAGCAATGTAAAAAACAGGAGGGGGTACCTCCTGTTTTCAAATTACAATTCTTTTATCATAACGATGTGAGGAATATTTGCTTCCATGAATACATCAGAACTCGTTACATATCCAAGCTTCTTATAGAAATCTTCAGCATGTGTTTGAGCATGCAACTTCAATTTTGGTAGCGAGTGTTCTTTCGCATATGCTTCAAGTGCATCCATAACAATTTTTCCAATGCCTTTTTTACGATGGGAAGCTAGTACGCAAATGCGTTCCATTTTTCCAACCCCATCAATGGTGCGAAAACGCCCAGCACCAACGGGAACATCATTATCATATATAACAACGTGTATAGAAGTTTCTTCAAACTCATCATACTCTTCTTCGGCAGAAACTTGCTGCTCATTCACAAATACTTGCTTACGTACAGAGAATGCATCTCTTAGTTGTTCGTCCGTTTGTACGATCTGTGCTTGCAAATTAGTTGTTCCCCTTTCCAAGGTGGAATGTTTCGTGTACAGTCCATGTTCCGTTTTCTAATTGATATAGAAGATGGAAGCGGTCAATTGGTTGTTCATAATAGAAATCCTTCATACGTAATCGACCTAGTACATCAGCATGCTCTGCATCAGATAAGCCTTGTCCGATTGTTAAATGAGGTACGAAAGCGTATTCGCGTTCTTGTGTAAAGAACCCGCTGTGCATTTCCTCATTTAAGAAAGTAAGTTCCGGTGTTTTTTCTACTTTAAAATAAAGAACATTATTAACAGGTGCGAATGAACCAACTTTTCCAACATGAAGGATAAAAGGGTTCGTTTTACTTGCGATTGTATGTAACTCGTTTACAATCGATTCTAATTGTTCATCTTGCGTCTCAAAGGGTGTTTTCAATGTAATATGTGGCGGAACTAATGCGTAGTGGGGATCATAACGTTTACGCAATCCGTTCGCTTTATCTTGAATCATTTTAGATGGAAAAATTACAATGCCTAATTTCATGTTCCAATTCCTCCCTTTGTAAGTCTAGTTAGATTTTGAGAAAATAACTCTCTTAAACTATTATATCAAATTATTCTGAATACTGCTCTCTATTATTTCATTGATAGCATATGAGAGAAAGCCTTCGGTAAATCAGTTTGCCAATATTTCCACGTATGATTACCTTCAAATTCCTCGTAATGCGTGATGAAATTTCTATCTGTCAGAAGCGTATTAAGCTCACGGTTCGGTTGTACGAAATCAGATACTTGTCCATCCGTGCGCTTTACAGCTGTTTCTTCTGTTCCAATGACGTGATAAAGTTCTAGCGCCTCCGGATTTTTGAATTCTTTTGCAAAATTCATCACTGTTTCATCCACAAATGGTGATTGCATAACGACTTTACCGAATGTATGCGGATACATAAGTGCAGTCATAAAGGAAACTGTTCCGCCAAGAGAATCACCAATTAACACACGACCTTTTCCCATTTGGTACGTTGGATAATTTTCGTCGATATATGGTGCAAGTTCATGAGCAAGGAAACGAATATAAGCAGCGTTTTTTACTTCATTTGGGAAATATTTTTCTTTACGATCGTGTACATTTTTATATGGAATACCGACAATAATTGTACGGTCAATTTCTTCAGTTTCACGAAGGCGCTCAATTACACGGTGCGCTTTACCAAGCTGAAAATAATCTCTACCATCTTGTGCAATGACCACTGTATGTTTGTGCAGTGGTGTGTAATTTACTGGTAAGTAAACGAGAAGTGTAACATCTTCTTGAAGTGATGCACTATAAAATGAAATCTCTTCAATTCTCCCTATTGTTTGATTCATGTGGATCCCCCTAAATAAAAATTTACTGTAATGATTGTAAGAGCGACGCTTGTAGTGAAAAAGAAAGAAATATTCACTAATAGGTGCTTTCGTTTCTATTTTACCATAATGGTACGAAGAATCTAAAAAATTAGTATTTAAGTTATGAAAGAAAACGGATATAATGAAGTGGGATTTTTGACAGGTGAGAGGGGAGACGGAATTTGAAACAAGAAAGATCGATTGCACTACCATTAGCTATTTCCATTATAGCCATTTCATTCGCAGCAGTTTTTGTAAAGATGTCCTCAGCACCATCTTCCATATTAAGCATGTATCGATTATGGATTATCGTACTTATTATGTTGCCTATCGTTTGGAAAAAACGGGAAGAGTTTAGTAAGATTCAAATAAAAGATTGGGGATTTTTAATTGGATCTGGTTTCTTTTTAGCACTTCATTTTCTTTTATGGTTTGAATCTTTAAAGCATACGACAGTTGCGAGTTCGACGATTATATTAGCGCTTCAGCCAATCGTATCTTTAGTTGGAGGTTTTTTCTTATTTAAAGAAAGAACAACATACTCAGCCATTGCGACAATGGGAATTGCGATATTAGGCGTAATGTGTATTGGGTGGGGAGATTTAGGACTAAGTGAACAAGCAATTTATGGAGATATATTATCCTTTTTAAGTGTAATAGCAGTTGTCGGTTATTTATTTATCGGGCAAACGACAGTGAAGAAAGTATCACACTGGATTTATAGCTTTACAGTCTTTGCATTCGCAGGCATTTTTATGGGGATTTATAATATAGTATTGCAAGTGCCTTTTACAGGTTATACGAAGTGGGATTGGACCGTTTTTCTTTTACTTGCGGTCGTGCCGACAGTGTCACACGTCATTAATAACTGGCTATTAAACTACGTAAATGCAACAACAATTTCAATGAGTATTTTAGGTGAACCAGTTGGAGCATCAATACTAGCTTTCTTCTTACTCGGGGAAAGATTAAATGCCATGCAAATTATCGGTAGCATCCTCGTATTGTTTGGTGTATCTGTTTTCTTACTACAGCAACAAAAACGAACAGCAAAAAATGTAGTAAACGAGCCGGCGTATACACAGGAATTATAATGTTAAGAGAGAAAAGAGAGGTTGTGATACTTCTCTTTTTGTTTTATAGAAATACGGGCGTGGAAGGGGGAGGGAAATGGAATTTCCATCCAAAAAAGATGTATGGTTATATTCGATTTTTTTCGTTGTCATTGGAGCGTGTTTTGCTCCCCTATTTGCAGGTAGAGAATATGTTCTTTTATTTTTTACAATCCCATTAGCCATATTATTTATGTGGAGTTGGTTTTCGACAACATACATCGTCGAGGAAGAAACAATTACTATTAGATCCGGTTTCGTGAAAAAGCGCATATTGATACGAGATATAAAACAAATTTCAAATACGAAAAATCCAATTGCGGCTCATGCTTTATCATTTGATCGACTTGAAATTGTTTACGGCGCGCATCAAACAGAAATTATTTCTCCTAAAGATAAAGCGTAATTCATCAATCTTGTTATAAGTAAAAATCCACACATTGAAATGAAGTAAAAGAGTGGCTTAGAAGCCACTCTTTTACTTTGGATTTGTCATATAAGGCTGTACATGAATCATACATAGATCACGGAACTTTCCTTCAGCAGTTGTGACAATTATGACTGCTCTTCCGGCACTTTTTCCAGTAATCGTTACCGTATCCCCATTTGGATACATTGTGATGACATCAGCATTCATATTTGTCCAAATAAGTTCTTTATTCGTCGCTTGCATCGGCAACACGGAAGCTGATAACTCAGTGCTTTGTCCCGTTCTTATTTTCAACTTATTTTTTTCCATATGAACACCAATGACTGAAATAACAGAAGGAGCAATTGAAATTTTAGGTGGATTAGGTTGTATGTTTAAACAAGACGTAGAAGTATTTGTGATAGGTGAAAATTTTCGTGTTTGTTGTTGCTGGAAAGCTGCTAACATGTTGGAGTCCCCTTTCTGTATAAGTGCTGATAGTATTACTATAAAGGAGTAGTGTTATGTTTAATTTAACGAAACATAAAGAAATTGTTAAATTCGAGCAGAAGATTGTCGAACTTTGATAAAGTGAAACTTTAATCAGTGGGGGTCTTACTGCACGTTAATGCGGGATAAAAAGAAAGCTCTGCTGATACGATAACAGCAGAGCTTTCCCTCTATAGATTATGACTATGTTGTTTTTCGAAATTCTCAAATTGCTCTTCAACTTCTTTTGAAGGTTGTGTTAGTAAACTAACAATTACGATAGCTAGTAAACTAATAGCGAAACCTGGAATCATTTCATATAAGAAATCTTTTAAGAATTTGAATTGAGTCCATATAATAACAGTAGCGGCACCAGAAATCATACCAGCAAGCGCGCCCCATTTCGTCATACGTTTCCAATATAAGCTTAATAAAATAGCAGGTCCGAATGAAGAACCGAATCCAGCCCAAGCATATCCAACAAGAGCTAAAATCGTATCGTTTTGTTTAAGTGCTAATGCACATCCAATTAAAGCAATAACAAGAACAGCCATACGACCGACAAATACAAGTTCTTTATCAGAAGCATCACGCTTAAAGAATGTTCTATATAAGTCTTCTGTTACTGCACTCGAAGTAACGAGAAGTTGAGAAGAAATTGTACTCATAATAGCTGCTAAAATAGCTGCTAATAAAAATCCAGTAATAAGTGGATGGAATAAAATAGTGCCAAGTTCAACGAAAATCGTTTCTGGATCAGAAAGTTTTAAACCTGCTTTTGAATAGTATGCAATACCGATAAGTCCAGTAAACATAGCTCCGACAACAGAGAAAATCATCCAGCTCATCCCAATACGTCGTGCGCTTTTAATTTCTTTTACAGAAGAAATCGCCATAAAGCGTACGATAATATGTGGTTGTCCAACATAACCAAGGCCCCATGCGAATAATGAAATAATCCCTAATACAGAAGTACCTTTAAAAATATCTAATAATGCCGGATCGATAGATTTAATTGTTTCAAATGCTGGACCAAGTCCATTTACGTGCATAATTGTTACGGCTGGAACAAGAATAAGAGCGACTACCATAATGATTCCTTGTACGAAGTCTGTCCAACTTACAGCTAAAAATCCACCAAATAATGTGTAAGCTACGACAACTCCACCAACGATAAGAAGCCCAACATGGTAATTGAGTCCAAATGAATTTTCGAATAATACAGCGCCAGAGACAAATCCTGAAGCTACATAAAACGTGAAAAATATCATAATAACAAGTCCAGATACTAGGCGTAGCATATGAGATTTGTCGTGGAAACGGTGTTCCAAAAATTCTGGGATAGTAATAGAGTTGTTTGCAATTTCAGAGTAGGTACGTAAGCGAGGAGCGACATAGATCCAGTTTGCGTATGCGCCTAATGTTAGGCCGATCGCAATCCAGCTACTACTTAATCCAACGCTAAACATTGCACCGGGTAAGCCCATTAAAAGCCAACCACTCATATCAGCTGCTCCAGCACTTAATGCTGTTACTGCGGGGCCTAGTGTACGCCCGCCAAGCATATAATCTGTTAAGTTGGATGTTTGCTTATAAGCGAAATAGCCGATAATTAGCATCCCGAGCATGTAAATAGAGATAGAAGTTAAAATTAACATCTGCGTACTCATGTAGTTCCCCTTTCTTTTGTCATGTCTTTTGATGCGTTATGCATATTTATAATCTATCATGATTATTCTGAAAAATCCATACAGAAATATGAATTTTCAGAAATGTAAGCGTTTTTTGATGTCATTTTACTTTTTTAATATATAATATTCATACAAAAAACCTTATTTTTAATAGAGTATTTATTATATTTACATAAAAAGAGGTTGTTTTGTCAATATAATATTGAAAGGAGAGAAAAATAAAATTTTTTAAAAAGTATTGACTTATGAAAAAAGTTAAGTCTATAATGAGTGCAACTTAAAAAAATGCAAGCGTTGATGAAGAAGAGTACACATGATGAACATGTCAGAGAGCTGATGGTTGGTGCGAATCAGTATGGAATTGATGTGGAATGGGCTTCGGAGCTTCCAAACCGAAACGAAAGAAGTAGGCTTTGGCGACATGATCTCATCGATACAAGAGACACGTATTGTTTTTGATACGGTAAAGTGCGTTACATTCGTAACGAATTAAGGTGGCACCACGGGAGTACCCGTCCTTTCTATAGGATGAGTACTCCCTTTTTGTGTACAAAAAATTAAATAAATGAAATCGTTGAAGTAAGAAGAGTACGTATATTGGAGACGTTACAGAGAGCCGGGGATAGGTGGGAGCCCGGTGCGGTGCCATATACGGAATGGGCTTACGAGAGGTATGCTGAACAATTATTTTCAGTAGGCAACCCGGGTTCCGCCGTTACAAGGATAAGGTATATATTTTGTACCTGAATAAAGCGGGATGCTTTTGCGTCCAACATGAGGTGGTACCACGGTAAATTTATCGTCCTCTACATATTTTCGATATGTAGGGGACTTTTTTATTTTTCAGATTGAGGTGAAAGGCATGATAACAAAAGAGGAATTTATGAAGCAAAAAGAACAGGGAAGAGCATTTTTAGTAATCGCTGAAGAAGAAGGAGATAGCATTACGCCAATTTCTTTATATAGACGTATGAAAGGAAAGAAAAAGTTTTTATTAGAAAGTTCGCAGCTTCATCAAGATAAAGGACGCTATTCTTACTTAGGATGTAATCCATATGGTGAAGTGAAAAGTGTTGGTACGGAAGTAGAACGAACGATTTACGGCCGGGCAGAAAAGTTACAATGTAACGTACTACAAGTGTTAGAAGGAGAAATCGCGTCAGCTCAAGTAGACAGTCCATTCCCGTTTTGTGGAGGAGCAGTTGGTTATATTGGCTATGACGTCATTCGTCAATATGAAAACATTGGAGCGGATTTACATGATCCATTGAATATTCCAGAAGTACACCTTTTACTGTACCGTGAGTTTATCGTGTATGACCACTTACGCCAAAAATTATCATTTGTATATGTATGCAGGGAAGATGATTCAGCAGATTATGAAGAAGTATATGAAAGATTGCAAGTATATAAAGAGCAAGTGTTACAGGGAGAAGAAGCGGAAGTAACTGAAATAAGATCAACATTATCATTCACTTCTTCTATAACAGAAAAAGAATTTTGCGCGATGGTAGAAACGGCGAAAGAACATATTCGGGCCGGGGACATATTCCAAGTCGTATTATCCCAGCGTTTGCAAAGTGAATGTATTGGTGATCCATTCGCGTTATACCGAAAACTACGAATTGCCAATCCATCACCATATATGTTCTATATCGATTTTCAAGATTATGTTGTACTCGGTTCTTCGCCGGAAAGTTTGTTATCAGTAAGAGAGGACAAAGTGATGACGAATCCAATTGCTGGTACGAGGCCGAGAGGGAAGACAAAGCAGGAAGATACGGAAATTGAAAAAGAGCTGTTAGAAAATGAGAAAGAACGAGCGGAGCATATGATGCTTGTGGACCTTGGGCGGAATGATATTGGCAGAGTGAGTGAAATTGGATCCGTGACGATAGATAAATATATGAAAGTAGAAAAATACTCTCACGTTATGCACATTGTATCTGAAGTTTACGGAAAATTGCGAAAACAAATGAGTGGATTTGATGCATTAGCGTATTGCCTACCAGCAGGAACAGTGTCAGGCGCTCCGAAAATTAGAGCGATGGAAATTATAAACGAGCTAGAGACTGAAAAAAGAAATGTTTACGCCGGTGCAGTTGGATACGTTAGTTTTTCAGGGAATCTTGATATGGCACTTGCGATTCGAACGATGGTCGTAAAAGATAAAAAAGCACACGTTCAGGCAGGAGCGGGCATTGTTTACGATTCAGACCCAGTAGCTGAATATGAAGAAACGTTAAATAAAGCGAGAGCGCTTTTGGAGGTAATGAAATGATTGTACTGATTGATAATTACGATTCATTCACATATAACTTGTATCAACTGTTAGGGGAATACGAAGAAGATATTGTAGTCGTAAGAAATGACCAAATAACGATAGAACAATTAGAAGAAATGAAGCCGAAAGAAATTGTACTTTCACCAGGGCCAGGAAAACCAGAGGATGCTGGCATTTGTATCGAAGTGATTCGACATTTTTATAAGAACGTTCCCATATTAGGTATTTGCCTTGGTCATCAAGCGATTATATCAGCATTTGGAGGAGAGATTGTAAGAGCAGAACGTATTAAACACGGAAAAACATCACGTGTGAAACATAATGGAACTTCAATCTTTTCATATGTAACACAGCCATTAACGGCGATGCGCTACCATTCCCTTGTTGCAGCACAAACGAGCTTGCCAGAGTGTTTTGACATACTAGCGACAGCGATGGACGACGGAGAAATAATGGCAGTTCGTCACAATTATTATCCGCTATTCGGATTACAGTTTCATCCGGAATCAATCGCAACAGAAGAAGGCGGAAAGTTAATACGTGCCTTTTTAGGCGAAGTGAAAGAGGAGGAAAGAGTATGAATAACTATCTTCGTAAATTAGTGGAGGGGCAACATTTAACAGAAGAGGAAATGTATAGAGCAGGGCTTCTTTTATTAAATGAAAACATATTGGAAAGTGAAATTGCAGCTTTCTTAGTATTACTGAAAGCGAAAGGTGAAACAGCAGAAGAAATATACGGCCTCGTTCGAGCGCTTCGTGACAAGGCATTACCATTTTCGAACCATATACAAGGAGCGATGGACAATTGCGGGACAGGTGGTGACGGTGCCCAAACGTTTAATATTAGTACAACATCGGCATTTGTACTGGCGGGAGCTGGTGTAAAGGTTGCCAAACATGGTAATCGTGCTGTTTCTAGTAAAACAGGAAGTGCAGATTTATTAGAAGAACTCGGTGTAAATATTAGCAGTACGCCAAACGAAATTGATTATTTATTAGAGCATGTCGGAATCGCATTTTTATTCGCACCAGCGATGCATCCAGCATTAAGACGCATTATGAAAATAAGAAAAGAATTAAACGTGCCGACGATCTTTAACTTAATTGGCCCTTTAACAAATCCGGTGAATTTAGAAACACAATTTGTCGGCATTTATAAACGAGATATGTTACTACCAGTTGCGCAAGTATTACAGAAACTAGGAAGAAAACAAGCGGTTGTCGTAAACGGGAGTGGTTTTTTAGATGAAGCATCATTACAAGGAGAAAATCACGTTGTCATTTTAAAAGATAATGAAATAGTAGAAACGAGTATTGAACCTGAGAAATACGGTTTCAAAATAGTGAAAAATGAAGAGATTAGAGGCGGGAATTCGAAAGAGAATGCAAAGATTACGCTCGGAGTATTAAGCGGAGAAAAGAGTGTTTACCGCGATACTGTTTTATTCAATGCAGGTCTAGCTCTTTTTGCAAATGGAAAAACGGAAACGATTGAAGAAGGAATTACACTAGCGGCGCATAGCATTGACTCTGGAAAAGCATTAGCCAAACTAAACTTATTAATTGCAGCAAGTAATGAGAAATTAGAAAGGGTGAATTAACGTGGGGACGATTTTAGACAAAATTGTAGACCAAAAGAAAAAGGAAATTGCGGCATTATATGAAACGTATACACCAGTAAAAGAAAGTAGAAAGACACATTCACTTGTAGAAGCATTACAGCAGTTTACTGTCATTGCAGAAGTAAAGCGAGCGTCACCATCAAAAGGAGATATTAATTTACACGTTGATGTACGAAAACAAGTGAAAACATATAAAGAATGCGGCGCAGGAGCAGTTTCTGTTTTAACAGACGGTCAGTTTTTTAAAGGATCGTTTCATGATTTACAAACGGCGAGAGAAGAAAGTAACATTCCACTTTTATGCAAAGATTTCATAATCGATAAAATTCAAATTGATAGAGCGTATGAAGCTGGCGCAGATATTATTTTACTAATCGTAGCGGCGTTAACGAAAGAGAAGTTAAAAGAGCTGTATAGTTACGTACTAGAAAAAGGATTAGAAGCAATTGTTGAAGTTCATGATGAGCAGGAATTAGAAATTGCGATCCAATTAAATCCGCACGTTATCGGTATTAACAATCGTAATTTAAAAACGTTTGAAGTGGATTTAAGCCAAACGGAAAAGCTCGGGAAACGATTAAATGAGGAGAAATTACTTTGGATTAGTGAAAGTGGCATTCATTCAAAAGAAGATATTATCCGCGTCAAGCGAGCCGGAGCAAAAGGTGTATTAGTTGGGGAAGCGCTTATGACATCATCTTCTATTCGCACCTTTTTTGAAGATTGTAAGGTGAACATATGAAAGTGAAAATTTGTGGTATCACTGATATCGAAACGGCAAAACGTGCTTGCGAATACGGAGCTGATGCACTCGGATTTGTTTTTGCAGAAAGTAAGCGAAAAATTACTCCAGGGCTAGCGAAAGAAATCATTCAGGAACTTCCAGCAAACGTGTTAAAGGTCGGTGTTTTCGTAAATGAATCAGTAGAGGTAATCCAGAAAATTGCAGATGAATGCGGGTTAACGCATGTGCAACTACATGGAGATGAAGATAATCATCAAATTAAGAGATTGAATATTCCGTCTATAAAATCACTTGGGATAAATTCAGAGAATGATTTGAAAAATGCTCAAGCATATGAAACGGATTATATATTGTTTGATAGCCCGAAGGAAAAGTTTCACGGAGGAAATGGAAAGACATTTTCATGGGAGCTACTCACACATATGCCAAAAGAGTTACGCGAGAAAACGATATTAGCTGGTGGATTAAACGCTCTTAATATAGAAGAAGCGATTCGAACGATTCAGCCATACATGGTCGATGTAAGTAGCGGAGTGGAGACAGAAGGAAAGAAAGATGTAGAGAAAATAAAACAATTCATTAAAAAAGCGAAGGAGTGTTCTAAATGAATTACGCATATCCAGATGAAAAAGGTCACTACGGTATATACGGAGGACGATATGTTCCAGAAACGTTAATGCAATCTGTATTAGAACTAGAAGAAGCATATAAAGAAGCGATGCAAGATGAAGCGTTCCAAAAGGAATTAAATCACTATTTGAAAACGTACGTCGGAAGAGAAACACCGCTTTATTTCGCTGAAAATATGACGAAGTATTGCGGCGGTGCAAAAATTTATTTAAAACGTGAAGATTTGAACCATACAGGAGCTCATAAAATTAACAATACAATCGGTCAGGCATTACTTGCAGTACGAATGGGCAAGAAAAAAGTTGTCGCTGAAACAGGAGCAGGACAACACGGAGTCGCGACAGCTACTGTATGTGCCCTACTCGGGTTAGAATGCGTCATTTTTATGGGAGAAGAAGATGTAAGACGTCAAAAATTAAATGTGTTCCGAATGGAATTACTCGGAGCGAAAGTAGAAAGTGTAGCGGCAGGTAGCGGCACATTAAAAGATGCGGTGAACGAGGCGCTTCGCTACTGGGTTTCACACGTGCATGATACACACTACATTATGGGATCTGTTCTCGGACCGCATCCATTCCCGCAAATTGTTCGTGATTTCCAAAGTGTAATTGGGAAAGAAACAAAAAAACAATATGAAACGTTAGAAGGGAAATTACCAGAAGCAGTCGTTGCTTGTATTGGCGGCGGTAGTAATGCGATGGGAATGTTTTATCCGTTCGTGCATGATGAAGAAGTCGCTCTTTATGGAGTAGAAGCAGCTGGAAAAGGCGTTCATACAGAAAAGCACGCAGCTACTTTAACGAAAGGAAGCGTTGGTGTTTTACACGGATCGATGATGTACCTTCTGCAAAATGAAGAAGGACAAATTCAAGAAGCTCACTCTATTTCAGCAGGACTCGATTACCCGGGTGTTGGACCAGAACATAGTTTATTAAAAGATATTGGCCGCGTTTCTTATCATTCCATTACAGATGATGAAGCGTTAGAAGCATTTCAATTATTAACGAAAAAAGAAGGAATTATTCCAGCTTTAGAAAGCTCACATGCTGTCGCATATGCATTAAAATTAGCGCCGCAAATGAAGAAAGACGAAGGGCTTGTCATTTGTTTATCTGGCCGCGGAGATAAAGATGTAGAGAGTATAAAACGTTATATGGAAGAGGTGTAAAAAATGGGAGTAGAAAAAATTAAAGCAGCGTTTGAAAATGGTAAGAAAGCATTTGTTCCGTACGTAATGGGGGGAGATGGTGGCCTTGAAAAATTAAAAGAAAGAATTCGTTTTCTAGACGAAGCAGGAGCAAGCATCGTTGAAATTGGCATCCCGTTTTCAGATCCAGTTGCAGATGGTCCAACAATTCAAAGAGCAGGGAAACGAGCGCTAGATAGCGGTGTAACAGTAAATGGTATTTTTCAAGCATTGATAGAGGTAAGGAAAGAAGTGCAAATTCCGTTTGTACTCATGACATATTTAAATCCAGTACTCGCATTCGGAAAAGAAAGATTCATCGAAAATTGTATAGAAGCAGGTGTAGACGGCATCATCGTTCCGGATTTACCGTATGAAGAACAAAATATTATTGCCCCGTTACTTCGAGAGGCAAACATGGCGCTAATTCCACTCGTTACCGTAACGAGTCCAATTGAGCGAATCGAAAAAATTACGAGTGAATCAGAAGGATTCGTTTACGCCGTTACAGTAGCGGGCGTAACAGGCGTACGTCAAAACTTTAAAGAGGAGATTCATAGTTACTTAGAAAAAGTAAAATCACATACGCATTTACCGGTAGTGGCAGGGTTCGGTATTTCAATAAAGGAACATGTAGAAGAAATGATTACAATATGTGACGGCGTTGTTGTTGGAAGTAAAGTTATTGAGCTGTTAGAAAACGAAAAACGAGAAGAAATATGTGAATTAATACAGGCAACAAAACAAAAAGAAGAGGCGTAAGTCTCTTCTTTTTGTTTTACGAAATAAATGTTAAAATATACAGAAAATACATATAATTTAGAGAGTGAGAAAGCATGCTAAGACGGAAACTACTATATCTTCTGTTAACTGTACCACTATACGCCTGGCTCATTAGCATGACAAAAATAGAGATGATGGCTCTATTTTTAGGATATGTATTCATCTTTTCCAACTTAAATCGCATTCAAGAGCAATCTATTTTAGAAATATGTATATTTTCGATTAGTATAGAATTATTTAGTATCATTTCAATTGTATTATTAAATGAATTATTCCGCTGGATCCATTCATTTGAATTTATGAAATTCGGAAATGTTGTATTGCAAGTCATATGTGCTTATATTGTGTTTGTTCTGTTAGACAAAATAGTCGGACAGCAGACAGTTTTTCAGGATAATAGAAAATGGGAGTGATTAAAAAAGGAGCCGTTCGGTTCCTTTTTTTGTATCTGTTGCAAAAACAATTGAAATTCATGGTATCTGTTATATAATAGTTAAAAATTGTATTTTTAATGAAAAGAGATGATAACATGGCCATATTGTTGGCACTTATCCCAATTATGATGATTTTCATTTGTTTATTTTTATTTAAACAAACGTCATTAAGATCCTCTTTAATTGCTTACGTTGTGTCTGTTGGAATCGTTTTACTCTCGCCAACGTTTCAACTAGGGATAAGTGAAACTGTGCACGCAACGATTAAAGGGTGGTTAATTTGTTTTATTGTCGGGTACGTTTTATTTTTCGGTATTTTTTTATTTCACCTCATGAACAAAATGGGGTACATCGATCAAGTAGCACGTTTTCTAGAAGAAGTGACACACGATCGTTTATTACAAATGCTTCTTATGTGTTTTGGTATTTGCCCACTAATTGAATCAGTAAGTGGATTTGGAATTGGCTTTATGGTTGCAGCACCTATTTTTCTATCATTAGGCTATAAACCGTTTCAAGCTGTACTGCTCTCGTTTATCGGTTTACTAGCTAGTTCATGGGGGGCAATGGCAACTGGTACGATTATCGGTTCGCAGCTTATAAACATGCCCCTTACAACACTTGGCACAAATACAGCACTACTAAGCATTCCGATGTTTGCTTATTTTGTCATTCTTTCCTTACACGTTGTAGGTGGCTGGCAGGCGGTGATTGAAAAGTGGAAAGAAGGATTCGGTTTCTTTCTATTATTTTCTCTCGGAATCTATCTTTCTAACGCATATGTAAGTGTTGAACTCGCAGGTATATTAAGTTCTATCGTTACAATTACATTTGGCTTTCTTATCGTTAAATTAAAAGGGAAAAACGAACAAAACCTAATAACAGAACATGCTGCAGCAACGGAGAGAGAAGTATCTATTATAAAAATTATTAGCCCTTATATATTTCTAACAGTTTGTATTTTACTCTCTCGCCTTGTTCCAGCATTACATGATTTGTTCCGGTCATATGCCGTTCTTGATTTACAATCATACTCTTATAAACTGGAGCTACTATATTCACCAGGATTTTGGCTCGGTATGACTTGCTTATTTACTATTATTTTCTTCCGTATTCCATCTCATATTATTAAACAATCACTCTCGCAAACGATAAAACAATGGATTCCTTTTGCAATTACGACGACAATGTTTATCGCCATTTCAGAACTAATGGGTGCATCTGGTATGCATTCATTACTGGCAAAAACAGCAGGTGAAACATTTGGAACGTTTTTCGTTTTCGTTGCTCCGTTTATCGGAGGAATTGGTGGATTCTTAACAGGTAGTAACGCAGGATCAAATGCGATGTTTATAAAACTACAAATGCAAACGGCGCAAAACGTAGCACTCCCGTGGCAATACGTCACAACACTGCAAAACACCGCATCGTCAGTAGCGACAATCGCTTGCCCGTCACGTATTACATTAGGTGCGTATTTATGTAACATCCCGTATCGTGAAAATGAATTATTAAAGAAGACGACGTTAATGATTTTTGGTGCGATATTGCTTGTGTTGGTAGAGGGTATTTTTTGGTACGTATTGAGAAAGTAAAAAATCCTCCTAGCGAAGGAGGATTTTCTTTTTATATGGATAATGCCTTAAGTATGTAAAGCTTCTACTAAATGAATAGGAGATGAAATGTATGCCCCTAAAAAACTACGGCGTGTTAAAAGGTACAGTTATACAATCAAAGATTGGAAAAGGGAAAACACCTCATTATCAAGTTCATTTACAAGGCGAAGCAGAAGTAGATTACCGTATTGCAATTAACGTAAAGTCGCAAAGTTATCCGTCAGAAGTTTTATATTTTGCGAGTAATGATATTCGGTCAGAGGCGATTCATATTTTACCGACATTACCATTTGGTTTTACAGAAATAAAAAACAATGAACCGAAAGTAGCTTTAGACTATGTAAGGGGTAATTTATTCGATTCGAAACAAATGATTCCTTTACCTGCTGAAAAAGCAGGAGTAGATAATGATTTAAATGAAAAAATAGAACGTTATATAAAACGAGCGATAGAAGAAAAAGCAATTATTTACGCGTTCGGTGAAAGATGGGGACCAGAAGAAAATACACCCGATTCTTACTTCCATTTCGAACCAGGAAACGGTATACACGATATTCACATGAATCAAGGGAATGTAGAGAAATGGAAAGGCGATAATGGTATATGGCAAGACGGAGGAATACTCATTCACTTTGAAAAGGAAGAGGAATGGATCGGTATCTTTCTTGCCTTCCAATCACAGTCATGGTGTACCGATGAAGAGGGACATGCTCGTGTGCCGGTTGAGCATTGTGATTATAAGAACAATAAGTGATGAGAAGAGCTAGTTCGTAATGAACTAGCTCTTCTCATTGTAAACAACATGAATGATATATAGTGGTGGGATTATGTATGCAATATTAAAAATCGTGATAGAGTTATTGATTTTTATTCGTATTAGAAAGTAGGTATCAATTAGCAGTACAAGGAGGTCTAGCTTTGAAGATAACGGAAGAAAATGTTGTGCAACAAATAAAAAAATGTAATGAGAAAAGCATTACATTTATTATTCAAACATATGGCAGTTTACTCAGCGCTATCATTAAAAGATATGTACAGAGTAATCAGCAAGATTATGAAGAATGTTTAGATGATGTATTACTAGCTAGCTGGTTTCATATCGACTCATTTGATCCAAGTAAAAATACGTTTAAACAATGGATAGCAGCCATTGCTAAATATCGAGCAATTGATTATCAGCGGAAAAATGCGAGAAATCGGCAACAAACTGTCTGTACGGAGATTAATGATCGTCTGTATCAAGAACAAAGAAGACAAAACGATTTCTTAGATGTACAAGAATTGCTCAGTGAACTGTCAGCAATGGAGCGGAACATTTTTGAAAAGTATTATCTAGAAGGTGTACCGTCTCGTGAAATTGCATCCCACCTTAATGTGAAAGAGTCATGGATTCATAACAAACTGTCACGTGGAAGAAAAAAGCTCAAACAGATTTTTATTTTTAAAAATGGAGTGTGAGGGCATGTCTATTTATAAAGAGTTAAATGATATTCAGCTGGACATCACAGAGTTTGAAGAGATTCCCTTAACCAAATTAGAGGAAAAGAAGTGGGAAAAACGTGTGAAAAATAAGCTCCGGAAAAACAAACAGTCAAAAAAATGGTTCGGAGTTGCAGCAGCTTGCATGTTAATGGTCAGTATTACAGTCGCACTTGGACAATCTTCTTTAGCAAATACTCCATTTATTGCTGGATTGATTGAAAAATATCTTGATGAACAACAACCGCGTGACTATTCTCCTTATAAAACAGCTATTGGAAAAATTGCTGAAAATAAATACGGTAAACTGACTTTAAACGAGGTACTAGTTGATGATAATAAACTACTCATCAGTTCAACATTTGAGCCAGCGAAGGGTGTCGAATTTGATTATCAAACATATTTAATCCCACAGGTACGAATAAATGGCCGTGACTTTTCTAGTACAAAGGATGCACAATCAATTGAAGTAAATGATTCTATGTATACAATCTACGGTGGTGTCGAGTTAAGTGAAATGCCAAAAACTGACGTTCTTCAAATCGAAATTATTTATGATACATTCAACAGGGATACTGTAATTGAGCAACCATGGATATTTGATATTGAAGTATCGCAAGCTCAGTTGATGAAAGAGAAGCAGACGTTTGATTTAAATGAAACAATTGTTTTATCAGATGGCAATAAAGTAAATGTTAAAAAAGTAGTTTCAACGCCGATTTCTACAACAATTTATTATGATGTAACACAAAGTACAAATGAAGATATTTATTTTAAAATTGAATCAGAATCTGGAAAAACATATATATGTAAAGAGGCATTTGTATCGAATAAAGAAGGAGACATTTCTTTTAGTAGATTCGATGGAATTAATGTATCGGTAGGAAAATATTCACTTGTACCGTATTCAGGGGAAGAAAACGAAGTAATTGGGTCATCTATTCCAATTCAATAACTTATTAAATCGGATAAATAGTCATCTGAAAATAGAGGAGGGCGTTCAAAACGAACGCCCTCCTTTTATTTTATAAAACCCAAAACTAACAAGTGTAGAAATACAAGAGAACAGTAGTGCCACACTAGAAAATGCAATGAGGTACATATTATACTTCATCACTTTGCCGATTAGCTGGTTACTGTCGTACTGAAACAGTCCTGCAATTATGTTGAATAAAAATAACAAGATAAACATGACGATCACACCGTCTATTGATCCTTTAATATCTGGTTTACTTAAAGCGATATGTGCAGAAATACAAATGGCGATAAATAAAAATAGCCAAAAGGAAGGATTCAATACATTACTTATTGTAAATAAGCTTTTCAATAATACAAATGTCGACAAGAGCATGTTTTGAACCATTTCTACATTAATAGAAGTAGAAGCGATTGTTTTTTCGAGAGTTGTATTAAATAAAAAATATGAATCTGGTACGAAATAGCGCATTAAAAGGATTAGTGCAGTAATACCGGAAATAATAGGACCAATTCCAATGAAGAAATTCCCAATTCGTTGATATACACTTTTTTGATTGTATTGATGTTGTACGTAGCCTAAAGCGCCTTGACTTGTATCTGTTGGGAAAAACTGCGTTGCTATAATTTTATGACGAAATAGTACACACATAATGGCATGTCCAAGTTCGTGAATCGGAACACCGATCCAAGCTGTTAAAAGGAATCCTTTTCTTCCGAAAGCTCTCGACCAATACATGCGTGTTAATGATTCTAAATAGCCTAATAGAAATCCAATTATAATGATAACGCCAATTAAGGAAAATAATTGAATTACGCTTGTAAGGAGTATTTGAAAAATTGAGTTTACCAATTCCATTGCCAGTCATCCAATCTGTTAAAAATGTTATTCGTTCTGTTTCATAATAGCATTATTTTTCAAGATTGCTAGCACATATATTTTCATTTGAAAGAAGGATTTCATAATCTTTTTCTTGTAGTCATGTTTTATGTACAAAGTCATATATTGAATTTGTAACACCCTATATGGTATCTGCTTAAGGGGGGAATGCGAGAATGAAATGTCCGGCGTGTCATACGGAAAATACAGCAGAGGCAAAATTTTGCGGGAATTGTGGACATTCGTTGACGGAGGAAGCGGTAGCGAGTGGTACACAGGAAGAAGGTGAGCAACAGGAACGCGTAGCTTTAGCAAAGGAAACTCGACCAAAGGAAACGGTAGAGCAAGCGAAGCGGTTTGCAAGTGGCTATTTTCAGTTTTTTAAACACGCATTACAAGCACCGACAGCTATTATGAAAAGTGGCAAGGTTGAAGTACGAAATGGAATTGTAAGTCTTGTTCTTATTTGTTTTTTAGGGGCATGTATTTTTTATAGAATGATGAGTGCTGCAGCAACTGTTACGAAAACATTTGCACCAGATATACCTACTCCTACATTCTTTTTGGACTCTGTAACGGTCTTTTTATTTTTACTCATTTTAACTTTATTTGTCGGATTTATTATTTTTGTCAGTGGGAAGATGATGAAATCATCTTTTTCGTTTCTTGAAGTATTCGGTATATGGGGAACGATAGCGACGCCAGCTCTTGCTATATTAGTTCTTTCTTTTCTTTTTAGCTTTTTATTAATTTTTTTCTTACCAATTTTATTAGGGCTGGCTACAACATATATGGGAATTAGTATAATTGTAGCTACAGTAAAACTAGATAACGGTGGATTAGATCTTGTTTATACTCTTTTTATCGCAAATATTTTCATTGGAATTGCAACGTTTATCGTGTTTTGGTCTTACATAAACACGATAATTCAAACCTTTACACAGGGATTAACTGGCCTCTAAAGAAAAGGTGGTTGAATGGATGAATGTATGTACAAAGTGTGGGACTCAGCTTGAAGACGGTGTGCAATTTTGTCAAAGCTGCGGTCAGAAGAGGGAGAGTCTTGCAGTAAAGAAGAAAATGAGCAGCGGTACAAAGGTTGGCATTACACTCTTAACATTACTTGCTGTAGTGATTGTTGGACTGTATTTGTACGGATCATCGTATTATAAGCAGGCGGCACAAGTAGATCGGATCATTACTATTTTACAAGAGAGGGACGGGGAGCAGTTAGCTAAAATCGTCACGGCGGATGATCCATCGGTTATTGTAACGAGAGAGAGTCTAATGCCACTATTTTCGTATATAAAAGAAAATCCATCTTACGTGAATGAATTGAAAGAACAGTTGAGGATAGGTGAAAAACAAGGGAACGGAATCGAAAGAGTAGACTTTTCGTTAACGAAAGACGGAAAGTATTTCTTTTTATTTGATCGGTATAAATTGAAAGCGAAGACGTATTATACGACATTGCTTACAAATGAAAAAGGTACATCTTTAATAATGAACGGAAAAGAAATAGATAAAACGGATGACAAAAAATTTGAGAAGCAATATGGACCGTTTCTTCCAGGAACTCAAGTGTTTCAAGCAGAATATAAAAATGATTATGTGAAACTATCACGTGAAGAAAAGGTTGTACTTATGAAACAAGGTCAAAATAACGTAACGATAGATTTAACGTTGCAAGGACAATATATTATAGTGCAAACGAACGCACCTGGAGCAACATTGTACGTGAATCAAAAACCAGTTACAGCGCTAGCGGGAGAAGAAATTACGTGGGGACCGGTAGCAACTGATGGAAGTACGACGATTTATTTAGAACGAAATGGAGAAAACGGAAGGGAAACGACGAAGGTAGAAACGGTAACTGCACTTCCGTCTTATAATCTTCCATTCCAAAAGAAAGGTACAGAAAAAACAGTTGTTTACAATGTTACTCCGCCACCTACGACTCGGTATGTATATAATGGTTTCATCTTTCCTGATAGTGATATTCGAAAATTAACGAGTACGGACTTAGCATATTTATCGAAAGAACAATTGAAAATAGCGAGAAACGAAATATACGCAAGACATGGACATATGTTTCAAACGAAAGATATGCAAGCGTATTTTTCAAAACAGTCTTGGTATAGAGAAAATCCATATTTTACAGGGAAACTAACAGATATTGAAACTTATAATGTTGAATTGATCAAATCAAGAGAATAAACACGTGAAAAGGGTACAGTGCATAGCTGTACCTTTTTCATGGTTATTTATCTGAAACAGGATCCCTTGAGAAAAAGATGTGAAAAAGAAATGTGACTTTACTTGATCCTCCTGATGTACTAGCTTGTATATGTGATAAAGGACCAGACGTTAGAGCTGCCTCGGAATGGGGTGGCACGACTATTTTGAGCGCATGATCTGAATCTGGTGAAGCAGTAACAGTTATTGTATCATCAGAAAAGTTCATAATTTTAACAGAACCGACTGGAAAGATGGACTTGCCAGCATGTGATGCTGAAGCGAATTGGGTAGCTTTCCAAATATCTTGCGCAAACGTATCATCGTTAGATAACCAAGCACGAGCGCTGTATATTGTGGCATTAATAGAAAATTCTTGGTCAAGCGAGAGGGCGGGTTTCGGTTCTTTTGGTTCTTGCGGTTCATCTGGAAGCTGGGCGAGAAGGCCGGCGCACATGTATGTTTCACCTACTTTCAATAGTAACTGTTATAGCATATTAAACATGTTGTTTATAAGACACGACGGCTACCTATTCAGGCATAGGTTTGTGCACCAAATTTGAAGATGAAATTATCTTTCTTTACAATGGAAGTAGGTGTTATTTCTGAAAAATATGGAAAACGTAAAGAGTATGTAGAAAAGAAGGAGTGGTAAAGTGAACTATGTCATTATTGGCGGAGATGCAGCTGGTATGAGCGCAGCTATGCAAATTGTTAGAAACGATAAAAATGCAAATGTTGTAACGTTAGAAAAAGGTGAAATTTATTCGTACGCACAGTGTGGGTTACCATATGTCATTAGTGGTGCTATCGCTTCAACGGAAAAATTAATTGCACGTAATGTGAAGACGTTTCGTGATAAATACGGCATTGATGCGAAAGTACGACATGAAGTAACGAAAGTAGATACGGAAAAGAAAATCGTGTACGCAGAGCATACGAAGACGAAAGATGTCTTTGAATTTCCGTACGATCGATTATTAATTGCGACCGGAGTGCGTCCTGTTATGCCAGAATGGGAAGGGCGAGATTTGCAAGGTGTACATCTTTTAAAAACAATTCCAGATGCTGAGCGTATATTAAAAACGTTAGAAACAAATAAAGTTGAGGATGTAACTATTATTGGCGGCGGTGCAATTGGACTGGAGATGGCAGAAACATTCGTCGAACTTGGTAAGAAAGTAAGAATGATTGAGCGAAATGATCATATCGGTACGATTTATGATGCGGATATGGCTGAATATATACATAAAGAAGCAGATAAACATCATATTGAAATTTTAACGAATGAAAATGTAAAAGCATTTAAAGGAAATGAAAGAGTGGAACAAATTGAAACAGATAAAGGAACATATAAAGCTGATCTTGTTTTAGTATCGGTTGGAGTGAAGCCAAATACTGATTTTCTTGAAGGAACAAATATACGTACAAATCATAAAGGGGCAATTGAAGTAAATGCATATATGCAAACGAATGTGCAGGACGTATATGCAGCTGGTGATTGTGCAACACATTACCACGTTATAAAGGAAATTCATGATCATATCCCGCTCGGAACGACTGCTAATAAACAAGGCCGACTTGCAGGACTGAATATGCTTGATAAACGAAGAGCCTTTAAAGGTACGTTAGGTACAGGTATTATTAAATTTATGGATTTAACGCTTGCAAGAACAGGTTTAAATGAAAAAGAAGCAAAAGGACTACATATTCCGTATAAAACGGTCAAAGTAGATTCTACAAATATGGCTGGTTATTATCCAAATGCGAAACCACTTTACTTGAAATTACTATATCGTTCTGACACGAAACAATTATTAGGCGGACAAGTAATAGGAGAAGAAGGTGTAGATAAACGAATTGATGTGATTGCAATGGCACTTTTCAATAAAATGAGCATTCACGATTTAGAAGATGTCGACTTAAGTTACGCACCACCATATAACAGCGTTTGGGATCCAATTCAGCAAGCGGCAAGGCGAGCAAAATAGCACTTTTTAAGTGCTATTTTTTTCGTTAAAGGGGAATCATCATTTGTGGCGAATGAAGCGAATTGGAAATAGTTATATATAGGGAAGGGGATCATTAAAAATGTTTGTAACACTGCAAACAGTTCAAGAATCAGAAAAAGAAATATTACGTAATTTGTATGCACTATATCTTCATGACCTCTCTACATTCACTCCTAATATAATGATTGGGGCAAATGGATTTTTTGAATACGAAGATTTGCACATGTTTTGGAAAAATGACGGAATTGCCCCGTATTTTATTAAAAGTGATAATGAGATTGTAGGATTTTTATTACTATTGGAACGTCCGTTTTTGAAGAAGGAAAACGATTTTGGCATAAATGACATTTTCATATTGAATCAGTACAAAGGAAAAGGGATCGGTAAACAAGTTATTGAGAATTTATTAAAAGAGAAACGAGGACAGTATTTCGTTATCGAACTTGTGAAAAATGTACCAGCTGTTTCTTTTTGGAAGAAAGTATATAGGGAACTAAACATCGAATTTGATGAGAAAACACAGTTAATCGATGGTGAAGAATGTCTCGTTCAAACGTTTAAAATATAATGAAATGGATTCTTTTAGTATATTACTTTGAAATTTAACTTTATTTTGAATATATTTTTCACCCTTGAAAACATAGTACTTATCGCTTATATTTTCATATAGTATTTATTTTAAAATAAAGCAATGAACGAACCAGGGGGCGCAGTATGGCAATTAATATGAAAACAATCGAAGAATGGATTGCTGAATCAAACACAAGACATGAAGAAGACTTTGGACACGTTATTGAAGAGATGAAAGAAGTATGCGTCGGACTTGATAATGCGACATTAATTTATACGAAAAATGTATTTTGTTTCGGTAAGAAAGTAGAAGTATTGTTCTTCTTCCAAGACCATGTCGTGATTGGACAAGAAAAAGAAGAGTATATTGAGATTGAAAAATTAAAGTATGATGCTATTACACATAGTAACTTAAAAACAAATGATAAAAATACGACGCTAGAATTAAAGTTTGCTAACGGAAAAACTATCAATTTAGATAGTTTAAATGATAACTATGGTACGAAAAACTGGTTATTTGCGAGACAAATAAAGAGCATTTTCAAATTAATCTAGTAAAAAAGCACGCCGTACACCGGCGTGCTTCTAATTACGCAAATCCCCTTTTAACCAATTCCGCGCCCGATAAGCCCCAACGGGAATTTGAATGAGAGACGTTTCATTCCCAGTATCTATCCCGTACAACTGATCACATGAATTTGTATCAAAACTAAGTAAAGGATGCCCAGCCATTCCCATTGCGGTCGCTGCGAAAACGAGTTTATGAACGAGTATGCCAGCTTCCATTTGGTGAATACGATATCCTCTATAGCCTAATGCATTTGTATAGTAATCTTTCTTTCCGACTACATGTAGGCAAAGCGGTACTTGAAAAAGGTTTACATTATCCATCGTCATACTAGATTGAAGGGGATAACGAAGGTCTCCATATCGAAGTGGTTGTATGGAATGCGTTTTACTGTTATATGAATAAGCACCGTTTTCTATATCTTTTACATTATAAAAACACCCATATAATGAGACGCGTGCATTTTCATTTACATACTTACCGTTAAGGTCGTTGTAATAAGGGAAGGAGAGGCTCGCTTCTTGTAGTAAAGTAGCGAGCTCGGCTGCATCCCATTTTGTTAAAGTAAAATCAGCATCGGGGGAATACCGTTGTTTACAAAGTTTTAAGAAATCGTATGATAATCGTTCTACTTTCGGTAGTTGTACGGCGTGTGCATGATGTTGGTACTGCTCTTCATGATGTAGTGTGTGGAAGTGCGCTGTCGATTCGATCATAGAAGCATCGTTTATTTTTGTTATCATCGGATATTCATTTACATGTTTTGAGCGAACGAAATGTTCATGTGCTAACGGCGGAATTTGCTGTAATAACTCATGAGAAGTAACGGTTTTATTTTCACGGTAATCACTGTGAAACCAATTCGTTTGCGGTTCTGTACTTAAAGGAACGACAGCATACACGCTTTCTTCGCCTTCTGACAGTCCGAGTAAATGGTTGATTGCCCGGTCTAGAAACTGAAAGTATACGCCATTTGTGTAACCGAATTGTTTGGCACATTCAAGTAATTGTCCGATGAGAACACCACTATCTAATCCTTGAAGTCGATATGAAAAGTTATTGTATTTAAAGTAGTTTTTCCAAAACATAGTAGATACGAATGCAGCGCCAAAACAAGACTGTATGTTACAACGATTGCCAAGTGCTTCTGTAATATAAGAATCGAAATTTCCTTCGCGAAGGAAAATAAGTCGGTGGTGTGCAGCGTCGTAATGGTAAATACCGTCTGGGTAATCGTCAATCTTTAAATATATATACAATTCATTTGGATATAAAGCGCCGCCTGAAGGGATAGATCTTCGGAATAAAATTTTTTCGCTATTTAGCTGACATAACTGTGTTAATCCAAATGAGGTCCAAAGGTAATGACCAATCTCCTTCAAAGTAGGTGTAGTAGAAGAGTTAGGCAAAGATAATGGGATTTCTAAAGAGAGTGGAATGATAGGTACATTTCGATAGAGTTTATAAGGAAGCGGTGCATCTTCCCAGTCCACTTCCTGATTCGGCATAATTTCATCGATAGAAAAATGGAGATGATGTAAAAAAGTATCCAGCTGCATAAAATCCCCTCCTTTACTATGGAAACGGATGCGGATGTGGATTTAATTGTTCATTCGTTAAAGGTTCATTTGTATATCCAAGTGTCATCGGCACAGTATACACTCTATCCAGCCCTGTAATCCGAGTGAGATGGTGGCCGAACGTCATCGGTAGCATGCCTGGAATAATGACTTTTACACAATGTAATCCGTTTTTTTCTATAAGAGGTACTGTTTGATCTACAACGATTACGTCAAGTCCACATTGCTCTAGACGGTTTAAAAGTTGTTGAAGATCGGATGTTAAATCTAGATCAACTGATTGTAATGTATTCATTTCTTGGAACGATTGCACCGGTGCATCGTCACGTAAAAGAAAGTGAAGACGTTCTTCTGTTTCTTTCAATCCGTACAGCATACTATGGTCTTCCATTTTATTTACGAGATAAGGGTCTTGTAAGCAGTTTTCGTAGTGCTCTCTTTTTTGTTCGAGCTCATCGTCTGTTATTAGTAACATGCCTGCTATTTCGTGAATGGCACTCTTTAAAGCGCGTACTGGGTCCAAATGAGAGCCTCCAGCACAAACAACGTTCATTCCATTTTCACGCGTATTTTTCGCGATTACCCATAAGCTTGGGATGCCGTGTTCCATCGTTGCGTTAAAAGCGTGTAATTCATAACCGGTAATCGTGTACAGCCGCTGAATCATTAATTGTAATTCTGTATCATTTGCTGAACTAAGATCAAGGCGGGGAAGAGGTAATTCGGCATACCAAGTGAGTAAAAAGGCGTCACGCTCTACAATTTCTAAAATGCCGTGAAAAATTGCTTCTTCTAAACTACCACCAATAGCACATCCATTTGATGTTTCATATACGTAAGCATCTCGATGACCGAGGCTATAATAAGCGATTGATTCAGGAACTAAAATTGGCTGATTTTGTAGTAAAGAGTATCCCCATACCCAGTTTTGTTCATAGTCAGGATCAAATGGTTTAAACGGAAAACTATCACGATTATAATGTTCATTTGTATGTACACCGAGGGAAAGGGGATTTAGTGCATAATCCTCTAAATCATGAAAACTACCATGCACATTCGTCTTTTTTCCTCGAGGTGACATACCACAATATCGTTCTAAACCTTCTAAAATAGCAGTTGCTTCACTTATTGCAAATGAATGAGTTCGACCTGCAACACCTTCATTTCCAAACAGTAATGGCATGTTTATAATAACGTCAGCAAACGGTAATAAAGAATGTTGCACTTTTCCGTTCAATATACCGACGCGGTAATCTAAATAATCTCTCGTTAAAAATGTGTTTAGTTCATGAATGGAACGACAGCGATACGTTGCATCACTTGTTTTTAAGCTTGGTTGTAACGAAATCACAGCTGCATCTGCTGTGTCATCAGGCAAATTGCTGCATACAGGGCAGAGGGGATCTGCAAGAAAAGAATGACGTGTACATTGCAGTGTTTGTAAGTTTAGTAAAATGAGTTCATTTTCTAAAGAAGAATGTTCATGAGCTAATATCTTCTCTGTTTCTGCACAAATAAGATGGCACATTTGTAACATCCCATTTTGGGTGGCACGTACATCACGCCTCGTTACGTTATCTTCTTTTACCGCATATTTTCGTTGTAGCTCCCACATTTCTTTTTGATCAAAGCCAGCGATAAAGCGTCGTCCATCGGCACAATGGGTACATCCAGCTACAAGAGGATGAATGTAAGGGCCGATAATACCTTCACCAAAGGAAGTAAACCCGCGTAACCACGGAATCTGATTGGAACGGAAAATTAGCTCGGCATCATGATGAATAGCAGAAGGAGAGCCATCATGTAATACGAGAGCGAATGCAATGTTTTCAGGGAGTTCGTCTGTCAGGCAATGTTGGCGAATGATAGAATATTGATTACATAGTTGATCATGTACATAGTTTGCCAGAAGGCCATCTCCTATAAGCAATATATTTTGAGTCATAGACTATCCTCCTTTGCAATTAATACCCCGTACACACCATCTAAGTTTTCTTTCAAAAATGGTTCAATAGCTAAATCAAACACGAATGGATAAAAATTATGTTCTTCTAAATGTTGTAAGGCAAGCTGTACAGATTGCGTGCTTGGAATTTCTTCTTCCGCTTGTATTTCTAACCTAAAAGAATCCGTGTCATATAAAATAATAGAGGATTCAGGCAAGATATTAGCTCTGTATGGAGTCTCTTCATTTTGAAGGTGAAGAATTGATAGTTGTAGTGCGTTTCGTAACGCTAACGTCGTATTAATATTAGATGCACCGTACCATCGATCATGTATACCGACCCAAACGACTGGAAAGCTGAGAATCTCTTCACTTACTGCTATTTTAGGTGTTTCATGAATTGTAGCGAGAGCATCGTAATAAAATCTACAATGTTTATCATGAATTTCGGTTAAGTCGACGGTCGAAATTTCTTCTAGCATATGTGATTGCCGCTCATACAATTTATTATTTAAATGTTGTTGTAGCGCCCGGTATACACCTTCTGTCATCGTCTCTCCGGCGCCAATACCGATATCGTTATGTTCAGGGATAAGGCGGTGCATAATTTCTGCTACATAGGTTTCAATTCCTGCTAAACCAGCTTCTCTGCGTGCTTCATTATGAGTCAAACCACCACAAGTCATAAGAGGCAGGAGGGAAGCAGGACCATCTGATAGTGGTGTAGCTACTTGAATATGGCATTGTGATAACGGTAATTGATAAGAATTTTGTTCATCCCATACGTGGAATATACCAGCTTCTTTAGAAGTTAATGAATCGAAAAAACGGAATAAATCAGTTGAGGTATGTTGGTTGGACCGATGTTCAAGTTGTTCAGAAAGATTTTCTATCGTATCAATTGTAAAACTTTCATCAGTTGCGAGAGGATGTTTTATAAAAGGATGCCATGTTCCTTCGAGTGTTTCATAGTTTAATAAAAAGAATTTTGGATTCTTTTCTCGATGTGAATCATCAGCAACATGTTTAAATAATTCAAAAACGATTATATTTGCTAACATTGCAGATGTAACTGGTGAAAATGATGCTGATGAATGTCCCTCTTGTAAAGTTGTTTCATGTAGCCGATGCCATGCGGATTCCCAGCATTCTTCACGATTAGCTGTTACGACAGGACCAGCTATACCAAGTGTTGATAAACAGACAGCGGGGATGAAATTCTTCCCTACTTCTCTACAAATCGTATGAATTGCTCTTAAGCCTTCAATATCCCCATTTTGAGAAACGTACAAAATCCAGTCGAAAGGCTCGAACACTTCATGCAGAGGTCGATCAATTGTCGTATCTATTTCTTGAACAAGTACAGTATCATCTACTTCATGGGCAAGTTCTACTAGCTCATGAATGCGGTCGTAATTTGTTTCCGCATAATCTGTCACAAGGTAATGAAAGGTAGGTAATCCGGATTCTAATAAAGAAGAAACTAAGGAAGTAAGCATATTTCCAGAACCAATTATAAGTACATTTGCTGTGCGGTACGTTTCGAATTTTAGAGCACCTGAATGAGAATCTGCTTCTAAAAATTCAATTTGCGAAGCATATCTATCAAGTAATGCGCTGTTTAATTCATGAGGTGCATCTTGACTTACATCACGGACAAATCCATTTGTATATAAAATCTCTCCAATTTCAAGTACACGATTTTGATAGGGAAGAGGGAGACCATCCGTTATTTCTGCTAAAGAATAATTACCGTTAAACATCGGCATTAATTTTTCAATCCAGTTATAAATTCCGTCACCGTCCATACGAAATGAACTGGCGTTATTTCGAAAATAGACACCCCCGTTTGAGTCGGGGAGGAAGAAGGTATCCTTATTTGCTTTAAGTTTTGCATGAATTGGAAGGTTACTCATTTGAATCCTCCTTACGTTATAGGCATACATTATTAGCTTATGTCATGCGATTTGTCCCGTATGAACGCAAAAAAGGCTGTAGAATGATGTATTCTACAGCCTTTATATAATAGATTATTAATCTATCAACCTTCTAATAATAATGATTTTGGATCTTCAAGCATATCTTTAACAGCAACAAGGAAGCTAACTGCTTCTTTACCATCAACGATACGGTGATCGTAAGATAAAGCGATGTACATCATTGGACGGTTTTCCATACGTTCTGCATCAATAGCAACAGGACGTACTTGGATTTTGTGCATTCCTAAAATACCAACTTGTGGGCTGTTTAGGATCGGTGTAGACATTAGAGAACCGAACACACCACCGTTTGTAATTGTGAATGTACCACCTTGTAGTTCTTTTAATGAAAGTTTGTTGTCACGTGCTTTTTTACCTAATTCACGAATTTCGCTTTCGATTTCAGCGAAGTTTAATTGGTTCGCATCGCGTACAACTGGAACAACTAATCCATCTGGAGCTGCTACTGCAATACCGATATCATAGAATTTTTTAATGATAAGCTCGTCGCCTTGAATTTCAGCATTTAATAATGGGAATTGTTTTAATGCTGCAACAACTGCTTTTGTGAAGAATGACATGAAACCAAGACGTACATCATGTTTTTTCTCGAAAGCGTCTTTACGCTCTTTACGTAATTCCATGATTGCAGTCATATCAACTTCGTTAAATGTTGTTAACATTGCAGATGTTTGTTGAACTTCTACAAGGCGTTTTGCAATTGTTTGACGGCGGCGGGACATTTTCACGCGCTCAACTGGTTTTTCAAATTCAGTTTTTGCAACTGGAGCAGGAGCTGGACTTTTTGGAGCAGCTGGTGCTTCTTTTGGTGCTGCAGCATGAGCTTGTACATCATGTGGTCTCACACGTCCAAGTGGATCTGTGCTACGTACGTCATTTAAGTCGATTCCTAATTCACGAGCCATCTTTCTAGCAGCTGGTGATGCGATAGGACGGTTCGTATTTGGTAACCCTTGTAGAGTTGCAGTTTGCTCAGCATTTGGTGCCGCAGCTTTCGGTGCTTCAGCCGTTTCTTGTTTTGGTTGCTCAGCCAATGGTGCAGGTGTACTTACTGCAACTGGTGCTCCGTTTGCATCTAAAATTGCGATAGTTGCGCCAACTTCAACTGTATCCCCAGGTTCGCCTAGTAACTTCGATACAATACCTGAATCTTCTGCAATGATTTCTACATTGACTTTATCAGTTTCAAGCTCAACAACGCTGCCACCTTTCTCAACTTTGTCGCCTACGTTGATAAGCCATTGTGAGATAGTTCCTTCAGTAATAGATTCTGCAAGCTCAGGTACTTTAATTTCGATCATTTTAAATGTCCTCCCCTTATTTGCCTAACGGTGTGTTTTTTCTTCTTTTGTTTTCGGTAATCTCCATTTGTTAGCCTGCCCCTGGGCAGATATTCTGCCCAGGGAACAAGCTAGAAACCTTCATTGTTACTTTCAGTTGCTGAAAACTTCAATTTCTTGTTTATCTTGACGGAAGTTATACTTCACATCTAAAGCGTGTGAAACAATTAGTTCTTGCTCAGCTTTGTGAGCGAATGGATCGCCACCAGATGGGCTAGAGCGATCTGGGCGTCCAATATAACCTGTTTTCACTTTATCTCCAGCTAGTTCGAACAGAATTGGAGCCATGTAATGCCATGCGCCCATATTACGAGGTTCTTCTTGAACCCAAATAATTTCTTCTAAGTTTATAAAGCGTTTAATAATAGATTGAATTTTCTCAGCAGGGAATGGGTATAGCTGTTCAATACGAACGACATGAATTTCATCTAAGTTGTAGTCATGTTTACCAGACTCGATTTCTGCTGCTAAGTCAATCGCCATTTTACCTGTGCTTAAAACAAGGCGTTTTACTTTGTTTGGTTTCGTGCCAAGGTTTTCTTGTTCTAGAGCAGGTTGGAAACGTCCTTCGCTTAACTGACTAGCAGTTGAAAGCGTAAGTGGGTGACGTAATAAACTCTTCGGCGTCATCAGTACTAATGGTCGAACAGCTTCTGTTCCTAGGATAGATGCTTGACGACGTAAAATATGGAAGTATTGTGCCGCGCTCGTTAAGTTTGCAACTGTCCAGTTGTTCTCAGCAGCTAACTGTAAGAAACGCTCTGGACGTGCACTAGAGTGCTCTGGTCCTTGACCTTCATAACCGTGTGGTAATAGAAGAACTAAACCAGATTTTTGACCCCATTTTGCTCTTCCTGCTGAAACATATTGATCAAATAATGCTTGCGCAGTATTTGAGAAGTCACCATATTGTGCTTCCCACATAACAAGCGTTTCTGGAGCGAATACGTTATAACCATACTCGTAACCAACAACAGCAGCCTCTGATAACGGACTGTTATGAACAGAGAATGAAGCGTTAATGTTTGGTAAGCGATGTAATGGTGAATATGTTTCATTTGTATCAGTATCGTGTAATACGATGTGACGATGAGCGAATGTACCACGCTGTGAATCTTGACCAGTTAAACGAATTGGCGTACCTTCTTGTAAAATAGAAGCGAATGCTAATGACTCAGCAAGTGCCCATTCAATTTTACCGTTCTCTTCAAGAGCATCTTTACGGCGTTCAAGAATTTTCTTCACTTTCGGATATACGTTAAAGCCTTCTGGCCAAGATAGTAGACCTTCATTAATTGCACGAAGTGAGTCAAGCTCAACACCAGTATCAATTGACTGAATGCCCTTTGCAACAACATCTGGCACTTTAACGTGAATTGTTGTATCGCTCGTATCAGCTGGTGGTACTTGTGCATAGTCAGATTTTAATTGTTCTTGTGTAAACTGAGTAATTGTTTCGACCTCATCTGTATTTAGAACACCAGCAGCTTGTAATTGATCTGCATAAATTGCTCTTACAGTTGGGTGATTTTTAATCTTTTTGTACACTTGTGGTTGTGTCACTGCTGGGTCATCCATTTCGTTATGACCGTAGCGGCGGTAACCAATTAAATCGATTAAGAAATCTTTTTTGAACAACATGCGATATTGAATCGCAAGATTAGCAGCTGCAAGACAAGCTTCCGGATCATCAGCGTTCACGTGAACAATCGGAATATCGAAACCTTTTGCAAGGTCGCTTGAATATTTCGTAGAACGAGAATCATAGCTATCAGTCGTAAAACCAACTGCATTGTTTGCGATAACATGAATTGTTCCGCCCGTTTGGTACGCGTTCAATCTGCTTAAGTTCAACGTTTCAGATACAATACCTTGACCAGGGAATGCAGCATCACCATGAACTAAAATTACGAATGATTTTGAAGTATCTTGTTCTGGAAGACCAGATTTTTTACGGTTTTCTTGAGCCGCACGTGCAAAACCTTCTACAACAGGATTAACGAACTCAAGGTGACTTGGGTTATTTGCTAATGTAACGCGAGTGCTAACTTCTTCGTTACTAACGACTTGTTCTCTACCTAAATGATATTTCACGTCGCCAGTCCAGCCAGAGTTTGCTACTGCGCCTTCTATTTTTGCATGTTTGAATTCAGCAAACATGTGACTATATGGTTTTTCTAATACGTGTGCAAGTACGCTCAGGCGACCGCGGTGAGCCATACCAATCATGACATCTTCTACGCCATTTTTAGCACCTTCTAGCACAATCTCATCTAGAACAGGTACAAGCATATCAACGCCCTCGATAGAGAAACGCTTTTGCCCAACGAATGTTTTATGCAAGAATTGCTCGAAACCTTCAACAGCTGTTAAACGTTTTAAAAGAGCAGTTCGTTTTTTATTTGATAGTGGTTGACGCAATGAATTTGATTCCACCATTTGATGCAACCACGCGCGTTCTTCACTATCTTGTATATGAGAAAATTCATAAGCTAAAGTTTGTGTATACACTTCTTTTAATCTATGAATTACATCAAGTGCAGTGTGAATACCTTCTGGTGCATCTTGCCATACTGTTTTTGCTGGAATCGCTTTCAAATCCGCATCGCTCAGTTCGTTCATTGCTTTCTCAAGAAGAGATTGTCCATTTGCAGCATCTTCCATCGGATTGATGTGAGCTAACGTATGCCCGAAAGAACGAATCTGTTCAACAAGCTGAACGACTTTAAGAATTTTTTCAATGTTCCCTGTGTTTTGAGGAGAAAAATGTGTTGCTGTGTTGTCCCCTGTTACGACATCATCTTGAAACGAAGGAGCTCCAAAAATTTCAAAAAGCTCTTGTAATTCCGGATCAACAGAACCTGCTCCAGTTACGTAAAGATCATACTGCTCAATAACATAACCAAGGTTCGGACCGTGGAACTTGGCCCAAGGGTTTGTCGTTGTATTCTTCCTCGTCATTTGTTTAAACCTCCCAATGCATATAATCCTTTTTCCATACAAAAGGTGCATTTTGCTCTTTTCAATAATTGATGAACCAATAATCAATGTAAATGTTTTCTTTACTCTTATGTTATTACAATAATTTACATAATACCAAACACTATTACTTATCTGTTTTGTAAAAAAACATTCACAATAACTTATCACCCAAGTTAATCTTTCATGTTATAAAGTAATTTTACAGAAAAATGGGGTGGATATATTTGGTATACCTATACAAATAACTAAAATTGTTGCATGTAAATATAAGTATAATAGTTAGAATATTTCGGTAAAAATGAGTTCGAATTATGTATATTGAAATAATAAGCGCTTTCATTGATATTATACAACAATATAACGGAATATAGTATAAAAAATAAAAAATTATGAATTTAGAGTAAACTTTATTTAGATAGTGTTAAATATCGAAAGGAAAGTGAAGGATTTCTACAAAAAAAGTTGCTAAACATAAAAAATGCTTCATAAACAGTTAGTTTCTATAAATATGACGAAAAACACTGCAAAACCAATAATGCATTTCGTGGAATAAAGAGAGAAATGAAATATTTTAAAAGGATAAAACAAATATGGAGATATTAAATTTAAAAAAAGGAGAGGAGGGAGATATAGTAACGTTTATTTACAGTGTTCCGTATTTCACTTCAAAATAGACGTGCTGAAATTGAAAAAGTTTCTTCTATATAAATAGAGTGAAACAAACTAAAATGCATGTAAAGGAAACTTGACGTAAAGGATGCTTTACATATATACTCATTGTAAGGAAGGAGGGAGAAATTTCCTTGGAAAATAAAATGGTTGAATACCGAAAAAAATTTGGACTATCTCAAGAAAAATTGGCTGAGAAACTTGGCGTTTCTAGGCAAACCATCATTTCAATTGAAAAAGGAAAATACGATCCATCACTTCCGTTAGCATTTGAAATCGCGAAAACATTTCAGACAACGATAGAACATGTATTTATTTATGAAGGAAAAGAAGGGGAGGAATAGGGATGAATTATTCACAAAAGTACTTTTTAATTATGGGAATTATTTTCTTTATTATGAGCGGAACTATGGTATTAGCAGGCATAATGACGCATTCGGCACCACCGGCTCCAACTTATACAGTACTTGCGATGATGATAATGTGCTTCTGCCTAAGTTACTTACACCCACAATTTAAAGAAAAAGATGAGCGGATGAAACTTATTCGTTATAAAGGAATGTTCTTCAGCTTTTTTGCGCTAACGGCATATTATCTTCTTTTCTCTTTCGGCTTAAACTTAAAAATACTTACACTATCTACTACTGAACTATTGAATATATTTATGGCACTTACGATGAGTACAGTTTTTATCTCATTTGTTGTTTTATCGAAAAGATATTAAGATGGAAGAGAGAAAGGAAGATTAACATATGCAAATGATGTATGCTTTTGGCATTGGGCTTGTATTATTTTTAGCCGTATTCTTATTTATTCGTAAAGACGTGCAAGGTGGGACGTTAACGAAAAGAGGCTTTTATAAAATGATCGGCTGTTTAGTTGTTATGTTTATAGCGATTATCGTAATGATCGTTTTAATAAATCAATCACTATAGAATATAAAAATGGAACCTTACACCAGTAAGGTTTTTCTTTTTTGTATAAAATCCGAAAATTCCCACTAAATCCATTTACTACATATAATCAATATTATATAATTTAATAAAATGATAGATAAGGAGAATAGTATATGAATAAAAAAACTATCTTCTTTTTATTAACATGTATACTACTTGTAGCTACTGCTACTTATATTATATGTAACAAACGAGAACAAGTGCCACCTATGTTAGTATGGGAGGGGCAGGAATACTATGTAACGTATGAACCTGTCAAAGCAGAAGAAGTTGGGCAAAGGCTCGGAGAAGTAACAAAGAAAATTGAAACAAGTAAAAAACCTACTAAAAATAGTGAATCCAACATAATACAAGAAAAAACAGAAGTATTCACAATGATAGAAGAAGAAAAACATCCTCACTCACCTTTAATCATAAAGGAGCCTCATAGTGATGAATATAGAGTAGTAAGACCGATGTTAAAAGTACTATAAAATAAAAAGGAGATCCATATGCAGACAGTAACTTCATATCCATGGTCGTTAAGAAAAATGTTTGTTTTTTCCTTTGCTTCATCCTTCCGCCAATCGGTGCAATTTATCCCGCATTAACGGGCAGTAAGACCCCCACCTCAAAATTCAGGGGAAGCAAAGAAGTTAGGTGGGGGATCAACTGCCCGTAAAAGCCCGATTGGTTCAACTAATAATCAGTGGGGGATGAACAAAACCCCCACTGATTAAAGTTTCACTTTATATTTTGATGAATAAAGAAGCACTACAAAAGAGAGAGTTCATTTTATATGTATTATTTGCTGCTATTAATATATCGCTTTGGTTATCGCTTATGATCTTTGAGCGGAGTATGTGGATGGTAGCGGGGCATTATGTACTTGGAGCAATTGTAATTGTTTTTTCGAATAGGAATAAGAGATAAGCCAGCGACCTTAAAGTTGCTGGTTTTTATTTTGCTATTTATAATGAAGAAACAAATTTTTAATAGAGAGTAGTGGGCGTTATGAGATGGAAAGAGGGAACGTTTGAAAAAATAGAAACGAATGACGCATCTATTGAGCAACTTATAAACACGTTTAAGGAACAAAACGTAATTGGTGGTGCAATAATAAGCTGTTTTAAAGTACATAACGAAAATTTTTTCAAAGAAATACCACATTCGAAAGAGGAACACGAACACTTCTTTAGAAGAATCGTTAACTCTTTAGATATAATACATAGCTTAGAAGAGCTAAAAATACATACGTCAGAAAAATATAAGTTTCGTTTTAAAGAGCAGCTGGCAGTCATGCTTGATGGAAGCATCGCCGCTCAAATTTTGTGGGGCGGAGCATATGAAGGATTTAAGGAACGACCAGTTATCGCAAAGCAACTAGCAGTCAATGTATGTCAATATATGTTCCAAGATCGATACGAAGATATTAAAGTGTTCGAAAGCTATCGCCCTTGGACAGATTGGTTTTACGATGTTGCGTGGGATGTTACTTGGATGGTGTTAGATAGTAAGGAGCAGAAAATGTGGTTCATTTGTGCTACGGATACGGATTGATAGAAGAGGGCCTTGTAGGAATGCTGCAAGGCTCTTAATATTTTGGGAATGAATAGAAAATAAATCATATAAATGCTATACCAAAAAATGTTTGTAATGTCAGTTTCATACTATTATATAGTGATGACTTACTAGAAAAGATAAGAGGAGAATAAACGTGAAAAAGATACAGAAATTATTACTGTTAATGATGGTAGTAGGATTAACAGTCGGTGTATTAGCAGGATGTGCAAATCCGAAAGATACGACAGAAGAATTTTTAACCGCGATACAAAAAGGTGATGTTGAAAAGGCTCGTACATTTGTTGAGAGTGACAAGGAATTTAATAAACTAAATGAAAAAACAGGTGATGCTGAGGCAAAAGCAATGCTGAGTGCAATTACGAAAAACTTTAAATTTGAAAAGCCTGAAGAAGTATCGAAAAAAGATGACACAGCAGAAGTGAAAGTGAAAATTACATCTGCCGATCTATCCGTTGCTGTAACAAAAGCAGTGGGAGAAGTTATGCCAATGGCCTTCGTTAGCGCTTTTAGCGAAGACAAAGAGCAATCTGAAAAAGCAATCGAAAAAACAATGACATCAGCAATCGTCAAACACTTATCAGATAAAGATGCAATCATGGCAACTCGCGAAGTTACATTGAACTTAAAGAAAAACAAAGATGGCGACTATAAAATCGTTGCAGATGATAACTTGAAAGAAGTATTATTTGCCAATGCGAAGTCTTTGGAGAAGATGTTTGATGGGAAGTGATTGACTTAGATAAAAAAGAGAAACCATATCACGTAGAAAGTTGATATGGTTTCTCTTTTTTTATGACCCCGGAGAGGCTCGAACTCACGACCTCCACCCTGTCAAGGTGGCGCTCTCCCTGCTGAGCTACGGGATCTTCAAAAGTGCGTATGTAACAGCATCTTTAATCTGTATGCTAAAGTAATTATATAAAATTAACTGAAATTTTACAATATTTTATATTGAATTTGAAAGGAAAGTAGTTGGAATCAGGCTAGTTGTGTATTAAGGAATACATAGGTAGAGAATGTAATGAAAAGTCGGTTCGAATAAAGTGGTTATATTATTTTTTTCGATACCAATCCAAAGGACCTTCATCACTTAAATCAACAAGAAAAGGGAATAAGAAGTGTAAAGGTAAGCTAATAAATTCTGGCATAGCGTTCACTGTTTTCTTTGATAGATACTGCCTCCCAAAACAATACGGACAATCTTTTTCAAATGTCACGAGTATTGACCATATATCTTTTATTGTCCACTTCGTTTTACAATACGTACAACGGGCCATAGAGTTCCTCCTCATGTTAAGATTACTTCTAGTATATTCCATTTTATTGTACTGAAGTCATTTGTATTTGGTGTGATAAAATGTAATTTGTTTTATTTTTATTTAAATTTATTTAGTTATTTATGTTCATTTACATATCGTTTCATATTTTTGCAGGGTGATAGATTTTCAGCTTCGATATGCAAACTGGCCAATATATCCTTTTTACAATTTACTTAAAATCATGTATAACAGAGATACAAGATTATTTTACCCCGCTATTTGCGGGCAGTAAGATCCTCGCTCAAAATTCAGCGAAAGCAAAGAATTTAGGTGGGAGATCAACTGCCCGTAAAAGCCCGATTGGTGAGGGCTGATAATCCGTGGGGGATGAAGAAAACCCCCACGGATTAAAGTTTCACTTTATAAATATTCAGAAGTAGAGGGAGAATTATTGTAATGGTAAGGAAAACGTTCAAGATGCGTGTATCTAGAAATAGAACGATTTCGATTAATGGATCAATTCTTGATGTGGATGTTACACATGATGAGTTTTTACAAGAGTTTGTTGAGTGGGTGGATTCTAAAGGTTGGTCGTTTATGGGGATGACAGATGAGATTACACCTGAGGAAGCTAGTCAAAAATTAATAGATTCATTGATTGATGAGAAGGATAAGAAAGAATAATTCTTTCTTATTTTTTATTGTATATTTATGTCGTTCATCGTAAAAATATGATATAGTAAAAAACAGTGAATATTCTTCCAATTTAATACAATTTACATATGGATTGGTAGATTCAGTTTTTAAGTAGAGAGAGTATAGGGAAAAGGGAGAGTCATATGGTAAAATTTAAGAAAATTTTGGCTTTTATTACCGTTATTTGTTTATTTTTTTTGACACCTATGACGTTACGTGCTGAGACAAATATTGGAGTGAATCCAGAACAAGTAGCCCCACCACCTAAGGAAGGGCCGAATGTTTTTAGTCAGTTTGCAACTACGATTGATGCGAAAACTGGAGATATTTTGTATGATAAAAACGCACATCATCGTGCATTTCCGGCTAGTATGACGAAAGTGTTAACGGCGATTTTACTTATGGAGCATACGAAGCCAGAGGATCAGTTTACGTTTTCACAATTAGCATTAGATCAAGAGAAGAGTAATTATCAAATTGAGTTTCAACCTGGTGAGACGATTAATAGAAATACTGCGCTTATGATTTTAATGGTGCTGAGTGCGAATGATGTGTCGTATGCGATTGCGGAGCGTATTGGTGGAAGTGTTGAGAATTTCGCTCATATGATGAATGAGAGAGCGAAGCAATTAGGTGCTACAGATAGTCATTTTGTCACGCCAAACGGATTGCATGATCCGAATCATTATACTACGCCATATGATATTGCGATGATTACGAGAGGTGTGCAAAAGTACCCTGAAATACTTCAAGCAATGAATACGAAAAGAACGACAGTTACGACATCTAGACAGACAGTGTCTATTTTTAACAAGTCTACTTATTTTGAAAATCCATATAGTATTGGTGGAAAGACAGGTTTTACAAATGAAGCGCGCAATACACTCGTTTTATTAAATGAGAAGGATGGAAATCGTATTATAAATGTAGTAATGGCTTCTCAAAGACCTGAAATTTATGAAGATTTGAAGCAGATGGCGGACTATTCTTTCGGTCAATTTGTGAAGCAAACGGTACTAGATAAACATAGTTGGCATCAAAAGACAACATATTTAAATAAAGATATTGATAGCGAACTTGAGCAAAGTGCAGAACTTATGCTTAAGAAAGATGAAGGGAAAAACGTAAGGACGATTTTCCGTGCGGCTTCATTAGATAAAGATTCTTTATATCATAAAGGAATTCATCGTGGTGAGGTAGTTGGATCAGTTGATATTACGAAAAATAATCAAACAATTGCGACGGTAAATGTTCTTTCAAAAGAAGATGTTACTTTTGCGATACCTAAAAAAGATACGGATACGCCTGAAGTAAAAGAATCAAATGTGAAAATAATAAGCATTGGGATAGGTGCGGCTGTATTATTTGGAGCCATTTTATTTGTAGTGCTACGCCGAAATACAACAGGAATGAAATCAGAAGAAAAATAAATTACTAGTTAAAAGGCTGTGAAGAGACTTTGTCACAGTCTTTTTTTGTATAAGATAACTAATAATTGTAAATTTTCTTATTGCGTTTCCGGTTTGTTCGTTATATTATTTAGTTGTGTTCTTGGTAGAGAACTAAAGTGGATATTGCATACTTCAAATAATATAAAACAACGGAGAGGAAGAGAAACGATGAAATTAATTTGGAAGGTGATTAGCAACGTTATCTCATTTGTTTTATTTGCCTTGATGGTTTGCTTAGCTTTTGTAGTTATTTCTTCAAAAGCGAGTGGTGGTGATCCAACAGTAATGGGATATCAATTTAAGAGTGTTCTTTCAGGATCGATGGAGCCAACATTTTTAACAGGATCAATCATTGCGATAGAGCCGACGAAAGATGGGTCTAAATATCAAAAAGGTGATGTTATTACTTTTAAAGAGAAAGATCAAAAAATTATCACTCACCGTATTATCGGTGTGAAAGATATAAATGGAAAAGTAATGTATGAAACAAAAGGAGATAACAACAACGGGCCTGATTTAGAACCGGTACTTGCGGAGAATGTTATTGGGAAATACGCGAATATTACAGTTCCTTATGCAGGGTATGCGTTAAATTATGCGAATTCAAAAGCTGGAGCTGCTTTACTTCTTATTATTCCAGGAGTCTTTTTACTAGGATATTCCGCTATTACTATTTTTAGTGCGATTCGTAGCATAGACGGAGAAAAGAAAGAGAAAAAAGTAGAACAATCCGTCTAGTTTATTTGGTTATACTTTCCGTTTAGGAAGTTGACAAATATATAAATCAAGGGGATATGGACATGACTTTAAAGAAAAAATTAGGAATAGGTATCGCATCAGCAGTATTAGGAGCAGCGTTAGTTGGCGGAGGAACGTTTGCATTTTTCAGTGATAAAGAAGTATCAAACAATACATTTGCGGCTGGTACGCTTGATTTAGCATTAAATCCATCAACAGTTGTTAATGTATCGAATTTAAAACCTGGTGATACAGTCGAAAAAGAATTTAAATTAGAAAATAAAGGAACATTAGATATTAAAAAAGTACTACTAAAAACAGATTATAATGTAGAAGATGTGAAGAAAGATAATAAAGATGATTTTGGTAAACATATTAAAGTAACATTCTTAAAAAATGTAGATAAGCATGAGACTATTGTGAAACAAACTACATTAGATAAATTGAAGAGTGATACACTTACAGCAGTAGATAATGATTTAGCTGCTTGGTTCTGGGATGAAAAAGGTATTTCTGCAGGTAAATCTGATAAATTCAAAGTGAAATTTGAGTTCGTTGATAATAAAAAAGATCAAAATGAATTCCAAGGTGATAAGCTACAATTAACTTGGACGTTTGATGCACAACAAGGCGACGCTGAAGCAAAATAATAATGACAAGAAAAAGAGACTATCAAAAATGATAGTCTCCTTTTCTGTTAAAAGGGAAATGTAAAAAGAAAGATAATTTCTTATATCATTTTATAATTCACTTTATTATAATAAAGGTATAGTTCTTGATAAAGAACAAGTTGTTCGATAGGAGAGATTAAAATGCTGAAGCCACCTCGCAATTTTAAAAAGATTCTTATATTGCCATGTTTGTGTTCTATTACTTTTTATTTAGGCTCTCAAATGATGACTTATACAGAAGCAACTTTCGTTCATGAAACGAAAGTAACGGCTACCATTTCTACAGCAAGTATTTTTCCAAAAACAGTTGATCAATTAACAGAACAAGCTAAGAAACATAAGGAAGTTATTTTGCATGAGTATGAAGGGATGAAATCAAAAGTAACTGCTACTTCCACTCAAGAGATAGAACAGACGCTTGTTACGTGGAAGCAAGGGCGGGAGAAAATAGTTGCTGAGAGAGAATTGTTACAAAAAGTATATGTATCAATAGAAGGTCCTTTTAATCAAGTGCAAGAAGAGTTAAAAGGAAATAAAAGTGAATCGAATAAGCAAGTATTCTCGTATGTGAATGCTGGTTTTCATATAGTGAAAGAAAACTGTGAGTATGTTGATAAAGAAGTTAATTTACAAGTGATTGATAAACAAATTCAAGATTTTGAGAAGTTACTAGTAGATAAAACAGCAAAACTAGAAGAGAGTAAGAAACAAGAAGAAGCAAAAAAATTAGAAGAGAGTAAGAAACAAGAAGAAGCGAAAAAGTTAGAAGAGAGTAAGAAACAAGAAGAAGCGAAAAAGTTAGAAGAGAAGAAACAAGAAGAGGCGAAAAAGTTAGAAGAGAAGAAACAAGAAGAGGCGAAAAAACTAGAAGAGAAGAAACAAGAAGAACAGCAAAATAAAGATAGCAAGTAAAATACAGCAACATTTCAGAGTAAATAGAGGTTATACAGTCGAATAGGTGAGAGCATTGCGACTCACCTATTCGGCGGCGTATCCTCTTTATTTTAACGATACATGTAAAAATCTAGAAGATAGTAGAAAACTAGTTGGCAGTATGATAGTGAAGGAGAATAATTAGTTTAAATATTAATTAACATTTTTTATTTCTCAATATTTTTTGGAAATTCTGGAATGATATTGAGAAATAAAAATAACTGAAAATATTAATAAATATGTGTTGTATTTATATAGTTGCGTTCGTTATAATGAACATAAGGTTTTTAAAAAAGAACAAATATTAGCTAAGCTAATATAGTTTTAGTTACATCTCTTATTTTAAATAAGAGATAGCAATAAAAATATAAAAAACAGCTAGGGGGAATTGATTGTGAGTCTGAAAAAGAAATTAGGTATGGGAGTTGCATCAGCAGCATTGGGGTTATCTTTAATTGGTGGAGGAACATTCGCATACTTTAGCGATAAAGAAGTATCGAATAATACATTTGCGGCTGGGACGTTAGATCTTACATTAGACCCTACAACGCTTGTAGATATTAAAGATTTAAAACCAGGGGATTCTGTTAAGAAAGAGTTCTTATTAAAGAATAGCGGTTCATTAACAATTAAAGACGTTAAACTAGCGACAAAGTATACTGTGAAAGATGCAAAAGGTGATAATGCTGGTGAAGACTTTGGTAAGCACGTTAAAGTGAAATTCCTTTGGAACTGGGATAAACAAAGTGAGCCTGTATATGAAACAACTTTAGCAGACTTACAAAAAACTGATCCAGATCTTTTAGCTAAAGACATCTTTGCTCCTGAGTGGGGAGAAAAGGGTGGATTAGAAGCTGGTACAGAGGATTATTTATGGGTACAATTTGAATTTGTAGATGATGGAAAAGACCAAAATATCTTCCAAGGTGATTCATTGAATTTAGAATGGACATTCAATGCTAACCAAGAAGCTGGAGAAGAAAAATAATAAAAAAGCGGGTATCCCCCGCTTTTTTTATAAAGAAAAAAGAAGTGCTGGTTGTAAGCACTTCTTTCTATTTATTATTTTTGATCTTGCTTCCATTTTGTAAATTCAAGAAATTCACGAAATTGTTCTTTGGAGACACCAGAGTTCATTGCATCTTTGACGAGCTGTGTCCATTCGGAGTCTAGGTTAGCTTCCTTTGTTGTTTCATCATGAAGTAAAGTATCAACTGGAATTTGTAGAACTGCTGCGATCTTTTCAAGAAACTGAATGGAAGGGTTCTTTTGTAAATTGCGTTCTATAGAACTAATGTAAGATTTAGCAACGCCAGCTTTTTCGGCAAGTTCAGTTAATGAAATACCTTTTTGTAAACGAAGGCGTTTTATACGTTCTCCAATCATATTTGCGCACCTTTCTATCAATATGTAGTTGTCTTATGATGTCATTATTATAACATAAACTTCGTTAAAAAGAACAAACCTATTGAGCCTGGCTGGATGGCTTCATACGTTGGAAAAAATGTTCGATATCTTGCAAGGCGATACCAGCGTCTAAAGCTTCAAGTATTAAATCAATCCATTCTTGATCCAATGCGTCAGTCTTATCTTTGTACAAATGTAATTCCTCCCTAATTATCGATCATAACTGCTGCTACAGAATACGTGATAATACAATCGGATTTTGTATTTTTATGTAGTGAATTATCAAATATTTTGTAGATAAAACAAAGATAAAATCCCCATTAAACTCCCTCTATGGCGATTATAAAGTTTCTGACAAATATTTTCAATATTTTCAGAAAACATTGTTGAATTGTGATATATTCGTATGCTAACTATGGAATTTTTACAAATATATTAAAAACATTACATAATATGACTAAATATTGAAAAAATATTGAATTTTTAATAAAATTCAATTTGTAATACATATTATTTATTAGGGGAGGAAATAAGGGATGAACAAGAAACCGTTCAAAGTTTTATCATCAATCGCTTTGACAGCTGTATTAGGTCTTTCATTCGGAGCAGGTGGCCAGTCTGCATACGCTGAAACGCCTGAGAATAAAACAGCTACGAGCCCAGTTGATGATCATTTAATTCCGGAAGAACGTTTAGCAGATGCGCTAAAAAAACGTGGGGTAATTGATTCGAAGGCTTCAGAGACAGAAACAAAGAAAGCTGTCGAAAAATACGTAGAGAACAAAAAGGGTGAAAATCCTGGGAAAGAAGTAACAAATGGGGACCCACTTACGAAAGAAGCATCGGACTTTTTAAAGAAAGTGAAAGATGCAAAAGCAGATACGAAAGAAAAGTTAGATAAACCTGCGACAGGAACACCTGCAGCGACAGGGCCAGTTAAAGGTGGTCTAAATGGTAAAGTACCAACATCTCCTGCAAAGCAAAAAGCGTACAACGGTGATGTTCGTAAAGATAAAGTACTCGTTTTACTTGTAGAGTACGCTGACTTTAAACATAACAATATCGATAAAGAACCTGGTTATATGTATTCCGAAGACTTTAACAAAGAACATTATGAAAAAATGTTATTCGGTAATGAGCCATTCACATTAGATGATGGTAGTAAAATCGAAACATTTAAACAATATTATGAAGAGCAATCTGGCGGTAGTTATACAGTAGACGGAACAGTTACAAAATGGTTAACAGTTCCTGGTAAAGCTGCTGATTACGGTGCGGATGCTGCAAGCGGCGGTCATGATAATAAAGGACCAAAAGGACCACGTGATTTAGTAAAAGATGCATTAAAAGCAGCTGTAGATAGCGGCCTTGATCTATCAGAGTTTGATCAATTTGACCAATATGATGTAAACGGCGATGGAAATCAAAATCAACCGGACGGTTTAATCGATCACTTAATGATTATTCATGCAGGTGTTGGACAAGAAGCAGGCGGTGGTAAATTAGGTGACGATGCAATTTGGTCACATCGCTGGACTGTTGGACCGAAACCATTCCCAATCGAAGGCACACAAGCGAAAGTTCCGTATTGGGGAGGAAAGATGGCAGCATTTGACTACACAATTGAGCCAGAAGATGGCGCAGTTGGTGTATTCGCACATGAATATGGTCATGATTTAGGTCTTCCAGATGAGTATGATACACAATATAGCGGTCAAGGTGAGCCGATTGAATCTTGGTCTATTATGAGTGGTGGTAGCTGGGCTGGTAAAATTGCAGGAACAACGCCAACAAGTTTCTCACCGCAAAATAAAGAGTTTTTCCAAAAAACAATCGGTGGTAACTGGGCAAATATCGTAGAAGTAGATTACGAGAAATTAAATAAAGGTATTGGTCTAGCAACATATTTAGACCAAAGTGTTACGAAATCTAACCGTCCAGGTATGATTCGTGTAAACTTACCTGATAAAGATGTAAAAACAATTGCCCCAGCATTTGGTAAACAGTATTACTACAGCACAAAAGGTGACGATCTTCATACGAAGATGGAAACATCACTGTTCGATTTAACGAATGCAACGAATGCAAAATTTGATTTCAAATCATTATATGAAATTGAAGCAGAGTATGACTTCCTTGAAGTACATGCTGTAACAGAAGATGGTAAACAAACATTAATTGAAAGACTTGGTGAGAAAGCTAATAGTGGAAATGCAGATTCTACAAATGGAAAATGGATTGACAAATCATATGACTTAAGCCAATTCAAAGGTAAGAAAGTAAAATTAACATTTGATTACATTACTGATGGTGGTTTAGCATTAAATGGATTTGCTCTTGATAATGCTTCATTAACAGTAGATGGTAAAGCAGTATTCTCTGATGATGCAGAAGGTACACCACAATTAAAATTAGACGGCTTCGTTGTATCTAACGGAACTGAGAAGAAAAAACATAACTATTATGTAGAGTGGAGAAACTATGCTGGTGCAGATAACGCATTGAAATTTGCTCGTGGCCCAGTATTTAACACTGGTATGGTTGTATGGTATGCGGATTCAGCTTACACAGATAACTGGGTTGGCGTACATCCAGGACACGGTTTCCTTGGTGTAGTGGATTCTCATCCAGAAGCAATTGTAGGAACTTTAAATGGTAAACCGACAGTTAAGAGTAGTACACGATTCCAAATTGCTGATGCGGCGTTCTCATTCGACAAAACACCAGCTTGGAAAGTTGTATCTCCAACGCGTGGAACATTTACGTATGATGGCTTAGCAGGTGTACCGAAGTTTGACGATTCAAAAACGTATATTAATCAACAGATTCCAGATGCAGGACGTATTTTACCGAATCTTGGCTTAAAGTTTGAAGTAGTAGGACAAGCTGATGATAATTCTGCAGGTGCTGTTCGTTTATATCGTTAATAAAGTAAAACTACCGAGAGATTTTCTTTCGGTAGTTTTTTTGTGAGCAATGAATTTTATATAAAAGAAGAAATTATATATAATATAACTTTATGAATAGAAATTTATTATATATAAAGTCTATATAAATAATGAAAGAATTGGATAAAAATAGTGGGAGAAGGTGAATGAATGAGTGTTTCTTCTATTGTAAATAAACAAAAGGCATATTTTTATAATGGCCATACGAGAAGTATAGAAGTGAGAAAGAATAATTTGAACAAGCTTTATGAAGGCATTCAGCGTTTTGAAGAAGAAATATTTCAGGCATTGAAATTAGATTTAAATAAGTCAGCTCATGAGTCATTTACAACGGAAGTTGGATATGTATTAAAGGAAATTTCCTTTCAATTGAAGCATATTTCATCGTGGAGTAAACCGAAGCGAGTTCGAACAGCACTTACTCACTTTGGATCAAAGGGAAAAGTAGTGCCAGAACCATATGGTGTGACACTTATTATTGCACCGTGGAATTATCCGTTTCAATTAGCAATTGCCCCACTTGTAGGAGCGCTGGCAGCTGGAAATACAATCGTTTTAAAGCCGTCAGAGTTAACGCCAAACGTTTCTAAAGTGCTAACGAGAATGTTAGGTGAATTATTCCAAGAAGAGCTTGTAGCGGTAGTAGAAGGCGGCGTTGAAGAGAGTACAGCTTTGCTGAAGGAACCATTTGATTATATTTTCTTTACAGGTAGTGTGGGCGTTGGGAAAGTTATCATGGAGGCAGCAGCAAAACAGTTGACGCCGCTTACGTTAGAACTTGGCGGAAAGAGTCCATGTATTGTACATAAAGATGCAAAAATAGACGTAACAGCAAGAAGAATTGTTTGGGGGAAGTTTTTAAATGCAGGGCAAACGTGTGTAGCACCTGATTATATGTATGTGCATGCTTCCGTGAAAGAACAGTTAATTGAAGCGTTGCGACATGAAATTGAGGAGCAGTATGGAAAAGAGCCACTGCACAATGATAATTATGTACGAATTGTGAGTGAACGTCATTTTGAACGTTTATGTACGTTTTTGAAAGATGGTAAAACTGTAATTGGCGGGAACTATAAAAGAGAAACTTTACATATAGAACCAACAGTGTTAACTAATGTTACATGGGAAAGTGCTGTTATGGAAGACGAAATTTTTGGTCCGATTTTACCAATTATAGAATACGACAACATAGAAGAGGTAATTGACACGATTCAGCAACATCCGAAGCCGTTAGCGTTATATGTATTTTCTGAAGATAAAGAAGTACAAAGGCAGGTAACGAGTAATATTTCGTATGGCGGAGGCTGTATTAATGATGTTGTCTATCATCTTGCAACGCCATATTTACCTTTTGGTGGCGTCGGAAGTAGTGGATTAGGGAGTTATCATGGGGAAGAAAGTTTTCGGACTTTTTCACATTATAAAAGCATTTTAGTCCAATCTACGGCATTCGATATGAAAATTCGTTACTCTTCTACAAAAAGTGCTTTAAAATTCATACGAAAGTTGTTAAAATGATGATGGTGTTTATCAGTAGGCGTAGCCGTATGATAATAGCCCCTTCGTAATGGAAGGGGTTTTTCTGTTCGACATTATGTATCATGCGAAAATGAATCAAACATACTACATAAAGAATAGAAGTGAACGCTTGCTAAATAACCATTTTTGTTTGGATCGAAACAAAAAATAGTCTATAGAACATAAATATTTATTCATGAATATAAAAATTAAAATTTAAGGTAGATTGGACGGGAAAATGAAAAAGATTATTAAAGTTGAAGCAGTAGAAAAACATTTTGGAAATCAAGTGATTATCCCACCGCTTTCTTTAGATATTAAAGAAGGGGAATTTTTAACGATTTTAGGGCCGAGTGGTTGCGGAAAAACGACGTTACTTCGTATGATCGCAGGATTTGAAACCCCAACTAAAGGGAATCTTTTGTTAGATGATGAAAAGATTAACGATTTGCCACCATATAAACGTCATATGAACCTAGTGTTCCAACATTATGCGTTATTCCCACATATGAATGTGGAGAAAAATATTTGTTTCGGTATGAAAATGCAGAAAGTACCGGCAGCAGAGCAGAAAGAGCGTGCTGAAGAGGCAATGCGTTTAACGCAGTTACTTGAGTTCCGTAATCGTAAACCTGCAAAGCTTTCTGGTGGACAGCAGCAGCGTGTAGCAATTGCGAGAGCGATTGTAAATAACCCGCGTGTATTATTACTAGATGAGCCACTTGGAGCGTTAGACTTTAAGTTAAGAAAAGATTTGCAACGTGAATTGAAAAACTTACAACGTAATTTAGGAATTACGTTCATATACGTAACGCACGATCAAGAAGAAGCGATGAGCATGAGTGATCGTATCGTAGTTATGAATAAAGGACATATTGAACAAATCGGAACGCCGAAAGAAATTTATAATAAGCCGAAAACGTTGTTCGTTGCGACATTTATCGGTGAAAATAATATTGTGAAAAACGGGGAAGGCTATGTAGCAATTCGCCCTGAAAACGTAAAAGTGCGTTCGGTTGAAGAGCCGACTTTAAAAGAATACCATCTTGGACATATTGAAGACATTGAGTTTGTTGGAAATATGGAAAAGCTTTATGTACGTGATGAGAAAACATCAGAATTACTAATGGCATATCAAACTGCTGAAGAAGCAGCGCAGTGGAGCATTGGAGATAATGTATACGTAGGCTGGGAGCAAGAGGACGAGGTGACCTTAAATTGAAAAAAGGGAAATTACTCGCACTACCTACAGTCGCATGGCTGTTAATCTTCTTCCTAATTCCCCTTCTGTTTGTATTGGCATTTGCCTTCATGCAGCGCGGAGCATATGGGACAGTAGAAATGCAATTTACATTAGAGAACATAGCACGTGTATTTGATCCATTATATATGGGGACGTTATGGGAAACAGTGAAAATTGCGGTTATTACGACAGCAATATGTTTACTAATTGGTTATCCATTTGCGTATACAATTACAATTGTTGATCGTAAATATCGTTCCATTCTTTTATTATTGGCAACGATCCCGTTTTGGATTAACTTCCTTGTTCGTTCATACGCATGGATTGTTATTTTACGTTCACAAGGTCTTGTAAACACATTGCTATTGAAGCTAGGTATTATTAGTGAACCGTTAAATTTACTATACAATACACCTTCTGTAATACTTGGGATGGTATATTCTTTATTACCATTTATGATTTTACCGGTGTATGCAGCGATTGAGCAGCTTGATAAGCGTAAGCTAGAAGCAGCTTATGATTTAGGGGCGACACCAGTAAAGGCATTTTGGAATGTAACAGTACCAATGACGATGTCAGGGATTGCTACTGGTTCTATTTTAGTGTTTGTTTCTTCTATCGGAATGTTTGTTGTATCAGACGTTATGGGTGGATCGAAAGTAGCATTAATCGGAAACGTAATTCAAAATCAATTCTTAGGAGCGCGTGATTGGCCGTTTGGATCTGCGTTATCTATGATTGTTGTTCTATTCTCTGTTCTGTTAATTTACTTATATTATCGTGCAACGAAAGTATATAAATATGATGGGAACGGAGGGGAATAGGCAAAAATGAAGAAGTTTTTAGTTTCTTATTCTTGGTTAATTTTATTGTTCTTGTATTTTCCAATGATGGTTTTAATGGTATATTCCTTCAATGATTCTCGCATTAATGCGGAATGGGAAGGATTCACATTCCATTGGTATACAGATTTATTTCAAAAACAAGATGTTATTGATGCATTTGTAAATAGTATGACGATTGCGATCGTAACGACGATTGTAACGACTGTTCTTGGTGTGATTTTCGCAATTGCATTACATCGTTATAAATATCGTTATGAAGGGGCCATTAATGGTCTTGTGTATTTACCAATTTTAATTCCTGATATTTTAATGGGATTATCTTTACTTATTTTATTTAGTCAATTAGGTATGGAACTTGGTAAAACAACAATTATTATTGCGCACATTACATTTAGTATTTCATTTGTTGTCGTTATTTTAGCGGCACGTCTTTCTGGTATGGGACGTGATTTAGAAGAGGCTGCGAATGATTTAGGAGCAACGCCGTGGCAAACATTTCGTTTTGTAACGTTCCCAGCAATTGCACCTGGAGTTATTTCAGCTGCATTATTAACATTCACATTATCAATTGATGATTTTGTAATTAGTTTCTTCGTATCAGGACCAGGATCAACAACATTGCCATTATACATTTACAGTATGGTTAAGCGCGGAGTATCACCAGAAATTAATGCACTTTCTACAATTCTAATTGTAGCTATCGTAGGATTAATGGTTCTATCTGAAATCTTCCGTAACAAAGGTGCAGATGGTGAAGAAAACTCTGGAGGACACCTTCCTTTATAATACGAACGATATAGAAAGTACGAGGGGGTAATAAACCGATGAAATTAATGAAAAGATTAGCCGGCGCAGCAATTAGCTTTAGCCTTGTTGCTGGTGTACTTGCTGGTTGTGGTGAAAAGAAAGAAGAGTTAAACATTTATAGCTGGGCTGACAATTTTGATGAGCAAGTGCTAAAAGATTTTGAAAAGAAATATAACGTGAAAATAAACTATGATAAGTATGCAAGTAATGAAGAAATGCTTGCGAAATTACAAGCTGGTGGCGCGAAGTATGATTTAATTCAGCCATCTGACTACATGGTTAAAACAATGGCGAAAATGGACTTATTAGCGCCGTTAGATAAGAAAAATATCCCGAATATCGAAAATATGGTTTCTAATTTCAAAACACCTGCGTTTGACCCAGAGAATAAATATTCTTTAGTATATACTTGGGGTGTAACAGGGATTGCATACAATAAAAAGTATGTGAAAGAAGCACCTACAAGCTGGGCTGACTTATGGAATGAGAAATATAAAGGGCATGTAACTTTATTAAATGATTCTCGTGAAGTGTTAGGAATGGGTCTTAAAAAGCATGGTTTCTCAAACAGCACGAAAGACGATGAGCAGTTAAAGACAGCAGCAGATGATTTAAAGAAGCTGCTTCCAAACTTATTAGCATTTGATACAGATAATATTAAACAAAAATTCATTACAGAAGATGCTTGGATTGGAACAGTTTGGTCTGGAGATGCAGCATTTATCGCTAAAGATAATAAAGATGTAGAGTACGTTGTACCAAAAGAAGGCGGCACAATTTGGGCTGACACGTTAGCAATTCCAAAAGGTGCGAAAAACAAAGAGCTTGCAGAGAAGTTTATGAATTACTTATTAGATGAAAAAGTAAGTGTGAAAAACTACGAGTCAATTGGATACAGTAATCCAAATGAAAAAGCTCATCCTCTTCATAGTAAAGAATATCGTGATAACCACATGATCTTCTTAACGAAAGAAGAATTAGATCGTACAGAATGGCTTATTGATGTAGACGATAAGTTAAAAGACTATGATCGTTACTGGACAGAGTTAAAAACAAAAGGTAAATAAGTAAGAAAATGCGGTTTCTACAGTAGAAATCGCATTTTTTCATAGTAGGAGGAAATCGTTTGAAAAAGAAGTTACATCAGTATGAGCTAGTATGTATCGCTTTATTACTTGCTGTATTTGGCATTGTTGCTTGGCGCGTACATGCGGGTGGCGTTACAGTAATGGATACATATGTCCGAGGATTAGTAAAAGGAATACAAACAGAAGAGTCGCTTGCATTTTTCTCACACTATACAAAATTAGGCTCTGCTATTGGGATTGTAACTACGCTCATTATAAGTTTACTTGTTTTTTGGAGAAAACGTTATTACGCTGCGATGATCGTGTATCCAGTTGGTATTTTAGTAACACATCTTGTAAATAAAGGGATAAAAGAAATTGCGAAAAGGGAGCGTCCGTCGTTAAATGAAGCGTTCGATGCACTTGGGTATAGTTTCCCTAGTGGGCATGCGATGTTATCTATTATGACATTCGGATTTCTTGCTTATATCATTGCCGCTAATTTGAAGAGTGTAACTGGGAAATATGTTATAACGATTTTGATGGGAATAGTCATTCTATCGATTGGGTTAAGTAGAGTTATTTTAAATGTACACTATCCAACTGATATTTTAGCAGGTTATTGCGTAGGTGGTATTTTGTTAATTATGGCGATTTATTGCCATCGTTTACTTACCGAGAGATTGGGGCTTGATAAAGAAAGATAAAAAAACGTCTGGAAAAACTATCATTATAGTGTTTCCAGACGTTTTTTGTTTGCATGAAGATGTGATACAGTATAAATGACAATTGAATGATGTAAAGTAGGTGAAAATGTATGAAAACAAATGTACATAAAGTAGATAAGTGGGGAAAGTTAGGAGCTTTTTTGTATCAATTTCGTTATACAGTAATTGTAGTGTTAGTTTTACTTGCGGTAGCACTTGGGATTTTTGCTCCAAAGCTACCAGGAGTATTAGGTGGTGACGGTTTCCAAACAGAAGGGGACTATCAAAAAACGAAAGAAATTTTAGATAAAGATTTTAAGAGGTCTCAAGATACACTTTTACTCGTTTTTGAAAAAAAGAAAGGTGTTTCACATGAGGAATTTCAAAAACAAGTAGAAGGAATTGTAAAGAATGTACAAGAGAAAGAGACTTATGAATCTTTCCATCATCCAGTGCAAAATAAAGAAATGTTACAAGATGATATCGGCTATGCGACAATTTTATTTTCCGGGAAAACAAATAAGGAACGAATGGAAAAGACGTTACAATTTGCTGATAAAGTCGAAAAGGAAAGTAATACATCGTTAAAAGTAACGCCTACAGGATTTCCAAAAATTAATCAAGAGATTAATGAAAGAACGCAAAATGATTTAAAAGTGGCAGAGATGATTGGATTACCAATTGCATTTCTCGTATTACTATTTTCATTTGGTAGCCTTTTGGCATCTATTTTACCAATTGTAAATGGGGCACTTAGTGTTATTAGTACGATGGGCATATTATACTTTATAGGTGTCGATAAGGAACTATCTATCTTTGTGTTAAATGTTGCACCGATGATTGGACTTGCGTTATCTATTGATTTTGCACTATTATTTGTAAATCGCTTTCGAGAGGAAGTTGCAAAGCGAACGGTAAAAGAAGCGATAGCAATTACATATCAGACAGCAGGGCGTGCAATCGTATTTTCGGGATTATGTGTATTTGTTGGATTATCCGGTTTGTTCTTCTTTAAAATTGATTATATTCAGTCAGTTGCAATTAGCGGAATGATTGTTGTGATTATGAGTATTTTATTTTCACTCACACTTCTACCAGCGCTATTATCATTAATTGGTAAACGAATATTAAAAAAGAATCAAGTAGCACATACTCCGGCAAAGGCGTGGCGTAAATTTGCACAATTTGTAATGAAACATCCAATTGCGATGATTATTGTTGTTACAACATTTATTGTGATTTGTTTATTACCACTACGTACAGCTAATTTACAGTTCCCTGACGTAGAAGCTTTACCTAAACAAAGTGATACAAGAATTGCATATGAGAAGTACGAAGAGGCATTTAATGAAACTGCAAAAACACATGCTGACGTTACGTTAGTGGTAGAGACGAAAAAAGATATGAAAGAAAAAGAAAGTTTACAAAAGATAGAAGAAGTCATTGAAAAGTTAAAAGACGATAAAAAAGTGCATGAAGTAAGAAGTTTATATGATGGGTTAACTGGAATGAAAGCAGATCAAGTTGCTGGAATATTAGCGTCGCCAGAAGCAGCAAAACTAGCTCCTATATTTGAAGCATACACGAAAGGGAATAAGACGACGATAGAAGTCTTTCTAAAAACAAAACCACGTGATGAAACTGCTAAACAGTGGGTTCGTGATTTTAAACAAAATTATAAAGAAACAGATGTTACGTATTATTTAGGCGGAATGACGACGTTCCAACAAGAGTTAGAAGATGAAATTAAAGATAAAGTTGCAATTGGGATGTCTGTTATATTTGGATCGACCTTTGTTATATTATTATTCGCATTCCGATCTATACTCATTCCAATTAAGGCAATTATTATGAATATACTTAGTTTAAGCGCAACAATTGGAATTGTTGTTTGGTTATTTGAAGGTGGGCATTTCGGTTTAGAAGCAAGTCCTGTTCTATTTGTCTTACCAATCTTCATTTTCGGTCTCGTATTTGGGCTTAGCATGGATTATGAAGTCTTTCTTATTTCACGTATCCATGAGTTATATGAAGAAACAGGAGATAACGATCAAGCGACGTTAGAAGGACTTGTTTCAACAAGTAGAATTATTACATCAGCTGCATTAATTATGATTGTTGTAACGGGTGCGTTCGCCTTTACTGATATTTTACCAGTAAGACAAATGGGGCTTGGTGTTGCATTAGCGATATTCCTTGATGCAACAATTATTCGTCTTATGCTTGTACCAAGTTTAATGAAATTGTTTGGAGACTGGAATTGGTGGTTACCATTTCGGAAGAAAAGAGAAAAATCATCGTAAAAAATACTCATCTATAAGATGAGTATTTTTTTATGAATAGCAAGACCTACATTTTGCAAATAGTATGTGATAAGAACATTACATATAAGTAGGTGAAGGCAATGTTTCGTTATTTTAAGTTTAAGCTAAATGATACAGTACAGTTTGCAGAAAACGATGGGCATATGTATCGCATTGTCGGTTATCGGTTAGAAAAAGGGTTTTATCCAAAAGATGAATGGACTCATATCATTTATGAATTGCTTAGAGATTTTGATGGGTATACGATGGATGCGGAGGAAGAGGAACTTGTAAAAGTTATTCAAGTAGAGGATGAATATTACAAAATACAAGAAGTATCGGGCTATCGTTATCCAGTAAAAATGAAGCAAAAACAACAAGTGATGAAAGTAGAAAAGATGGATGACTTATTAGATACGTATAATGATTATAAAAGATTGGCGGATTTCTTTAAAGATTTATCATATGAACAAAAAGCGGAAGAAGTATTGCAGGAGATGAAAAAGCGTAGAGCGTGAGGGGCAGTCTATTATAAGACTGTCCTCTATTTTTGACGGTGCATCAAAGTCTATTTTCCGTTACAATGAGAGAATCAATAGAAATAAGGTGATACAGTATGGAAACGAAGAAGAAGGGCGAATGGTGCGAAATGACTGTTCCAGCGAAATGGAATGGTATAAGCATTGAGTCATTATTAAAAATAGAATGGGAAATACCGAAAAAGTTGTTACATCAGCTTCGTATGGAAAAAGGTATTACTGTTAATGGAGAACAGAGAAGATGGAATGAGCTTCTAAAAGAGGGCGATAAGTTACAAGTCCATATGTTTATGGAGGAAGAATACGATGTAGAGCCTGAGTATGGTGAATTACATGTAGTGTATGAAGACGATCACGTACTCATCGTAAATAAGCCTGAGAAGATGGATACGCACCCTGCTGAAAAAGGCGGGATGGGAACACTTGCAAACCTTGTTGCCTTTCATTTTCAAATGCAAGGTTTAGAGACGAAAGTTCGTCATATTCATCGGTTAGATAAAGATACGACAGGTGGTGTCGTGTTTGCGAAGCATAGAATTGCTGGTGCAATTATGGATCATTTATTAATGGAACGAAAAATTAAAAGAACGTATGCGGCGCTTGTGGAAGGAAAAGTAAAAAAGAAGCAAGGAACAATTGACGCAGCGATTGGAAGGGATCGCCATCATGCGACGAGACGACGTGTTTCTCCAAAGGGAGACCAAGCTATCACATTTTATAAAGTAGAGAAGTATTTTAAAAACCAAAATGTTACGCTCGTAACGTTACAATTAGAAACAGGTAGGACTCATCAAATTCGTGTTCATATGAGCTATAATGGCAATCCATTAATTGGGGATGTATTATATGGTGGACAAACGAAATATATGTCTAGGCAAGCGTTACATGCCATGAAGATAAACTTCTTACATCCTATTACGAAAGAAGAAATCGAAGTGGATGTACCATTTCCTATAAAATTAAATGATACAATAAAAGAATTTCAAAGAATGAATGCATAAAGTGTAAGCTTAAATTTGAGAAAAGTAGATTCTTGCAGGAATTTCTCTAAAAGAAGCGAAGCCGTTAAGAGAAAAGAGAGGTGAGAATTGCTTGGTCAAATATAAATATATACTAGGAATATTATTCGCTTGTCTTTTAGTTACTCTATGCCTCTATCCATATTTACCGAATGAGATGGCTGTACATTGGGATGAAAATGGTGGGCCGAACGATTTTATGAGTAAACAAGTTGTTATAGCATTTATTCCTTTTTTTCTTATTTTTTTACATGGATTGATGTATATTATTTCACATAATATATATAAGTTTAATGAAGGCGAGCATGTCATTATAAGTGGATTTCTAAAGACGATTACTTTATTTATGTTGTTTATCCATATGCTCATTCTCTTTATTAATTTTGGAAGTATGATATCCTTTCAAACAGGACTAACAATTGGGATTAGTATGTTTCTGTTTATGCTTAGTAAGTTGTTTAAACAAGTTCAGAGTACGGAAAAAGACCCAATCAAATTACAAAAGATCCGTTTAGTGAGTAGGCGGATTTTTCAAATGATGGCATGTAGTATATTATTTTCATTATTTTTGAATTTGAAGTGGGGGTTTTATGTATTACTTAGTGTAATAAGTAGTGGTTCTATTTTGTTCATGTTTTACATTTTATACTCATACATAATAGAAAGTTATGAAACATAAAAAAGAGTCTTCTCATAATGAGAAGACTCTTTTAATCTATTTACTTCGTAATAAATTGTTGTGTCCAGTAGTTACCGCTTTCTACGTAGCCAACACCGATGTGAGTGAAACCGTTATTTAAGATGTTTGCACGGTGTCCAGCGCTGTTCATCCAAGCTTGTACTACTTCTTCAGGTGTACGTTGGCCTTGAGCGATGTTTTCACCGGCTGATGTATAAGAAATACCAAATTTCTTCATCATGTCAAACGGAGACCCGTATGTAGGGCTGTTATGATCAAAGTAGTTGTTTTTTTGCATATCTTCAGATTTAATACGTGCTACTTTGCTTAATTCAGTATCGATTTTTAAAGCTGGTAAACCTTGTTTTGTACGCTCAGCGTTTGTTAATTCAACAACACGTTGTTCGAACTCGCTTAAAGATTTTGCTTCTTCAGCAGGCTTTTGCTCAGCAGGTTTTTGTTCAGCTGGTTTTTGAGTATTGTTGTTTTCAGCAGGCTTTTGAGCTTCTGGTTTTTGAACTTCTTCAGCAGGCTTTTGCTCAACTGGTTTTTGCTCAGCAGGCTTTTGAGTTTCTGGCTTAGCTGTTGGTTGCTCAGTTACAACATTTTCAGTAGGTTGTTGACCAGGAATAATGCAATTTGGTTGGAAGTTTCCTTGTTGCCATTGTGCTAATGATTCCACGCCCATAGATTGTAAGAATGCTTGTAATTCTTGTTGGCTCATTTGCTTCATCATCACTTTTGAATGCTGAATATTTTGAACCTTTATGTTAGATGGTTGTACTGTTGCAGCTTGTGCATCTAGAGAAGATACTCCTAAAGTAAGAGCCGTTGCAGCAGCTACAGATAATAAAACACGTTTTTTCATGATGTGTGTCCCCCTATATAAAGTTTTAATTTGTTTTCACACGATTTGTTTTTGACAGCCTGTCTGACTGACAAATTCATCGTAGCATAGATTTTGTGAGAAAAAAGATGGAAAAAAATTCATAGACTTAAAATTTACCTAATTTATCCTAAGAGGGGAAAAGAGGAAAAATAAGAGAAACATAGAGTATAAAAGGAATTTTCAGCATTTTTATACTTGGTTTTAAGAGGGGAGTTTTGGATAAAGTTACCTAAATAGAAAATGAAGAATCCTATTGTATCAATGGTTTGAGAGTTTTTTTGAGGAATATACTGGATTGATTTTTACAAAACTGTAATGTTTCTGTCGTTCTTTTTTATAATAAAGTAACATATTTTTAATGTTGTAGAGGACAAAAAAGCGGCTATCTCTTTACGTAGACGAAGGAGATAGCCGTTTTCTTATTATTACGTATGTTACGAGTTATTACGAGTTGGTTTCAATTGCTTCTAATAATAAATCTACAATGTGAATTCCTCTCATTTTATGAGAAAGACCTTCTCGCTCAATGCCTAATTTCATTTGTAATAAACAACCTGGATTTGCAGTAACAATAGTTGCCGCTTCTGTTTCGTGTACACGGTCCATTTTGTAGTCTAGAAATTCCATGGATAATTCTGAATGAACAATATTGTAAATACCAGCAGAACCACAGCAGCGATCCGCGTCTTTCATTTCACGATATGTTGCGCCTTGAATTGCTTCTAGTAACATACGAGGTTCTGAAGATGTTCGCATAACATTGCGTAAATGACAAGAGTCTTGATACGTAATAATTTGCGGCGTGAGTCGTAAGTCAGTTCGCTTGTGGAAGTCTAGTTCTACTAGAATAGCGGTAATATCTTTAATTTTAGAAACAAACTGCTTCGCACGTTCAGCCCACTGTGGATCATCTTTTAAAAGATAATCGTAGTCTACGAGGTAAGCTCCGCAACCACCAGCATTCGTAATAATATAATCGATGTTTAAATCTTCGAAAGCTTTTATATTGCGTTTCGCTAATTCTTTTGCACCGCTTTGCTCACCAGCATGCCCATGTAATGCCCCGCAGCAACTTTGTGTTTTCGGAATAACGATATCACAACCAGCTAACTGAAGAAGTTTCATTGTTGCATTATTTGTTTCTAAAAACATCGTATCCATTAAACAACCTGTGAAGAATGCAACTTGTTTCTTTTTTGTACTTTCAGCATGTAAAAATTCAGGGCGATCTTTCATTGCTTTCATTTTAGGGACTTTTGGTAGAACGAGATCCATCGTTGCAAGTGTTTCAGGGAATAGTTTCATAATCCCTGTTTTATGTGTTATCGTTTGTAAACCAGAACGCTGATAAAATCTAAGTAGACCGGTTAATGTTCTCATTCGATTTTGATGCGGGAAGAGTCCTTCAAAAACGACTTTACGAACAGCTTTCACTGGCACCGAGAACTTTTTGTTTTGATTTATAATATCACGAGCTTCTTCTAATAAATGTCCATAATTCACACCAGATGGACAAACAGGTTCACAAGCACGGCAACCGAGGCAAACATTTAATGTATTTTCAACATCTTCATCTGGCTCAATCAAACCGTCAACGATCGCTTTCATTAACGCGATACGTCCGCGTGGGGAATGTGATTCTTTATACCCAGATTGAATGTAAGTAGGGCAAGTTGGTAAGCAGAAACCGCATCGCATACAGTTTAGTAGTTCATCTTCACTTAATCGTTCTTTAAATTCTTTTTGAATGTTTTCTTTATTTAATGTTGTCATCGCTCAACCACCACTCTTTTACGAGTGTCCTTCGCGAACATCTTTCCTGGATTCATAATGCTATTTGGATCGAAGGCTTGTTTAATCCCTTGCATAGCAGCAATACCTTCTTTACCTAATTTCATTTCTAAATACGGAGCTTTCATCGCACCAACACCATGCTCACCAGTGATTGTGCCACCAAGTTCGATTGCTTTTGCAAATATTTCAGCAAAAGCTTGTTCAGCTCGGTGCATTTCTTCTTCATTACGAGCATCGGTCATACAAGTTGGATGTAGATTACCATCACCAGCATGTCCAAACGTACAAATAGGAATATTATATTTTTTTGCAATGGCATTAATAGCTTCAACCATCGGAGCGATTTGTGAACGTGGCACAGTTGCATCTTCCAGTATTGTTGTAGGTTTTAGTCTTGCAAGTGCTGATAGTGCGCTACGGCGAGCAGTACGAAGCGCATCTGCTTCCGCTTCATCTTTTGCAACGCGAACATCGACTGCATTCATAGAGCGGCAAACGTTAGCCATTTTTTCAATATCTCGATTGACAACTTCAGGTGGACCATCTTGTTCAATTAATAAAATTGCTTTTACGTCAGTTGGTAAACCGATTTGTGCAAACTCTTCTACAACTTCAATTGTCGGCTGGTCTAAAAACTCGAGTGTCGCTGGAATGATTTTATTTGCAATAATAGAAGAAACAGCGCGTGCAGCTTCATTAATATCTTCATATAGCGCAAGCATCGTTTTCTTCGTTTCAGGCATAGGAACAAGTTTTAATATCGCTTCTGTTACGACGCCAAGTGTTCCTTCAGAACCGATAAATAAACGAGTTAAATCGTAACCAGCTACATCTTTTGCTAATTTACCACCAGTACGAATCATATCGCCATTTGGTAAGACAAGTTCAAGACCCATCACATAATCACGTGTTACGCCATATTTTAATCCGCGTAATCCACCTGAGTTTTCATTAATGTTACCGCCAATTGTAGAAATTTTCATCGAGCTTGGATCTGGTGGATAAAATAAACCTTTTTCTTCTACGGCTTTAATAATATCAAGTGTAATAACACCAGCTTGCACAGTAATTGTTAAATTCTCTTCATCAATTTCTAAAATGTTATTCATATGGCGGAAGATAAGAACAATACCGCCTTCAAGTGGACATGTCCCTGCGCAAAGGTTTGTTCCGGAACCACGAACATATACAGGGATTTTGTGAGCGTTACATATTTTTAACACTTCAGCTACTTCATTTGTATTACGAGGAGCAATGACTGCATCAGGCATTGCTTGGAAGTTTGGAGTGGCATCATAACTATACGTTAAACGCCCCATATTGGATGTATCTACATTATCTTCGCCAACAATGGATACGAATGAATGAATAATTTGCTTTTCTAACATTGGAAATCCCCCTCAAACTGTTAACGTATTTAGTCATAATAAAAAACGTTGTAACAGTGCTTTCATTATAATGATAAAAAAGTTGGGGGATTCTTTCTATGTATAATCATCTAAAGATTAATCTATTTTATCATTCTTTTTTGTGTGAGTATCTAATAAGAGGAGAGAAAAGTATAAAATGTTTAAGTCTTTGAATTGTTTTGGGTCAAGTCCTGTATGCTCCTCAATCTTTTTAAGTCTGTAATGCAATGTATTAATGTGTATATGTAATTGCTTCGCTGTTTGTTTATAAGATTGGTTATAATCGATAAATAAACGTAAAGTGTGCATAAGCTCAGGTGATGATAGTAAGTTTTCGATGGTGCGCCTTAGAAACTGTTCCCGCGTTTCAGCAGAAATATCTTGTAAGCACATTTCTAAACGTAAATCTTCATTAAATACAATTTTCTTCGTTTCAAGTGATACAGAAAGAGCTTGTAACGCTTGTTCGTACGATAAGTTCATATTGTTTGGCGTAACGGTTTGTCCAATCCCGATATATAAAGGAATAGAAAATAAAGTTTCACAGTCTTGTTTTAATCGTTTTAAAAATTGATACGTTTGCTCTTTGGAGTTCGTGGATGTAAATAAAATAAATCGATCATTTCCCCAGCGAACAAATAGGTGCTCCTTTGTTAATAGATTGCGTATGTGTTGCCAAACTTTACGCTGAAGCATCGTGTCATTTTGATCGATAGAGAACAAAATAAGTTGTTTCTTCTTATATAAATCAATACCAAGTGTTTTGGCGCGATCAAGAAAGGTTGGAGACCAGTCTGTATTTTGAAGCCAATCAAAGACAAATGCTTCATAAGAACGGTGTTCAAGTTCTAGTTGTTCTAAAAAGTAGTTTTCGTGAATGAGTAGTTCGGTCATTTTACGTAATATTTCTCCGTATTGTGAAATATTTTCAGGTTCGCCTGTAATTCCAATGACACCAATTACTTCGTCATGGAATAGTAAGGGGAGGTTCATACCCGCCTTTACGCCTTGCAAGCATCGTTCATCCTTTTTTGTAATAATGACAGTTTTCTTTTGTTTCGCGCAGCGGAGTGCACCTTCATGAAATTGACCGATTCTTTCTATATCTGTACTTGCGATAATAACGCCTTGTATATTAATGATGATAATATTTTCTTTAATTAGTCTGCGTACTTCTCGTACAATTTTATTTGCTAAATCAGGAAAAAGCATAATTTGCACACCTCAAATTCTATTTGTTGTACATTATATATGTAAATGATATAAGAAAGGGAAATTTCACACTTTCCACACATTTATTTGTTATTTTACAATTATAACGAAATCATCCGAAGATGGAGGGGATCTTTTGAGAAAGTATGTTTTTCTTCTCTGTTTTTTATTTCTATTAGTAGGGTGTCAAGGAAGTTCATATACACCGATTGCTAAAGATCAAAGTGTTATTATAACAACGAATATAAAAGAAGGTAGCCTTAGTTTTGTTGATAAACAAACAAAAAAGTTAATTACGACATGGGAACTTAACGAACCGATGGCAGGAATTGCACTACTTCCAAACAGTGAGGACATACTTGTATATGGTAAGCAGCTAGAGTACATGTATGTATATTCACTAGCAGAAGGAAGGCAAGTGGAAAAATATAAAACGGGAAAAGGCATTGTAAATGTTGTCGTATCAGAAGATAAAAAACAATTATTTGCTGCCGATCAAAATGCTCAAAAGGTCAGGTTTTTTACGATAAAAGGAAAAGAGACGGGGAGTGTGTCAACCGGAAAAGGACCAATAACGATGGTAGAGCACGATAACCAGTTATCTGTATTAAACTTTTATGATACGAAGCTAACGACAATTGATACAAAGAAAAAAGAAGTGGTCCAATCCTTTATGATTCCCCCAGCGTCAACGGGAGCAACAATTAGCCCGGGTGGCAAAGAGATATGGATTGGCGGACATGGTGATGGAAATCAAGTGAATGAGAAAGTATTAGTGTATTCTTTGCAGAACGGAGAAATGATACGTTCTTTACACGCCCCGTTTATGCCTGTGAATATAACGAATGATAATAAGTATGTATATGCATTAAGTCACGGCTCGAATATGCTTAGAAAGTTTGATGTTAGCACGTATAAAGAGGTTGCTTCTGTAGAAGTAGGATCGAACCCATTTGCATTTTTGAAGAGCGGAGCAGAAGGCTACGTAGCAAGCTATGATAGTGATGAAGTGTGCGTCATGGATATGAAGAATTTAAAAATAAAAAAAACAATTAAAGTCGGAAAAGGGCCGTTTCAACTCATAGAGAGAGAAGGGAAGGACAATGAGTAAATATAGGGTGCTAGTTGTAGATGATGAAAGTGATATGAGACAGCTTGTTGGAATGTACTTAGATAATTTTGGGTACGAGTGGGGAGAAGCTGAAAATGGAAAAGAAGCGCTACAAAAATTAGAGAAGAATCATTATGATTTCGTTGTACTAGATATTATGATGCCAGAGATGGATGGACTTTCAGTTTGTAAAGAAATTAGAAAAACGTCAGATGTACCAATTATATTTTTAACAGCAAAAGGTGAAGAGTGGAATAGGGTGAACGGTTTACGTATGGGAGCAGATGATTATATTGTAAAGCCATTTAGTCCTGGAGAATTAATTGCTCGTATGGAAGCTGTGTTAAGACGTTATACAAAGCAAGAACAACAAGAGGAAGTTCAATTTGGACCGATCCTTATTAATGAAAAAAGTAGGAAGATTGAGGCAGATGGTGAACCGATTTCTCTTACAGTAAAAGAGTTTGATTTACTCTATTTTCTTTGCCAACATACGGGACAAGTATTTAGCCGAGAACAATTGCTGGAAAAGGTATGGGGATATGATTATGCCGGAAGTACAAGAACGGTAGATACGCACGTGAAAACAATGCGTTTGAAACTTGGAGAAAGTGGAAACTACATTCAAACTGTTTGGGGTGTAGGCTATAAATTTGAGGTGTAACGTATGTTTACGATGGTACAGAAGCTTTGGCTGACAGTAGTATGTGCAGTATTTGTAACAGTTTCTTTTCTCTATTTTGTATCTTTATACTCGTACGAAAAACTATACGTTGATAATTTAAAAGATTCATTAGTAACGGAGGGGAAGGGGCTTGCTGCGCAATATGATAAGCGTGAAGGCATATCAAATTTTGAAGAGAAAGTAAGAGCATTTGATCAAATATCTAGTTCAGACGTTCTTTTTGTATCCAATCCACGTGATTTAAGCGCATGCTTACCTTTTGATGTGCATCATCATTCTCTTATAAGTGAAGGGGACAGGCAAGCATTATTAGATGGAAAAACTGTGACAAAGATAGGATACGAGGAACATTTTGACCGTAATATTATGGGGGTTGTCATCCCTGTTTTAGAAAATAAAAAATTAGTTGGCATTGTATATTCTTATATTCCTTTAAAAAGTATAAAAGACTTAATATATGATATGGGCCTTATTTTGGCACCGTTAGCACTTGCTATAACTTTACTGACAATATGGATTGGCAGAAAAATTATTATTGCCATTACGAGACCGCTTTCGCAAATGGAACGAGTTGCGAATCATTTGGCTACGGGAGATTTCTCAGAACGAATTACAATTTCTTCTGAAGATGAAATTGGACGATTAGGAAAAGCATTTAATAAAATGGCAAATTCTTTAGAGACAGAGGACGTAAAGCGTAAGGAATTTTTAGCTAACGTTTCGCATGAACTAAGAACACCGCTTAGTTATATAAAAGGATATAGCGAGGCTATTTTAGATGGTGTAGCGAAGGGACCACAGCAAGAAAAAGTAACGCAGCTCATCCATAAAGAAGCGGATCGTATGCAGCGCCTCGTACATGATTTATTAGATTTAGCACAATTAGAAGGTGAACATTTTCCGTTAAAGAAACAACCTATCGTTTTTTCACAACTGATTGAAGATGTGCTAGATACGTATGAGATTAAGTTTATAGAAAAGAAAATTCGTATTTCAACAAATTTAAACCCAGAAATCATTGTAATGATAGATGAGGATCGTATGCAACAAGTGCTTCATAACGTGTTAGATAATGCGATACGGTATACAAATCCAAACGGGGATATTATGATAACGCTTAGGCAGATAGATGATTATTGTGAATTGAACATAAAAGATACGGGAATCGGTATTGATACAGAGCATTTAGAAAATCTTGGCGAACGTTTTTATCGCGTTGATAAAGCGAGAAGTCGCCAACATGGTGGAACAGGTTTAGGTCTTGCTATTGTAAGACAAATTGTTCATATACATGATGGACAGTGGCGAATTGAAAGTGAAAAAGGGAATGGGACGACAGTTATTATTAAATTGAAAGTACAGGATGAGGCGAGCATGTTCTAGTTTTTAGAGCGTGCTTTTTTATCCCGCTATTTTCCGGGCAGTAAGATCCCCACCTCAAAATTCAGCGGAAGCAAAGAAGTTAGGTGGGGGATCAACTGCCAGTAAAAGCCCGATTGGTGAGGGCTGATAATCAGTGGGGGATGAACAAAACCCTCACTGATTAAAGTTTCACTTTTTATGGGAGATAATAGTTATACAGAAAGATATAAATTAATATGTAATAAATATCGGAAATTTGACGATTTTATGAACAAAACATTTGTACTTCTTACCAATTCGTTCTAAAATAGTTATGATGCAAAGTTTTTATAAATCGTTTCAATTGTTGTTTGGAAGATACTGAGGTGATTTAACTGGAGTACAAATCGATTAAACCGAAAAAAATTTACGAAGAAGTATCTGAAGCTATTTTGACAATGATTAAAAATGGTACGTTAAAACCTGGTGACAAACTACTTCCTGTGCATCAATTAGCTGAGCAGTTTCAAGTTGGCAGATCTGCTGTACGTGAAGCGCTAAGTGCGCTAAGAGCGATGGGCTTAATTGAGATGAAACAAGGAGAAGGTACATATGTGAAGAATTTCGATTCTTCTTCATTAACGAAATCATTAAACAATAGATTATTAATGAAGAAAGAAGATATTTTGAATTTATTAGAAGTGCGAAAGGTGCTTGAAGTGGGGGCAGTTCGAGCAGCTGCGGCAAAACGTACGGAAGAGAATTTGAAAAATATGAAACATTGGTTAGATGAAATGGCAAAGAGCATTGGAGATGAAAAAGCTGGTGAAAAAGCAGATTTTCAGTTCCATATGGGAATTGCGGAGTCTTCGCATAACAACATTTTGCTTGAACTCATGAATCATGTTTCAGAGATGATTGCTGAAACAATTGGTGAATCAAGACGCATTATTTTATATGGTGAACAAACAACATCAGAACGACTTATAGAAGAGCATCAAGTTATATATGATGCAGTGTTAAAGCAAGATGTAGAATTAGCGCAGCAAGCAATGCTAGATCATTTAACAAATGTAGAACATATTGTCACAGGTATAAACGATATAAATTCGTAATTTAATCTTTTAAAAATCAAATTTTTTGATAAAATAGAGAGAGATTAAGTAAGCGTTTTCTTTAGAAAAGGGAGAGGATAGGCCATGGTTGAGCCTACTTCTTCTTTCCTTAGTCATCTGATGACCATATGTTTGTTGGTGGAGTTGTAAAAAGGGGGAGTAATAATTATGAAAGTTACTTTATTTGTTACTTGTTTAGTCGATATGTTTGAAACAAACGTCGGCAAAGCAACAGTTGAAGTGTTGGAGCGTTTAGGTTGTGAAATTGAATTTCCAGAAGCACAAGTTTGTTGTGGTCAGCCTGCTTATAATAGCGGCCATGTAGAAGCAGCAAAAGAAGCGATGAAACATATGATTGAAACTTTCGAAGATGCAGAATATATCGTTACGCCATCTGGTTCTTGTGCGACAATGTTTCATGAGTATCCGCATGTTTTTAAAGATGATCCGAAGTGGGCTAAACGTGCACAAAAAGTTGCCGATAAAACATATGAATTTACACAATTTATTGTAGATGTTTTAAAGGTTACTGATGTCGGTGCAAGTTTACCAGGGGTCGCTACTATTCATAAATCATGTCATATGACACGTATGCTTGGAGTAACAGAGGCACCGGGAATTTTATTATCAAATGTAAAAGGATTAACTGTGAGAGAGTTGCCAAATGTGCAAAATTGTTGCGGATTTGGGGGAACGTTTTCAGTGAAGATGACTCCGATTTCTGAGCAAATGGTAGATGAAAAGGTAGATAGTGCAATGGAAACAGGCGCTGATTATTTAATCGGTGCAGATTGTGGGTGTTTGTTAAACATTGGCGGACGTATTGAGCGTTTAGGAAAAGAAATAAAAGTAATGCATATTGCTGAGGTACTGAATAGTCGCTCATGAAGGGGGAACATAAGCTATGTCTATGAAAATCAGTGAGAAAAAATTTAATGATCGCGTTGGCGATGGAATTCAAGATTCGTTTATGCGCGGAGCAGTATCTTCTGCACAAACACGCTTATATACGAATCGTTTAAAAGCAGCAGATGAATTAGGAAACTGGGAAGAATGGCGTGAACTGGGTGAAGAAATTCGCCAACATACATTAGAAAATCTTGATTATTACTTAATGCAGTTAAGTGAAAATGTATCAAAAAGAGGCGGACATGTGTACTTTGCGAAAACGAAAGAGGAAGCAGCAAAGTATATTCAAGACGTTGCAAAAAAGAAGCAGGCAAAAAAGGTAGTAAAATCAAAGTCGATGGTAACAGAAGAAATTAGTATGAACCATGCACTTGAAGAAATCGGTTGTGAAGTGTTAGAAAGTGATCTAGGAGAGTATATTCTGCAAGTAGATAACGATCCACCTTCACATATTATTGCGCCTGCTCTTCATAAAAATAGAACGCAAATTCGTGATGTATTTAAAGAAAAGCTTGGCTATGAAAATTCTGATGATCCATACGAAATGACAAAGTTTGTTCGTAAACAACTTCGTGAAAAATTTATGGATGCAGAAATTGGTGTGACAGGTTGTAACTTCGCTGTTGCAAATACTGGCTCTCTTTGTTTAGTAACGAATGAAGGTAATGCCGACCTTGTTATGTCGATTCCGAAAACACAAATTGCAGTAATGGGTATGGAACGTATGGTTCCGACAATGGAAGAATTAGATGTTTTAGTTGGTTTACTATGTCGTAGTGCAGTAGGTCAAAAGTTAACAAGTTATGTAACTGTAGCGGGACCAATTCAAGAAGAGGAAGTAGATGGACCAGAAGAATTCCACTTAGTTATTGTCGATAATGGTCGTTCTCAAATTCTTGGATCTGAATTCCGTCAAGTGTTGCAATGTATTCGTTGTGCTGCTTGTGTGAACGTATGCCCTGTATATCGTCATGTTGGTGGACATTCATATGGGTCTATATACTCAGGACCAATTGGTGCGGTATTAACACCACTTTTAGGCGGATATGATGATTACAAAGAGCTTCCTTATGCCTCTAGTTTATGCGGGGCGTGTACAGAAGCTTGTCCAGTAAAAATTCCATTGCATGATTTATTATTAAAACATCGCCAAGTTATCGTTGAGCAAGAAGGACGTGCTCCACTTGCAGAAAAATTAGCAATGAAAATGTTTAGTATGGGTGCATCTTCAGCAGCTTTATATAAAATAGGATCAAAAATGGCGCCAGCAGCAATGAGTCCATTTACATCTGGTAACCGTGTATCAAAAGGTGTTGGGCCACTTAAAAACTGGACAGATATTCGTGAATTCCCGGCTCCAAGTAAAGAAAGATTCCGTGATTGGTATAAAGATCATAAGAAAGGCGGGGACAAATAATGACAGGATTAATTCAAAACCGTGAGTCCTTTCTAGATAATATTGCAAAAGAACTTGGACGCACGCGTAAAACGGATGGTGTAAAACGTCCAGTGTGGAAAAATAATGTGAATAAAGAAACGTTAAAAGATTATTCACAAGAAGAATTGTTAGAAGTATTTAAAAATCAATGTACAAACATTCATACAACTGTTGTGGAAACGACAAACGACCGTTTACGTGAAGATATTCAAAAAGTAATCGTGGAAAACGGTGGGGGACCTATTATGTTATCGGCAGATGAACGTTTTGATTCCTATGGATTGACGTCTTTATTTAAAGAAGAGCTTCCAAATCAAAATGTTGAAGTGAATGTATGGGATCCTGAGAAGAAAGAAGAGAATATGCGTATCGCAGAAAGAGCGAATATTGGAATTGCATTTAGTGATTATACTTTAGCTGAATCTGGTACGATCGTTGTACAAAGTCATAAAGGCCAAGGTCGTTCTTTACACTTTTTACCGACTGTATACTTTGCTATTATTCCACGTGAAACACTTGTGCCTCGTATTACACAAGCAGTTGAGGATATGAACTCGCGTATAGAAAATGGTGAGAAAGTGGCATCTTGTATTAACTTTATTACAGGACCTAGTAACTCGGCAGATATTGAAATGAATCTTGTTGTCGGGGTACACGGACCATTAAAAGCAGTATATTTCATCGTATAAAAGAGGGGAAAGCAGGCCAGAAAATGGCCTGCTTTTTTAATAGAATAGAGATAATATGAAGTAGAAGTTCTCTCCTTTTTTTGCTATGTTCTTCTGGAAAGGAGAGGAAGGGATGTTCACTTATGTATATGCATTGTTAGTGGGGATGGTGTTTGGTTCTTTTTTTATGGTAATTGCGATGAGAGTTCCACTAGGTGAGTCTATCATTGCCCCGCGTTCACATTGTCATTATTGTAAGTATGTGCTAAAGCCAAAAGAATTGATTCCAATCATTTCATTTTGTATACAAAGGGGACGGTGTACGAATTGTAAAAGAGAAATTTCAATTTTGTACGTAGTATTTGAACTTGTAACCGGAATGATATTTTTTCTTACTGTATATATGATTGGGGTGGAACAAGAACTTATTATCATTTTATCGCTATTTTCATTACTTCTTATTATTTCGGTTACAGATTACATATATATGTTAATTCCAAATCGTATTTTAGCTTCGTTTGCCTGTTTACTCATTTTAGAATGTATTTTTGTACCGTTAGTCACTTGGACAGATAGTATAGTTGGTAGTAGCGTTATATTCATTTTGTTATATTGCATGCAAAAGATATATCCAGAAGGGCTTGGGGGAGGGGATATAAAATTACTTTCGTTACTTGGATTTATAGTGGGACTGAAAGGGATTTTTATCGTTTTATTTTTAGCATCTTGCTTTAGTCTTTGTTTCTTTGGAGTGGGTCTCGTATTAAAACGTATGAAAATGAGGACCCCAATTCCGTTTGGTCCCTTTATTAGTCTTGGGGCAATATGTTACATGTTGATCACGTATGCAAAATAGAGAGGGGATAGAACATGAATGTATATATGGACGATCAAAGAAGTTGCCCGTACGGGTATGTACCTGCAACTACAGTAGAATGTGCTTTGCAAATGGTTCGGGATTATGATGTGAATATTCTTTCCCTTGATTTTAACATGAGATGGGGAGAAAAAAGTGGATTAGATTTTGTAGAGGCTTTTTGTAAAGAAGGTTTATACGTAAATGAAATGCACCTTCATACGAATGATGTTATCGGTATGTACAAGATGAAACAGAGAATTGAAAAGGGAAAGGAAGAAGGAGAAATTAATCCTCATCTTGTTGTTAAATATGTGGGGAGCTAAAAACTCCAAAGTAAAACTTTGGAGTTTTTAATGTTTCAAATGCGCTTGCAACGGAATAATCTCTTCTTGTTGAGCTGCTACTAATTCGGCTTCTTCTTGTTTCATGTCAGGTGCTTTCTTTGTTAAGTAATGGTATACCACACCAACAAATACAGACCCGCCAATAATGTTACCGATTGTAACTGGAATTAAGTTATGAATAGCACCTGTAAAAGAAATTGTCTCCGGATGCGGTGAAACTAAAGATAAAGCAAATAGTGATAAGTTTGCAATGCTATGTTCGTAACCAGATAAGAAGAATGTAAAAACGAGTAGCATCATCATCATAATTTTTGCTGTATCACCTTTCACTTGAGAAGGTAAGAAACAAGCAAGACATACGAGCCAGTTACATAAAATCGCTTTAAAGAATAATTGAATTGTAGGTGTATTCATTTTTCCTTCTACTACTTTATTCATGAAATGACCGTGATCAATTGCTTCGAAAATTCCAGTTGCATAAAATAGTAAAGCAAAGAATAAAGCACCAGCTAAATTTCCTGCATAACAAGCGACCCAGTTACGAAGTGTATCAGAAATCGTTGTTTCTTTTCTTAAAGTTGCTACAGTGAAGTACATTGTGTTTCCAGTGAACAATTCAGCACCGCCATATATAATAAGGACGAGGGCAATTCCGAAAAACATGGAAGCCGCTAAATAAGTGGCTGGTGAATCTGCAATGTGAAAGAAGTTACCTAATTTAAAACATAGTACGATAATAAAACCGATATAAATACCCGCAAGTGCGGCACGAATGAAATATTGCATCGGGTTTATATCTAGCATTTGTTTTTTGCTCTTAGCCAGTTTGACAACATAATCTAATCCTTGTTCTAGCATGAGTAATACGCTCCTTTAGTACATCATCTATAAATGCTCCTTATATGAATAAAGTACATGGATTTGATCATAGTTTCAATAAGTTTGTGTAATGTTTCACAAAAAGGACATACATATATCAAGAAAACGTTTTCAAAAAGTAGTATAATAGAAATTTTTCTGGACATGGAGAGGGAGAAAGGAAAAAGAAAAAGCGCTGTAATTACAGCGCTTTTTCGTCTAGATTCTTTTCGACTTTTGTTTCTACTTCTTTCGAGAAAAACCAGCCGCCAACTGCGATTCCAACTAATACAATCCAGAATGTAAGCTTCCAAGGTGTAGATTCTGGGAAGGAATGTGGAATTACATTTAATGCAGAGTGTGCTAATGTATAAACTGCTAGTTTCACACCAACCCAACCTACAATTAAGAATGCTGCAGTTTCAAGTCCTGGCTTACGTTTTAAGATTTGTACGAAAGCAGTTGCCGCAAATCGCATAATGATTAATCCGATAAGTCCACCTACAAAGATAACAACGAATTGCCCAGTATCAAGACTACCAATTGTACCTAATCCTGTTTTCGGTAAAGTCATTGCTAATGCAACGGCAGCTAAGATTGAATCAACTGCGAAGGCGATATCTGCAACTTCAACTTTAAATACAGTCCACCAAAAGTTCTCTTGTTTTTTCTTTGCCTCTTTTTCTTCTGTTTCTTCATCCGTATTCTTTTTAACATACGTTTTAAATAAGTGATTACCAGCGATAAACATAAGGTAAATGGCACCGATTGCTTGCACTTGCCATACGTCGACTAGGAACGAAATCATAAATAACGATCCGAAACGGAAAACAAATGCCCCCGCTAATCCGTAAAATAGTGCTTTCTTTCGTTTTTCTTCTGGTAAATGTTTTACCATAATTGCAAGAACAAGAGCGTTATCAGCTGCTAAAATCCCCTCTAGTGCAATTAGGATAAGTAATACCCAACCATACTCCAATAATAATGATACATCCATGTACATTCTCCTCTCATTTCTATAAGTACTAAATAAGTGAAGAATTTCCCCACTATTTAGTTTCCCCATACTCCTGTCTATTAACTTTGGAAGAATTTGGGAATGAATACAAAAAAGACCTCTGCCGTTAATAGGCAAAGGTCTTGCTAGACATATGTAATGAAAATGCCAACAAAGCCGGAAGAACTAAGTTCTACGTAATGACGACTTTGTTTCCAAGAAATATTCTTGGACGCTACTCCCCTTTGGAGATATGCTATTGTATTCTCATTATATGGATAATTTATACGGTTGTCAACCTGTTAAAATATCTTCGTTCGGATATTTTATTTTTCGGTTCTTTTTACGTGCAAATGAAAAAGCAAGTGTTAAAGGTCCCATTTTGCCGAAAAACATCATAAAGATAATAATAGCTTTTCCAATCATCGTTAAGTGCGGTGTGAAATTCATACTGAGACCGACAGTCCCAAATGCTGAAAATACTTCGAAAGCACTCATCAATAGAGGAACTCGCTCAGTAATACTCAAAATTAAAATAGCAAAAAAGATAAATGAAATAGAAATAATAGTGATGGTCAATGATTTGACAATAAGAGTATCTTTAATAGATTTTTTAAACACGACAATATCATCTTGTTCTTGTAAAAATTTAAATACTCCAAAAAACATGATTAAAAAGGTTGTTAATTTAATCCCACCGCCAGTTGAAGCACTACCGGCGCCGATAAACATTAGAAGCATCATTAGTAAAAGGGAAGGCTTTGATAATGCAGAAATATCAACTGTATTAAACCCGGCAGTACGCGTTGAAATAGCTTGGAAATAAGCAGCCATGCCTTCTTCAAATGGAGTAAATCCTCTCATAGAGAGAGAATTGTGGAACTCGAATGTAAAAATAAAAATAGTCGCAATAATATTGACGATTAGAGTAGAAGAGAGCATAAGTTTTGAGTGTAATGTAAGGTTTTTAAAATTTTTCTTTCTTTTTATATCTACGATTACTGTAAAACCAATCCCACCTAAAATAATGAGGGAGGAAATGACAAGATTGACAAGAATGCTATGAGAATGGGACATTAAATTATCGCTCCACACAGAAAAACCAGCATTGTTAAAAGCAGAGATGGAATGAAAAAAGCTATAATAGATCCCTTTAGCAATCCCATATTTCGGTACCCATTCAAAAGAAAGAATGAAAGAAGCGATACATTCGACTGTAAAAGAAAATAAAAATAATGCTTTGGCAAGACGGATGACACCGCCTATATTCGTTTGATTTAATGCTTGTTGCAGTAAAATTCGGTTTTGAAGGCCAATTTTTCTGCCAAGCATAATCGCAATTAAAACGGCAAAGCTCATAATGCCAAGTCCGCCCACTTGTATAAGCGTTAAAATGACACATTGACCAAATAAAGTAAATACTTTTCCAGTGTCCACAACCCCTAGCCCTGTAACCGTACAAGCAGAAACTGTTGTAAATAAAGCATCGAGCCATGAAATAGACGTTGTTGTAGCAATTGGTAGTTTTAATAAGCATGTACCTATAATTGATAACATGATAAAAGACAAAGTAAGAACGCGGGGAGGACTCATGCGAATGTTAATCCGTTTCATGTTACATACCGTTCCTTTCTGTTTGCTCTTACTAGTATGTGAAAAAGTACGTTTATGTATGTTAAAAATAGAAAGAGGCAGAGAATATCTGCCTCTAAGCCATATGTTATAGTGTTATCCGCGTAATTGTTGTTGAGCTAAAGAAACAAGACGTTTTGTTACTTCACCGCCAACTGATCCGTTAGAACGAGATGCAGTATTAGACCCTAAGCTTACGCCGAATTCTTGTGCAATTTCATATTTAAATTGATCAAGTGCTTGTTCAGCACCTGGAACTAGTAATTTGTTTGTTTTTGCCATGATGATACACATCCTTATAAGTAGTCCAGTCCAGCTAAGTACTTATCTGAACTGGTACTGTTATTTTATGTGGAACCGGCGTGCTCATACGCGGAAGTAATCGGTGTGATTAGAAGTTATTGGATAGAAAAAAGAGTAGCAAATTTGCTACTCTTTTTTCAGTATTGTCGCTGTACCTTCCACGACAATATCATCGGATTGATTGTATATGTTTGTTTGCAACGTAATGATTTTTTTATCGTCACGTTTTTTGATGACTTCTGCCACAACGCGAAGTGTATCGCCGATTTTGACAGGAGCACGGAATGAAATGTTTTGAGATAAATAAATCGTATTTTTCCCTGGAAGTTTCGTACCAAGAATCGTCGAAATGAAACTTGAAACGAGCATGCCATGAGCAATACGTTCTTTAAACATTGTCGTTTTTGCAAAAGAGTCTAAAATATGAATAGGATTCACATCTCCAGTCAACTTTGCAAAATTGATAACGTCTTCATCCGTAATCGTTTTTGTAAGGGATGCTTGATCACCGACTTGAATCTCATCATAACGAAGCTCCGGAACAGTTTGTGCTTCTTGAAATGGATTCATTTTGTCCTCCTTCTTTTCCATATCGAAAAATGCCAGCCATCTTGATGTAGTAGGAGGAAGAAAGAGTTTTGTTTGTGCTGCAGTTAGCTCCCACATTTTTCTTACTTGATGGAAGTAAATAGATTTTTTGAATTTTCCTCGAACTTTTTTGCGAGTTCCAACTGTTTCGACTTGAACTCTTCCAAAAAACCTTCTAACTGTTTTTGAGCCTCTTCACGTTGTAATTGTTGTTGTTCAATAAATTGCTTAGTTGTTTCTTCAAATTGACCGCTTGTTTGAGTAAGGATAGACAAAGATGTTTTTGTAGGAGAAACAGTTAGCTGTTGCATATGAGCAGAAAGTTCTTTCCACTTGTCTTGCCACTCGTTAATTTGATCATTTAAGGAGTTTCCAGTTAATTGCTTCACGTAATCTGTATATTGATTATTGAATTGATTAGTGAATTGTTGCAGTTCTTTTTCTAGTTCATCTACTCCTGATGTTAATTTATGCAAAGCGTCTTGTTGTTGTTTTAATGTTTCTAAAGTAAGTTGCTCTAATTGTTTCCCAGCTGAAGAGAAAAGGGAAAGAGATTGAGACCAGTTTTTCCAAAATGCATCGACCAATTCGTTTGGTTTAGTTTCCATTGTTTGACCCCCAAATGTTTTTTTGCATATTGTGAACGCAGATTACTCTGCTGTACCACCAGGTGAAGATGAAGAATCCTTTTCATCCTTTTCTGGAGAAGTGGCAAATGGAAAGAATGCGTTCGTATATAACGTGAAAAACGTTCGCAGCATATTTTGGTAATGCTCAAAAGAAGTTGCACATGTTGCTAAATATTTCTCTCCATATTCAGTTAAAGAATAAATTCTTTTTGCTGGCCCTCCTTCGCTTGTATCCCAAGTAGAAGAAATGAGATTTTCTTTTTCTAATTTGCGTAGTGTTCTATAGACATTACCTTGGTCAACAGAAGAAAAGCCGATATCCATTAGCATTTGAATAAGTTTGTAACCATGAAGACTCCAGTCTTTTAGACATAGAAGTAAGAAGGGAACTAAGAAGTTTTTTGGCATGGAGTTTGGTTGTTTTGCTTGGTTGTTCTCCAAACTTTCGCGTTGTTCTGGTTCATTATGTAGCATGATTGTGCATCACCTCATGAATCAGTTAGATGGAATTTTTTGCTTATAAGTGCAATTTACACCTATCTGTTTTTAAAGTCAATACATTTGTTAGAAAATAGAAAAAAATAAAATATAGACTTGAAGTTTTATTCAGAATATTAGAAAATAATGAATAGGTTGAATTGTTTCAAAAACGAAAAAGGGAGTGTAGGTAAAGTGATTGATCAAAAATTCGATCCACTACAAGCATGGAAAAATGCTTATGAACAAACCGAAACATTTTGGGGAAAAGCGCTCAATGAAACAATTAAAACAGAAGAATATTCTGCTTGGATGGGCAGCGTTCTAGATTTGAATTTGTTTTATCAAAAAGCATTAAATGATACGACAAAAAATTATTTAGAGCAGGTGAATGTGCCTACGAAAGAGGATATCGCTAGAGTGGCTACGCTTGTTATTAACTTAGAAAACAAAGTGGATAACATTGAGGAGTTTCTAGAAGAGAAGGTAGAGTCAGTAGGACAAGCTCCTACATTAAAGCGTGATGTTACGAAAGTAAAACAAGATATTCGCACGCTAGAAACGAAAGTTGATCAAATTTTACAATTGCTAGAAAAGCAAAATGCAGTACTAGCAAAGCTACAAGAACCTGTAAAAGAAGAAGTAAAACCTACGAATAAACCAGAAAATAAAAAGTGATAATAGCGCTTGTTTATAACAGGTAAAAGAGAGGGGGAGAATCTCTTTTACGTGTATAACCAGCGAAACATAATTATATAGGGACTCCATAGTATGAGTACCAAAATGATTCATAATAATCGTTCACAAATTCATTTAAGGGGGAAAAGAAATGGTTCAATTAAATGGCAAAGTAGCAATCGTAACAGGTGGAGCAAAAGGAATTGGAAAAGCGATTACAGTAGCGTTAGCACAAGAAGGTGCAAAAGTTGTTATTAACTATAACAGCAGCAAAGAAGCAGCTGAAAACTTAGTAAATGAATTAGGAAAAGAAGGACATGACGTTTATGCAGTTCAAGCGGATGTTTCTAAAGTAGAAGATGCAAACCGACTTGTAGAAGAAGCAGTGAATCATTTTGGTAAAGTTGATATTCTTGTTAATAATGCTGGTATTACAAGAGATCGTACATTCAAAAAATTAAATCGTGAAGATTGGGAACGCGTAATTGATGTGAACTTAAGCAGTGTGTTTAATACGACAAGCGCGGTACTTCCATACATAACGGAAGCAGAAGAAGGAAGAATTATTAGCATTTCTTCTATCATTGGACAAGCTGGTGGATTTGGACAAACAAATTATTCAGCAGCGAAAGCAGGTATGCTAGGATTTACAAAATCATTAGCATTAGAGCTTGCAAAAACAAATGTAACTGTAAATGCTATTTGCCCAGGATTTATTGATACTGAAATGGTAGCAGAAGTACCAGAAGAAGTACGCCAAAAAATCGTTGCGAAAATCCCGAAAAAACGTTTTGGTCAAGCTGATGAAATTGCAAAAGGTGTAGTATACCTATGCCGTGACGGTGCTTATATCACTGGTCAGCAATTAAACATTAACGGCGGATTATATATGTAATGAAGTAAGAAAAAAGTGCATATCCATAGCAGGAATGCACTTCTTTTTTTAGAAGGAAATCGACCAAAAAGGAGATAGAAAAATGACTACATTCGTAACAGAATGGGAAAAGCAATTAGAGCTATACCCAGAAGAGTACCGAAAAGCGTACCGCCGTGTGAAAAGGGCGAGTGAAATTTTATTACGTGAACCAGAGCCGCAAGTAGGATTAACGCCGAAAGAGGTTATTTGGACGAAGAATAAGACGAAGCTTTATCGCTACATTCCAAAACAAGAAAAAACACAAAGAGTTCCAATTCTATTAATATATGCTCTTATTAATAAACCATATATTATGGATTTAACTCCTGGAAATAGTTTAGTGGAATATCTAGTGGACCGTGGTTTTGATGTGTATATGCTTGATTGGGGCACATTTGGTTTAGAAGATAGTCATTTGAAATTTGATGATTTCGTGTTTGATTATATTGCAAAAGCAGTGAAAAAAGTAATGCGAACTGCAAAATCGGACGAGATTTCTTTACTTGGTTATTGTATGGGTGGAACGCTAACTTCTATTTATGCGGCACTTCATCCGCACATGCCAATTCGTAACCTAATCTTTATGACAAGTCCTTTTGATTTCTCTGAAACAGGATTATATGGTCCTTTATTAGATGAGAAATACTTCAATCTAGATAAAGCGGTTGATACATTTGGAAATATTCCGCCAGAAATGATTGATTTCGGAAACAAAATGTTAAAACCAATTACGAACTTTGTTGGTCCATATGTTGCTTTAGTAGATCGTTCAGAGAATGAGCGTTTCGTTGAAAGCTGGAGGTTAGTTCAAAAGTGGGTTGGCGATGGCATTCCGTTCCCAGGTGAATCATACAGACAGTGGATTCGTGATTTTTATCAAAACAATAAACTGGTTAAGGGTGAACTCGTTATTCGCGGACAAAAGGTAGACCTTGCAAATATTAAGGCGAATGTCTTAAATATTTCAGGGAAACGTGATCATATCGCCCTGCCCTGCCAAGTAGAAGCGTTGCTAGATCATATTTCTAGCACAGATAAACAATATGTATGTTTACCAACGGGACATATGTCGATTGTTTACGGTGGAACAGCGGTAAAACAAACGTATCCAACGATTGGAGATTGGCTTGACGAGCGTTCGAAGTAAAAATAAAAAAGTCCAACTAGCATATGTTAGTTGGATTTTTTTATGGAAAATAACAAAACATAGAGGGGAGAAATTTATATTTTAGGAGTATAATTATGAAACTTATGACTGGTAAGTTGTTTTGGAATACAGGAGTTTCTATACCTTGTTATCCACCGTTAGAAAATGATATGATATGTGATGTGCTTGTAGTCGGAAGTGGCGAAGCAGGTGCCCATATAGCATATTTTTTAGCGAAAATTGGCATGAGTGTGATGCTTATTGAAAAAAGAGAAATTGCATGTGGTAGTACATTTGCAAATGTAGGTTTACTACAATTTCTTCATGATAAATCGTTAACCTCACTTATCCATACATTTGGTGAAGAAAAAGGGGTACGAGCATATAAGCTTTGTTACGAAGCGTTACGAACGATGGAGAAAGTTGTACCGACTCTCGATATTGATCCCCAGTTTATTCCGCGAAATAGTTTATATTATGCAAGTAAAAGTGAGGATGTCTCATTTTTACAAAAGGAGTATAATACGTTACAGAATTATGGATTTCCGGTTGAGTATTTTACAGAATCTGATGTGAAAGAACGTTATCCTTTTACAAAACAAGCGGCATTATACACACACGGTGATGCCGAGGTGAATCCGTATTTATTGGCGCATAGCCTTTTGCATAAAGCAAATCAAATGGGTGCTACTATATATGAACATACAGAGGCCATTCATATAAAAAAACGCCAAAATGATTTAATTTGTTATACGAAAACAGGAAATCAAATTGTAGCAAACAATATTATTATGGCGACGGGATATGAAGAGTTTTTCGGAAAGAAAGAAAAAAATACAACAGTAGAAACATCTTATGCAGTTGTAACAAATAAGGTAGATTCATTTGAAGGTTGGTATGAACGATCATTAATTTGGGAAACAGCACGGCCTTACTTATATTTTCGAACATATCAAGACCGTATTATTATAGGCGGGTTAGATGAAGCGATGCAAATTCAAACAATTGGTGATACGAAATTATTGCATAAGCGTGATACCCTTATTAACATTGTAAAAGAGATGTTCCCGCAGTATAAGAATATACAGGCAGAGTACTATTGGGCGGCAGCATTTGGAAGTAGTCATGATGGTCTCCCTATTTTAAAAGAAGACAAAAAGATACATAATTTATTTTACGCATTGTCACATGGCGGTAATGGAACTGTGTATGGAATGGTATTTGCCAAAATATTTGAGCAGTTATTTACAAATAAAGAAAGTAAAGATTTTTCTTTATTTAATCGATAGAAAAAGGTAGCGAAGTGATGGAATGAAAGATATAAAAAAGTTTTTACAAAAATTACGTCCCGTGCAACTTATTGTTTTGTTTTATTTATTAGCAGTAGTTGTATCGGTGATATTGCTTAGTTTACCGTTTGTTACGAAGTCTGGTGTGGAATGGACATTTATAGATGCCCTCTTTACAGCTGTTAGTGCGGTAAGTGTTACGGGCCTGTCTGTTGTTACGATTTCAGATACATTTACTACGGCAGGAATTGTTATTTTAGCCCTTATTTTACAATTAGGCGGCTTAGGAATTATGGCGCTTGGTACATTCGTTTGGATTATAACGGGGAAAAAGATTGGTCTGCAGAGAAGAAGACTGATTATGGCAGACCATAATCAAGGGAATTTATCAGGCCTTGTAGAATTGATGCGTTCTATTTTAATTGTAATTATTTCAATAGAGCTTATTGGAGCAATATTATTAGGTACAAGATTCCTACTTTACTTTCCAACTTGGCAAGAAGCTTATTTTCACGGTTTCTTTGCGGCTGTTAGTGCAACTACGAACGGCGGATTTGATTTAACAGGGCAATCGCTAATTCCGTATAAAAAAGATTATATTGTTCAAATGATTCATATGTTACTTATTATTTTAGGAGCAATCGGATTCCCTGTATTAATGGAAGTGAAACAGTTCCTTAGTAAAAGGAGACAGCAACTATTTCGTTTTTCGTTATTTACAAAATTGACGACAACAACATTTTTTGCGCTCGTTATCGTTGGAACAATTATGATTTTTTTACTAGAACGAAATCAGTTTTTAGCAGGAAAGTCATGGCATGAAACGGTTTTCTATACATTATTCCAATCTGTGACGACGCGAAGTGGTGGGCTTGCTACAATGGATATACGTGAATTGTCACAACCGACGCTTTTATTTATGAGTATATTAATGTTTATAGGGGCATCTCCAAGTTCGGTGGGAGGCGGAATACGTACAACAACATTTGCTGTTAGTATATTATCGCTATACACTTTTGCAAGAGGCGGGAGAACGGTTAGAGTCTTCAAACGTCAGCTACATGAAGAGGACGTGCTGAAAGCATCTGTCGTTATGACGATGGGTATTTTATTATGTGCTACAGCACTATTTATTTTATCCATTACGGAAAATGTACCGCTTATGAGTTTAATTGTTGAAGTCTGTTCTGCTTTCGGGACGACAGGACTATCGACAGGTATTACGCCAGATTTAACAACTGTTGGTAAACTTGTACTCATTGTACTTATGTTTATCGGTCGCGTTGGTATTTTAACATTTATACTAGCTAGTGGCGGAAGAGAACAGCCACCTCGCTATAAATACCCGAAAGAGAGAATTATTATTGGATAGTATGAAACCATTCTACCTATGTTAGGTAGAATGGTTTTTTAGTCGTTAATGCCAAATTGCGGATGCATAAAAGCGTCATTTTTACTATCTGCTTCTTTTTTTAGCAACTCTTGATTCTCTTCTGAAATCCAACCAATATCATTAGTAGGATGGATCCATTCTTCTCCAGCCATAATGGCGGGATCTATTTCATCACTCCAATTGTGAAGTGGACTGTTCTCGGAATCATATTTACTGTCTCCGATTACGACGTCATATTGATTGATGAAAGGTTGTTGCATCTTCTTTCCTGTTCCTTTAAAAGATGGAAAATTCATTTGATGCGGGAGCGTTTCGTCTAGAATTGGTGACTGAATTTTATCTTTCTTCTTCAAAATAATCGCTCCTTTTTATAATGATTTCTTCATAGGTAGTATTTCCATCTAGCGGCTCTTATGTACTTGTTAACACTTGCCAGTAATAATTATTTCGGCTTGCTTCAAACTAGAGTAGAAAGTGAATTCTGGAGAGCAGGTGAATGTATTGGTAAAAAGAAAAGTAAAACAAAATGCTGCAATTAACAATAATAAAACTCCGAAAGAAAGCTTACCAGATGCAGAATTTGCATTAGAGTATGAAGGAGAAAATAGCGCGAAGTATGCAAATCGTAATTCAAAAAAAGGTAAACAAAAATGAGGCGTTTTTTCCAAACGCCTCATTTTTTTGTGGGATTATAAAGGTTTTTTTAATTATTTGTAAATTTAGTGTTCATTATTAGCAGAAAAATGAGAAAAAACATAGAAGTAGCAACGTATTACACAAAAACAAACAACAAACAAAATATTAATGTTGGTTTAATACTGCTTTTACACTAGTTGTTTATATTTGAGTTGTACATAAGATTTGTAAAAGGAGAGAGAGACAGTGAAAAAAACAATCTTTAAAGCTGTAGCAACTGGAATGGTATTTTCGTTATTAATGGGGTGTGGTGCTAAGAAAGAAGAAAGTGCTGGGGCAAAAGTAAAAGATGATAAACTATCTGGATCATTAACTGTCTACACAGCGATCGAAGAAGAACTTGTACCAATTTATCTTGATTCTTTTAAAAAGAAATATCCAGATGTGAAGCTGAACATTGTTCGTGATTCAACTGGAGTTATTACAGCAAAATTGCTAGCTGAAGGAAAAAATACACAAGCAGATGTTGTATGGGGAACTGCTGCATCAAGTCTATTGGCTTTAGATAAAAAAGATATGTTAAAAGGATACTCTCCAAAAGGAGCAGATCGTGTTCTTCCACAATTTAAAGATGATAAGCAACCAGAAAAATGGGTAGGAAATACTGCATTTATGACGGGGATTGCTATAAATAAAGAAGAATTAAAGAAGAAAAATTTACCGATGCCAGAATCATACGAAGACTTAACGAAACCAGAATATAAAGGAACGCTTGTTATGCCACATCCAGCTTCTTCTGGAACAGGGTTTTTAACAGTTTCTGCATGGTTACAAATTATGGGTGAAGATAAGGGCTGGGATTATATGAAGAAACTTCATGATAATATGGCAACTTATACTCATTCAGGTTCAAAGCCAGCGAAATTAGCAGGTGTAGGCGAATATCCAGTTGGCGTATCAATGGTTTATAGTGCTTTGAAAGAGAAACAAAAAGGTGCACCAGTTGAAGTTGTATTGCCGAAAGAAGGATTAGGTTGGGAAGTAGAAGCAAACGCACTTATAAAAAAAGATAATGCAAAAAATGAAAAATTAGCGCAAGCATTTTTAGATTGGGCAATTACTGATGATGTAATGAAGTTATACTTCGAGAAAAATGGATTTGCGACAATTAAAAATGATTATAAACTTCCAGATGGATTCCCTAAAGATGTGACAGAAAAGTTATACAAAAAGAATGACTTTAAGTGGGCAGCAGAAAATCGCGACAAAATTTTAGAAAAATGGGAAAAAGAGTTTGGCCAAAAAGCAGAACCGAAAAAGTAAGTGAGTGGGAGAGAGAAAAAATGAGCGAATATTTATCAATTCAACACATTCAAAAACAGTTTGATGCATTTACAGCGTTAAAAGATATTTCTTTTACTGTGAAAAAAAATGAGTTTGTATGTTTATTAGGCCCAAGTGGCTGTGGGAAAACAACATTGCTTCGAATTTTAGCAGGGCTAGAAGAGGCAACAACAGGTAGTATAGCTGTGGATGGAAAAGATATTACAGCATTACCTCCTGGAAAGAGGAATTTCGGAATGATGTTTCAATCATATGCATTATTTCCGAATTTAACAGCACTTGAAAACATTGAATATGGCTTAAAGACAAAAAAATATGGAAAAGCAGAAGTAAAAGAGAAGGCGCTAGAGGCGTTAGAACTTGTAGATTTGCTGAATGTAAAAGATAAATATCCTGCTCAAATGTCTGGTGGACAGCAGCAGCGAGTAGCACTTGCACGTGCGCTCGCTCTGTCTCCAGATATTCTATTACTTGATGAGCCGTTATCTGCTTTAGATGCAAAAGTACGTGAAAAGTTACGTAGAGAAATGCGTGATTTGCAAGAAAAAGTAGGAGTAACAACTATTATGGTCACGCATGATCAAGAAGAGGCATTAACGATGGCTGATAAAATTGTTGTAATGAATCATGCGGAAATCATGCAGATTGGCACACCAGAGGAAATTTATCAAAGACCAGCCAATCCGTTTGTGGCAGATTTTATTGGTTCTATTAATTTCTTTTCGGAAAATAATGAAGAACATGCCATTCGTCCCGAACATGTAACAGTTGTACAAAACGGTGGTATTAAAACGGTTGTGGAAAGTATGGAATTTCGCGGATCTGTATATCGGACAGAAGTGAGAATTGTAGAAGAAAAAACACATCTGTATAACGAGAAAATTGTAGTGGATATATTGGCATCAGAAGTAGAGAAAACCGCTATTAGAAAAGGAAAGCCGATTCAAATCTCTTTCTCAGAAAATCATATGTTGTCATATGGAAAGAAGGTCATTGTATAGATGGAGATGTTAGAAAATTTCGAGGTAGAAAGTACGAAAAAAAAGGTTAAGAGACGTATCGGTAAAGAAGAGTGGATGCAAAGACTATTAATTATTAGTATGCTTCTTACATTTTTGATTATGCTTGTATTACCTCTATTACAATTATTTACACAAGCTTTTTACGATAAAGATGGAGCATTCATTGGAGTAGCGAATTTCAGTAAATATTTCACAACTCCAACGCTAGTACAATCATTACAAAATACGGTATGGATTTCGGGTGCGACAACAGTTATTGCAGTGACACTCGCTTTCGCTTACGCCTATGCAATCGCTCGTACGAATGTGTTTGGGAAGCGTGTATTTCAATATATCGCGTTGTTACCATTATTCGCACCAACGATGATGCATGGTATTGCACTTACATATTTATTTGGTAATCAGGGGTTAGTAACGAAAGGAATGTTTGGTTTGTTTGAAGGAATACAAATCCCTTTATATGGACCAGTAGGAATTGTAATGGCTGAGGTCATGTATACATTTCCGCAAGCATTTCTTATATTATTAATTGCTTTTCAAGGTTCTGATTATCGTTTATATGAAGCTTCTAATATGTTAGGAGCGAGTAAAACAAAGCAATTTTTCACTGTTACTTTACCTAGTGTAAAGTACGGATTAATTAGTGCGATGTTCGTTGTATTTACACTTAGTTTCACTGATTTTGGGGCACCAAAAATTGTTGGTGGGCAATATAATGTACTTGCTACTGACGTATATAAGCAAGTAATTGGGCAGCAAAATATGCCGATGGGTGCAACCGTCGGAATGATTTTATTAATCCCAGCTATATTTGCATTTGCAGTTGATCGCATTACGCAAAGAAAGCAGGCAAATCTCTTATCTTCTAAAGCAGTACCTTATAGAATAATAAATAATAAGAAACGAGATGTTATTTCATTCGTATATTGTAGCGTAGTAACGCTTATGATTATTCTATTATTTGTGGCTGTTGGTATTGCTGCAAGTGTGAAAGTATGGCCGTATAATATGAGCTTTACATTTGAACATTTTAATTTTTCTAGTTTAACAGGAGATGGACTTGAAGCTTTTAAAAATAGCGTAATTGTTTCAGCAATCACAGCGGTTATTGGAGCGGTTTTAACATTTATGTTCGCTTATGCGATAGAAAAAATAAATCAGCTACAATTTTTCCGAAAAGCAGGTTACTTTTTCTCTATCGTCCCTTTAGCGATACCAGGTTTAGTACTTGGGTTAGGCTATGTCTTCTTCTTTAGTCAACCAACAATACAAATTTTTGGATTTTCTGTAACAAACCCGTTTCATTCTTTATACGGAACAATCGCTGTGTTGGTACTAGTTAATATCATTCATTTTTATGCCGTAACATTTGTTACCGCAACGACAGCTTTAAAGAAATTGGACCGAGAATTTGAACTTGTTTCACAGTCAATGGGCATCCCGTTTTATAAAACATTCTTTCGAGTAACAGTGCCGATGTGTTTACCGGCAATTTTAGAAATGGTGATGTACTACTTCGTAAATTCAATGGTAACTGTCTCGGCAGTTGTATTCCTATACTCGGCTGATTTTAAACTAGCTGCCGTATCAATTGTAAATATGGATGATGCAGGAAATGTAGCGCCAGCAGCTGCAATGAGTGTACTTATTGTTGTTACAAATATTGTAGTAAGAGTTGTATATGAATGGGGTACGAAAGCACTTCGTAACCGAACGTCACAATGGCAAAAAAGATAAATAAGAAGGGTGATGGATTGAATGAAAATAGAAGCAGTTATTTTTGATTGGGCAGGTACGACAGTTGATTATGGATGTTTTGCACCACTGGAAGTATTTATGGAGATTTTCCATAAACGCGGTGTTGAAATTACAGCAGAAGAAGCTCGTAAACCAATGGGATTATTAAAAATAGATCATGTAAGGGCACTTACAGAGATGCCTCGTATTGCGAGTGAGTGGAATCGTGTTTTCGGACAATTACCAACAGAAGCAGACATTCAGGAGATGTATGAAGAATTCGAAGAGATTCTCTTCGCTATTTTACCGCGCTATGCGTCGCCTATTAATGGAGTAAAAGAAGTCATTGCTTCTTTACGTGAAAAAGGAATTAATATTGGTTCAACGACTGGCTATACGAGAGAAATGATGAACATTGTAGCTAAAGAAGCAGCTCTACAAGGGTATAAACCTGATTTCCTTGTAACGCCAGATGATGTTCCTGCGGGTCGTCCATATCCGTGGATGTGCTATAAAAATGCGATGGAACTAGGCGTTTATCCAATGAATCATATGATAAAAGTAGGGGACACAGTATCAGATATGAAAGAGGGAAGAAATGCTGGCATGTGGACAGTGGGTGTAATTCTCGGCAGTAGTGAACTCGGGTTAACTGAAGAGGAAGTGGATAATATGGATTCAGTAGAGCTTCGTGAAAAAATAGAAGTAGTTCGTAATCGCTTTGTTGAAAATGGAGCGCACTTTACGATTGAAACGATGCAGGAACTTGAAACCGTAATGGAACATATTGAGAAACAAGAACTTATTATTTCATAAAAGGGGAATAGGATCATGACTGAAAATCACTACTTATTATTAACACCAGGACCATTAACGACAACAAAAACGGTAAAAGAAGTTATGCTATACGATTGGTGTACGTGGGATGTTGAATATAACACGATGGTGCAAGATGTAAGAACTAGACTTGTATCGTTAGCAACGAAGGAAGAAGAGAAATATACGACTGTTCTTATGCAAGGAAGCGGTACGTTTTCAGTTGAAGCAGTAATTGGTTCTGTTATTCCTAAAAATGGAAAGTTGCTTGTTTGTACAAATGGTGCGTATGGTAAGCGAATTGTACAAATAGCAGAGATGTTACATATAGATGTGGTGGTTAGTCAAACGGAAGAATGGGAGCCTACTAATATTGCAGAAGTAGAAAAGATATTACAACAAGATAAAGAGATTACACATATTGCAGTTGTGCATTGTGAAACAACAACAGGTATTATCAATCCAATTGTAGATGTATGTACATTAGGGAAGCAATACGGAAAAATAACACTAGTTGATGCGATGAGTAGTTTTGGTGGTATTGGAATAGATATCGCTGAGTTGCAAATTGACTTTCTAATTAGTAGTGCGAATAAATGTATTCAAGGGGTTCCTGGGTTCGGCTTTGTTATTGCAAAGCACGATGAATTATTGAAATGTGAAGGGCAGGCACGTTCATTATCATTAGATTTATACGATCAGTGGGAGACGATGGAAAATCAAAATGGAAAATGGCGTTTTACGTCACCTACACATGTTGTACACGCTTTTTACCAAGCACTACTTGAATTAGAAAAAGAGGGCGGAGTAAAAGCACGTTACAATCGATATGATAACAATCAAAAACTATTAGTGAATCGAATGAGAGAAATTGGATTTCAGCCACTAGTAGATGAAAAATATCAATCGCCTATTATTACATCCTTCATTTATCCAGAAGAATGGTTCGATTTTGAGCAATTATACAATGAATTAAAGCGTGATGGATTTGTTATATATCCAGGTAAAATTTCAAAAGTAGATACATTTCGCATTGGAAATATCGGTGATGTACATGAGGCAGATATTAATCGCTTAGTTGATAGTATCGCTAAAGGGGTTGTTATAGGGTGAAAGTATTTTGCTTAGGTGGAGCAGGTAAAATTTGTCGTGAAGCAATTTTAGATTTAGTGCAATTTTCATCTTTTGAGACAATTACAGTAGCGGATTTTAATGAAGAAGAGGGCTTGAAAGTAGTAGAATGGCTCAACGATCCGCGCGTAGATTTTGTGAAAGTAGACGTAACGAATCATGAGGATACGGTTGCAAAAATGAAAGGCTATGACATTGTAATGGACGGTACGACAATTAAGCTAAATGGCTTGTCTACTCGATGTATTGCAGAAGCAGGTTGTCACGGCGTGAATTTGAATGGATTTGGTGAAGAAAGTGATTCGCATTCTATATTTGTTCAAAATGGAAGAACGTGTTTACCTGGTTTTGGTATGACGCCAGGTGTAACGCAAATGATGGCAATGCATGCAGCAAATCAGCTAGATACTGTAGAATCAGTTCGTGTAAGTCACGGTTCGTATCGTCCCATTGCTTTTTCTGCATCCATTACAGAAACGACGACATATGAATATGATCCACATTTACCATCGCGTACAGTGTATGAAGATGGCGAGTTTAAGCAAGTACCTCCGTTTGCGCGTCCGAGAGAAATTGAATTACCGGCACCTTATGGTAAAGCAACGCAGTATATAATCCCGCATTCTGAAACGATTACGTTAGCAAAAGCACTAGAACATAAAGGCGTCAAATTGATAGAAACGAGAGGAACTTGGCCAAAACAGAATATGCAGCTCGTACGTGCATTATATGATTACGGCATCTTGCGTAATGATCAAGTTGAAATAAATGGGGAAGAAATCGGCATTATGGATTGTATTTCGAAGTATTTATTACAATCGAAAGAAGGACAAGAAACAGAGGTTTACGGTTATGCACTTCATGTAGAAGTAATAGGTACGAAAAATAATGAAAAACAAAGGCATGTCTTATATCATACACACCCGTTATCTGATGGATCTGTTGTAGGATGGGAAAACTTAAGAGCTTATACGAGAAACGTCGGTATTCCATTTGGTATTGCTACAGAGTTAATTGCAAAAGGAAATGTAAATCAAGTTGGTGTTGTGACACCTGAGGAAGCTTTTATAAATCCACAAATTATTTTTGACGAACTAAAAAAGCGTGGTATTCATATTCATGAAGAAGTTTCTACTTACAAAGAAAGTTATAACTTTGTATAAGCAAGGCAGTTTATGAGGTAGAAAGCAATGGGGTGAGGTTATGTCTGTAGTAGGTGAAGAAAGAAAGCGAACCATTCTTGAGAAGGTAGAATTTAAAGGGAAAGTAAAAGTTTCAGAGTTAGCGAGAGAGTTTGCTGTATCAACAGAGACAATACGCCGTTATTTAGAAGAATTGGATCGTGAAAAGAAGTTGAAGAAAGTGTATGGTGGAGCCGTCCAGCTTCCTGGAGCTGGAATAGAGGCACCAATGTTAGAACGAGAGATGCTGCATATAGAAGAGAAGAAGCGAATTGGGTATAAAGCAGCAACATTTGTGGAAGATGGAGATGTTATTGCGATTGATGACGGAAGTACACCACTTCAAATGGTGCCATATCTTGTTCATCGTAAAAATTTAACGATTGTAACAAGTTCATTTCCAGTAGCGACACAATTAATTTCTTCTATTAATAAAAAGATGTTTCACGGTGAAGTTTTATTTATTGGTGGAAAAGTATCTCCAAAGCATTCACGTGTATCTGGGTCTATTTCGCAGCAAGTAATCCAGCAATTTCATTTTCATAAAGCATTCGTTTCGATTGATGGATTGTTACCTGGTTTTGGGGTTTCTAGTTTTGAATTAGAAAAGGCAAAACTGTCGGAAGCGATGATGAAATTAGCAGAGAAAACATATATTTTATGTGATCATACAAAAGTAGGGGTAAAAGGAAATTACCGAATAGCAGCGTTTTCGCGCATTCAACATGTAATTTGTGATAAGAAAATGCCCTATAGTTTTGAAGAGGAAGTTAAAAGGCATAATATTCAATGGACAATTTGCTAAATACGTGGAACTCCCACCTGATTGTGAGGTGGGAGTTTTACTGCCTGCAAATATCGGGATAAAAGATTTGTATTTATGCAAAAAAAGTGGACACATTTTCGCATCTCTTTCATATAATTTACCAATACAAAAAAAGTTGGTCGAAGGAAAGAAGGGAAAGTATGTCAGAACGGATATATAATAAACTTGTATTGTATGCAAATATTTTGCAAAAAATTGGTGTTATTAATGAAAAAGAAAAAAGTGAAATTCTGCATACGATAAGTAAAAAGGCCCTCTGAATAAAGGGCCTTTTTATTTTTTATCCCGCATTAACGGGCAGTAAGACCCCCACCTCAAAATTCAGCGAAAGCAAAGAAGTTAGGTGGGGGATCAACTGCTCGTAAAAGCCCGATTGGTGAGAGCTGATAATCAGTGGGGGATGAACAAAACCCCCACTGATTAAAGTTTCACTTTATCTTTGGAAATATAAATTTAATGTAATATTCTCATTGACAATGATAATGAGATTCATTATCATTTATTTGTAGTTAGTTGATAAAGGTTATCAACTATAAAAATTATATATGATAGGGGACATTATTTTGAAAAAAATATATATGAAGGCGTTAGTAGTAGCAACAACATTAGCGATTCCATTTGCTGCATACTCTACTCCAGCATTAGCAGCACTAAAAGCTGAAGCAAATCAGTCAGTCGTAGCAGCGAGTGAACGTACATACGATACTGAGATTAGAATATATAAGGACCAAAAAGACGAGCCATCTATGGTTTCTCAATATATAAAAGATCCTAAAGTAACGATTGCAGCCGGGAAAAAAATTGTTACTGTAACAATGCAAGATAGCGATTATTTTCAATATCTTAGAATAGAAGATAGAAACCAGCCGGGTGTATTTCATGATGTGAAAGTTTTGTCAGAAGATAAGAGGAAGAATGGAACGAAAGTAGTTCAATTTGAAATTGGCGAGTTTGAGAAGAAGCACAATATGCAAATGCATATACTTATTCCGGCTATTGGATATGATCACAAATATCAAGTTCAATTTGAAATTAAAGATCCAACTGTAGGTGAGAAAGAAACAGAGAAAACAGATGATAACTCTAATTCAGGCAATACGGAAACGGATAATCCAGTTGATAATCAAAATATGATAACAGATAATAAATTAAGAGAACTCGTTAATAAAAAAGTATTTAATAGAAAAGATTTAAATACACCTATTACGAAAGAAGAGTTATTACAAGTAAAGAACTTGTTTTTAAATACGAATGAGATTCTTGATTATAGTGCATTAAAATATATGCCAAATTTAAAATCTTTAACAGTTGCGAATGCGAAGATAAAAGATCCGTCGTTCTTTGCGAACTTAAAGCAATTAAATCATTTAGCTTTGCGTGGTAATGAATTTTCAGATGTAACGCCACTTGTTAAGATGGAGAATTTAGAATCTCTTGATTTAAGTAATAATAAAATTACAAACGTTGCACCATTAGTTGAAATGAAAAATGTAAAAAGTTTATATCTATCAGGCAACCAAATAGAAGATGTAACAGCATTATCGAAAATGGAACAACTAGATTACTTGAATTTAGCAAATAATAAAATTACAAATGTTGCTCCATTAAGCGCGTTGAAAAATGTAACATACTTAACTTTAGCGGGTAATCAAATTGAAGATATTAAACCGTTATATTCATTACCTTTAAAGGACTTAGTATTAACGCGTAATAAAGTTAAAGATTTATCGGGTATTGAACAAATGAATCAATTAAATAAATTATTTATCGGGAAAAACAAAATAGAAAATGTGACACCACTTGCTAAAATGACTCAGCTTACAGAATTAGATTTACCTAATAATGAGTTAAAGGATATTACGCCATTTTCAAGTCTAGTAAACTTACAAAAGCTTGATTTAGAAGCAAATTATATTTCAGACTTATCGCCAGTTAGTAAGTTGAATAAGTTAGTATATTTAAGTTTTGTTGCAAATGAAATCCGTGATGTTAGACCAGTAATTGAGCTAAGTAAGAAAGCTTATATTAATGTTCAAAACCAAAAAGTCTTTCTAGAGGATACAGAAGTAAATAAAGAAGTAAAAGTACCGATATATGAGAAAGACGGTGAGGTCTCTACAAAAATCCGTCTGAAGAGTGATGGTGGTACGTATAGTAATGGTGTAGTGAAATGGAGTACGCCAGGTGAGAAAGTATACGAATTTGGAGTGAAAGATCCATTTGCGGATACAGGAATCTTCTTTACAGGATCGGTAATTCAAAATGTGGTAGAAGGTAAAGAGGGGAATACTACTAAAGAGGATGAAAAAATAGAAGTAGTAGCATTTAAAGATGTACCAAAAGGACATTGGTCAGAAGAAGCAATTCATTATTTAGCGAAAGAGAATATTTTTAAGGGATATGGAAATGGGAAATTTGGATTTGGTGACAATATTACGCGCGGACAAGTTGCGGCTTTAGTACAAAGGTACTTGAAATTAGAAAATAAAGTAGAGCAGAAAGAACGATTTACAGATACGAAAGGGCATATGTTTGAGCAAGATATTGCTACAGTTGCGCAAGCTGGAATTATGCAAGGAGATGGTACTGGGGAGTTTCATCCAGATGGAATATTAACTCGATACGAAATGTCTGTAGTATTATATAAAGTATTTCAGTTAAAAGAAGACGGAAATAATAAAGAGAGCTTTAAAGATGTACCAACTGGCCATTGGGCAGAAGGATATGTGAAAGCGTTAGCGGATCATAATATATCAAAAGGTGATGGAAACGGAAAGTTTTTAGGTGATGATTTCGTAACACGTGAACAATATGCGCGGTTTTTATATAATGCAATAATCAAATAAAAAGTGAAAAAATACGTTATTTTTCCATAAGGAGAATAACGTATTTTTTATTGCGAAATCAAGTAAAGAATAGATAGGAGTATTGACATATGAATAGCCTATTTTAAAGAGGAATGATGAAACCATATTGACAAAAAAGCGTTCTCATGTGATAATTCAATTAAATTTTTAGAATAATCAAAAAATACTTCTTTTACATAGAAAGGATTCGAACATTATATGAATATTACGCCGGGGGTGACGAAATGTTATTTTTTCTAAAGAAATGGAATGAATTAAAAGATGTTAAATCTGAATTGGCACTTCGTGATTGGTTTTATGGTACAAAGATTAGTTTATCACTCTGTACGTCAAAAGAGCCGTTAACTTTTTTAGTGAATGTTGAGGGAAGAGATAAAGGGTTATTTTCAGAAGAGGACTTTATTGTTGTAAATTGTATGTGTGAGCCAGTATTTGAAAATGAAGAAAAACCAGCTGCCGAATCATTTATGCATGCGGATATTTATAAAAAAAGTAGTGCAGAATGTATTTTACAAGTGCAAACTGTAGATAGTCATTTAATATCAGAGTTGTATGGAGAAACTGGGGAAGTAACATTTGATAAGCGTAGCGTGGAACGTGTTTTTGGAAAAGAAGGTATAACAGAAATGACCATTCCTATTGTAGAAGACGAGAAAAAATTCGCTAATTTATTAGAAAATAATGTACCTAATTTTATTGAAGGCGGAGGCGTAGTTCTCGTTCATAATTATGGCATGATTGTGTGGGGGAAAACGCCAGAAGAAGCAAAAAAATGGCTAGAGGGTATAGAGTATTTAATGAATTATCATGTGAAATTGTTAATGATAAAAGGTGCTAAGAGCTCTGTTATATAAAATGCTTGTGATGTTGTTACGAGTTAATAAATAAATGAAAGCGTTTTAAAAAATGAATTTACTCATAAAATATAGGTCTCCTTATTATATATAGATTACATGTTGACATGTAAGGAGGAACATATTTTGCGAGTTAAATATCATTTTCTGCCAAAACCGCAAGTAACATTTTGCAAAATGAACGATTCAGGTGAAAAGGCTCTGCAAATTATGAATGAAACGGGATTTCGAGCAATCCCAGTATTAGCAGAAGATGAAAAGAAATTCATGGGGATTATTTATAAAGTAGATCTTCTAGAAAAGAAGTGTAATGGCGGATTAGAGAAATTAAGTATGGATCATATGCTGGAAGATTCCTCTGCTTTTATTTTTGAAAAGGATTCTTTTTTTAGGGCATTTTATGCTATTCGTCGCCTTCCATTTTTAGCTGTGCTAAATGATTATAATGAATTTGTCGGTATCTTAACCCATTCCAATATATTTGATGTTATTGAAGATTCATTCGGTATGCGGACGGGTGGTTATATATTAACAATTGCAACACAAGATTGTAAGGGAACGATTAAAGAACTTGGAACACTGTTGAAAGCATTTCATATCGGTGGACTATTTACGCTAGATAATGGCGATCAATATATTCGCCGCGTTATTGTAAATATAACAGATGAGTTAAATGAAAAAAGATTAAAGCAATTAATCGAAAAAATAGAGAAAAAAGGATTCAGGGTGAGTCATGTAGATTATATTTAAGGTGAAAAGAAAAGGGAGCAATTTGCTATATGCAGATTGCTCCCTTTTTTAGTTAGAGTAATGAATCTTATTTTGAAACAGGAGGCGGAGATAATGCTAAATCGGATAAAAAGATAAAATCTGCATGTTGGCGAATATTAGGAATAGAAGTTTCTATAACACGGGATGTAATTTCACCTGGAGGCCCAACATGTCCGATAGCTACCATAATCGGTTTTTCTTGAAGTTTTTTAATGAGTAATTGGGCTTGTTTTGAAATATGTGCCGCTGTGTATACGTCATCGAAAAATAATTGATTTTCAATAATTGGTACTCCTAATTCTTTCCCGATTTTTGGAACAACACTTTTAGGATTTGTTTTGCTATCTAAATAAAATAAACCATGTTTTTTACAAGCTGCAAGTATAAGTCGTACAATCCTTTCGTCCGCGGTCACTTTCGATCCCATATGATTGTTCATCCCAATTGCATGTGGTACTTCTTGAATCGCTTGTTCGAGTCGGTTATTTATTTCTTCGTCGCTTAAATCAGTTGTAATTGCTTTTGGTCCAAGCCATTCTTTTTTACCTTTAATAGGTTCCATTGGCATATGTATAATAACTTCGTGCCCTTTCTTATGAGCTGCTATCGCATCTTCCTTTGTAGAAGGGAGAAAAGGCATAACGGCAACAGTGAGTGGAATAGGAAGTGATAACATTTTATCAGTTCCCTTCATATTATTGCCAAAGTCATCGATGACAATAGCTACTTTGTTTGTATGGGCCTGTGCTTGAATAGGAAACAAGAAGGTTGGTAAGAACAGAGTAAACATTAGCAATGCAATCGTATATTTGCGCATATAAATATTTCCTTTCTATATTATCAATTATCATTATAGTTTGCGTTTTTGTATAAATTAAACAAAAAATGTCGAAGAAAAGTATAGAGAAAATAGAGAATCCGCTATTTAATTGGTGTTTGTAAAAAAAGAAGATGAAAAAAATGTCTATTATTGCGAATGTATTTACAAAGATAGAATAATTTGTAATAATTCTCAAAGTGAGGGTAAAGATTTGTAAATTACAGGGAGAAAATGTTAAATTTTCTGATTCTTCAAATTCAAATATGATTAAGCAGTTAAAAGGCTAATGGAGAAATGAAGTAGAGAGCATGGAAGTATAATAAGGGGGATATGAATGTTTACTGTAAAAAGGAAGTACACATTAGAAAAGCTTTCACGTGATATTCATATGAAACGTGAAGAGATGATTCAATTAGGTTTAACAAGTGGGTTAAATAGTATGGAGACAATTCAAGTTAGTCAAGAATTGGACAAGCTTATTTTACAGTACCAGTGTTATAAAGAAAAACAAACGCCAAAATGGTTATCAATTATAAAAGTACCAATTTTTCAAATTGGGTATGAAGGGAAATCGAGTAATTTTTGGCGAATGCTTGTTGCTGGTTTTATGAAATAAGTATAATTACCCTTTTGGGATAAGGATAATTATACTATGTGTAACGGAATTTCGATATGAACTGTCGTTCCTTCGTTTTCTATACTGTCAATAAAAATATGCCCATTGTACATCTCTATAATTCGTTTACATATGACAAGTCCAAGACCTGTTCCAGTATCTTTATTAGTAAAGAACGGATGAAAGAGGTGTTTTTGAATATGTTTTGGAATCCCTTTTCCAGTGTCTATAATTTGCAATTGTGCGTGTGTTTCATTGTTTGTTACGATAATAGTTAGTGTGTCACCAGAAGTCATGGCTTCAATTGCATTTTTTGTAATGTTTAAAACCACTTGTTTCATATGGTCTTTTGAGCAACGGATATGAACAGGATGGTCTGGCAAATGTAAATTGAATATAATGTTATGTAGATTCGCCTCAGATTGAATAATTAGTGCTACCTCATTTAGAATGGTTCTCACATCATATGTTTGTTCAATGATAGCAGTTGGCTTTCCAAGAATAAGAAATTCGCTGACAATTTCATTAATCCGTTCTACTTCTTGTTCGATGATGGAAAAATAGAACTGATCTTGTTCATCTTTATATTTCTCTTTTAATAGAGCGACGAGCCCTTTAATTCCAGTAAGAGGATTACGGATTTCGTGGGCTGTACTAGCTGCAAAAGTTCCAACTAATTCAATTTTTTGTAGTTCATTTTGTTGTCTTTCAAGTTTTGTTTGCCGTTTTAACAACATATATTGAGCCAGTAAAAATAAAATAGATATTAAAAATAAAGTAGCTATACACTCTATTGCAACCCACTGGTATAAAGTTTTTTGATGGATAGGTAATGGAGAAACAGAGACCTTCCAATTTAATCTTTGGAGTGGGGTAGTAAGCATATTAGAATGCGCATCACTTGTTTCGTTATTATCATCATTTAAAAAAACTACATCATGTTTATCAGTTACTTCAAAATGGTATTGTGGTTTAATGGCATTTAAAGATGATGAAATGTAATCAAAGCGTAAACTTGCTAACAATAAGCCTGATAGCTCCTTCTGTTTATTAAAGATGGGAGAAGCAATCATAATAGCTTGATGTCCAAGAACACGATCTGTAATGACTGATGATACAGTTGTCTTCTTTGTTTGTAACGCTTCTTGAATATATTTACGATCAGAGACATCAACAGGTGGGCGGTCACCTTCGGATGCGATTGTAATGATGCCTTCTGGTGTAGTGTAATATAGACCAGAAAAACGTGCATCGTTTCCATCTGTATCATGTACAATTTCTTTAACTCCATTTATATTTCCAGTCTCGGTTCCTACGACCTTTGAGAGCATTTCTAATGCAGAAATTGCTTCGCCAAGGTGATGATCTAAATAGTCTCTATATAAGAAGAGAACCGTGTGAGCAGATAGTTTGTTTTCCTGTTTCATTTTATACGAATGATATGAATAAAATGTAGCGCCAATCCCTATCGTTGGTAGGATAACAAGTAATATATATAAAACTATGCTGTGGAATTTGACTTTCAAATTTGGTACTCCTTCTTTTTTATTATCATTATATATAAACTATGTTAAAATTGTCATGTTTTTATTCAAGAATCATTCATAATATATTTGGGGAGAGGTAATGAATGAGTGAATACTCATTCGGAATTCACATGAAGTACTATTTTTTTCTTTTTATTACTGAGAATTTAAGTGAAGGGTTGAAAGTTGTATGACATCAAATAATGGACGAGAAGAAATTTCTCAATCTTTAAAAGTATTTATTGCATTATCTCGTGTACATCGTTCTGTTATGGATACTACAAACAAATCTATACAAAGTAACGGGTTAAATCCAACTGAATTTGCTGTATTAGAACTGCTATATCATAAAGGCGGTCAACCACTTCAGCAAATTGGTGAGCGTATTTTAATAGCTAGTGGCAGCATTACATATGTTGTGGATAAGCTAGAGAAAAAGGGACTAGTAAAGAGAATTCCGTGCCCGAATGACAGACGTGTTATTTATGCACAATTAACTGAGGCTGGAGAGAATTTTATTGCTTCTATTTTTCCAGGGCATGAACAAATTATACATCAGTCCTTTGAAATGTTAACGAAAGAGGAAAAGGACGAATTACTTGATCTATTAAAAAAGATTGGAAAGTATGAAAAGTAATAATATGTTCCAAAGGAGCTTTGGATAAAGAAATCCAAAGCTTTTTTGTTTACATGTAATGATGGCAGTATATGCCGTATTTTGCTGAAGAATAAGAGGAGATTTAGAAGTAAGCATTGAATTATAGTAAGGATGCATATAATGGAGAGGAGGCTCGTTCATGTCATTTAAAGACTATGAATATAAACGGCCAAATATTGAAGAATTAAAAGAGAAGTTTACTGTTGCTTTAGAGAAGTTTGATAACGCGAAAACTGCGGAAGAACAAAAACAAGTTATTCATTCAATTAACGAAATTCGCAACGATTTTGGTACAATGGGGAATCTTTGTTACATTCGTCATTCTGTCGATACGACAGATGCTTTTTATAAGGAAGAACAAGATTTCTTTGATGAATTCTCTCCAGTTGTACAAGGGTATGGTACAAAGTATTATAATGCGTTAATGCATTCTCCATTCCGTGAAGAATTAGAGGCGTATTATGGAAAGCAATTATTTGCTCTTGCGGAGTGTGATTTAAAAACATATTCTGATGAAGTCGTGAAAGATTTACAATTAGAGAATAAATTGTCTTCACAATATACACAGTTATTAGCATCTGCAAAGATTGACTTTGCAGGAGAAGAAAGAACGTTATCACAGCTTATTCCATTTATGCAAGGAAAAGAAAGAAGTGAACGTAAAGCAGCGAGTGAAGCATATTACGGATTTTTAGCTGAGAATGAGGAAGAATTAGATCGTATTTATGACGAGCTTGTTAAAGTGAGAACGAAAATCGCAAAATCTTTAGGTTTCAAAAACTTTGTTGAACTTGGATATGCACGAATGTACCGTACAGATTATAATGCGGAAATGGTGGCGAATTATCGTCAGCAAGTGCTAGATTATATCGTTCCTGTTACAACGGAATTAAGAAAACGACAACAAGCACGTATCGGTGTAGAGAAGTTAGCGTATTACGACGAAAACTTTGAATTCCCTACAGGTAACCCAACTCCAAAAGGAGATGCGGATTGGATTGTTAATCATGGGAAAACGATGTATAAAGAGTTATCGGTTGAAACAGATGAATTTTTCAATTTCATGTTAGATAATGATTTATTAGATTTAGTTGCGAAAAAAGGAAAAGCTGGCGGTGGATATTGTACATATATTGAGAATTATAAAGCGCCGTTTATCTTCTCGAACTTTAACGGAACGTCTGGCGATATTGACGTATTAACACATGAAGCGGGTCATGCTTTCCAAGTATACGAAAGTCGTAAATTTGAAATTCCAGAATATAATTGGCCAACATACGAGGCGTGTGAAATTCACTCTATGAGTATGGAATTCTTCACATGGCCATGGATGAAGCTATTCTTTGAAGAAGATGCAGATAAATATTACTTCTCTCACTTAAGTTCAGCACTTCTGTTTTTACCGTATGGTGTATCTGTTGATGAGTATCAACATTATGTATATGAAAATCCTGAAGCGTCACCAGAACAGCGTAAGACCGTATGGCGCAATATAGAGAAAAAGTATTTACCGCATCGTGATTATGAAGATAATGATTATTTAGAGCGCGGTGGATTCTGGCAACGTCAAGGGCATATATATAGCTCACCGTTCTACTATATCGACTACACGTTAGCTCAAATTTGTGCACTGCAATTTTGGAAACGTGCAAGAGATAATAGACAAGAGGCATGGGAAGATTATGTGAACCTGTGTCAACAAGGTGGAAGTAAATCATTCTTGGAATTAGTAGAAGTTGCAAATTTAACATCTCCATTTGCTGAAGGCTGTGTGAAAAGTGTTATTACAGAAATTGAAGCATGGCTACATGCAATTGACGACACAAAATTGTAAAAAACATGCGCTTTTTTTCACATATTTAACATCGACATAACGAGAAAATGATGAGATAATAAAAGAAAATTCAGAATACTAAAGAGGTGTTTCTAATAAGGAGCATCTCTTTTCACCAACAAAAAGGGGGGAAAGAAGTATGCTTCAATCTAATATGGATGTGAGTTTAGAAAGTTTGGTGAACTCATTACAGTCTACCCGAAGCACGCTATTATCAGAAATTGAAATGTTAAATGATACAGAAGTGAATGTAAAGCCACGCCGTGATAAATGGAGTATTATTCAAATTTTGCATCACTTGCATTTAGTTGAACAATCTGTCACGTCTGCCCTTATATATGCTTTACAAAAAAATGAAAGAAACACGACTCCATTTAAAGACCTCCAACTTACACTTGATCGCACACATAAACGAGAAGCTCCTCAGCAGATGAAACCAACAGAAACGTTAATGAAAAAACAGCAAGGAATTCAATTACTAGAACATTCACGACAAGAACTATTACATGCGCTTCATAGTGTGATAGATGAAAAAGATTTATTTGAAAATGGATTAAAGCACCCTGTTTTTAATGATCTGAATTTGTATCAGTGGGTTCAATTTCTTGATTTGCATGAACAAAGACATCTTACGCAGTTAAAAGAGGCGAAACATGCAATCTTACAGCGATAATTAGGAAGAAGTGGGAGACCACTTCTTTTTCATATGTGCATAGTTTTTCTTCTTATTTTGGAATACTACATAGAGAAAGAAAAGAAGGAGTTGAAAAGTATGTCCAAGAAAAAGAAAGAAGAAGAGCGCGCTTGGAAAGCACGTAAAGAAAATCAAAAACCACATGGAAAAGTGAAAGCTTTTGCTGAATTAGTTGAAGGAACAGAAAAAACGTGATGTGTATTTCATCACGTTTTTTGTATGAGTGGAAAAGTTAATAGGAAGGTTGTACCAGTACCTTCTTCACTTATAATATCAATTTTTCCGTTCATAGCTTGCACAACACTGAATACGACCATCATTCCAAGACCCGTACCTTTTTCTTTTGTTGAGTAGAAAGGGGATCCAAGGCGTTTTACTTGTTCTTGATCCATGCCAACTCCTGTATCTTTTATATATAATTGAATATGCTTATGATCAGGAACTAATGTGAAATAAAGATCACCGCCTTTTGGCATGGCCTCAATGCAGTTTTTTAAAATATTTAACAAGCATTGATTTAGTTTTTGTTTTTCTCCCGCGATAAAAAAAGAAGTACTTTGCTTTATATAATGAGTACGCACATTTGCTAAATTAGCAAGCGGTGTAATTAGCGATAAGGCATGTAATAGTTCTTCTTCTAACTGTAATCTTTGTTCTTTTTCAATACTTGGTTTTGCAAAGGTTAAATAATCTGTAAGAACGTGGTTTGCTTGTTCGATTCCGTTGATGGCTATGTCGATATATAATTTTCGCTCTTGCTCAGTGCATGTATCTGATTGTAAAAGTTGTAAAAATCCTTTTGTTGAAGTTAATGGGTTGCGAATTTCATGAGAGATAGATGCTGCCATTTCACCAATTAAATGAAATTTTTCAGCATTCATAAGTTCGTTTTGTAGACGAACTTGAGTTTGTAATATGTGTAATAAATATAAAATAAGTATCGTACCAAGTATCGTACATAACTCATACACAATAATATGTGGTATATAATCAGCCTTATTTGTAACCTTTGAAAGGAAGAAAGGTATCCAACTAAATCCGTATGTGAGACTGTAGATAATAGCAAGTATTATTTTTATACGATTAGAAGTTCGATTGAAAAATTTGTATGTAAATAGTAGAACAATAAATAGAAGGATAGAACCGATAAGCGATGGGAAAACACCTATTCCTCCTAATAAGAAGCGATATATATTTAATACAACTAATATTGATCCACCAGCAATAGGACCTCCGGTTAATGTACCGACAACTAATACGATATGACGCATATCAAATTGAAATCCATAATTTGTTTTTGCTGCGAAAGTGATACATAGTATAGTAACGAGGCAACATAATACAATAAATATAGCTGAATTTAATTTAGGAGAGCGTTTCCCTTTTTGATTCCAAAATAAATGGTATACGAGCATTGTAACAAGGATGAATAATATATTTAGAAAGAGATAAATAATAAAGGATTTCAGTGGGATGCCTCCTCTCTTCTCATATTAAATTAATCATACTATAAAATGAAAGAAATGAAATGAGAAATAGCGGAAAAATCAGAAATTTTTTCTGGTAGTATACAATATGTTACAATAAGCTTTGTCAATGAAAGAAGGAATTCCGTGCGATGCGCGGGAGAGGTTCGCGAACTCCCTCTATAAAAAACTATGGAAACAACAATATCTTTAGGTATTGTTTTGTTTTTTTATTGTGACAGTTCAAGAACGTTCTTTCTTCTTATTCGTAGTAGAGAAGGAGAATGAGTGAAATGAAAAAAGAAAAGGCAGTTGTTGTTTTTAGTGGCGGACAAGATAGTACGACATGTTTATTTTGGGCAATAGAGCAGTTTGCAGAAGTAGAGGCTGTAACGTTTAATTACAATCAACGTCATAAGCTAGAAATTGATTGTGCAGCGGAAATTGCAAAAGAGCTAGGAATTAAACATACAGTACTAGATATGAGTCTATTAAATCAACTTGCTCCAAATGCGTTAACGAGAACGGATATGGAGATTACACATGAAGAAGGTGAATTGCCATCGACGTTTGTAGATGGACGAAATTTACTATTCTTATCATTTGCTGCTGTATTAGCAAAACAAGTTGGAGCACGTCATATTGTAACGGGTGTATGTGAAACTGATTTTAGTGGTTATCCAGATTGCCGTGACGTGTTTGTGAAATCGTTAAACGTTACTTTAAATTTATCTATGGATTATCCGTTTATAATTCATACACCACTTATGTGGATTGATAAAGCGGAAACATGGAAATTATCAGATGAACTTGGAGCATTCGAGTTTGTTCGAGAAAAAACATTAACATGTTATAACGGAATCATTGGTGATGGTTGCGGTGAATGTCCAGCATGTCAACTTCGTAAAGCAGGATTAGATACGTACCTACAAGAACGCGAAGGAGCGAGTAACTAATGGATAATTTCTTTGGATTTCGCATCGTAGAAAATTTGCAAAAAATGGACAAGGATATTCAGCGTAAACAGCTCAAATATCATAATAAACGAGTAATGGTCAGCAAGGAATTTACTTTTGATGCAGCACACCATTTACACTGTTATGAAGGAAAATGTAAAAACTTACATGGACACACATATAAAGTGGTATTTGGGATTAGTGGATATGTAAATGAAATAGGTCTTGCGATTGACTTTGGAGATATAAAAGAAATTTGGAAGAATGAAATAGAAATTTATTTAGACCATCGTTATTTAAACGAAACGTTACCAGCGATGAATACAACTGCTGAAAATATGGTCGTTTGGATTTATGAAAAGATGGCAGAAGCGTTAACAAAAGATAATCGTGTGAACGAATATAAAGGAGCTCGTGTTGAATTTGTTCGTCTATTTGAGACTCCGACTAGTTATGCAGAAGTAAGACGGGAGTGGATGCTCGATGAGTAAAATCCCTGTCTTAGAAATATTTGGTCCGACTATTCAAGGTGAAGGAATGGTTGTAGGACAAAAGACGATGTTTATCCGTACAGCTGGCTGTGATTATAGCTGCGCTTGGTGTGATTCTGCTTTTACGTGGGATGGATCTGCTAAAGATCAAATTAGACAGATGACAGCAGAGGACGTTTGGAATGAGCTCGTAGAAATTGGTGGCGAAAATTTTTCTCATGTTACGATTTCAGGTGGAAATCCGGCATTGCTGAAAAATATTGAGTTTCTTCTTTCTATATTAAAAGAAAATGGAATGCGAACGGCAATCGAAACGCAAGGCAGTAAATGGCAAGATTGGTTACTTCAAATTGATGAGATAACGATTTCTCCAAAACCACCAAGTTCGGCAATGAATACTGATTTTCAGAAGCTAGATGATATAATTCAGAAATTAGCAGGAAAAGATATTAGTTTAAAAGTCGTAGTATTTGACGATTATGACTTTGAGTATGCAGTTAAGATGCATGAACGTTATCCAGATGTACCATTCTTCTTACAAGTAGGGAATGATGATACAAAAACTGTGGATGATGCGATGTTGATTAAAAAGCTATTAGATAAGTATGAGTGGCTTATTGAAAAAGCGGTTAACTGTAAAGAAATGAATAATGCAAAAGTATTGCCGCAGCTTCATGCTTTAGTATGGGGAAATAAACGCGGAGTATAATGAGAAGGGATGTTTAAAATGGCAGGAAGATTAGATGAAGATTTAAAAGATGTAACATTATTAGGAAATCAAAATACAAAATATTTATTTGAATATAGCCCAGAAATTTTAGAGGTTTTTGATAATAATCATCCAAATCGTGATTATTTTGTAAAATTTAATTGTCCTGAATTTACAAGCTTATGTCCGAAAACAGGCCAACCAGATTTTGCCACAATTTATATTAGCTACATTCCAGAACAAAGAATGGTAGAAAGTAAATCTTTAAAGCTATATTTATTTAGTTTCCGCAATCATGGTGACTTCCACGAAGATTGCATGAACGTTATTATGAATGACTTAATTAAATTAATGGATCCACGTTACATTGAGGTATGGGGGAAATTCACACCACGTGGAGGGATTTCAATTGATCCTTACTGCAACTACGGTCGCCCAGGAACGAAGTATGAACAAATGGCTGACTACCGCATGATGAACCATGACCTATATCCAGAAACAATTGATAATCGTTAATATATAATAGAAAGAAAGGATCTGTATAACATACAGATCCTTTCTTTCTATTATATTATGCATTTTGATTAATGACAGTATAGTTTTTATGACTTACAACTGTAAGAGGTTCCATATCTAGTTCTCTAAAATTCTCCATAATTGTTATATCTACAATAACGGAGTTTTGATTTACTTTTTGAACACGGCCTTGCATTCCACCTTTAAATTCAATGATATCTCCAGTTTCTGCGATCTGCATAAGCAACTCTCCTTGTTACAGTTTTCCCAAAAAAGAATAATTTTGGTTTTTTTTATTTCCTCTTATTTTGAACCATATTGTCCATTTTGTAAATGTTTCCAAAGTAAAAATTCGAAAAATATTCACTTTTTGTAAGAAAATATGCAAGAATGTCATGTTATTAGAAAAAAAGAAAGGTTTAAATGCAGACATCTTTATATAGGGGTATAATAAAAAACGTACAATAACCTACTAAAGTGGGAGAAATTAGAGGCGGTAAAATGATGTTTGAATTTGTGGGGAGTGTTATAGCATTAACTTTATTTGTATTTTCTTATATAAATTTAAAAAAGATTCGTCATCATGAAACGACTACATATTTTGATGGGATGGATGGGATACATGCTTCCATTTCACATGAGAGTGGCGGGGATATGTAAAGGTGTACACCTTTCTTTTTTGCGTGGTATGATATTAAAAAATAGTACATAATAGAGTTCATAAGTGATGAATGGAGAGTGGAAAGAATGAAGATTTCTTTTATTCGTCATGGTCGCTTAGATCGTACTATAGAACCAATGACGGTTACATCCTTTCATGAATGGATGAAAGGATATGACTTACATACTATAACAGAAAAAGCACCTATACCAATGGAAACAAGAGAAGCGGTTGAGGCAGCAAAATTGATTGTAACAAGTGATCAAAGGTGTGCTGTACAGTCAGCAGCTGAATTAGTGGATTCTTTATCCTTTATCCAAAATTCTCTTTTTAGGGAAGCTGAAATTCCGACGAGTTTTTATGCTCCAAAATGGTTGAAGTGTAAACCTAACGTATGGATGTTTATCGGACGAACATTATGGATACTTGGTTACCATAAAGATGTTGAGTCTTATAAGGAAGTAAGAGAGAGAGCAAAGCAAGCGGCTTACGTATTACACCGTTACGCTCTCGTACATGGAAGTGTTGCTCTTGTAGGTCATAATTATGTGAATGTAATGATTGGTGCGGAACTGAGAGCGATAGGATGGTCTGGTACGCCTATTTTGCACAGAGAGCCATGGGGATGTACAACATATACGTTCCACGAAGCGATGAATGGGAATGTATTGAATACGAATTTAACATAAAAGCACACGATTTATATAAATCGTGTGCTTTCTTTTTAAGATATAGAAATTTTGATGTTTAATGGTTTTACGAGATGTGCATAAGGTTCGCCTACAAGCATAACGATTTGATCTTTTTTATAACCTAGTTTTTCGTATAGTGAATAGGCACGTTTGTTTTCTAAATTAACAAGTAATGCGATTTTTTCATACTCTTTTTCAGTTGCATGGATTTCAGCAGCTTCAATTAATTTAGAACCGATTCCTTTTCCACCATATGCACTTGAAACTGATAAAGTATCAATGTAATATTCATCAAGTTCGGCTTCTTTTTCTAACGTAATCGATTCATCTTTATGTAATTCTCTTAAGTGACGTACAATTGGTGCATCAAGCTTTGTTGCTTCACTACCGTGATAAGCGACAATAACTCCAACTGCACCCCCGTCTTGCTCATATACAAAACAGTTTTCATAGCTCAGTCGATTTCTCTCTTTTGAGAACCATGTTTCAAGTCCTAGTAATACTTCTGTCTCAACTGTGCTACCTGTAATTTTTTCAGCAATTTCGTGCAGAGCGTTATATAATAAAGGCGCTACTAGCTTCGTGTCTGTCTTTTTTGCTTTTCGAATCATAGTATCCCTCCTAGTTCTATTTATATATTGTAGCATAGTGGTATGGAACTTTGCATAATGGAATGATGAAATGATTGATATAGAGAAGTAGCTATGTTAGTATATGATATTTAGTGGACATATACTAAAGAAATCTTTTTTGAAAAATAATGAAAATGAAATAAAGGTATAGCACCTGGATAATTTTACAGTTGTTGACCTATAAAATATACGATAAAATAAAATATTGCATAGAGGTGAAATACATGGATAAAGAATTAGCAAATACAATTTTGGATCAGCTGAAAAATGGTGAAATAAAGGAGTATGTTGTTACGAAAGATGTATTTTATACGTTCAGAGAAGTTTTAGTAAGTCGAGAAGACTTTAAACATTTCATTGGTAACGCACAGCGCGGCGGACAAGTAATTTATACATATTCAGAAACGCCACGTTCGTAGCTAGAAGAATATAGGGAGGAGAATTATGGGCGATTTTAAACAAGGCATATTACCGCATTGGGATTATATGTGGAAAGATAGAGCCGGCAATAGGTTTATGGGGATGGTCATGTATCCAGAGAAACGAAAGTGTTCGGCAAAAATGCTTCAGAAAATAAAAAGAGCATATGAAGAGGCTGTAGAAATTAAAGTAACTGTACAGGTTCAACATACATATCAGTATGTAGAAGGAATGATTGTGTACTTTGATGAAGAAGCTCCTGTATGTACAATGATTGATAAAGATGAAAACCCACATCATATATTTGTAAAAGATATTTTGCGTATTGAGCACTCTGCATAATCTTTTCATAAATAAGTTAAATTTCCATAATAATCTTTTTCTATAATAGCTATCTTTTAGTATGTAACGCGAACTGAAAGTATATGTATAATATTTAATAAAGTAAATTGATAAATGTAATCGTTTTTTAGAACAGATTATCGTTTCATGTCTGTTCTTTTTTGCGTGATGCTGGAGAAATATATTCCTCCAGCATTTACCGTTTTATGACAAAATATATTGGTAACTTTTTTAAAAATAAGGTTAAATTCGTTGACAACTTTTTTGAAAAGCACTTTATTGACATGAGTTTTAGAATGTTGTTTCATAGTCATTGTATTGAAAAAAATCGACTGTCTTGTCGAAAAGTAAAAGTTAAAAAAAGAAAGAATTTATACATATATCTTGTGTCTTATTTTGAAACGTAATACAATATATAGAGAAATCAAGAAACAACATACAGAGAGTATAGATTGAAAAGGGAGGGTCGGAAATGTTAGTTGCATATGATTCTATGACAGGAAACGTGAAGCGTTTCATTCACAAATTAAATATGCCGGCCGTTCAAATTGGTGAAGATCTAGTAATAGATGAAGACTTTATTTTAATTACGTATACAACAGGTTTTGGCAATGTACCAGAACGTGTTTTAGAATTTTTAGAGCGCAATAATGAAAAATTAAAAGGCGTATCTGCAAGCGGCAATCGTAACTGGGGAGACATGTTCGGTGCAAGTGCTGACAAAATTTCTGCTAAATATGAAGTGCCTATTGTATCAAAATTTGAGTTATCAGGAACAAATAACGATGTAGAATATTTTAAGGAAAGGGTGCGGGAGATTGCGACACATTGAACTGAATAATGAAATCACGCAAATGCAGGACGGTTTTTATCAGCTTCATAAAGATAAAGAGGCATTAGAAGTCTTTATGGAAGAAGCTAGAGAGAATACCGTTCATTTTAATAGCGTGGCAGAGCGAATGGAGTATATGAAAGAACATGATTACTATTACAACGTTCTGGACGAGTATAACTTGGAGGAAGTAGAAGAGGTATATAACATCGCTTATGGTGAAAACTTCGAGTTCCAATCTTATATGGCAGCATCTAAGTTCTACAAAGATTATGCGTTAAAAACAAATGATCAAAAACAATACTTAGAAAGCTATGAAGATCGTGTAGCAATTGTGTCATTATACTTAGGACGCGGTGATGTTGCGAAGGCAAAACAATTCGCAAGCATGATTGTAAAACAAAACTACCAACCAGCGACACCAACCTTTTTAAATGCGGGAAGAAGCAGAAGAGGAGAAATGGTGTCTTGTTTCTTGTTAGAGATGGACGATAGCTTAAATTCAATCGGCTTTAACATTAATACAGCAATGCAATTATCGAAAATCGGCGGTGGAGTAGCCTTAAACTTATCTAAGCTACGCGCACGTGGTGAGCAAATTAAAGGTATCGATAATGCTGCAAGTGGTGTAGTACCTGTTATGAAATTACTTGAAGATTCGTTTTCATATGCGAATCAGCTTGGCCAACGAAAAGGGGCCGGTGCTGTATACTTAAACATTTTCCATTGGGATATTATTGAATTCTTGGATTAATTGGTAGTCCCTCTATACAGTAATGTGTATGAGAAAACCTTGTGAACCTAACCAATAGGGTGTCGCATTAGCGGCTAACGGTATCAGTTGAATAAGGGGTAAAAGAAAAAGAACCCGCGAAGAAGCTGACTAAGAGAGCCTACGGTCCATGTACGTGGATAGCAGGTAATACCGTGCCAAGCTTGAAAGAAATGCTATTTGGGTGAAGTGGAATCTTATATTCACCGGAGGCGAGATTCCATGAATTGTGGAATTTATTTGATAATTAATAAGGAAAATAAGAAGTTTTATATTGGTAGTTCTAATAATCTTCCTAATTATCAATACTTTCAAGAAGGTGTAGAGACTATCGAACGCACGTCATTAGACGAAAGCTAGTAGAGTAGGCTGGAAATAGGTACCAGTCGAAGTGCAAGGCAACCAGTTACAGGTTGATGATATAGTCCAACCTTCATAGAAATATGAAGACGAGTTGACCAAAAAAATAAATGCCGATGAGAAGAGCCGTATTCAGTCTCTATCAATCGGAATTATTGTTCCAAGTAAGTTCTTTGAGCTTGCTGAGAAAAACGAACCTTTCCATGTTTTCGCGCCTTATACGGTGTATAAAGAATATGGAAAGCATTTAGATGATATAGACATTGATGAAATGTACGATGAATTAATGAGCAATCCGAAAGTGAAGAAGAAGCCGCTAGATATTAGTGCGCGTGATATGCTTATTAAAATTGCTATGATTCAGCTTGAGTCAGGTTATCCATACTTGATGTTTAAATCAAATGCAAATAACCAACATCCACTGAAGGATATTGGAACTGTGAAGATGTCGAACTTGTGTACAGAAATCTTCCAGCTACAAGAAACTTCTGAAATAAATGATTACGGTACAGATGACATTATCCGTCGTGATATTAACTGTAACTTAGGATCGTTAAATATCGTAAATGTAATGGAAAACAAAGAAATTCGTGAAGCGGTTCATGCTGGAATGGAAGCTTTAACAGCTGTTTCTGATATGACAATCATTCCGAATGCACCGACTGTAAAAAAAGCTAATGACGAGCTTCATTCCGTTGGACTTGGTGCAATGAACTTACACGGATATTTAGCAAAAAATAAAATTGCTTATGAAAGTGCAGAAGCGAAAGAGTTTGCTCGTACATTCTTTATGATGTTAAATTACTACTCTATTGAGAAAAGTATGGATATCGCTAAAGAAAAAGGCGAAACATTTAAAGACTTCGATAAGTCTGATTATGCGAACGGCACATACTTTGAAAAGTATGAAACGACAGATTATAGCCCAGTAACTGAAAAAGTTCAGCAATTATTTGAAGGAATTCATATTCCGACAAAAGAAGATTGGACAAGTTTAAAAGAGCAAGTGCAGAAGAATGGTTTATACAACTCATATCGTCTTGCCATCGCTCCTACGCAATCAATCAGTTACGTTCAAAATGCAACTTCAAGCGTAATGCCAATCGTAAGTCAAATCGAATCAAGAACATATGCAAATGCGACAACATATTATCCAATGCCGTATTTATCAAAAGATACGTTCTGGTACTATAAATCTTCTTACGATATGAATCAGTTTAAATTAATTGATTTAATTGCAGAAATTCAAGAACATATTGACCAAGGAATTAGTACAATTCTTTACGTTAATAGTGATATTTCAACACGTGAATTAGCACGTTACTACATCTATGCACATAAAAAAGGCTTAAAGAGTCTGTATTATACGAGAACACGTAAGTTAAGCGTGGAAGAGTGTGTGGCTTGTACCGTTTAATATAAAAAGTAAGACATGATGAGCAGGGTTTTTCTGAACCCTGCTCATGCTTAGTTATTAATTTTTCATGTTTATTTAGAGAAGGGGCGATTGAATGCGTGCGGTAAACTGGAACAAAAAAGAAGATGATTTTAGTTTAATGTTTTGGAAGCAAAACATCGCTCAGTTTTGGACAGAAGAAGAAATCGCAGTGTCTTCTGACAAAAATACTTGGGTGCAATTATCGAAAGAAGAGCAAATTGCTTATAAGCGTGTATTAGGTGGTTTAACACTTTTAGATACGAAACAAGGCGGCGAAGGGATGCCTCTTGTACTTGTTCATCTTGAAAATTTACAAGCGAAAAGTGTATTAGCTTTCATGGGTGCTATGGAAGAAGTACATGCAAAAAGTTACAGTCATATTTTCACAACGTTAGCTACTGAAGAAGAAATCGATGATATTTTTGACTGGGTAGATAATCATCCGTTACTTGAGAAAAAGGCTGGTATTATTACGAGTTACTATCGTCGTTTATTAAAGCCTGAAGTAACGAAAAAAGAGTTATATATGGCAATGGTAGCAAGTGTGTTCCTAGAAAGTTACTTATTCTATAGTGGATTCTTCTACCCACTTTACTTAGCTGGTCAAGGAAAACTAACGGCAAGTGGTGAGATTATTAACTTAATAATTCGTGATGAGTCAATTCATGGCGTATTCGTCGGTATTTTAGCACAACAAATCTTCGCGGAACTTTCTGCAGAGGATCAACAAGAAGTGCAAAAAGAAACGCAAGAGTTATTAATGGAACTATATGAAATTGAAATGGCATACACAGAAGAAATTTACACTTCTATCGGTCTTGTAGAGGATGTAAATCGTTTCGTTCGTTACAATGCGAATAAAGGACTTATGAACTTAGGACTTGAGCCGAAGTTTGAAGAAGAAGAAATTAACCCAATCGTTTTAAATGGGTTACGTACAGATACGAAAAACCATGATTTCTTCTCTGTAAAAGGAAATGGTTACGTAAAAGCGACGAACGTTGAAAAGTTATCTGATGATGACTTCGTGTTTAATTTTTAATATATGATTATAAAAAAAGCTGTCTTATCCATTGATAAGACAGCTTTTTTTATAGTTTTGTTTACATAACACTATTATTTTTGTATAACGATTTCTGTCTAGAAAGTTTTATTCATTAGCTGGATAAAACTTTTTTTGTAATTAAATGGGTATTTACAATCCTTTTGTATCGGTGTATTATTTAACTAGTACACCAATACAAAAGGAGGGAAGAAATGAAAATAGAGTTTTCTCCAAATACACCAATTTACATTCAGGTAATGGAATACATAAAAAAAGAAATCGTAACAGGACATTTATTGCCTGGTGATAAAATTCCTTCTGTACGTGAATTAGCGAGTGAATTACAAGTAAATCCAAATACGATTCAGCGTACATTTCAAGAGCTAGAACGAGATGGAGTTGTTGTAACGCGTAGAGGAATGGGACGATATGTAACGAATGAAGGGGAGAAAATTATGGAGCTGCGAAAAGAGATGGCGAAAGAATTACTTCACTCTTTTATAGATGGAATGGACAATTTAGGTTTTTCAGAAGAAGAAATTCTTACAATTCTTCGTTCTTCATTACATGAGAAAAGGGAGGAGAGCGAATGACAGAGTTAGAGTTATTAAAAATAGAAAATGTATGGAAGAGATACGGGTTAAAAGCAGTAATCCGTGAACTAAACATAGAGATTACGGAAGGGAAAATTATAGGGCTCGCTGGAGATAACGGAAGCGGAAAAACGACGTTATTGAAAATGATTGCCGGTCTGCAGCATCCTTCCGAAGGGAGTATTACAATCGCTGGTAAAAAGGTCGGATTGGAAACGAAAGAAATTGTTTCTTTTATGTCGGATAAACCAGTATTTGATAATTGGATGACGGTAAAAGATTCTTTATTTTTCTATCGAGATTTTTATAAAGATTTCGACATTCAAAAAGCGGTAGATACGATTGCGGAATTTAAAATACCGTTAGAAGAAAAAATTACAGCTTTATCAAAAGGTATGGTTGAAAAGCTACAAATTATTTTAACCTTTTCAAGGAAAGCGAAGTTATACGTACTAGATGAACCGCTTGGCGGGATTGATCTCGTTTCTAGGGAACATGTACTGGAACTTATTTTACAGTTTTATCGTGAAGATTGTACAATACTAATCGCGACTCATTTAATAAATGAAGTTGAAAATATTTTTGATGAAGTAATCTTTTTAAAAGATGGGGAAATTGTATTGTATGAAAATGTAGAGGAACTACGTTTCCAACGAGGAAAAGCTGTTACGGATTTGTTTAAGGAGGTGTTTAGTAGATGAAAGCCAGTTTAATATATATGTACAATGCGAATAAAAAACAAATTTTCATTTCGTTATTGTCATTCATATTTATTGTAGCTGTCGCTTTTGTAAGTATGGGGAATTATATTAAACAAGAATCAGGAGAAGTAAGGCAAATGATTACAATTGCTTTAGTATTCTTAGTTTATTTAATTTTTGCGGTATTAGTATTTCTGCAGGCGATGTCTGCGTTTGGGAAAATGACTGAAAGTAAATTATTTCGGTTAACACCGATATCTGGTAAAAAAATTGTTTTAGCAATATTGTCATATGCGGCAATTAGCTTTATGTGTTTTGAAGTAATAGGTACTATGTTTGTCTATAGTATTTCGATGAAAGTAATAAAAGGTACAGAACTCTATGAAATGTTATTTACGGAAAGTACAATTGAGCTAGATATAGTAAAACAATTATTTAGTAGTGTGTTATATGTATTTAATTTATCAAGTATATTGTTAGTTTTACTTTTTACAGTAGCTGGTGTGAAAGTATTTTCTTTGAAAAAGAAAAAAATGGAGTATGTAATTATCTTCTTCCTATTTTTACTAGTAACGAAAGTAATCAATCTGATATATGAAATGCTGGGCCGACTTGCGCCTACACCTACTTTTATTAAAAAATCAGTTTATATAGATGAATCGGTGGATATAAATCTCATACTATATCCAGAAAGTCTTATGAATTTATATAGTATTGCTTTTTCAATCAGTATATTTGTTTTACTTGTTTATATAACAGGTCGCATAATCGATAAAAAATTAGAAGTCTAAAGGAGGAATCGGCATTGGGAAACGTAGTAGTGAAATTAGAAAATGTTCGAAAAAGGATTGGTGGAACGGAAATTATTCGCGGTTTATCATTTGAAGTTCGCGAAGGGGAAGTGTACGGGTTCCTTGGACCTAATGGTAGTGGTAAAACGACGACAATTCGTATGATGACAGGTCTTATTTCAATGACAGAGGGCGATATTACAATTTGTGGTCATAGTATCCGCACGGAGCGTGAAAAGGCGCTAGAGCAAATTGGAGCGATTGTAGAAAATCCTGAACTATATGATTATATGACAGGAATGCAAAACTTAAAGCATTTTGCGAACATGGCAATTACACCAATTAGTAAAGAGCGCATTGCTGAAATTGTAAAGCTTGTTGAGTTAGAGCATGCGATTCATAAAAAAGTGAAAACATATTCACTTGGTATGAAACAACGTTTAGGAATTGCACAGGCATTACTGCATCAGCCGAAAATCTTAATTTTAGATGAGCCGACAAATGGATTAGATCCAGCTGGTATTCGCCAAATTCGTGATTATTTACAACGTCTAGCGAAAGAAGAGAATATTGCTGTAATCGTATCAAGTCACTTATTAAGTGAAATTGAACTCATGTGTGATCGCGTCGTTATTATTAAGCAAGGTGAGTTTGTACAAGAGTATAACTTACATGAACAAGCAAAACATGATGAGACAGTAGTTGTAGCGTTTGAAGTAGATCAAGTACAGAAAGCAAATGAAATCGTTCAAGGTAAGGCGCAAGGAAATGTCATTGTAGTATCTGTAACGAAAGAAGAAATTCCACAACTTGTAAAGAAACTTGTGAATAACGATGTGCTTGTATACGGAGTTACCGTTCAAAATAAAACGTTAGAGGATGAGTTCTTAGCGATTACAGGGGGAGTGAAAGCGTAATGTTGAAATTAATTCAAAATGAATTTTTAAAGTTGCATGCGAAAAAAGGTATGTATATTTTAATTGGTGTTATTGCAGTATTGGAGATTTTGGGAGTTTTAGCGATGCTGAAATGGGGAGACGGAACTGAATTTAAAGGATCCTATTTAGATTTTGCAAGTTCAGAGATTAGTTTAATTACTTTGTTTGCAACGATATTTGGAATTACGATGGCTTCTCGTATGATTACGGATGAGTTCCAAAAAGGTACAATTAAGCAGTTATTAATCCGTCCAAGAAAACGAATGACAGTTTTATTCTCTAAATATATTACAGTGTTACTTACTATAATATTTATCATATTTGCTAGCACGTTAATTGCAATGATTATTGGTGGAATTGTAATGGACGGTAGTAAAACAGAATTAACGATAGGAATCGTAATGAAATCTACTTTATATCAAGTACTTTCACCGCTCTTCTTTGCGACGCTTGCATTTTTCTTAGCAAATGTATTTAGAAAATCTGTATTACCATTAATTATTACGATGTTCCTGTTCTTCTTACAAGGAGCAATTAATATGGTATTAATGATGTTTGCAAAAGGTGTAGCGAAGTTTGTAGTATTCTTCCATTTGGATTTAAGAGCTTACGATGGCAATAAATTAATTAGTGGCGGAGTAGAACCTACATTCACAGAATTTACATTTACAACTTCATTATTACTTGTAGCTGCATACGTTGTTGTATTGCTTGTAGCATCAAGTGCATTATTCCAAAAACGTGACGTATTATAATAAAAGAAATCCCCGCTTGTAAAAACGGGGATTTTTATTACATAACTTGCTCAGGTAATGCAACTTGAAGAGCAGTAATATAGTATTTTAAGAGATATGTTGTTTGAAAGCAATTGAGAAAAATAGGAAGAGTTTCGACTATATTCATATTATAATTTAGTTATCCGACCATTTATTTTACTAATTTTGGAGGTGTTCTATATGCACTATGCATTTTCACGTATAAGGCTACGTAGCTTTTTGGGATGGATGATTATAGGGTTGTTCCTTACGATGATTCCATTAGGTCTAGCCAATGTTTCTGAGAATACGATGGAGGTTATTTCACAAATAACTGTGTTTTTTGTGTTTCCGCTATTTTGGTTATACATAAAAACAAATAAAAATAATGTTGTATTTAATAGTTTTTTTGATAAGCCAGGACGTTTACCGTGGAGATTAATTATATTAGCAACGATAATGGGAATGATTTTTTCCGTTGGTATATCTCATATTCAGTTTTACATATTAGCACATACGTTACCGAATTTCTTAGTTACTATGTTAGAAGACGGAAATGTTATTAATACAAGTAACGTATTTATGACGATATTTACTTTCATTTCAGCATGTGTATTAGCACCTATTATGGAAGAGGTTATTTTTAGAGGTTTCTTTTTACAACGAATGGCTTATAAGTGGGGGATTAAAAAAGCTGTCATTATATCTTCACTTATTTTCGGCCTAGGACATTTTGATGTTATTGGTGCGTTCATGTTTGGTATTGTAATGTGTCTTTTATACATAAAGACAAAAAATATATGGACGAATATCGCTGTGCACGCTCTAAATAATTTCATTGCAACAAGTATGCAATTTGTCGGTGGAGAAGAGAGTAGTGCCATTTCAATTCCTGAATTACAAGCGCAAAGTAATTTATGGATCGGTATCGGTCTTACAGTTGTTGGGTTACTTTGGTTAATTCCTTACGTTTGGAAACAATGGCGCATGGTAAAAGAAATGGGTGTGCCACCAGTGCGCTTTATAAATGAGGAAAAAGTAGTGAGTGCATTACAAGAAAATGAAGAGTATAGTCAAGTGTTCGTAACAGATAGACTGATGGCTGTAGAGCTACCAGATGAGGCTGTAAATAAGTTCGGATTAGAAGAAAATGATTATGTAACAGTATCTGTAGAAGAGGATAAAATTGTAATAAAGAAAGCACATGATAGATAATTAAAAAGTAGCTCCTTAAGAGCTACTTTTTAATTTGTAATAATTTCTACACGAAAATTATTACCGTTCTTTACATATTTAATATCTGTAACAGTGCGGACTGTTTTTAAAATCTCAACTTTTTCACCAATTCGAGGGATAGTCGGAACATTATCCCAAATGCCAAGCAAGCCATCTAATTGTGCCGTTTTTTCATAAAACCAGATTTTCAATGTAAAGCCCCTTTCTCGAACTTTATGTATTTTAATACATAATATATTATTTTTATTCTTATTGTAAGGGGTTTTTGTATATTTTATGAATAAAAATTAATTAATCTTCTGGGAAGATATGTTCAATATCAGGAGTAAGAGATACTTCTGATAATACGATATGAGAAACAGTCGTTGCATATGAGGAAACATCATTGATAAATTCTTCAAGTTCAACGAGTGAAGGAACAGAAATTTTTACAATGTAGCATAAGCTTCCTGTTACTCGGTAACAAAAACTTGCAGATGGATAGGACTGAATAAACTGTTGCATACGTGTTGTATCACCATTTTTTAAAGTGATTTCTAAAATACAATCTAAAACAAGTCCTGCTTTTTTATAATCGATATCGATTGTGTACTTTTGGATCACGCCTTCACTTTCGAGTTTACGAACACGTTCTGCAGTAGACGGAGCAGATAAGTTTACTCGTTTCGCCAATTCACGCATGGAAAGGCGACTATCATTATATAATTCATTTAAAATTTTTCGATCAACACGGTCTAGTTGCATTTGTAAATATACCTCCAGTAAAATAATGATTTTTGTAAAGAAAAAATATAAATTAAGATTCATATGAACTGTAAAATGAACTTTATTTATTTTACAATAAAACAGAAGGAAATAGGAGGGGAAATGATGGAGAGAATTTCATTATCAAATATAGGAGATACAAAGTTTCAAAAGTTATTAGGGCATAATCCAGAGTTATTATATTCATGGAGTACGGTAGAGAATACATTGTATAGTAAAGGAACTCTCTCGGCAGAGCTGAAGGAGCAAGTAAGAAGAACATTAGCGTACGGGAATGAATGTCCGTACTGTATGGCAAAGGGAAGGCCTGATGATATACAAAAAGTAGGGGAAATAAGTGTAGCCGTTACGTTTGCACATACGTTTGTTCATGATAAACAAGGGATAGATGACAATATGTTTCGTGTGTTGAAACAATACTGGACGGAAAAAGAAATTGTAGAGCTTTGCGCTTATATTTGTTTTATGACTGCGTCACAACAACTTGGTTTTCTGTTTCAATTACAGCCGAAAGAAGGAGAAAATGATGATGAATCAAATAGCACTTATTATAATTGATGTACAAAAAGCGTTTCAATTACCATACTGGGGTGAGAGAAATAATCTTTTTGCTGAAGAAAACATGAGAACATTATTAGAAGAATGGAGAAAAAGAAAGCGACCGGTTTTTCATATTCAACATGTAAATAAAGAAAATGCGCAGTCGATGTTTTATGAGAGAGTGGAAACAGTCAACTTTAAAGAAGAGGTGCAACCACTACAAGGTGAAGTGGTTATTCAGAAATCTGTTAACAGTGCGTTCATTGGGACAAATTTAGAAGAGCAATTAAGAGAGAACAAATGTAATGCAGTAGTGGTTGTAGGATTAACGACAAATCATTGTGTAGAGACTACGACACGAATGGCAGGGAATTTAGGATTTACAACGTATTTAGTGAGTGATGCAACGGCTACTTTTAACCGTAAAGGTCTAGATGGTAAAGAGTATAGTGCAGAAGATATTCATAATATGACACTTGTAAATTTACATGAAGAATTTGCTACGATTTTGACGACAAAAGAAGCATTAAAATTATTTTAAGAAAATAATTGCGAATTGTGTAGAAAAAAATAAGAATATTTCGTATAATCTAAGTACAATCATTTTGAAATAGGGGTGGCATCATATGGAGCAAATTCCGGTAAAGAGAATAGAAGAAGTACTTGTTGTAGCAGGGAATGATAAACAGAAGCAAAAGGAATTTTATGAATTGCTCTTATCTACTGAGTTTTATGTTGCTGGTTCATTAGAAGCTGAGGACGGGGCAACAGAAGGAATACTTCGTTTGCGTCATTTCCAAGGAGAGGGTAGATGGATCGTTCCGTTCTTTACACAAATGGAATTTGTAAAAGACGTGTTGCCAGAAGGAACACCCCTTATTACGATACGTGGGAAAGAGTTATTTGGTAGCATTGAGAAAGATGCTACAGCAGTATTAAATGTTGGCACTGATATTAGTAAAACATTTATTCCAGAAGAAATTGCAGATATCGCATCTGGACGAATTTTTAATTATTATAAATAAAAGGAAAAGCTGAATCGCTTTTCCTTTTTTAATTTGAAAACGGAGTGGCTACACCAGAGGAAATAGAGAGTGTTTTATTATCTGTATTTATTGTCGCTGTAGCTCCAAGAGGAATGCCGATGTTTGGGCTTATATGACCGATCGGCAAACCGAATAGAACAGGTATATGATAGGGTGCGAAATATTCATATAGTATTGTTTGCAATGATTGAGATGGCTTTGAAGGAGTGCAGTCGTGACAACTTGTGAAAATAACGCCCCTGCATTCATTAAACTTTCCAGATAAAAGTAGCTGATTTAACATACGGTCAATGCGGTACGGTTCTTCACCAATGTCTTCAAGTAATAAAAGTGTATTGTCCGTATTTATCTCGTAGGGCGAGCCAATTATACTTGTTAACACAGCTAAATTTCCTCCAACTAACGTACCTGTAACTGTAACTGTACTGTGAGAGCTAGGTACGATACATTCTGATGCAGATAAAATGGTTGAATACGGATGGAATAGCTGATTGAAAGAGGATAAAGATAGGGAATCAATACCTTTTCCTAGTTCTTCAATCATCGGACCATGAAATGTTATAAGCTTTGCATAACGTGAAAAGGCAGTATGTAAAGCTGTAATATCGCTATATCCCCAAAAGATTTTAGGATGTTGCCTAATGATTTCATATTGAATGTGAGGGAGGAGACGGGCACTTCCATAACCACCTCGTGCACAGAAAATGGCCTTTACTTCATGATTTGAAAAAGCTTCATGTATATCATCGAGCCGAACTTGATCACTTCCAGCTAAATATCCGTACTTCTCATAAACACTCTTCCCGATTACTACAGATAAACCCATTTCTTGTAGTACGTTTACACCTTTTAATACATTTTCAATTGTTGGTGGGCCGGACGGTGCAATAATCATTACTGTATCACCTTGTTGTAACGCATTTGGATATATCATTGTTTTCAGCCTCCTTCACTTTCAATATATTCGCTTCATAGGAAGTTCAACCCTTGTAAAAGAAGGGGAAAGTTTGTCAAATAAAGAAGATATAAGGGGAATAGGAGGAGAAATGATGTTTACAAGTCGAGTTATAGATACATTACAAATTAAGTATCCAATCATTCAAGCGGGTATGGCAGGTGCAATTACGACGCCTGAGCTTGTTGCAGCTGTAAGTAATAGCGGAGGATTAGGAACGCTTGGAGCAGGCTATATGAGCCCTGAACAAATTCGTGATGCAATTTATAAAATAAGGGAACGAACGGATAAGCCTTTCGGTGTGAATTTACTGTTAACGAAAGAGATACAAATAGAAGAAGAGAAGATAAACTTGGCCAAGGGATTACTTAGCGGAGTGAATAGAGAATTCAGTATAGAGGAAGAAGAGCAGTTAAAGCTTCCAAAAAGTTATAAAGAACAATTACAAGTGTTAGTAGAAGAAAACGTGCCAGTCGTTAGCTTTGCATTTCAAACGTTAGAAAAAGAAGAAATAGATGAATTGAAAAGAAGAGGAATTAAAGTCATCGGAACAGCTACTCATGTGGCAGAGGCGAAAGTACTTGCTGAATTAGGAGTAGACATTATTGTCGGTCAAGGTAGCGAGGCAGGAGGGCATAGAGGAACGTTTATCGGGAAAGAACAGGACGCTATGATTGGGACGTTCGCATTAATTCCGCAGTTAGTAGCAGCTGTCCCTCACATCCCGATTGTTGCAGCAGGTGGTGTAATGAACGGACAAGGGCTTGTTGCGGCATTTACACTGGGGGCAGAAGCTGTTCAAATGGGATCAGCCTTTTTAACGAGTGAAGAAAGTATTACGCATGACGTATATAAACAAGCGGTTTTACATAGTACAGATACAAGTACAACTGTGACTCGTGCGTTTTCCGGGAAATATGCACGGGGTATTCGTAATGAATTTATAGAGAAGCATGAAGGGAAAGAAGAAGGGCTTCCGATGTATCCAGTGCAAAATGTATTAACCTCTAAAATACGCCAAGAAGCAGCAAAACGTAATAAAGGAGAATATATGTCGCTTTGGGCAGGACAAGCGTCATCATTAGCACGAATAGAATCAGCTCAGCATGTAGTGGAGCGAGTGATGAAAGAAGCAGATAACGTAATCGAACAATTGCAAAATGTATATAGAAAAAGACCACTTGAATAATTCAAGCGGTCTTTTCTTTAGTTTGCTTTATAAAATTGTTGGATGGCTTCATCGATATAAACCCAGCCTTTCCAACCTAAGTGCATGTGATCTTTTAAGAAGTATTTATCATACTCATGATTTGAGAAGTCGGCAATTGGATAGCCAGCTTTCTCAATTTGCTCATGAACTTTCTTATAGTACAATTCTCGGCGTTCTTTCGGGAAGCCAGCGTAATCGTACCAAGGACCTTTTACAGGAACAGAAATGAAGAGTGGTTTTGCACCAGATTGTTTTAATAAATCAAGTACAATTTGTAAATCTTCATATTCTGGCGATTGATCATAAGCATCATTTTTTAAGTAGCCTTCACGTTGCTTTAATTTCTTCTTGATTTTGCTGTTGAAGTAACCATCTTCGATACCATATTCGTTAGATCCAGATTCTGCTGCACCTGTTTGATCTGCATGTTTACGAGCTTCATCCCAGTTCATTTGTTTTAATGAAGGGTCAAGTTTTTCTTTATGCGGTTTAATATCAAACATTGCTGTAAGTAAATCTTTGCGATCTAAAATGTTACGATAAATATAAGCGAAAGGTTTAGCAGCAAGTGCTTTTACTTTATGCTTTGTATCATCGTAAACGATACCTTCAAGCGAAATTTTAAGTAAAGTTTCTTTCTTAACAATCTCAAAGTTTAATAAACGCTTTGCAATTTGCTTTTTCATTTCAGGTTTTACATCATCGTTGAAAATGAAGTGGTAACCTTGTTGTTTTGAAAAGTTAGGTGCAAAGTGTGTTTCATCAATACCTTGTGGCACAAACCATTGCGGAGAAAGAACGAATACCATCTTCTTATCCTTCAATTGATCCATTGTAGATGCAAAGTTTAATACATGTACAAGGTCTTGTGTTCCACCGCGTCCAAGTAGGAATGGTGTGAAGCCTTCAGGCTTTACTTTGAAATAGTTTGATGGATGGTAAGCATCCATACGTGCGAATTCCGATGATCCATACATCGGAAGATATTTCGAGTCTGCTAACATCTTTTGCTGTAAAATCATACTTTGAATCTTTTCTTCTTTTAAAGAAGTGGCAGCTTGTTCTACTTTTTCATCACTTAAAAGTGGAAGTAGGAAGCGCGTTGGAATAAGTAAGAATACAGCAAAAAGGGCCAATGCTAAAAGCATCGGACCAAATTTTGCTTTGTTCATCGGATTTCTTCCAACTTCTTAATAACCATGTTTGGAGTAGCCCACTCGTCACGGTCAAAATCAGAAATAGAAACTTCAATATCTAAACGCTCTTGGAATTCAACTAATAAAGATACTACAGCGAAAGAATCAAGAATACCTTCTTCAAATAACTGAACATCTAAGTTTTCTTTCACAATATCGTTTTCACATACTTCTTCTAAAATATCTAATACTTGCTCTTTGAATTCTGCCATTTTTAAAATCTCCTTTATATCCGAAATATATTATATGTGCAACTTCTTACTAGTTATAAGAAGGGTGCATTAAAAGTATCTGTTAAGGTGTCCAGAGAAAATGAGGAAACCGAAACATACAACGTGGAACGTAATTACAATCGCAAGGACGTGTGTAAATTTATTGTTTGGCCAAAACTTATGCTTCTTGTTTTTTCGTTCGAAAATATCGAATAAAATGAACAGTGCGGCATGATAGAGACCATAAATAACATATTGTGCAACAGCGCTTCCTTGAATGTGCCAAATTCCCATAATGAAGAAGTTTAAAAATGCACCGATATACGAAATTGTGTAACGGTTCTTAATTAACTTTTTCTTCGTTGCAAAAAAGACGAAACGCATGTAGATGAAATCACGGAACCAGAATGATAAACTCATGTGCCAGCGGTTCCAGAAGTCTTTAATATTACGACTAAGGAATGGCTTATTAAAGTTTTCTGGCGTTTTAATTCCCATCATGTAACTGATACCAATTACGAACGCACTATAACCTGCAAAGTCAAAGAATAATTGCATGCTAGTAGCGTACATAAAAATCACATTAGATAAAAGTGTATCTTGATTGGCGAATACGGCCTTTACAAGATATGTTGTTATCAAGTGTGCAATTATAAATTTGTACAGAAAACCTTGGAAAATACGGTTAAGTCCTGTATATAGTAACTTTTGATATTCTTCAGCGCTAGGCGGCTTTTGAATATCTTTTTGGAATCTACGGTAACGATCAATAGGTCCACTTGAAATCGCAGGGAAGAATAAAACAAACTCCCAGAAATTAAAGAAGGAAAGTTCTTTAATTAAATTATCACGAACTTCAAAGACCATTTGTACAGCTCTAAATGTTACGTAAGACATACCTGCGAAAACAATAAAATGTAATTCAGGTACAAATGGTGCGATTTTTGCCAAAATAAGTGGCAAAATCGATAAAATAACAGCTATACAAAACATGAATGTACTATTATTTTGTTTTCTTAAAATTAAATAGCCTTTAATTAGGGCATATTGCCAAATAATAAATGCGGCTAACATAATCGCTTGCTTCGGTTTATCCGAGAAGATAATAGCAATCATGACTAATGTTAAAACGGCATTATATTTACGCAACATTTTACCTTTTAATCCAGCTATGATAGTAGGTATTAATAAAATGCCCACTATAGCGAAAAAATAAAATGATCCATATGCGGTCATGCTGTAACCTCACTCAATAATTTTTTGCGATCTACCTTTCCATTTGGTGTCATTGGAATAGAAGATTGATACATGAATTTACGTGGAATCATGTAGTTTGGTAATCGCTCATTGAGTTCTTTTTTGATTGCAGATGTTAATTTGAATTCTTTTTCAAATGAATGTTCTCCAGGAACAACAACCGCTAATAAATAATCGTATTTTTCACCTTTTTTAATTGGAACGATAACTGCACCTTCTACGTAAGAACACGCACGAAGGTGATGCTCAATTTCTTCTAATTCCATTCGATAACCATGCAGCTTAATTTGGAAATCAAGACGACCATTATAGAATAGAAGACCATTTTCAACATAGCCAGCATCGCCTGTTTTATAGGCGCGCTCACCGTCAATCATAGTAAATGCTTTTTCTGTTAATTCAGGGCTTCCTAAATATCCAACGCTTACGCTTGGACCGACAATTACGATTTCACCTTTTTCACCATCAGGTGCAATCGTGCCATCTTCTTTCATAATAAGAAGGCGGCAGTCTGCTTTACAGTAGCCAACTGGAAGTGATTTGTATTGATCAAGCACTTCGTCTGTAACGTGAATACCTGTTACAGCGACAGTAGCTTCTGTTGGACCGTACGTATTCATAATTGTTGCTTTCGGGAAACGCTCAATTAATTTTCTAGCTACTTCATTTGGTAACACTTCACCGCAGAATAAGAATGTTTTCATGTTTGGTAGCATACCCTCAGAGAAAGATGATTCCATTAAACACATCTCTGCGAAAGATGGTGTTGAAGTCCATACTTGTATATCCGATTGCTCTAAAGAAGCAAACAAGTCTTTTGGACGTGCAATCATATCTTTATCGATTGCCCAAAGTGTACCACCTGTTACTAATGATGGGTAAATATCCATGACAGATAAATCGAATGAGAAAGGTGCTTGGTTTAAGAATACTTGTCCTGTTTGTAAGTTGAAATCTTCTACAGCCCATTTTGTAAAGCTTACAAGGCAGTTATAAGTAATCTGGACCCCTTTCGGATTACCTGTGCTTCCTGAAGTGTAAATAATGTAGAAGTTCTCATCACCTTTTACCGCATGTTCAGGATTTGGAGTGTTCCCTTTATGAGTAAAGAAAATATCTTTTAAGTTGTCCTCACTTACAATGCGAACTGGTAAATCAGTTACAGTTACTGCTGTTGCTGATAAAAGTAGTTTCGCACCAGAATTTTCAGCGATACGTTGTACACGATCAGCTGGGATAGATAAATCTACAGGAATATAAGCATGTCCAGCTTTTACACATCCTAAAAAGTTAATAATCATTTCCGGTTGCATATGGCCATACACCATAATTGGTGAACGATCATCTGGATACTCAGAAGAAATCCAATGTGCTAACGCATCAGAATCTTCCTTTAATTGTTTGTACGTAATTTTCGCATCTCGCCAAACAAAAGCAGTTTGATCAGGCGTTTCAATAGCCCACTTTTCAATTTGTTCTAATAACTTCATAACGTTCCCACCCTAGAATTCATTGTAAATAAATGTACTTGTGTTTGTATCATGGAATCCATACAACCAAAGTAATGCAAATAAAATTGCAAGGTAATAAACCGTCTTTGCAACCCATTGTGTGAGTGGTCGAGACCATATCTCTTTTAATCTTTCCATGTCTTTCCCTCTCTTAATGAAATAATAGCTCTTTGTAGGTATCATGTCCTACATTATTGTGAAAAAAACAAAATTCCACATTTTAGGTAAAAATAAGTCAAAAGGCTCTTTTCTGATATTAGCACTAAATACTAAAAAAGAAAATCCCTAACTTAGCAATTATATTACATTCAGCATCAATTTGTAATGGATTTGATATGTAAACAGAAAGTGGATTGTGTGAATACATAAAAGTGGACTATAAGAATACGTAAAAATATAGTATTTGCGCTTATTAGTCATTCGAGACGGAATAAATTTTTACAGTTCTAATTCTTTTGAAAAGGAGGAAATTATTATGAATAGAGTGTGGAAGAATCTAATTTCGGAAGAAAATATTGTGAAATGGAGACGACATTTCCATAAGTATCCGGAATTATCATTTCATGAAAAAGAAACTTCGCAATTTATATATGATACATTATGCTCGTTTTCTTCTTATGAAGTAACGAGACCGACGAAGTATAGTGTACTAGCAATTAAAAGAGGAACGGAACAAGGGAAAGTGATTGCGATTCGAGCTGATATAGATGCTTTGCCAATTCAAGAGGAGACAAGTAAATCTTATACGTCTGTAAATAAAGGGGTGATGCATGCATGTGGGCATGATGCTCACGCCGCTATTTTGTTAAGTACAGCAGAGGCACTATCAAATATAAAGGAAGATTTTGCAGGTGAAATTCGTCTATTCTTTCAGCACGCGGAAGAGGTATATCCTGGCGGGGGAAAAGAAATGGTTGAAGCAGGCGTGATGGAGGGTGTTGATTATGTAATAGGTTTACATGTTATGTCAGGACTTGAGAGCGGGAAGATTGGAATTGCGTACGGTCCGATGATGGCGGCACCAGACGTATTTACAGTTGAAATTCAAGGGAAAGGAGGACATGCGGCGAGGCCAGAAGAAACGATAGATCCTATTGCTATCGGAGCACAGATTATTACAAATTTACAACATATCGTATCAAGAAATACAAGTGCTTTCATGCAAAGAGTCGTTTCAGTTACGCAGTTTCATGGGGGAATGGCTGATAATATCATTCCTAGTGCAGCAACTTTAATGGGAACTGTTCGTTCATTTAATCAAGCATTAAGAGTAGAAGCAGAAGAGAAAATTGAGAAAATCGTGAAAGGAATTACAAAGGCACATGGGGGGGAGTATACATATTCGTATCGATATGGATATGATCCGGTTATTAATGATGAATATATTACGAAAGTAGTAGAGGAAAGTGCACTACATTTGTTTGGGAATGAGCGTGTTGTGAAGCTGGAACCTTCTATGGGAGGAGAGGATTTTTCAGCATATTTAAGAAAAGCACCTGGTTGTTTCATTAAATTAGGGACTGGTAATAAAAAGATAGATACGTGCTACCCGCATCATCATCCGAAATTTGATGTAGATGAAGCAGCGCTAATTTATGGAGTAGAACTATTTTTAGAGACAGCGATAAGGCTACTAAAATCATAGAAAAGTATAAAAAAAGGCAACTGCGCTCTATCGCAGTTGCTTTTATTTCTTTCCGTCAGAGAGGGCTGAGAAAGAACTATGCTCATTTATAGTATATGAATAGCTAACGGACAAGCTTGTACATTTTAATCATTTTTTAAAAAATAGTTATTGACAGTGATAATCAATGTCAATTAATCTAAAAGTAGTTGAAATTGATAATTATTATCAATGTGATGGATGCGACATGTTAATGAGAAAGAAATTTCACCTTCTGCGGAGGGGACTAAAAGATAAAAATAAAGAAGTTGATCAGCATATGGAATGGCAACGAAATGTAATTCGTTCAGAATATGTAGATGAGAAGAAGAGCATTCAAACAGAAAAAGAGATACAAAGTAAAGGGAGAGGTTCAGTTGAGTAAGTTAGTAATGATTTTTGCAAGTATGAGTGGAAATACAGAGGAAATGGCTGATCATATTGCCGGCGTGATTCGTGAAACAGAAAATGAAATTGAAGTGATTGATATTATGGATTCACCAGAAGCTTCTATACTAGAACAGTATGATGGAATTATTTTAGGTGCATACACTTGGGGAGATGGTGACCTTCCTGATGATTTCTTAGATTTTTATGACGCAATGGATTCTATTGATTTAACTGGGAAAAAAGCGGCAGTCTTCGGATCATGTGATTCGGCTTATCCGAAGTACGGCGTAGCGGTTGATATTTTAATAGAAAAGCTACAAGAACGCGGAGCTGCAGTTGTGTTAGAAGGGCTAAAAGTAGAATTAACGCCAGAAGATGAAGATGTAGAAAAATGTTTACAGTTTGGAGCTGAATTTGTAAAACACCTTTCTTAATGGCAGGAGGGAGATGAAGAGCAAGTGCACGAGAAAATCGCAATCAAAACGATGACAGATTATCATTTGTATGATTTTATGCGTTGTCCGCATAAATTTTATTTTCGTCATATAAAAAGAAGAGAACCTTCTTCGTTTGAATGGCAACAAATCGCACAAATGATTGTGAATCGAATTATTAACGAATATTACACACTACCTGCGGGCCAACAAACGAAAATTGTACTTTTAATATTAATAGAAAAGTATTGGAAAAAAGTAAGGGTTAATATGTTTGCTTCGAAGGCGGAGTATTATATTGTGTTAGCGAAGCTAACAGATCACTTATTACAGTTTGTTGAAAGAGATGATAGTCAGACACCGCCGTTATTTTTGTATGAAAAATTTCAAACATATATGGAAGAGTTAGGTGTCCACATGTCATTGACATTAGAAGTTGGTGAGTGGAGTACTGAGTCGTTTGTAATTAAAAAGTATGTTGTCGATGCGGATGAGGAAATGCTTGCTCTTTGTCAAAAGTTAATGACAGTATTCAGTTATAAAGCTTTCGGCATTCTTCCAGGAAAAATTGAAGTAATTAATTTAATAGAAGGAACTAAGTATGAGTACATTCCGAAACAGGAAGATATTATAACTGGAATGGCTGATTTATCTAGAATGAAAGAAATGTTGCAGCAACCTGAGCATTATACAGAGCGTCAGTTTCGTTCTGAGTGTATAAGTTGTGCATTTCGTAGCGAATGCCAAGGGGAAGAAGTAAAGAAAGAAGCGGGGCAGAAGAAAAATATCGTACATTAAAGGATGCAATGTTGCATCTTTTTTGTTATTGACATGAAAAGCTTTTCATCATTTACCGTATATTTGTAGCAGATTTTAATAAAGGGAGGAATAATCAATGAAAGATGAAACGCAAGTATTTCAATGGTTAAAAGAACAGAATGCCCCTTTTGGAATTCAACTGCAAATTTTACAGGCATTTCAACTGTATAAAGTCATTGTTGAAATGGATAAAAAGTTAATGTTGTATGAGGAGAGAGAGCAGAGGGAGAGAATGTAATCTCATCCCTGCAGTATTACTTTCAGTTGTTCTATACCAGCTATGAATGCAAGTTCATTCTTTTTTTCAAAGTTATAAATTATATTATGTAGTAAAGGACTGTATTGATAAAAGGTAGTGATGCGGTGAATGAGTAATGGATCATGGTGTGAAATAAGCATGCTATATTGTTTATATACTGATGTAGTAAATTCATGTCCGAAATTATAATATAGCCCAGCAAAGTCAAAGGCGGGATCTCCCATTTGAGCATCACCAAAATCGATAATCCCTGAAATTGTTTTATTTTGTTTATCAAATAAAATGTGATGATGTGTAAAGTCAGCATGAATAATAGTATTTTGAAAAGTGGATGTATCGATACATGTAAAGAAATTTTCAAATAACCGATTTAAAGATGAATGCTGTAACGAAGTAAGACTGTTAGTAACATACTGATTTAACTTAGTTTGTAGCTCTTTCCAGTAGGTAAGTGTTTTTTCAACAGGGAACCCTAACGTTGTGCCTTGCTTTATAGGAATACTATGTAGAGTTGCAAGGAAGGCAGCTAATTGTGTAATAATAGTTTTCAGTTCTTTATCCTCAAGCTTGGTAACTGTGTCTGTTTTTAATGGTTCACCATGAATGAGCGTGTAGTAACTACAAAGTGGAACCGCATCAGCATCATTTCTATATAATAGGTGATAGTGTGGAACCTTAATTTCATGTAGTGAATAAGAGAGAAGTTTGCATAGTTCTTTTTCTACCGGAATGCGCATTGCATATTCTTGTTTTCGCGGGAAACGAAACAGTAGCTCATCATTTACTATAATCGCTACATTATCCCACCCTTCTTCATTTTGTTTATAGGAATGTATAGAAAGATTAGGAAAAGCTTCTTTTATATATTGTTTGTAAGAGTCCATAATTGTTCCTCATTTCTAAGTTAAGTTCTTCCACTTTATGATATCAGAATTTTCTTTCTATATGTTAAAATATAACTATCATTATAAAGAAGGGTGGGAGTATTACGAAGAAAAGACTATTAATCGCTTCTCTATGTATCGCTTTTGGATTGTTTTTGTCATATAAAGAGCAGGTTTTTGCAGCCTTTAAACCGATTGATCAATACGGATTAAATAAGGAACTGAAGAATAAAAGTATAGAAACCTTAACTTATAATGAAATGAAAAAGGTAGGAGAACATTTTGTGACAGAGCAACTATCAGTGTTTGCGTTTCATAATAAAGAAGATGTGAAACGAAAAGGTGAAGAAATATTTGTAAATAGAGGGTATGAGCGATTAATGAAAAATTATTATCCAAATCGTTTTCAGGATTTAGAGTATAAATTTATAAACGAGGAGATACGTGAAGTGACGGATGAAAGTTTTCTCTATAAAACTGTAGCATACGTTGCGGGTACTGAAAATGGTAAGAGAAGCGAAATGAAATTGAATTATGAAATGAAAATTGTAAAGGTTAACAATATATTTAAAGTGTTAGAACAAAAACAGTACGTACAATAAAGTGAAACATGAACCAGTACCATAAATAGCGGTATAAAAAAATCCCCCAGTTCTTTGAGGGATTCTAAAGGTTTTCATTTTGTTGACCAATTTCTTTTTGAGCAATATATAAATTTCCTTGCTCGACTTGTTTCTGAGTAAGAACAGAATCACCTGCATACCCTTTTTCTGTTTTTACAGTTCTTTTTGAACGATTGGAATCTTGTTTCTTCATATAATAAATCACCTTCCATCAAAAATAAAAGAAAATGATAAGCACGAGTAATACAGCAGCAAAAATGGTAATACCCATTAAAAACGAAGTGTTTTTATATTTAGGTGGCTTATGTACATCTTGCCGATATCCAGGTGAAATTTCAGGGGCGAATTCTTCATCGAATAATCGCTTTTTTTCTTGTTCGTCCATATGTATCCACCTTTCTTTTTCATTATGTTATACGTTTAAAGAAAAAATATGCATAAAGAAAACCGCCCTCTATCGTGAGCGGCGGTTTTCTATTGTATATTTTCTTTGCACTTGAAAGAGACGGATAAGAAGGAAGATGGCGCCAAATGCTAGACCGATAATAAGACCAATCCAATATCCTTTTGCTGCCCAGTCCGTATACGTTGCTAATACATAACCGAGAGGGAGACCGATTACCCAATAAGCGATTAATGTCATAATTAAGGAAACGTTTACGTCTTTATAACCACGTAGTGCACCTTGTACAGGAGTTGCAATTGCATCTGAAATTTGAAATAAAATCGCAAATATAAGAAATTCTTTTGCTAAATGATGAACTTGTACATCTGTCGTATAAATAGAAGCAATTTCATCATCAAAGAAGTAAAGAAGAATGGAATATAATAGGGCGAATGCAAGTGCTAAGCCAATCCCAATAAACCCATATTGTTTTGCGTTATTATATCGTTTCGCTCCAACTTCGAATCCAACAGCAATAGTCATTGCCATTGCTAAACTTAAAGGCGTCATATAGAGCAAGGAAGCGAAGTTCATAGCTGCTTGATGAGCTGCAATTGTTGTCGTACTAAAATTACTCATCATAAGTGTTACTGCAGCGAAAATACTCGTTTCAAAAAAGATAGCAAATCCGATAGGGACGCCAAGTTGTAAGAACTCTTTCCAACTAGAAAGAGAAGGGCGATATAACTGTTTAAAAATATGGAAAGATGCGAAAGGCTCTTTCGTACGAATAATCATAACGGTAATAATTAAAATGCACCAATAGGTTGCTGCAGAAGCAATTGCTGCTCCGACACCACCGAGTTTTGGAAAACCGAAATGACCAAAAATTAATACATAATTTAATACTACGTTAATAGGTAATGATAGTAATGTAATAATCATCGTTGTGCGAGTTTTTCCTAATGCATCAATAAATCCACGTAAAACAGTGTAAGTAAATAAAGGAATAATTCCAATTGCGATAATACTTAAAAATTGTGCTGCAATACGTTCCACCGGTTCTTCTAATCGCATGCCATTTAAAATGGGTGTAACAGCGAAGAATCCAATAAGGATAACGACGAAGCTAGCGCAAATTGCTAAATAGACTGCTTGTATGACGACTTGGGGAACATCTTCTTTTTTCTTGGATCCAACGAGTTGCGCAACAATTGGAGTTGTAGCCATCAAAATACCTGTTAATCCCGTACTAACTGGAATCCATATACTCGTTCCGATAGCAACACCTGCTAAATCAATAGGACTTGCATGCCCTGACATTGTTGTATCAAAAAAACTCATTGCAAATAATGACATTTGTGTTACGAAAATCGGAAAAAATAGTAATACAAATTGCTTTAATTTTTGTGAGAATGTACTAGTTTCTTTCATAAAATCTCCTTTCTACGTAAAAAAGAAAACTCTTACTATCATACAATTTAATCAAAAAATAGAAAAGGAATAAGCTTATTAAAACTACGGTTTGCTATAAAAAAGGATGCACTTTGAAAGGGGATAAGGTATTATGGTAAGGTATGAAAAAATTACATATTATTAGTTATTAAGGAGGCACTACTCGTGGCTGATTGGTTAATTGGAATAATCATGGGTGCTGTTGAAGGTTTAACAGAGTTTTTACCAGTATCATCAACAGGACATATGATTTTAACAGGTCATTTACTTGGATTTGACGACGAGAGAGCGAAAGTTTTCGAAGTTGTTATTCAATTGGGATCGATTTTAGCAGTTGTTGTTATATTTTGGAAACGTTTATGGTCTTTAGTAGGTATAGGGAAAGTAACAGACGGACCATCGTTAAATTTATTACATATTATTATCGGAATGATTCCTGCCGGCGTACTTGGCGTATTATTCCATAGTGCGATTAAAGAAGTTTTATTTGGGCCAGGCCCAGTTGTCATTAGCTTAGTGGCTGGTGGTATTTTAATGATTGTTGCTGAGAAGTTTTCGAAACCAAGTACAGCAAGAACATTAGATGAAATCACATATAAGCAAGCATTTACAATTGGAATGTTCCAATGTTTAGCACTTTGGCCAGGATTTTCTCGTTCTGGATCTACAATAAGTGGTGGTTTATTAGCTCGCGTGTCACATACAGCGGCAGCTGAATATACATTCATTTTAGCAGTACCAATGATGGTAGCTGCAAGTGGCTTAGATTTAATTAAAAGCTGGGATATATTAAGTGCGGCTGATATACCGTTATTTGCAACAGGATTTATTACAGCATTCGTTGTTGCGATGCTTGCAATTGTTTCATTCTTAAAATTATTATCTCGTGTAAAACTAACACCGTTTGCTTACTATCGTTTCATTTTAGCTGCGGTATTCTATTTCTTCATTATGTAATAAAAAAAACTGCCGAGTTCGGCAGTTTTTTTTTATTTTACTACTTTTTCCATCATGCTTTCCATTACGTGTTCCCAAAGAGAGGTATCATCCGCTAATGTAGCACGGAAATTAGCGTACATTTCTTTTTGTTTCTCTTCGAATGTTGGATCTTCTTTTTCAGGCAATGTAGCGCGCATTGAAGTTACTAATTCTTGTACTTTTGGAGCACGTGGCCCCCAAACGGCTTGTTCATTTCCATCTTTATCAATGAAAATAAAGATTGGAATCGCACGTGCTGTTCCATTTGTTAAATATTGATCCATTAATTCTAAGTTTTCATCGCGAATTAATAATGACATATCAATATTTGCAACTTCAGAAATTCGTTTCATAACAGGTACGCATAAAAGAGCGTCACCACACCAATCAGCTGTTAATACGATAACACGCCAACCATCATTTTGGCGTTCTTCTAATACAGGAAGTAATTCATTTGGAATTAAAAAGTTATTGTAAATGTGCAGTAGCTCGTATTGATTTACTTTCATTTCATTTACATATGTATCAAAGGACATACCTTTATCAGCCCATTGTTGTAAGTTCATAAGTAACACCTCTTTAGTATGATTTGCTTTCATTGTACCAATTTTTATATAGAAAAGCTTGTATTCTTACTCTTTCTTGTCGCTTAATAATTTATTTAATAGGAAAAGGAATAGTACGACACATAATTCAGCTATGTTGGACAGTTGTACGCTTTCTATCCAATCGTCAGTGGTATGAATGACGAACCAATCTAGCGTAATTTCAATAATTGCGAACAGAGTAATAGAAAGCCAATTTGGCATGTTTTGTGTCATTGGATATAGCAGTGCCTTGAAGAAACTGAAGATGAAAAATATAATACCGTCTAAGAAAGTAATTAATAAAAAAAATAGAAGTAAGGCAGTGCGCGACCTATACTCTACACCAGTAATATGAAAGATTCCTACATATACAAAAAATATAAATGCAAAAATTATAATGAGGAACAGAATAACAAAACCAATAATCAAAGTTTTATCTTTTAGATTGAAATTCGAAAATTTATCTTCTTCACCCACTATTCCAACTCCTTTTTTTGGAAATTCAACTTCATTTTATCATGAAATGTCTATTGAAAAACTACGAATTATGGGAAAATAAGATGACAAAAAGTAAGATTTCATGTAAGATTATTAATAAGGTTTTTATTTAACTAAATGAAATAAAAGGAGCTGTCAAAGTTGTCTCAAAATCGAGAGCAATTAATGGAAGAACTATCGACAAATGTTTTTGCTATGTTCCGCACGTTGCGTAATGATATTGGAAAAATATTTGGTGGTTACATACCATGGAATGAGTTCATCGTCCTTAGAATATTGAATCGCACGAATAAAGAAATGGTATCACGTGTAGCGAATGAGCTAAATGTGTCGAATAGTCATATTACAGCTGTTACAGAAAAATTAATTAATAAAGGTTTTGTAACTCGTTCACGTTCTACGTCAGATCGCCGAGTTGTATATTTAGAAATCACAGAACAAGGAAAAGATTTAGTTGCGAAAATGGAAGGCGCGAAAAAACAATATTTACAAGAAAGATTCTCTATGCTTTCAGAAGAAGAAATGAATATAATGATATCTATTTCTAAAAAACTTATTTAATTCATTATAAGTAAGAAAACGCTTACGTAGTAAAGGAGAAGCCCTTCCTTATATGAGGAAGGGCTTCTTTCGTATGTAAAAGATTATAAAAAAGAAAATATGTAACATACTACTAGTAAAGGAAGGGGGCAGAAATATGACTAATCGAAATGGTAGTAAAGGGAGCGGAAATCAAGGCTCACCGAAATCAGGTCAATTTCAGCAAGAGTTTAGCACTGAATTTGAGACTGGTAATGATAACAAAGGAAAAGAATATCGTTCGAAAAAAGGAAGTAAATCAAAAAAGGAGTGAAATGATTCACTCCTTTTTTGATTTAAGATGCTGCAGATTGATCTGTATTATATTTTTCTTCTGATTTTGCAACAATCATTGCGCAAATTGCATCACCAGAAATGTTTACAGCTGTTCGTGACATATCTAGAATACGGTCAATACCGATAATTAAGGCAATGCCTTCTACTGGTAGATTTACTTGATTTAAAACCATCGTCAGCATTACGAGTCCAACACCTGGTACACCAGCAGTGCCGATACTAGCTAGTACAGCAGTTAATACGACGACGGCTAATTGGTAAATAGTAAGCTCGACCCCGTATACTTGAGCGATAAACACAGTTGCTACGCCTTGCATAATGGCAGTACCATCCATATTAATCGTTGCACCTAGTGGTTGTACAAAAGAACTTATCGCTTTTGGAACGCCAAGTTTTTCTTGTGCGGTTTTCATTGCAAATGGAAGAGATGCGTTAGAGCTAGATGTACTAAATCCGATTGCCATGACCGGTCCGAAATGTTTAAAGAAACGGACAATACTTTCTTTTGCTAATACCTTTAATAATCCACCATAGACGAAAACGCCGTGAATAATAAGTACTAGCATAACGACAATCATATACTTGAACATCGCAGCGACGCCAGCAAGACCCATTTTACCAACGGACGAAGCAAGCAACCCGAATGTTCCAATTGGAGCTAATTTCATAACGAGATTCACGAGATACATCATTAATTCGTTGCCCTGTTCAAGTAATGAATGAATACCTTGGACACGTTTTCCTAAAATAGCTATACCAAGTCCAATTAATACGGCAAAGGCAATAATTTGTAACATGTTGCCATCAGCCATCGCTTTTGCTGGGTTATCTGGTACGATATTTAGCACTGTATCGACAAAAGATGTTTCGTTTTTTGCACCTTCATATTTAAGCCCTTCGGTTTTAAAGTTTCCGCCAGATCCTGGTTGTATAATAAGTGCGAATGTAACTGCAATGGAAATCGCAACGGCTGTAGTTACAAGAAAGAATGAAATTGATTTTAAGCCGATTCTTCCAAGTTGCTTCGGGTCTCCAAGCCCAGCAGCTCCAAGCACGATAGATATAAATACAACGGGAACAACTAGCATTTTAATGAGGCGAATAAACAATTGACCAAGTGGATTGAACACATATTGATTTAATGGTTCAAAAATGGATGGCGCAGCTAAATTTAAAGTGAGTCCGACAACTAAACCGAGAAATAATGCAATTAAAATTGCTTTTGTTTGTTTCAATATACCCCCCCTTATTTTTGTGAAATTACTTTCTACATTAATTGTACCGAAAAACTACCTATTTTGACAATATTTTCTGAATATTTTGCATAAAAACAATCTATTTAAATATAGATTGTTTTTACTAAAGTAAGCAGAGAAAGTTAAATAATCTATTTAGAAAACAAAATAGACCATCACATAGGATGGTCTAGGGAAGGGGACAATTTATGTCAATTTAATTAGGGATGGAAGTTGTTCAAGACACTGGGGAATGTCTTATAAATTAGGGAGGAACAACTTCGATATATATACTATAAAATGTGGATGTGACGCCCGTGTGAACATAGAGTGAAAGAGAGAGGGAGTTTTCGATAAAAAATAGAGTAAACAAAAAAATAAGACCATCGCAAATGATGGCCTAAGGAAGGGGACAATTTATGTCAATTTAATTAGGGATGGAAGTTGTTCAAGACACTGGGGAATGTCTTATAAATTAGGGAGGAACAACTTCGATACATATACTATAAAAGGTAGATGTGACCCTGATGTGAACATAGAGTGAAAGAGAGAGGGAGTTTTCCATAAAAAATAAAGTAAACAAAAAAATAAGACCATCGCAAATGATGGCCTAAGGAAGAGGACAATTTATGTCAATTTAATTAGGGATGGAAAGCTGTTCAAGACACTGGGGAATGTCTTATAAATTAGGGAGGAACAGCTCCGATACATATACTATAAAAGGTGGATGTGACCAGGGTGTGAACATAGAGTGAAAGGTATGAGAATTTGAGAAATGATAGATATGAAGTTGTTGCTGTAAGAGTTATACAGTAAAGAAAGAGAATAGAAGGTTTCATTTATAAGAGGAAATGAAGTGCGAATATAAATAAAAGTTGAAAACTATGGAAAAAAGGATTATGCTCAACTATATTATAAGAGTATAAGGTTTATCCCACTATGTAAGGTTTCTTATAAGCCTTTAGTTATGAGGGGAAAAAGGGAGTTAGTGAATATGGAAGTAACAAAAAGACAAGGGCTGTATAATCGTTTTATACGATTAAATCCACCACAAATATTAGCATTAGGTTTTTTCTGCTTAATTGTGGTTGGCGGTTTATTATTAAAGTTACCATTCGCAACGAAAGTACATATTAGTTGGGTAGATGCTTTCTTTACGGCAACGTCAGCAGCAACTGTAACGGGATTAGGAGTAGTAGATACTGCAAGTACGTTTACGATGTTTGGCGAAATTGTAATTATGTTTTTAATTCAAACAGGTGGTCTAGGTCTTATGACGATTGCCATTTTAATTGTTTGGGTATTAGGTAAAAAAATTGGATTACGCCATCGCTTATTAATTGGGGAGGCATTTAATCAGACGAATATAGGTGGTCTCGTAAAATTAGTAAAACGTGTCTTTATATTTTCAATTTGTATTGAGTTGATTGGAGTTATCTTTTTATCATTTCGCTTTATTCCAGAGTTTGGCTTTGGAAAAGGTATATATTATAGTATTTTTCACGTAATCGCATCTTATAATAATGCCGGATTTGCTCTATGGTCAGATAATTTAACGAGGTATGTAGGAGATCCTATTATTAATATTGGGATCTGCTCTTTAATCGTAATAGGTGGTCTCGGTTTTACTGTATTAATTGATATATGGTATAGCCGTAGTTTTCGAAAATTATCGCTTCATTCCAAAATTATGATTGTTGGAACAGTAGTGCTAAATGTGATAGCGATGATTGTGATTTTTGTATTGGAATATAATAATGTGAAGACGTTAGGGAATTTACCTTTAAATGAAAAGTTATGGGCTTCTTTTTTCCAAGGTATTACTCCTCGTACTGCTGGATTTAATACAGTTGACTACGGGGGGATGGAAGAATCATCTATATTATTTACGATGGTTTTAATGTTTATTGGTGCAGGAAGTGTATCAACAGGTGGAGGGATTAAATTAACAACGTTTGTTATTTTAGTTACATCTGTCCTTTCTTTCTTTAGAAAGAAAGAGGAAATTGTATTATTTCAGCGCACAATAAAAATGTCGACAGTAACGAGAGCGTTAGCGATTGCTGTTGCCAGTCAAATTCTCATTTTTGCAGCAGTATTTGTATTAATGCTAACAGAAAATTTCAGTTTTATTCAGTTACTATTTGAAACAATTTCAGCATTTGGTACAGTAGGATTAACGATGGGGATTACTGCAAAGTTATCAGCGTTTGGAAAATGTATTATTATGTTTGTTATGTTTTGCGGATTAATTGGACCGTTAACACTTGTCTTTTCTTTAGCGCGACCAGCAAAACAAAAAATTAAATATCCATCGGAAGATGTATTTACAGGATAAGGTATCCCGCATAAGCGAGATACCTTTTTCTTTTTAAAAAAGAGAGAACAATAATCCGATAAGTGCTACTCGGAATAAAATTGCAATGAGTGCTGCAATTCCGCCGACTATCGCAGCGATACCACCAGTTACAGTAGCTCCGCGATTATAAGCGTAAATACCTAGTAATACAGAAACAAGACCAAATAATGTTGGGAAGGTAAAGAGTGATAAGATAGATAAGGCAAGAGCGATAAAGCCAGCAGTTGATCCAGCGGCGGACGATCTTACATCATCATTATGTTCCTTCTCGTCGTAATCATAATCAATACGCTGTGGTGCAACCTCAGCTGCATATTCTTCTTTATAGTCACTATCTATTCTATCTCTTTTTTTATACTCATCAAATTTCTCAGTCAAAGTCATGACTCCTTTCATAGCAAGGTTCAATAGTAGTATGTATCTCTTTTTCTTTTTTATCCCGCTTTAATGGGCAGTAAGCCCCCACCTCAAAATTCAGCGAAAGCAAAGAAATTAGGTGGGGATCGGGCTGCCCATAAAAGTCCGATTGGTGAGGGCTAATAATCAGTGGGGGATGAAGAAAACCCCCACTGATTAAAGTTTCACTTTATCCGAGTATGTACAGGGAGTCATATCAATTTAAAAAGTGGAGATTGTTTTTTTGAAATAGTAAAAGTTAGTATGACTTCCTCTATTTTGGAAAGTATAAAAAAGAATAATGAGGAAAGGGTGCAATACATAATGGAACATCCAATTGAAAATTTAATGAAAACAGCAATGACAAATTTAAAAGAGATGGTAGATGTAAATACAATTGTTGGAAGTCCGGTTTCAACGGCTGACGGAAATGTAGTATTAACAGTATCTCAAGTAGCTTTCGGTTTTGGAGCTGGCGGAAGTGACTTTAAAGGTGATTTTATTTCTGAAAAACATAAGAACGGACAAGGGCAACATAAAGAGCACAAACAAAGTCATCCATTTGGAGGCGGGAGCGGGGCTGGGGTTTCTATTAGTCCAGTTGCTTTTTTAGTAGTTGGTTCTAACGGTGTGCAAGTATTGCACCTCAATAGTAGTACACATTTAATTGAGAAGGCTTTAAATACTGTACCAAGCACTGTAGATAAATTTGTAAATAATCGTCAAAAGTGAACTTGCATTTTTTAGGAATTATGATATATTAGAAAAAGTGCGCTTTAGAATGATCGGAATAAATGAACTGTAAATATATATGATGTGTGGAATAAGGGAGAGGAATTTATGATTAATATCAAAAACTTAGTAGTTGGCTTATGTATGTTAGTAAGCGGCTTTGTTGTATATGTAATAAAAGAAAAAGCTCCATTCTAAAACAGACAAACCGTTACTGTCTGTTTTAAATTTGCGAAAAATATTGACAAGTTATTGTATTGGTGTTATAATTTTAATTCGTGTCTCGGTTACAGCTAGTGTAAAGTAAATAAATCTTATAAATATAATACGAAAAGTTTGCGAAAGATCGGGTAATCTTACCAACAACTTTTGTGAACAAACCCTATAAATTATAATTGTAGGCTTTATAGGTATACTAGTGAATCAAGGAGCGGTCAGTGGAACCGTAATGATGAGAGAGAGGTAGGGCTTTCATCCAGTATATGTTACTTTCCCGTTAGGTGAATATAAAAAAGAGGACTCCTTTTTAAAAGGAGTCCTCTTTCTTTTTGTAAAATAAATTTAAGTACGGCTCTCAACTTGCTGACAAATTTCATCCGTTGTTAAACCATGAGCTGTAATTACCGATCCTTTAATTGATGTATCTGCAATCCCTAACATATTCGAATTTTGCCCAGTTACAACACAACAATCGCAGCCTTGTGCATCCTTTTCGGAGTTAAGGGTAACAACTTCATGCCCTTGTTGCTGAAGAGCTTGCTGAACATCTGTTAATGAGTTTTCAACACCGATTCTAGCCATAATTCTCACCTCCTACCATCTAGTTACTAGTATGCTCAAGTACATCGCATATATTTATGCAAAGATGGTAGGAAACATATATTTATCTGCTATTTACGGGTAGTTTGATTAAAGTTTCACTTTATTTAGTCGTTATATACACCAGTAAGCATTTGACTTACGAATTGATCATTTAAAGTATCTTGAGCGGAAGAAGTATTTGAATGGATGCCGATTGAAGCAATAAAATTATTATGTTCTTTATTATTTGGTTCTACCTCTACATAGTTATCGAATTTACAAAAACCTTTCGTATCCATTAGATCAAATAGTTGAAGCATTTCTACTACCTCTTGTCTCGTTCCTTTAATTTGTACACACGCCATATTGATTTCCTCCTTCATTTTGACAAATTGTTTTTTAAAAATAGGATTATGATTCCGAAATGAAAAATATGAATGTTATTTTTAGACATCGTTATTTTTATTATTTTCCCCCTTTTTCAGCAAAAGTCGTTGTATATTCCCGAATTTATAAAAACGGACGCCCGTTTATTGAATAAAATAGATTCGTATCAATTGATGAAAATCCTTCTTTTAAACAAATATTTTTTTAGTGAAAATTGACGAAAAAAAATTTTTGACTTTTTGTAAACGTTAACAATGCTGTTGAATCAATATAATCAAAGATGTACGTACGATTAAAAATTATAAATTTTCTAAAAATTAACTTGATTTATTTAGAAAGGAGAGTAAACTAGGAAACAATAAAAAATTCATAGAACATAGGAGGCGCTTTCCAGTGAACGAGCAATGGATTTTCTTAAATGGAGAATTTGTTCCAAAAGACGAGGCAAAAGTATCAGTATATGATCATGGTTATTTATATGGAGATGGAGTATTTGAAGGAATTAGAGTTTATAGCGGTAATGTTTTCCGTTTGAGAGAGCATCTTGTCCGGTTATATGAATCAGCAAAATCCATCATGTTAGAAATTCCATATTCTTTAGATGAAGTAACAAATATTGTTGTTGAGACGATTCGACAAAATAAATTATTTAATGGATACATTCGCCTAGTTGTATCGCGAGGAGCAGGAAATCTTGGATTAGATCCTGATTCCTGTAAGAAACCGAATGTAGTAGTAATAGCAGAGCAACTATCTTTATTCCCACAAGAATATTATGAAAAAGGGATTCCAGTTGTAACAGTTGCAACGCGCCGAAACCGTCCAGATGTATTGTCGCCTCAAGTAAAATCTTTAAATTACTTAAACAATATTTTAGTTCGCATCGAAGCGAAATTGGCTGGGGTACAAGAAGCGCTTATGTTAAATGATCAAGGATATGTAGCTGAAGGCTCAGGGGATAACGTATTTATTGTAAAAGGAAATAAATTAATTACACCACCAAGTTCTGCTGGAGCGTTAGAAGGTATTACACGAAACGCTATTTTAGAAATTGGTGAAAAACTTGGATATGAAGTTAGAGAAGAGTTATTTACAAGACATGATGTATATGTAGCTGATGAAGTATTTTTAACAGGAACAGCAGCTGAAGTAATTGCCGTTACGACAGTAGATGGTAGAACGATTGGTTTAGGGCAAACGGGTCCACATACGAATCGTTTATTAGAAGAATTCCGAAAGTTAGTTATAGAAGATGGAGAGAAAATTTACGAAGAAAATAAAGTTGGATAATAACTCTTTATAACATAAGAAAGCGTTGATAGGGAGGAGTAGTTGATTGTGAAGCCTCACAGAGAGTCGGTGGTTGCTGAAAACCGATGGTTCACGTCGACGAACATCGCCCTTGAGTGCTAAGCTGAAGTATTTGTCTAGGCTTAGACGGTAGCTCCGTTATTAGCTAGACTCATTTATGGGTCACTGAGGCAAGAGTATTCTTGCAAAGAAGGGTGGTACCGCGAAATCTTTCGTCCCTTCAGCACATAGCTGGAGTGTGGACGTAGGATTTTTTTTATTGATAAAAGTTTTCAAAAAGGGGGCTTATAAGAACTATGTCTTCAAAAACGGAAGAGAAACTGGCAACTGGTGCACAGCTATTGTTAGAAGCGCTAGAAAAAGAAGGGGTAGAAGTGATTTTCGGTTATCCTGGTGGTGCTGTTTTACCTCTTTATGATGCGCTCTATGACTGTGAAATTCCGCATATTTTAACAAGGCATGAGCAAGGAGCGATTCACGCAGCTGAAGGATATGCCAGAATTACTGGAAATCCAGGGGTTGTAATTGCAACGAGTGGACCAGGTGCTACAAATGTGATTACTGGTTTAGCGGATGCGATGATTGATTCACTACCACTTGTTGTATTTACAGGGCAAGTAGCAACAACGTTAATTGGAAGTGATGCTTTCCAAGAAGCGGATATTATGGGGCTTACGATGCCGGTGACAAAACATAACTATCAAGTGCGAAAGGCTTCAGATTTACCTCGTATTATTAAAGAAGCATTTCATATTGCTAGAACAGGAAGACCAGGCCCAGTCGTTATCGATCTTCCGAAAGATATGGTAGTAGAGCAAGGAGAACGATGTAGCGATGTGCAAATGGATTTACCAGGATACAACCCAAATTATGAACCAAATTTACTCCAAATAAACAAATTATTACAAGCAATTAGAGTTGCAAATAAGCCGTTAATTTTAGCTGGAGCAGGTGTATTGCATGCGAAAGCATCAAAAGAGTTAACAAGTTTTGCTCGTAAATATGAAATTCCTGTTGTGCATACATTACTTGGTCTCGGTGGCTTTCCACCAGATGATGAACTATTTCTAGGAATGGGAGGAATGCATGGTTCTTACACAGCCAATATGGCGTTATATGAATGTGACTTACTCATTAATGTAGGTGCAAGATTTGATGATCGGCTTACAGGGAATTTAGCTTATTTTGCTAAAGGGGCCACTGTTGCACATATCGATATCGATCCAGCAGAAATCGGAAAAAATGTGTCGACTGAAATTCCTATTGTTGCAAGTGCTAAACGGGCATTGGAAGTATTACTTCAACCAGAAGGGGGAAAAGAAAATCATCATGAATGGATCGCTTTATTAAAGGGGAGAAAAGAACGATATCCATTCTCTTATAAAAGAAACTCTGAAAGTATTAAGCCTCAATACGCAATTGACATGTTATATGAAATTACGAAGGGAGAAGCGATTGTAACAACAGATGTTGGGCAACATCAAATGTGGGCAGCCCAATATTATCCGCTGAAAAATCCAGATAAATGGGTAACTTCAGGAGGATTAGGGACGATGGGATTCGGATTTCCAGCAGCAATTGGTGCGCAAATTGCAAAGCCTGAAGAACTAGTTATTGCAATTGTCGGTGACGCTGGATTTCAAATGACGCTGCAAGAATTAAGTGTATTAAAAGAACACTCTCTACCTGTTAAAGTATTTATTTTAAATAATGAAGCTTTAGGAATGGTAAGACAATGGCAAGATGAATTTTATAATCAAAGATACTCGCACTCTTTACTATCGTGTCAACCCGATTTCGTCGCTCTTGCGAATGCGTATGGCATAAAAGGAGTTCGCATAGATGATCCACTTCTTGCAAAGAAGCAAATACAGCATGCGATTGAATTACAAGAACCGGTCGTAATTGATTGCCGTGTCCTTCAATCAGAAAAGGTAATGCCGATGGTTGCCCCAGGGAAAGGTGTTCACCAAATGGAGGGAGTGGAAAAAAGGTGAAGAGAATTGTTATAGCGACAGTTCGAAATCAAAGCGGTGTGTTAAACCGAATTACAGGTGTTATGACACGAAGACATTTTAATATTGAAAGCATTTCAGTAGGTCATACGGAATCATCGGACATATCGCGGATGACGATTGTTGTACACGTTGAAAATGAACAGCAAGTAGAGCAGTTAATTAAACAACTTCATAAGCAAATTGATGTTCTGAAAGTATCAGATATTACAGAAGAAGCGATGATAGCAAGAGAACTCGCACTTATTAAAGTAGCAACATCAGTAGCAAGAGCAGAATTATACAGTTTAATTGAGCCATTTCGAGCCACTGTAATAGATGTTGGGAAGGATTCCATAGTTGTGCAAGTAACAGGTACACAGGAGAAAGTAGAAGCGTTAATTGAATTACTTCGTCCATACGGTTTGAAAGAGATTGCTAGAACAGGTGTAACAGCATTTACACGCAGTATGAAAAAGCAAGATAAGCAAGTGATGTTAATTCAATAATCATTTAAATATAGGGGGAAATGAAAATGGCAAAAGTTTATTATGAGAAAGATGTAACGGTAAATGTATTAAAAGAAAAGAAAGTAGCAATCATCGGATACGGCTCGCAAGGTCATGCGCATGCGCAAAATTTACGTGATAACGGATTTGATGTAGTAGTAGGTTTAAGAAAAGGGAAGTCTTGGGATAAAGCAAAAGAAGATGGATTTTCTGTATATACAGTAGCAGAAGCGGCAAAGCAGGCTGATGTAGTAATGATTTTACTACCGGATGAACTGCAACCAGAAGTATATGAAGCGGAAATTGCACCAAATTTAAAGGCAGGAAATTCTCTCGTTTTTGCACACGGATTTAATGTTCACTTTGATCAAGTGAAACCACCAGCGAATGTAGATGTATTTTTAGTAGCACCAAAAGGGCCAGGACATTTAGTTCGTCGTACGTTTGCTGAAGGAGGAGCTGTTCCGGCACTATTTGCAGTATACCAAGATGCAACAGGAGTTGCGAATGAAAAGGCACTTTCTTATGCTGATGGAATTGGAGCGACGAGAGCGGGCGTATTAGAAACGACATTTAAAGAAGAAACGGAAACAGATTTATTTGGAGAGCAAGCTGTACTTTGTGGCGGAGTAACTGCGCTAGTAAAAGCTGGATTTGAAACGTTAGTTGATGCCGGATATCAGCCGGAACTTGCATATTTTGAATGTTTACACGAACTAAAACTAATCGTTGACCTTATGTATGAAGGTGGACTTGAAAATATGAGATATTCTGTTTCAGATACAGCGCAGTGGGGCGACTTCGTATCAGGACCACGCGTTGTAACGGAAGATACGAAGAAAGCGATGGGAGTAGTGCTAGCAGAAATTCAAGATGGTACATTTGCAAGAGGCTGGATTGCAGAGCATAAAGCAGGAAAACCGAATTTCCGTGCGACAAATAAGAAAGAGAATGAACATGAACTCGAAGTAGTTGGACGTAAATTACGTGAAATGATGCCTTTCGTACAGCCGCGAGTAAAGGCAGGGGTTAAATAATATGAAGCAGATTTTGTTCATGGATACGACGCTACGTGATGGCGAACAATCACCAGGAGTGAATTTAAATGAACAAGAGAAATTGCAAATTGCAAGGCAATTAGAGAGACTAGGGATTCATGTCATGGAAGCTGGCTTTGCAGCAGCTTCCGAAGGGGATTTTCAATCGGTGAAACGCATCGCAAATACGATTCAAAATGCTACAGTTATGAGTTTAGCTAGAGCGAAAGAAAGTGATATTCGAAGAGCGTATGAAGCTGTGAAAGGTGCTGTATCTCCTCGTTTACATGTATTTTTAGCTACGAGTGATATTCATATGAAGTATAAACTTTGTATGTCAAAAGAAGATGTATTAGATAGTATTCATCATTCCGTTACACTTGGAAAATCATTATTTCCGACAGTGCAATTTTCTGCAGAAGATGCGACAAGAACATCAAGAGACTTTTTAGCTGAAGCGATAGAAGTTGCAATTCGTGCAGGAGCGAATGTAATTAACATTCCAGATACAGTTGGGTATACGAATCCAGAAGAATATTATTCTCTTTTTAAATATTTACAAGAATCTGTTCCTTCATATGAAAAAGCAATTTTCTCTTGTCATTGTCATGATGATCTTGGGATGGCTGTAGCCAATTCATTAGCTGCAGTTGAAGGCGGAGCGTTGCAAGTAGAAGGAACAATTAATGGGATTGGAGAAAGAGCAGGGAATGCGGCGTTAGAAGAGGTTGCAGTTGCTCTTCATATTAGAAAAGATTTCTATAAGGCGGAGCCTTCTATGACGCTAAAAGAAATTAAAGCGACGAGTACATTAGTAAGTAGATTAACAGGTATGGTTGTACCGAAAAATAAAGCGATCGTCGGAGCAAATGCGTTCGCTCATGAATCAGGCATTCATCAAGATGGTGTTTTAAAAGAAGTGACAACATATGAAATTATTGAACCAGAGTTAGTAGGTGAATCTCAAAACCTATTCGTACTTGGAAAACATTCTGGCCGTCACGCGTTTACAGAAAAAATGAAAGAGCTTGGCTATGAATTTACAACGGAAGAACGAGATGCAGTGTTTGAAGCGTTTAAAAAATTAGCTGATCGTAAAAAGGAAATTACGGAGGAAGATTTACGTGCACTTATGCTTGGGGAAGCAGCATTTGCGGCTCAGCAATATAACATTACCCAACTGCAAGTACATTTCGTGTCAAATAGTACACAATGTGCGACAGTTGTACTAAAAGATGAGGAAGGAAATGTATACGAAGATGCAGCTACTGGTTCTGGTAGTATTGAAGCGATTTATAATGCGATTCAAAGGATTTTAGGATTAGAATGTGAATTGGCAGATTATCGCATACAATCTATTACACAAGGTCAAGATGCACTGGCTCATGTTCATGTTGAATTAAAAGAAGGAACGCATCAAGTATCAGGTTTTGGTGTGGCACAAGATGTATTGGAAGCGTCGGCAAGAGCATATGTCCATGCAGCGGGGAAATTGAAATCTTTTATCCAGCTTGTGAAATAAATGGTTGATAGGTGAGAGAAGCTTCTCTTACCTATCATAAATGTTCTGAAAAATCAATTAAAAGGAGTGTTGAAATTGGAAAAACGTATTGTTTGTTTAGCTGGTGACGGTGTTGGCCCGGAAGTTATGGAAAGTGCGAAGGAAGTATTGCATATGGTAGAGAGGTTATATGGGCATCATTTTCATTTGCAAGATGAGTACTTCGGCGGGAGTGCTATTGATTTAAATGGGCAACCATTACCACAACGAACGCTTGCCGCCTGTTTAGCAAGTGATGCGGTTTTACTAGGAGCAGTTGGTGGACCAAGGTGGGATAGTGCGAAAGAAAGGCCAGAGAAAGGATTATTAGCTTTAAGAAAAGGACTTGGTGTATTTGCGAACGTTCGCCCTGTAACGGTAGAAAGTGCAACGGCACATTTATCGCCATTAAAAAAGGCTGACGAAATTGATTTCGTTGTCGTTCGTGAATTAACAGGCGGAATTTATTTTTCTTATCCGAAAGAACGAACGGACGAAGTAGCAACAGATACACTTACGTATCATCGCCATGAAATTGAACGTATCGTTTCTTATGCTTTTCAATTAGCGAGTAAGCGAAAGAAAAAAGTAACATCTATTGATAAGGCGAATGTTTTAGAATCTAGTAAACTATGGAGAACTGTGACAGAAGAAGTAGCACTTCGTTATCCAGACGTTGAACTAGAACATATTTTAGTAGATGCCGCTGCTATGGAGTTAATTCGAAATCCAGGACGATTTGATGTAATTGTAACGGAAAATTTATTTGGAGATATTTTGAGTGACGAGGCTTCTGTATTAGCTGGATCATTAGGGATGCTTCCATCAGCAAGCCATGCGGAAAAGGGACCTTCATTATACGAGCCTATTCATGGGTCAGCGCCGGATATTGCCGGGAAAAATAAGGCGAATCCAATTGCCATGATGCGCTCTGTTGCCATGATGCTTGGGCAATCGTTCGGATTAACGAGAGAAGGGTGTGCAATTGAAGAAGCAATTTCCGCAGTCCTTAAATTAGGGAAATGTACAGCAGATATCGGGGGGATTGAAACGACAACTTCATTTACGAAGGCAGTTATGCAAGAAATGGAAGAACAAGCGTTAGTAGGGAGAGGAAGATAATGGGGAAAAGGTTGCTAGATAAACTTTGGGAAAGACACGTAGTTACGACAAACGAAAATGGATTGGATTTATTATATATCGATCTGCATCTTGTTCACGAAGTAACGTCACCGCAAGCCTTTGAAGGCTTGCGGCTTACAAATCGAATGGTTCGCAGACCAGATTTAACATTCGCAACGATGGATCATAATATTCCAACGAAAGATGTTTGGAATATTACCGATCGCATTGCGAAGCAGCAACTAGACACACTTCGGGAAAATTGTAAACAATTTAAGGTGCCATTAGCGGATATCGGAGATGAAGAGCAAGGGATCGTTCATGTTATCGGGCCAGAGCTAGGGCTCACGCAGCCAGGAAAAACAATTGTTTGTGGTGATAGTCATACAGCAACGCATGGTGCGTTTGGCGCACTAGCATTTGGCATTGGTACGAGTGAAGTGGAACATGTATTGGCAACGCAAACATTGTGGCAAAGAAAACCGCAAGCGATGGGCATTGAGTTAAAAGGAAAATTACAAAAAGGTGTTTACGCAAAAGATATTATTTTGCATCTCCTTTCAAAGTACGGTGTAGCAGTTGGAACTGGATACGTAATGGAATTTTACGGAGAGACCATTGAGGCTATGGAAATGGAAGAGAGAATGACGCTTTGTAATATGGCAATTGAAGGAGGCGCAAAAGCGGGTATTATCGCGCCAGATGAAAAAACATTTGCTTACGTAAAAGGGCGTAAATATGCACCGAAAGACTATGAAACTTTCGAGGAGAAATGGTCTGAGCTTTATACAGATGCAGATGCAATGTATGATTTACATATTTCAATTGATGTTACGACTTTAGCGCCGTATGTTACGTGGGGAACAAATCCGAGTATGGGTGTTCGTATTGATGAAAAGTTGCCAGAAAAGCATGACGCAAATGATGAAAGAGCATTTTCTTATATGGGATTAAGCCCTGGACAAAGCACGTATGACATTCCAATTCAGCATGTTTTCATTGGGTCTTGTACAAATTCTAGACTTTCTGATTTAGAAATTGCTGCATCTGTTGTGAAAGGGAGAAAGGTAAAAGAAGGTGTACGAGCGCTCGTTGTACCTGGATCAAAAAGAGTAAGAGAAGCTGCGATGAAAAAAGGACTACATCACATATTTGAAGAAGCTGGGTTTGAATGGAGAGAACCTGGATGTTCCATGTGTCTTGGAATGAATCCAGATCAAGTGCCTGAAGGAGAACATTGTGCTTCAACTTCAAATCGTAATTTTGAAGGAAGACAAGGAAAAGGAGCACGAACACATTTAGTTAGCCCAGCAATGGCGGCAGCAGCTGCGTTATATGGTCATTTTGTTGATACTAGAAAGGAGAGTTATGATGGAGCCATTTCGTATTCATAAAGGTACCGTGGCAGTACTGATGAATGATAATATTGATACAGATCAAATTATTCCGAAGCAATATTTAAAGAGAATTGAAAGGATGGGATTTGGAAAATATTTATTTGATGAGTGGCGTTATGATAATAACCGTCATGAAAATCCTAATTTTCCGCTTAATGCACAAGATAGAAAAGGGGCAAGTATATTAATTACAGGAGATAATTTTGGTTGCGGTTCTTCAAGAGAACATGCACCTTGGGCACTTGCTGATTATGGTTTCCGCGCTATTATCGCCGGAGGATTTGCAGATATTTTTTATATGAATTGTATGAAAAATGGTATGTTACCAATTGTAATGGATAAAGAAATGCGTGAAAAACTTTCCCAAACGGATGCGAGAGAGCAAATAGAAGTAGATTTAGAGAATGAAGTTATTACAACGAGTACGCACAGGTTTCATTTTACAATCGAAAAAATGTGGAAAGAGAAATTACTAAATGGTTTAGATGAAATTAGTATTACAATGCAGTATGAACAAGAAATAAAAGAGTATGAAAGAAGGGTAGCTGTATATTAAGAGATAACGGAATATTTAAAATGTATTTACATTCAGAATTAAGTGTTATATACTATGTAAAAATTAGAGGAGAAAGGGAGTAGGTATTATGAAAACAATACAATCTATTAAAATGCTTACACAACTACATCATCATACATAAAGCCCTTGAACCTAGCGTGAAAACGTGTAGGTGCAAGGGTTATTCCCGTTGTACCTACACTCTAATAAAGAGCCTTGTAGGTATATTTTATCTACAAGGCTCTTTTTATTTTCGGTTTAGGAGCATGAAATAGGCATACATTAGAAAAGGAAAGGTGTGAGAATTTCGATGACAAAATGGAAACGTGCAAATCCAAATGGAACGAGAGATTATTTATTCGAAGAATGTACGTTAATTGAAGAAGTAGAACAAAAATTAAGGCGTACTTTTTTAGAGAGAGGTTATGAAGAAATAAGGACACCAACAATAGAATTTTATGATGTGTTTGCCTTTCAAAATAGACCGATAGATGAAGAAAAGATGTATAAATTTTTTGATGAAAAGGGACGGATTATTGTATTACGTCCTGATATGACAATTCCTTTAGCGAGAGTGATCGGAACACAGAGGTGTGATACGCCACTTAAAGTGACGTATAGCGGGAATGTATTTCGAGCGAATGAGTCTCTTACTGGAAAATATAATGAAATTGTGCAAAGTGGTATTGAAATTATCGGAATTGATAATGTAAGAGCTGAAATTGAATGTGTCATAAGCGTCATTCAATCACTTCAAAAGTTGAAAGTGCAATCTTTTACAATAGAGATTGGGCAAGTGCAGTTATATAAATGTATTGTCAAAAAGCTCTCCATTCATGAGGAAGAGGAGAGAATACTTAGAACATACATTGAAAGTAAAAATTATGCCGCTCTATCAAATTTTATTAGAGAAAAGAAATTAGATCGATGTGATGAAACAGTAAGATTACTAGAGAAATTACCAAGGTTATTTGGGAATTTAGAAGTGATTGAGGAAGCAGAAAAACTCGCCTCAAGTAATGAAATGAAAATGGCCATCGCAAGGGTGAAAGAAATATATGAAGCAATTGAAAAGCTAGGCTATGGATCGTACATATCCATTGATTTAGGTATGATTCAACATTTGGATTATTATACAGGTGTTATTTTCAAAGGGTATATATACGAAATTGGAGAAGAAATTGTTAGTGGCGGAAGGTATGATGAGTTGATTGGAAATTTTGGAGAAATGCTGCCGGCTGTTGGACTCGCGGTGCAAGTCAATCAAATTGTGAAGGCGCTACAAGAGCAACAAGAACCATATGAACGAAAGAGAATAGATATTATGATTCATTATGAGTTAAATAGATTAGCAGAAGCGGAACGATTGCGAAATTTACTTCAAAAGGACGGGAAAAAAGTAGAGCTATCTTTATTCTCAAATATAAATAGAACCTTTCAATTTGCAAGAAAACATCAAATAGTAACGGTCGTTGAGGCAAAGAATGAATCGTTGGTGGAATATGTATGGAACGAGAACTGGGTAGTCCAGAAAGAAGGGGAAACTTCATGCGTAACATTCAAATTGCGTTAACGAAAGGAAGATTAGAAAAACATGTGATTCCGCTCTTTGAGCAAATTGGAATTGATTGTTCAGAGCTCAAAAATAAAGGACGAAAGCTAGTCTTTCAAAGTAAAAATACAGATATATCATTTATTTTAGTAAAAGCAGTAGATGTTGCTACTTATGTAGAACATGGAGTAGCTGATATTGGGGTCGTTGGCAAAGATGTTTTAATGGAAAACGAGAAAGATATTTATGAAATGTTGGATTTAGGAGTAGGCGTGTGTAAGTTTTGTGTTGCTTCTATTCCTACTTATAACCCGAAGAGCTACCGGAAGAAACGTATTGCGACGAAATATCCACATATTACTTCTAACTATTTTCATGATAAAGGAGAGGATGTAGAAATTATAAAAATAGAAGGTTCTGTAGAAATCGCTCCTATTCTTGGATTGGCAGATGCCGTTGTTGATATTGTTGAAACAGGAAAAACATTACAAGAAAACGGGCTCGTTGTATTTGAAGAAATGTGTTCTATATCCGCTCGAATGATTGTAAATAAAGCCGCATTAAAAACTAAAAAAGACGAAATATTCAGTATTATAAATATGATGGAACAAGAAATTTTATCAGGAAAATAGGGGGATTAAAATGGAAATCGTTTATGAAGATTTTCAAAAGGCGTTATTAAAAATAAAATTGCTACGAGAAAACGCTAATATAATAGAAGAAACTGTTCAAAGAAATGTAAATGAAATTGTTAGAAATGTAAGGGAGAGTAGGGATGAGGCCCTATCTTTTTATACAAAAAAGTTTGATGGTGTAAAGATGAAAGAGTTTCGTGTAAGTGAAGAAGAAATAAAACGAGCGGGTATGTTTGTAGAGAATTCATTTTTAGAAGCGTTACAAGAAGCGAAGAAAAACATTATTTCATATCACGAAAAGCAAAAAAGGCAATCCATATTCGATTGTGAGAGTAATGGCATCATTAGAGGACAAATCATTCGGCCGTTAGAGAATGTAGGTGTATATGTGCCAGGCGGAACTGCTTCGTATCCTTCGTCAGTATTAATGAATGTATTGCCAGCAAAACTCGCTGGTGTGAAAAAAATTGTAATGGTAACACCGCCGAGGGAAGGAGGAATTGATCCGCATATTTTAGTTGCTTCAAGCCTTGCAGGAGTAGATGAAATTTATACGATAGGCGGCGCGCAAGCAATTGCTGCTTTAGCATACGGGACGGAATCGATTCCGAAAGTGGATAAAATAGTTGGACCGGGAAATTTGTACGTCGCTCTGGCAAAACGAGAAGTATACGGGATAGTAAATATTGATATGATTGCCGGACCGTCAGAAATTGTAGTTATCGCTGATGAAACCGGCAATGCAAAATATATTGCTGCTGATTTATTATCACAAGCAGAACATGACGTGAGAGCAACAGCAATTTGTATTACAACGAATATTGAGTTAGCAAAAGAGGTAGAAAAAGAGATAGAAAGACAGTTAGAAACATTACCAAGAAGCGAAATTGCACGTGAATCGATAAATAGAAATGGAGCCATTTTTATCATTCCTTCTTTAAATGAGGCGCTACAATTATCCAATGAAATCGCTCCAGAACATTTAGAGTTACATATAAAAGAACCGATGAATGCTCTAGCTTATGTGAAACATGCAGGATCTATCTTTCTTGGACCATATGCACCGGAACCACTCGGTGATTATTTAGCAGGACCGAATCATGTGTTACCGACAAGTGGAACAGCAAGATTTTTCTCACCGTTATCAGTCGATGATTTCGTGAAAAAATCAAGCTTCTTGTCTTATACGGAGAACGCGTTAAGAGATGTACAACATCATATTGTAGAACTTGCCAATAAAGAAGGGTTACATGCGCATGCGAGAGCAATTCAAATAAGATTTGAGGAGGAAGAATGATGCGCGAGTCTAGTCAAATACGTGAGACGACAGAAACAAAAATAAAATTAAGTTTACAGCTTGATGAAGGAAAGGATGTTTCTGTACAAACGGGAGTTGGATTTTTTGATCATATGCTAACTTTATTTGCAAGGCATGGAAGATTCGGTTTGCAAGTGGAGGCAGAAGGTGATGTTTTCGTTGATGCGCATCATACAGTTGAAGATGTTGGGATTGTACTCGGAAATTGTTTGAAAGAAGCATTGCAAAGTAAAGAGGGGATTAATAGGTACGGCTCAGCATATGTACCGATGGATGAGTCCTTAGGTTTTGTCGCAATTGATATAAGCGGGCGCTCATATATTGTATTTCAAGGAGAATTAACGAATCCGAAGCTTGGGGATTTTGATACAGAATTAACGGAAGAGTTTTTTAGGGCGGTTGCGCATGCTGCCAATATTACATTACATGCTCGCATTTTATACGGAAGCAATACACATCACAAAATTGAAGCGTTATTTAAAGCGTTTGGTAGAGCGCTTAGAGAAGCAGTCGAAAGAAATGCCAACATTACTGGTGTAAATTCAACGAAAGGGATGTTGTAATTGATTGCCATTATAGATTATGGAATGGGAAATATTCGTAGTGTAGAACAAGCATTAAAGCATATTGGAGCAGCGTATATCGTAACGAGTGAGAAAGAAGAAATCTTTAGAAGTGATGGAGTAATTTTGCCAGGAGTAGGTGCATTTCCAAAGGCGATGAATGTATTGGAAGAAAGAGATTTAGTATGTGTGTTAAAAGAATTCGGGCGTTCAGGAAAACCGCTTCTAGGCATTTGTTTAGGAATGCAGCTTTTATTTGAAAAAAGTGAGGAACTACAAGATTGTAACGGATTAAGTTTATTGCCAGGTGTTATTCGAAAGTTAAAGGTTCCTTATAAGATTCCACATATGGGATGGAATGAGTTAAAGAAAGAGGGAGAAATAGCACTTTGGAATGGAGTAGAGGATGGTTCTTTCGTATATTATGTCCACTCTTATTACGCAGATTGTCCAAATGAAATTGTGTATGGAATAAGTGAATATGGATTGAAAGTACCTGGTTTTGTAGCAAAAGAAAGTATATATGGCGCACAGTTTCATCCTGAAAAGAGTGGTGACATAGGAATGCAAATGTTGAAAAATTTCAAAGGAGTGGTAGAAGCATGGAAATCTTCCCAGCTATCGATTTAAAAGAGGGCCGCTGCGTTAGACTTTATCAAGGAGAGTTTAGTAAAGAAACAGTAATGAATGAAGATCCGGTTGCGCAAGCGATTATATTTGAAAAATTTGGAGCGAAACGGTTGCACATTGTTGATTTAGATGGTGCAGTTGCTGGCGAGTCGTTAAACTTGTCCGTCATTGAAAGAATTTGTAAGGCAGTATGTATTCCTGTACAAGTTGGAGGAGGAATTCGATCGCTTATAGCGGTAGAAAAGCTATTGTCAGTAGGGGTAGATAAAGTAATTTTAGGAACAGCCGCTCTTTATGATAAGGCATTTTTAGAAGAAGCGGTTCTTCTATATGAAGAAAAAATCATTGTTGGCATTGATGCGAAAAATGGTTTCGTAGCAACGAGAGGCTGGCTTGATATGTCTGAAATTTCTTACATTGATTTAGCAAAGCAAATGGAGAATATAGGTGTTCAAACAATTGTGTTTACAGACATTTCGAAAGACGGGACACTTGCAGGGCCGAATATAGAGCAATTGGAGTTACTACAAAAAAGCGTTGCTATTCGTCTTATTGCTTCTGGAGGAGTAGCATCTATTCAAGATGTGAAAAAATTAAATGATATGAATATATACGGCGTCATAATTGGTAAGGCTCTTTACCAGAAAACGATTGATTTAGAAGAAGTACTAGAGGTAACAAAGTTATGTTAGCGAAACGAATTATTCCTTGTTTAGATGTGAAAGAAGGGCGAGTCGTAAAGGGAGTAAATTTTATAGGATTACAAGACGTCGGTGATCCGGTTGAAATAGCCGCTTTATATAATGAGGCGGGAGCAGATGAAATAGTATTTTTAGATATTACGGCAACGCATGAAGGACGAAAGACGATTATAGATGTTGTAGAAAAAACAGCTTCAAAAGTATTTATTCCTCTTACAGTTGGCGGGGGGATTTCAAGTGTTAAAGATATGTACAATTTACTAAGAGCGGGAGCAGATAAAATTTCAATTAACTCAGCGGCAGTGCGAAATCCAAAATTAATTGAAGAAGGAGCAGAACACTTTGGCTCACAATGTATTGTCGTCGCAATTGATGCTAGAAAAGTAACAGAAGGTAAGTGGAATGTATATGTGAACGGTGGAAGAGTTGATACAGGAATGGATGCCATCTGGTGGGCAAAGCGCGTTACCGAGCTAGGCGCAGGGGAAATTTTACTAACGAGTATGGATGCAGATGGAACGAAAAATGGATATGACCTTCGCTTAACAGAAGAAATTTCAAAAAGCGTTTCCGTACCAGTCATCGCGTCAGGCGGGTGTGGTCATGCAGATCACATTATAGAAGTTTTTCAAAAGACAACAGTTGATGCAGCGTTAGCGGCATCAATCTTTCATTATGGTGAGGCGACAATGCAGGATGTAAAGAGAAAATTAAGAAATGCAAACATCGAGGTGCGGTTATGAAACCTAACTTTTCAAAAGGATTACTACCAACAGTTGTAATTGAAGAAGGTACAAAAGAAGTTTTAATGCTAGCTTATATGAATGAAGAAGCATATGAAAAAACGTTAGAAACGAAAAGAACTTGGTTTTATTCTCGGTCAAGAAAGTCGTTATGGAATAAAGGGGAAACATCAGGGAATATCCAATATGTGCAATCTCTTTATTTAGATTGTGATCAAGATTCAATTGTTGTTGTCGTAAAGCAAGTAGGACCTGCATGTCATACGGGAGAAAAAACATGTTTTCATTACAAAATTATATAGGGGGATACATATGAAAAACGCCTTTACATTACTATTTGAAACAATTGAAGAACGAAAGAGAAGTCCGCTTCTTGAATCATATACAAATTACTTGTTTTCAAAAGGGGAAGATAAAATTTTAAAGAAAATTGGTGAGGAATGTTCCGAAGTAATTATCGCATCTAAAAATAATGATAAAGAAGAGTTAGTGAAAGAGATGGTTGATGTAATGTATCACTGCTTCGTTTTATTAGCCGAAAAAAATATACCATTAGAAGATATTATGGAGGAAGTGAAAGAAAGAAATGGGAAGCTTTCGAGAGTAGGAGATAGAAGAGAAATAGATACATTATAGGGGGGAATATGTATGAAAGTGGATTATCACATTCATTTAGAAGAAGGACCGTATTCAATAGGGTGGCTTGCTAAAATAAATGAAGCACTGCAACATTATGAACCGCTTAAAGAAGAAAAACATTCTATGGAATGGCTTATGAAAACACAAGAACGCATGCAAAGACGTGTGAAAGAAGGGGCGTTTACAATGAAATGGATTGATTTATATTTAGAAGAAGCTTTGCGAAAAGGTATAAAAGAAGTTGGGATTGTCGATCATTTATACCGTTTTTATGAAGCAAAAGAATACTATGAAAGATATGTCGATATTAGTAATTCGAGGCTTGGTCATTTACAGAAGGAATGGTTAGACCAAGTAAGGGTAGCGTCACTACATGATTTTACAAAGGCAATTGAAGAGGCGAAAGAACGATGGAGTAAAAGAGGTGTTACGCTTAAACTTGGAATTGAAGCGGATTATTTTATTGGTGGTGAACAAGAATTACAATCTTTACTAGCATTAGGAGATTTTGATTATGTAATAGGTTCTGTTCATTTTTTAAATGGCTGGGGATTTGATAATCCAGATACGAAAGAATATTTTAAGGAACATGACTTATATGCTTTATATGATACGTTTTTCAAAACGGTGGAGTGTGCAGTTCGTTCTGAGTTATTTGATATAATAGCTCATCTTGATAATATAAAAGTATTTAATTACCGGCTAGATGAGAATGAACAACTTTCTTATTATACGGAAATTGCACGTGCATTGGTAGAAACAAATACGGCAACGGAAATAAATGCGGGGTTGTACTATCGCTACCCTGTGCGTGAAATGTGCCCGAGTCCACTATATTTACAAGTATTAGCTAAGCATGGGGTCCCGATTACACTTTCCTCAGATGCTCATTATCCGCATGATTTAGGAAAATATGTGGAAGAGAATATAAAGACGTTACGCAATCATGATATTTCACATTTAGCTACATTTACGAAACGAGTAAGAACGATGAAATTGCTGGAAGGAGAAGTTACAATTTTAAAATGATCACGATTTTTTGATGAAAACCCACCTTTTTGTTCAAAATAAGAAAGAATAAAAAGGAGGGTAAAGAAATGGTGAAACAACAAAATAAACAAAATGTACAAGGTGCACAGCAACAAGCGTATACTTCTGAAACGAATGTTACATCTCAATCCGTTATTGAGGAACAAATTAGTGATACAGTTGCAGAAGGAACGATCGATGTGAAGCTTGGAAAACAATCGCAAGAAAAAGCATAAGAAGAGGGGGAGACTTGTATCTCCTCTTTTTTTGTGGAAAAGTGTCGATTTTCAAAACTATAATCAAATTCCTTGGTTTTTATATGTGGATTTCTTACAATGAAAGATAAGAGAGATCTTATTTTCTATAGAAGAGGTGTTAGTAGTGGCAAAAATATTAGTAGCAGGGAAAATTCCAGCAATCGGATTAGAACTATTAAAGGATCATGATGTAGAAATGTACGATAAAGAGGCGTTAATTTCTTTAGATGAATTAACAGAGCGTGTAAAAGACAAAGATGCATTGTTAAGCCTACTTTCTACAAAGGTGACAAAAGAAGTGATTGATGCGGCACCTAATTTGAAGATTGTTGCAAACTATGGTGCTGGTTACGACAATATTGATTACACGTATGCGGGTGAAAAAGGAATTGTAGTATCGAATACACCGAAAGTATCAACTGAAGCTACTGCAGAACTAACATTTGCACTTCTTTTAGCAGCGGCACGTAGAATTCCTGAAGGTGATACGCTATGTCGTACAACTGGATTTAACGGATGGGCACCATTATTTTTCTTAGGCCGCGAAGTACACGGTAAAACAATTGGAATTATTGGCCTTGGAGAAATCGGAAAGGCAGTTGCAAAGCGTGCGAAAGCGTTTGGAATGAATGTTTTATATACAGGACCAAACCGAAAGCCTGAAGCTGAAAGTGAACTGGAAGCAACATATGTAACATTGGAAGAATTATTACAAACAGCAGACTTTATTACAATTAACTGTGCGTATAATCCGAAATTGCACCATATGATTGATGAAGAACAATTTAAAATGATGAAGAAAACTGCATATATTATAAATGCTTCACGTGGACCAATCATGCATGAAGCAGCACTTGCTCATGCATTAAAAACGAATGAAATTGAAGGGGCAGCTCTTGATGTGTTTGAATTTGAACCGAAAATTACAGAAGAGCTAAAAGGGTTAAAGAATGTAGTACTTGCTCCTCATGTAGGAAATGCAACATTCGAAACGCGTGATGCGATGGCTGAAATGGCAGTAAGAAATATTTTAGCAGTATTAAACGGTGAAGAGCCTGTAACACCTGTAAATCAAAAAGTATTCGTTACAAAATAAAAAGAAACCTTCCGGAACCGGAAGGTTTTTTATTTGTCTTTATTTGCTCTTTTAGATGGTCTTTGTCTAAGAAATTGAGATAGCATATACAAAATGTATAGTGGAATAGCAATGAATAAGAAAACAGAAAAATTACCGAACCCTGTTTGGTACATTGTGATAATGATTCCAACTAAAAATAGTGTAATAATGATGCTATATCGTGGAATTGGTACATCTTTTAAACTTGGGATACGAATGCGGCTCACCATTAAAAATGCGAACGTTACAAATACTGTAATAAGAACGATTTTTGGAATGGTATGTGAAAATAATGTTAAGAAAGCAACAAGCCCTCCCGCTGCTGTAATCGGTACCCCAGTGAAATATTTCATTGAAGTAGAAGATGGTGTAACATTAAATCGAGCTAAACGATATGCTCCGAAAAGAGGGAATAGTCCCGCTATGTATAGTCCGATGATTCCATAATTGGAGAAAGATGTGTAATACATGAGAACAGCAGGTGCTGCACCAAATGTTACGACATCTGCAAGCGAGTCAAGCTCTTTTCCCATTTGTGAATCAACGCGTAATAAACGAGCAACACGCCCATCAAGACTATCTAACATCATCCCGATAAGTACTAAAATAGCAGCTGATTTATAATATCCTAAAGATGCATAGCCGATTGACAAGAATCCACTATATAAATTTCCGAGCGTAAATAAGTTTGGAATAGCTGCTCTATACAAAATCTGATCCCTTGCTTTCTGTAATAAATTCTTAATTAGTGTATGAAAGTTTACTTATTTTATCATACCATAAATTTCTTCTTCATACGAAAAAAATTCCCAATTTGTGAAAGATTTCATAGGAGAATGATTTGAAAAATAAGTAAAAAAAGAAGCAACTTTTATAAAGTTGCTTCTTGTATTATTCAAATTTCGTTGTCATTGTTCCAGTCTTATACCGATTGTTAAGGTCGAAACGTAATAAATCTCCATAAATGAGTTTGTCGGAGAGTTTCAATTCAGTTTTTGCTTTTTCGATATTTGGTTGACATAATGAAATGTCCGCTTCTTCACCTGTATTTCGTTTATAACACATGTTTTTTGTATACACATAATCTTCCGAGACGAAGCTACCATCACGCATTACCATAAGTGGGTCTTTTTCTTTAATAAATAAGTCAGTTCCAAATTCAACGGATTTATTTGTTTTAATACCAAGTAAATGAAGTAGCGTTGGTTTAATATCAATTTGACCAGATACTTTAGAAATGACTTTTCCTTCTTGCCCAGGCACGTGAATAATGAGAGGGACGCGTTGTAGTTGCATAGAATCAAACGGTGTAATAGCGTCTTTGCCAAGGAACTGGGCCATGGCTGCGTTATGGTTTTCAGAAATACCGTAATGATCTCCGTAAATGATAATAACGGAATTATCATACAGTCCTTCTTCTTTTAATTGTTTAATAAATCGTTTAAGAGCTTCATCTGTATAACGAACCGTTGGGAAGTAACGGTTTACAACACCACTTTCTGAATTAAACTCATCAACATATTGATCTTCTGGATTTAGAAGAAATGGAAAATGGTTTGTTAAAGTAATGAACTTTGTATAGAACGGCTGTGGTAAAGATTTTAGCTTTGGAATAGATTGTTCAAAGAACTCTTTATCTTTTAATCCCCAACCGACAGACATTTGTTCTGTGCCTACGTAATCATTCAAATTAAAGTAACGATCATATCCAAGTGCAGGATACATTACATCACGATTCCAAAACGCTTTATCGTTTGAATGGAAGACAGCAGAAGAATATCCGTATTTTTTTAATTGTTCTGGTGTAGCTGTATATTCATTTGTTGCGTGAGTAAAGAATACAGAACCGCGATCTAACGGATAAAGTGAATTTTCAACGATAAATTCAGCATCAGAAGTTTTACCTTGTCCTGTTTGATGATAGAAATTATCGAAATAAAAACTATCTTTAATAAATTCGTTTAAAAATGGGGTAATTTCTTTTCCATTTATTTTTTTATTAATAACAAAACTTTGTGTAGATTCCATTGAAATTAAAATAACATTTTTACCTTTTGCAGCTCCAAATAAATTTTTATCAACTTGCTTATCTTTTGAATCTGTATAGTTTTTAATTTCAGAGAACCCGTCCCCACTTGCAAATACACGTTCAGCTGAAGATTTAGATTGAAGTGTAATATCAAATAGATGATATGTGTATAAACCTAAATTTTTCACGACAGTTTGACGGTCAAACGAGCGTGAGAACATTTGTGGTTTATAAATAACGGAAACAACAATTTGTAGTGCTAATAGAGCTGTTACACCGCTAAAGAAAGTTCTCTTCTCAGAGCGAGAAAGTGGCGTCTTGTCGCAAAATGCTGGGAATTTACGCGAAAGAAACATTAAGATTATCGCATCTGCGAATAACAGTAATGTTTTATACGTAAAGAGTTCTTTTATACTCGTCCCTAAATCAGCCATATTATTTGTTTGAAATAATACTGGGAACGTAACGAAATCGTTATAAAACCCATAAAACATTGCATTTCCAAATAAAATGAACGATAGTATAAAACTAATTCCAACTATAATGCGGTTTCGGTGTTTAGATGCAAATAAAGCAAAACCGAAAAATAAAAGTAACGCAGCTAGTGGATTAATAAAAAGCATAAATTCTTCAAAGAAATTATCAATTTTAATATCAAATGCTAGCTTGTACACAATATATGTTTTTATCCATAATAAAACGACTGCAACGAGTGCAAATCGCAGTTTTGGAAACAGACGTTGTAGCATAATATACTCCTCTCCTAAAAAGCATGACAGTTCTTGTGAGTCGATTTGATTAGCGCCTCATTTTATATATACGAACAGTCCTTTGTTATTATGTTTATTATACTATGAGTATCATTATACGAAAATAAAAGAGAGTTGTGGGCTTTTTTATAATAATTGAGTAGAAAAAGGGCAGTAGGAGACAATAAAACGGAGTTTCTATGTATGATTATTGTCGTGCGCAGAAAGAATCGTGTAAGGAGGTTATAATGCGAAAGTTATTGTATTTTATAGTATGTAGTAGTGTTATACTTTTTGCTTCACCGAGTGTGTCGGTAGCCCAATATGATGCACCTCTTATGGAAGATGCCCTTTATTCTGTCTTATTTCCGAAAATAAATAAAGCGATTGAAAAACAATATGGGAGCTTGAAGCCTTATCAATGCCCGAAAATTATTAGTTTGAAAAAAGTGTATAGCGGTACATATTTATTTCAAGCAGTTATTGAAGTAACGAAGTATGAACGTGTTGCCGGGAAAATTGCTCCACCATTTGAGAAGGTAACGATTACATTTAATAACGAAGAAGGCGAATGGGAAGTGACAAAGGTTTTAGTAAAGCGCTTACCAAACGATACAAAACTAAACTGTAAAAAAACAATATAAAAAATTATTTGACAAATAAAATGGTCCTTTGGTATTGTTAATAGCAACAATTAGATGTTTGAAAATTAAATAGACTTACCTCATCTACTCTCAAAGGTAGAGGCCGCGATAGGAAAGAGTAAGCTATGGGAGATTTAATGGAATCTGTGATCATAGGTTGAAAGGGACTATTGCCGAAATATAAGAATAACCATCTTATTCATATATTGGGACTGCATTGAATAAATGTAGTACTGTCATAAGATTTATTTTATGGAGAGCTATTTGGAGATGTTGATGCGGTTTCTTATTTTGAGGAGATAACAACTCGTTTATTTTTTCAATATATATTTTTCCTAATAAGAAACGCGTGTGAACATTGTTCCGCGCGTTTTTTGTCTATCTAAAAGCGTGCTGCAATGAATAGAAGATTGGGGTTATGAGTTTTAGAGGAAATAAGGGAGGAATTCAAATGTATTTACACGGCACAAGCCGAATCAATGGGCAAGGACACTTAGAAATTGGAGGGTGCGATACGACGCAGCTAGCAAAACAATATGGAACACCACTTTATGTATACGATGAAGAGTCAATTCGAGGAAAGTGTCGCGCGTTTCATCGTGCTTTTAAAGAAAGTGGTTTCTCTTATCAAGTAGCATATGCAAGCAAGGCGTTCTTGTGCATGGAGATGTGCCGAGTAGCTCGTGAAGAGAATATGTCATTAGATGTTGTTTCTGGAGGGGAATTATATACTGCACTACAAGCAGGATTTCCGGCATCGCGCATTCATTTTCACGGCAATAACAAAACAGATGAAGAAATTGTGATGGCTCTTCAGGCGAATATTGGTTGTTTTGTCGTAGATAACTTCTTAGAATTAGAAATTTTGCATGATTTAGCAGTGCAACATGGGAAATTTGTGAACATATTAATTCGTGTAACGCCCGGGGTAGAGGCGCACACACATGAATATATTACAACAGGTCAAGATGATTCAAAATTTGGATTTGGCGTGTCAAATGGTCAAGCGATGCAAGCAATTGAGCTTGCTTTACAAAAATCAAATTATAACGTGTTAGGAATTCATTCACATATCGGATCACAAATATTTGAAACGGCCGGCTTTGTGCGAGCGATTGAAGTTCTTCGTCAATTTTTAGAAGAAGTGAGAGAGCGAACAAACTATGTAGTAAAAGTGCTAAATGTGGGCGGAGGATTCGGAATACGCTATACAGAGTCAGATACGCCATTAACTCTTGAGACGTATGTGCGAGCTGTAACAAGTGCAGTGAGAGAGCAATTTACAGTATGTAACTATCCCTTGCCAGAAATATGGGTTGAACCAGGCCGTAGTATTGTAGGTGATGCCGGAACGACACTTTATACAGTTGGATCTGTGAAAGACATTCCTGGTATTCGGAAATATGTATCAGTGGATGGTGGGATGACTGATAATTTAAGACCTGCTTTATATAACGCTCGTTATGAAGCGATGTTAGCGAATCGAGGGAACGATGAGAATGAGGAAGTTGTTTCGATTGCAGGGAAATGCTGTGAGAGTGGAGATATGTTAATTTGGGATATTAATCTACCGAAAGTTGCCTCTGCGGATTTACTAGCAATTTCTTGTACAGGGGCATACGGGTACTCGATGGCGAATAATTATAATCGGATTCGTAGACCAGCTGTCGTCTTCGCGAAAGGTGGTACATCACAAATTGTTGTAGAGCGCGAAACATATGAAAATATTATTGGGAACGATCGCATACGTATTAAAGAACTTGTTTAAATGAGGAAAAAGGAGTTGTTCGGAGGGGCAATTCCTTTTTTATAAAATAAAATAATTAAAATATATCGGAAAACTAGGATTGAAAAAAATCAGAATTGTGATAAAATACAAATACAAAGCTTATCAAGAGAAGCGGAGGGAACTGGCCCGACGAAGCTCGGCAACCTGCTTATAGAAAGCAAGGTGCTAAATCCAGCAAAATGGAATCCATTTTGAAAGATAAGGTAAAATATATTACCGAACAGTCTTTTCGAAATGGGAAAGATTTTTTTTATGAATAAAAAGGGGGGCTGTTCGCGTGAGCGTACGGGAACATTTTGAGGAAGTATCTGAGAAAATTGAAGCGATGCTTGCTGATATGAAATATGGTTCAATTACAATTGTTGTGCAAGATGGAAAAGTCATTCAATTAGAGAAAAGTGAAAAGGTACGTTTAAAGTAAAAAGCGCTGACTAGAAAAACTAGAGGCGGTTTTAACCTATTTTGATTAGGTTAAAACCGTCTTTTTGCTTTTACAGGGGGAAAGAACATGTTGACTTATGAAACGTGGGAAGAAAATAATGTTTCATTTTCAGAAGAAGATGAAACGAAAGGCGCGCTATCTGTTTTAAGTTGGGCTTATAAAGAATATGAAGGTGAAATTGTATACGCATGTAGCTTCGGAGTGGAAGGTATGGTATTGCTGCATCTTATAAACCAAGTAAATCCATCTGCTAAAGTTGTATTTTTAGATACAAATGTTCATTTTCAAGAAACGTATGAATTAATTCAAAAAGTGCGGAGGCGATTTCCTTCATTAAATATTATAGAAAAACAACCGGAACTTACGCTTGATGAACAAGCGAAGTTGCATGGTGAGAAATTATGGGAAAGTAATCCGAATCTTTGTTGTAAGATTAGAAAAATTTTACCGTTAGAAAAATCATTAGCAGCGGAAAAAGCGTGGATATCGGGTTTAAGGAGGGAACAATCAGAAACGCGTAAGCATACAAAGTTTATAAATCAAGATCATCGCTTTCAATCTATTAAAGTTTGTCCACTCATTCATTGGACATGGAAAGAGGTATGGCGATATGTATACAAACATAGATTGCCGTATAACCCGCTGCATGATGTTGGATATCCAAGTATTGGGTGTGAGAAGTGTACGTTACCTGTAGGTGAGGGTGGCGATTCGAGAGATGGTAGATGGGCCGGGAAAGTGAAAACTGAATGTGGTCTACATTACCAATAAGATGAATTTGAAAATAAAGCTAAGAGAGGATATAGAAAATGAGTACAAGAAACGAATTAGTAAATCTTATAGACGAGACATATGACATATCACAAATTGAAAAAGAAATTCAACTAGACAACATTGCGTTAAGTGATTTAGAGCTATTAGCGACAGGGGGATATAGCCCGCTTACTGGTTTTTTAGGGAAGAAAGATTATAATTCGGTCGTAGAAACGCTTCGTTTAGCTAATGGGAGCGTTTGGAGTATACCAATTACATTACCAGTAACAGAAGAAGTAGCAGAGAGTCTAATAGCTGGAGAGAAAGTAAAACTTGTTAACGATGGAAACGTATATGGTGTCATTCAAATAGAAGATATTTTTGCGCCTGATAAGGAAAAAGAAGCGTTACTAGTGTATAAAACGACGGATGAGGCTCATCCAGGAGTGAAAAAATTATATGAACGACCGAACGTTTACGTCGGAGGAGCTATTATTCTTACGAAACGTTTTGAAAGTAATCCATTTCCTTCTTATCATTTAGATCCAATTGAAACGAGAGAAGAATTTAAAAAACGTGGTTGGAAAACAGTAGTCGGATTCCAAACGAGAAATCCGGTACATCGTGCCCATGAATATATTCAAAAATCTGCTCTTGAAATTGTAGATGGTCTCTTTTTAAATCCGCTCGTTGGGGAAACGAAGTCGGACGATATTCCTGCTGATGTAAGAATGGAAAGCTATGAAGTGTTACTTCAAAACTATTATCCGAAAGATCGTGTTTTTTTAGGTGTATTTCCTGCAGCAATGCGTTACGCAGGACCGAGGGAAGCGATATTTCATGCACTAGTCAGAAAGAATTTTGGATGTACCCACTTTATTGTAGGGCGCGATCATGCAGGGGTAGGAGATTATTACGGTACTTATGAAGCGCAAGAAATTTTTACAAACTTTACAGTAGAAGAATTAGGGATTACACCGCTATTTTTTGAACATAGTTTTTACTGCACGAAATGTGAAGCGATGGCTTCGACGAAAACATGCCCGCACGGAAAAGAAGATCATGTCATTTTATCGGGTACGAAAGTAAGAGAATTATTAAGAAACGGTGAGGTTCCGCCAAGTACATTTAGTCGTAAAGAAGTAGTGGAAGTACTAATTAAAGGTTTGAAAAAAGAAGTAGTAACTGAATAGGGAGAGAATGAGATGGACACAAATATTACTTGGCATACAGCATCTGTTTCAAAAGATGAGAGAAGAGTAAAAAATAGGCATCATAGTTTCGTAGTTTGGTTTACTGGGTTATCAGCTTCAGGTAAATCCACAGTAGCCAACGCGGTGGCTCGTAAACTATTTGAAAAGAATATTGGAAACTATGTACTAGATGGAGATAATATACGTCACGGTTTAAATAAAGACTTAGGTTTCTCTGAAAGTGATCGTATGGAGAATATAAGAAGAATTGGCGAAGTAGCGAAGCTATTTGTAGATCAAGGTACTGTTGTTCTTACAGCTTTTATTTCACCGTTTCGAGTAGACCGAAAACAAGTTAGAGATCTATTAGCGGCAGATGAGTTTATAGAGGTGTTTGTAAAATGTCCAATTGAAGAGTGTGAAAAGCGTGATCCGAAAGGGCTTTATAAAAAAGCAAGAAAAGGTGATATTAAAGAGTTTACAGGTATCGATTCACCGTATGAGGAACCAGAGCAAGCGGAATTAATTGTAGAAACGCAAAAGTATTCTATTGAAGAATGTGCAGAACAAATCGTGAAGTACTTACAAGAGCGTAGTTTTATCCCGCATTAACGGGCAGTAAAACTCCCAACTCAAAATTTGGCTAGGGCAAAGAAGTTAGACGGGAGATGAACTGCCCGTAAATGCCCGATTGGTTCAACTAATAATCAGTGGGGGATGAACACTCCCCACTGATTAAAGTTTCACTTTATATAGGGGGATTAAAAAATGAGTTATGAAAAAGTATGGGCTAACAATGAAAAATTAAATCAAACTGAGAAAAATAAATTAAAAAAAGATGGCTTGGAGATCTTTAATGATATTCCTTACTATGCAGAGAATGGCTTCGAATCTATTCCGAAAGAAGAGTGGGACGCATTCAAATGGGCAGGGTTGTATTTACAAAGACCGAAAGAAGCTGGTTATTTTATGATGCGTGTAAATATTCCTTCAGGGATTATTACGAATGCACAGGCAGAAGTGCTTGCTTCTATCGCTGAGGATTATGGGCGTGACGTAATAGATATTACGACAAGACAGGCGATTCAGTTTCATTGGTTAGAAATTCAGCAAATTCCAGATATTTTTAAAAGATTAGCAAGAGTTGGGCTATCTTCAGCTGGAGCGTGTGGTGATATAACGCGTAATATTACAGGAAATCCACTTGCTGGTATTGATGCAAATGAACTGTTTGATACAACTGGCATTGTAAAAGAGGTATATGACTATTTCCAACATAATGAAGAGTTTTCTAACTTACCACGTAAATTTAAAATGTCTATTAGTTCTAACATTTATAATTCAGCAAACGCAGAGATTAACTGTGTTGCGTTTACACCTGCAACGAAAGAGATAGACGGTGAGAAAAAAGTTGGTTTTCATATAAAAGTAGGCGGTGGATTATCAGCTCGTCCATATTTAGCTGATGAATTAGATGTATTTGTTTTACCAGAAGAAGTGAAGGCGGTAGCAATTGCGATTGCTACGATATTCCGTGATTTTGGATATCGTGAAAAACGTCATTTAGCTCGTTTGAAGTTTCTTGTTGCAGACTGGGGAGCAGAGAAGTTCAAAGAGAAACTAATAGAGTATACAGGACCATTGCAAAGTAAAGGGGAAAGTGCTCTCAAAGGCTGGAATGCGGGATACTTTTATGGAGTTCAAGATCAAAAACAAGACGGACTAAAATATGTAGGTTTTAATGTGCCGGTAGGACGCCTACATGCAGAAGAAATGTTTGAGATTGCAAGAATTGCTAAACAGTATGGGAATGGCCAAATTCGTACATGTAATTCACAAAACTTCATTATTCCGAATGTTCCGCCAGAAAATGTGGAGGGTTTACTAAATGAGCCATTATTTGAAGCGATATCAGCAAGTCCGAAATCGTTTATTGGTCATGCGGTTTCTTGCACTGGTATTGAATATTGCAATCTTGCTTTAGTAGAAACGAAAGAAAGATTGCGAAAAATTGCCGAATACTTAGATACACAAATTGCACTCGATGTTCCGGTTCGTATTCATATGGTAGGGTGCCCGAATTCATGTGGTCAACGTCAAATTGCTGACATTGGATTACAAGGGGTGAAAATGAAAACGAAGGAAAAAGGAATTGTTGAAGCATTTGAAATATATGTAGGTGGAACGCTGTTAGATGGTGGTGCTTATAACCAAAAGTTAAAAGGGAAAATAGATGGCGAGGATCTACCTGATGTACTTGCATCATTTATAAGTTATTTCAAAGAGAATAAATTACTAGCTGAAACGTTTTATGATTTTGTCGGCCGTGTTGGTGTAGAGACATTACAAATAGCGTTAAATAACGTGCTAGAAGAAGTCATAGCGTCTTAGGAGGGGCAATATGGATTTATATCGATTTGAAGCTGTGTTAGTAAATAGTATTGTTCCGATTGTTGTCGTTGCTCAAAGTGAAGAACAGGCGTTTAAGCTTGCGGAGATGGAGCTTGAAAAGCATTTTTTACCGCTGCCAGAAGTAAAGGAGATTTCCCTATTTGAAAAAAAGAAGATTCGAAAAGGTGCGGCATTTGTTATTCATGAGTAGGGAATAAAAAATAATGAAAACTTCCATTCGTATATAAGGATGGAAGTTTCACTTTAATAGTAGAAATGAGGAGAGATGATGGGGAAGGTTTATATCGTTGGAGCGGGTCCTGGTGATCCGGATTTAATTACTGTAAAAGGATTGAAATGTATTGAGAAAGCAGATGTTATTTTGTACGACCGCCTCGTGAATAAAGAATTGCTTTCCTATGCAAAGCCTGAAGCGGATTTAATTTATTGCGGAAAACTACCAAATTATCACACGATGAAGCAAGAGACAATTAACACGTTTCTTATTAAATATGCGAAAAAGGGAAAAGTTGTAACGAGGCTTAAGGGCGGCGATCCATTTGTATTTGGTAGAGGAGGAGAAGAAGCTGAAGCGTTAGCAAAGCAAGGTGTACCGTTTGAAATTGTTCCTGGTATTTCAGCTGGAATAGCTGCTCCTGCTTATGCTGGTATTCCAGTGACACATCGTGATGCAAGTGCAAGTTTTGCTATTGTAACGGGGCATAGAAAAGAAGATGCTGAAGAGGAAGTGAAGTGGGAAAATTTAGCGAAAGGTGTAGAGACTTTAGCTGTATATATGGGGGTTAGCAATTTACCCTACATATGTGAAAAACTGATGAAGTATGGAAAAGATAAAAGTACACCTGCTGCTATTGTTGAGCGAGGAACGACATCTATGCAGCGTACAGTTGTTGGAACGTTAGGAACAATTGTAGATGTTGCAAAAAAAGAACAAATTCAAAATCCGAGCATGATTGTAATTGGAGAAGTGGTCCGTTTTCGAGAAAAAATCCATTGGTTTGAGAAACAGACAGAAAGTACGTATCAAGTGAGTGGAGTGTTATAAAATGAAAGCAATCTTATATATATGCCATGGAAGTCGTTTGAAAGCAGCTAAAGAAGAAGCGGTTGCGTTTATTACGTCATGCATGAACCGTGTAGAGGCAAATATTCAAGAGGTTTGTTTTTTAGAGTTAGCAAGTCCAACTATTGATGAAGGGTTCCGTACATGTGTGAAGTGTGGTGCTACAGAGATTATTGTTATTCCAGTTTTTTTATTAGCGGCAGGTCATGTGAAAAAAGATATCCCGTTTGAATTGGAAAAGTTAAACAATCAATTTTCGAATGTCAAAGTGATTTATGGTAATCCGTTTGGTGTATCAGAAACACTTGTTAAATCGGTATATAGTGGGAGTGGTATTGAACAGGGAGATAAAAATGAAGTGACGCTACTTCTTGTTGCAAGAGGGAGCAGTGACCCTGAAGTATTACGAGATATAAACTGGATTGCTTCTTTATTTCAAACGGAAGAGAAAATTAAAAAAGTAGAGGTTTGTTATTTAGCAGCTGCCGAGCCGAAATTTGAGGATAAGTTAAAAGAAGTCATAGAACGAAAAGAAAAGAACATCGTTGTACTGCCTTACTTATTATTTACAGGTTTACTTATGAAACATATCGAAAAAGAAGTGCGTCAATATGAGCTGGAAGAGATAAAAATAAGTCCGTATTTAGGAAAGAATGAAGCATTTCAGTATATGTTAATTCAGAAAACGAAAAAATTATTGAAGGGAGATCAATATGTATCCACTTACAGTGCGAGTTGAGAAGAAACGTGTTGTTGTCATTGGTGGAGGGAAAGTTGCGGGGTTTAAAATTATTCCTTTACTAAAACAAGGTGCGGATATAGTTGTGATAAGTCCTGAATTGGATGCAAATTTAGTGAAACTTGTAGAAGAAAAGAAAATTCGTTGGTATCAAAGGGAGTATGAAAAAAGTGACATTAAAGACGCTTTTTTAGTTGTTGCAGCGAGTAGTGATGCCGTATTAAATGAACAAATTGCTGAAGATAGCGCAGAAAATCAATTAGTAAATGTTATTACGAACCCGGAAAGTGGTAATGTTCATTTTCCAGCGGCGATTCATCGCGGATTACTGAATGTGGCTGTTTCTACTGGGGGAGCGAGCCCAAAACTTGCAAAAAAAATTCGTGATGATATTGCAAATAAATATGATGAGGCGTATGAGTCGTATCTTAATTTTTTATACGAAGTTAGAATAAAAGTGAAAGAATTACAAATAGAGAAAAAGCAGAGAAATATATTGTTGCAAGAAGTATTAAAGTCGATATATGTTCAAAATGAACAAAAAAGAGAATTGTTTTTACAAGAATTAGATAGAAGAGTTCATATAGGATAATGAATAAATTGTACTTTACAACTATAAAAATATAATTTATAATCACAAGTAACTTCAATAGATGAAATCGATGAGCAAGAAGAGTATGTATATTTGATACGTTCAGAGAGCTGGGGTAAGGTGTGAGCCCGGTACGATAAAATATACAGAATGGGCTTGCGAGAGGTATGTTGAACATTGTAGTAGGCAACCCGGGTTCCGCCGTTAAAAGGATAGAGTATCGGAGTTTTTCCTGTACTTGAACAAGTGGGATTTATCAATCCAATTGAGGTGGTACCACGGTATTTACATTACATATATCGTCCTCTACATGCATATTTGCGTGTAGGGGACTTTTTTATTTTCTAAAGGAGGTGTGCGAGTATGAAATGAAAGTGTATAATTAACAAAAGTTTAAATATTCAGAAAAGGAGAAATTATGATGAAAGAAACACAGCAATGGACGTCGAAAATAGGCTTTGTACTCGCAGCAGCCGGAGCCGCAGTAGGTCTTGGTGCGATATGGAAATTTCCATATGTTGCAGGTAATGGTGGGGGAGGCGCATTCTTCCTTGTATTTTTACTATTAACTTTATTTATAGGTATGCCTTTACTATTAGCGGAGTTTGTTATTGGACGTAGCACTCAAAAAGAGGCGGTTACAGCTTATAAAGTACTAGTACCAAATAGTAAAGTATATCCTTGGATTGGTCGTATGGGAGTTGTAACTTGTTTTAGTGTACTCTCTTTTTATAGTGTTGTAGGTGGATGGATTTTACTGTATTTATACTATAGTGTTACAGGGAGCTTCTGGAATGGTGTTGTTGATTATGGAAAATTGTTTGGTGAAACAATTTCAAATCCAGTAAGTGCGATTGGAGCACAATTTGTCTTTATGCTTTGTACTATTTTTGTTGTAAGTAAAGGTGTAGAGAAAGGGATAGAAAAAGCAAGTAAGTATATGATGCCGCTATTATTTATTTTGTTTATTGCAATCATAGTTCGTGCTTTAACACTTGATGGTGCTTTTGCTGGGGTAGAGTTCTTCTTGAAACCAGATTTTTCAAAGCTGACAGCAGATACGATTTTATACGCGATGGGACAATCGTTCTTCTCGCTAACAGTTGGTGCCTCAGTAATGGTAACGTATAGTTCCTATTTGAAGAAAGAAGAACATTTAGCGAAATCAGCAACATCTATTGTAAGTTTAACTGTTTTTGTTACAGTACTTGCAGGATTAGCAATTTTCCCTGCGATTTTCGCATTAGGCGTTAAGCCGACTGAAGGGCCAGGATTACTGTTTATCGTCCTTCCAGCAGTATTTGCAAAAATACCATTTGGACAATTTTTCTTTGTTATGTTTTTAATTTTATTCTTCTTTGCGACTTTAACATCAGCAATTTCAATGCTTGAAATTGTAGTAGCATCTGTTGCGAAAGGTAATGAGAAGAAGCGTCCGTCAGCATCGTTGTTAATTGGTATTCTTATTTTTGCAGTTGGAATCCCGTCAGCTCTATCGTTTGGAATTATGAGTGATGTGAAAATATTTGGGAAAACGTTCTTTGACTTAGTCGATTTCTCGGTAAGTAACGTATTACTACCGCTAGGGGTACTAGCCATTTCACTATTCGTACCAAATAAAATGAGTAAAGAAATGTTAATGAAAGAATTAGAAGTTACGGAAATGAAAGGGAAAACATTATTTAATATTTGGTTCTTCTTGCTTCGTTACGTTATTCCGGTAACTGTAATTATTGTATTTTTAAATGCGATAGGCGTATTTAAAATGTTTGCATAATAAAAAGACGGAGAAGTCTGGTCTTATCTCTGTCAAGTAGACAGTATTAAAAAGACTAAGCAACCATCGAGATTCGATATTCTATCGGAGCTCGATGGTTGAGTCGTTTTTGGAAACGTTTATAGTTATAAAAATAAATATATTCTTCAATTGCTTGTATTAAATCCGCTTCTGTTTTAAAATGATTCAAATACAACATCTCCGATTTAAAATGGGAGAAAAATGACTCGATACAGGCATTATCATGGCAGTTTCCTTTGCGAGAGTGGCTGCCAATGATACCTAAATCTAAAAGTCGTTTGTTGTAGGCATGAGATGTGTACTGGAATCCCTGATCTGAATGGAGAATGGTTCCACGCACATCTCTTTTTTGTGCCAGCATTTCAATTGTATCTAATACAAGTTCATTATCATTACGCTTGGAAATTTTCCAAGAAACAACTTCGTTATTATAAATATCTTGTACAACAGAAAGATAGCGGAAGCCCTCTTGAAATCGTAGGTAGGTAATGTCTGTAACAAGCGCTTCATTTTGCTGGCGATCTTTGAATTCACGGTTTAAAACATTTGGAAAAGTATTAGAATAATTCCCTTTAAAGAAGCGACGCTTCTTCCGAATAATAGACTGAATGTTGAGCTCACTCATTAATCGATATACTTTTTTGTGATTTATAAAATAACCCTCTTCTTGTAAAGCGATTTTCATACGTGGATAACCATATTCTTTGTGCTTTACGTGAATAGATTGAATTACCTTTTTTAATCGTTTATCGGATTCTAGTCGCGTGTTGTTCACACTTTTTGTATGAACCCACTTATAGTAACTTGAGCGATGTACATTCGCAAAATTAGTAAGCCATATAACAGGATATTTTCTCTTTAGTAATTCAATGATATGATATCGTTCTTTATATTTTAGTACGCCTCCATTTACAGATTTGGATACTGCTTTTTTAAATATTCAACCTGAGCCTTATAGTAGTCACGCTCTTCTTCAACAGTTTTAAAATGAATCCGTTTGCCTTTTAAAGGGTTTGGTATACCTTTCATTTCACTATTTTTTCCACGAGTATCTGTAATTTCACCACATTCTTTATACTTTTTCACCCAATTTTTAAGTTGTGTAGAGCTTCTAATCTGATATTTCTCCGCTATCATATCGTAGCTTCCCTCACCGTTTAAATAACTTTGAACAGCTGATACCTTTATCCCATTTGAGTATGTATTAAATGTTGTACCTTTTTTAGCCATGAAAAATCCCCTCCAAGTAATAGTGTAACATCCATGTGTATACATGGTCTTTTTCACACTGTCTACCTAAAGGGGATAATATCAGTCTCCGTCTTTTTATTATATTGTAGGTGTATTTAATAAGCGGTTATAGGCTTTTTAGGCTGTGACGACTGCAATAAATGATCCGATTAAAAATAACGCTGAGCCGCCAAATGTAAATAACCGGCCAATGTAAGTTTCTCTAGCTTCTTCTATTTTTTGTTGTAATTGTGTATTCCTATAATTTACCCTGTAAAATATAGGAATTTAATTGTAGTCTATGTGGAATGCCTATAGTTTGTGAAGTGAAAATAAAAAAACTCGGTATGCACCGAGTTTTTTATAATCCGATATAAGGAGATGGATCAACTGCGTTTGTCTTACCGACATTCCATTCTCCAAGATGAAGTTCAAAGTGTAAATGTTGTCCGTATGATTGGCCAGTGTTCCCCATAAATCCAAGTTGAGTACCTTGTTTTACAGTTTGTCCATTTGATACAGAACGGCTACTCATATGAGCATATACTGTCGTATATGTTTTTCCGTTTATACGGTGAGATAAGTACACAACGTTTCCGTAACTAGATGATAATTCTGAGCGAATAACAACGCCATCTGCAGCGGCAATAATTGGAACGGTTCCTGAAGCAGCGATATCGATTCCTTTATGGTTATCTATAGAGCGCACGCCAAAACCAGAAGTTTTTGATCCAGCTGCTGGTTTAATAAATCCACCGATGTTTGTATCGTGTGGTGTTGGAGCCGCTTGAGCTGTTTGAGCAGATGTAGTAGCTTGTTTACGAGCTTCTTCCGCCTTGCGAGCTTCCTCAGCTTTACGAGCTTCTTCTGCGCGTTTTTCTTCTTCAATTGCTTTTTGAACAGCTTGACGCTGATTTTCTAAAATGCCTTTAGATTCTTCTAATCCTTCAATCTCTGAATCTACTTTTGCTACTTTCGTATGTAGATCGCTAATAAGAGTTTGTTGCTGTTGTTGGTTATTTTGTAATTCTTGTTGTTTTTGTTCTAATTTTTGCTCGGCTTCTTTCAGTTGTTGCTCTTTTTTCTCAACAGCCTCTTTCTCTTTCGTCACAGCATCTTGGTCAGTTGTTTGTTTTTTCACAATATCAGTATCGTTGTTTAAAATTAAACTGACAGAGTACATATTATCAACAAGATCAGCAATGTTTGCAGAATTTGTTAATACTTCTGTAATGATATTTGTGCGAGGTTTTTCTTGCATAGATTGCAGTCGTTGCTTAATAACTTCCTGACGTGTATCTATGTTTGTTTGTAATTGCTCTATATGTTTCTTTTTGTCAGTTATTACTTGTTGTGTTTTACTAATTTCTTTTTTTGTATCGTTTAACTCAGCTTCGTTTTTATTAATAGAAGTAGTTAAGTCATCGATTTTCTTTTGTAATTCTTGAATTTCTTTTTCTATTTGTTCTTTCTCAGCTGATTTATTTTGTAAGTCATTTTGTTTTCCTTCTAATTCAGATTGAATATTAGATAATTTATCTTGATTCGTTTCAGCATATACGGGTGAAAGTAGCGGAGAAACAAAAAATGTTCCTGCTGCTAAAACGCTAAACGCTGCAAATTTCTTTTTCATGGTTGTCTAACTCCTTTCCCTATGAATGTTATATATCATAAGAAGAAGAGTGTCTATCGTTGTAATCATAATGTAAAGAAAATTTTATAAAATTGCTAAGTTTTGTCGGAATTTAGCATTTTTCAACAGTAATTGTAATGGTGATTTTATTTTTTTAGTTTGTGCAACAAAGGTGTATTCTAGATTTTATCTGTTAAATAAAGGGAAAAATAGCGGTTTTATATAGTGAAATTTAAGTTGAAAACCCTTTAAAATACTAATGAGGAATCGTTCTCATGTTAGGTTTTCTGACATGAGGTTTTTTTTTGTCAAGAAAATTATTTGTGTTCAGGAAAAGTTATTTTGTTGTCAGATTTAATTTTTTGATTTATGATTTTTAACAGGGACAAAATGTAGTGAATTGTCGAATAATATGTAATACTCTTAATTTCGAGTTTTATAGAGATAGAATGAGAGATAGAGTGACACATCGAAGAGGGGGTTACAACAAATATGAAAAGAATAGGACTTGCATGGCAAATATTAATTGGTCTTGCGCTAGGTATTGCAGTTGGGGCGATTTTCTTTGGCAATCCGGCAGTGGTGAGTTATTTACAACCAATTGGTGATATTTTTATCCGATTAATTAAAATGATCGTTGTACCGATTGTTGTAGCAAGTATTGTTGTTGGGGTTGCTGGTGTTGGCGATGTTAAAAAATTAGGTCGACTAGGCGGAAAAACAATTATTTACTTTGAAATTATTACAACAATTGCAATTATTGTTGGTCTATTAATTGCGAATATTTTCCAACCAGGAAAAGGCGTAAATATGGAGCAGTTAACAAAGACAGATATTTCGAAATATACACATACGACAGAGCAAGTACAAAGTCATTCATTTGCAGATACATTTGTAAATATTGTTCCAACGAACATTGTGAAGTCATTAGCTGACGGAGATATGCTTGCTATTATCTTCTTCTCTGTATTATTTGGCTTAGGTGTAGCGGCAATTGGTGAAAGAGGAAGACCGGTTCTTCAATTTTTCCAAGGTGTAGCTGATGCAATGTTTTATGTAACAAACCAAGTTATGAAATTTGCACCATTTGGTGTGTTTGCACTAATTGGAGTTACAGTTTCTACATTTGGTCTTTCTTCATTAATTCCATTAGGGAAATTATTAATTGTAGTATACGGAGCAATGATTTTCTTCGTTGTAGTCGTATTAGGAATTACAGCGAAAATATTTGGAATTAACATTTTCCAATTCTTTAAGATTTTAAAAGACGAACTGATCTTAGCATACTCTACAGCAAGTTCAGAAACAGTTTTACCAAAAATCATGGAGAAGATGGAGAAGTTCGGTTGTCCAAAGGCAATTACATCTTTCGTTATTCCGACAGGTTATTCATTTAACTTAGATGGATCAACTTTATATCAAGCAATTGCAGCTATTTTCTTAGCGCAAATGTACGGTATTGATTTATCTATTACACAACAAATTACATTATTACTTGTATTAATGCTTACATCAAAAGGTATTGCGGGTGTACCGGGCGTATCATTCGTTGTATTATTAGCGACACTTGGTACAGTAGGTATTCCAGCTGAAGGTTTAGCCTTTATCGCTGGTATTGACCGTATTTTAGATATGGCTCGTACAGCAGTTAACGTTGTAGGTAACTCTTTAGCAGCTGTAGTTATGTCTAAGTGGGAAGGTCAGTATGACGCTGAAAAAGGACAAGCCTACTTGAAAGAAATTTCTAATAAGCAAGCAGCTTAATTATAATTTGAACAAGCTCTCACATAATATGTGGGGGCTTTTCTATATAGAAAGGGAGCAGACGAAATGAAACGTAAATATGGTGACGGTTCTTCGTGGAAGCGACTAATAGAGAGGGATTATACGGTTAAGCAAATAGAAGAGGGGATGCTAGGAATATTAGAAATAAAAAAGGTGAGAGAACCTAGTTGTAAAGAATATGATGGAAAAGAGCTTTGTATTGCTGGCAATCGGTATACGTGGATTCAGTATTTCATAGACGGGAAAAACTTTGCGATTACCGCTATGTTAGATGATCAAAAAGAATTAGTACAATATTATATCGATGTGGCGAAAGAATATAAAATAGACGAACGTGGTTTACCGTATTTTGATGATTTATATTTAGATGTAGTGTTATTACCGAACGGTAAAATGTATATATTGGATGAAGATGAGCTAGAGGATGCTTATAAAAGTGGCGATGTTACAAAAGAAGAGTATGAGTTGGCTTGGTACACTACGAAATGGATCATAGATGCAATAAAAAATTGTGAATTTTATTGGATTTCAATATTGGAAGAAGAAATCAAAAAGTTAAAATGATTGTTGTATTCAAATTTTTGTATAATTACCAAAAAAATCTATACAAAAAATAATTGACTTTTGTTTTGTAAGCGAGTAAAGTTAGGGAAGAAATTATTATTAAAAAATAAATATGAAACCTTCTTATAAAGAGAGGCGGAGGGACTGGCCCTACGATGCCTCGGCAGCGGACTCGATTTCAGAGTGCTGTGCCAAATCCAGCAAGCATGTGCTTGAAAGATGAGAAGAGTGTTTCTTATAGATGTATAAGACCTCTTCTCATTGGAAGAGGTCTTTTATTATTCATTAGAAAAAGGTTGAAACTAGGGAGAGATGGTACTTTGAAAGAAACGAGAGGAAATGGTTTGGCTTTATTACCACTTGGGATATTTTTGGCGCTATTTATTGGTTCTGGAATTATTACAGGTGATTTCTATAAATTGCCGATACTTGTAGCAATTTCAATTGCTGTAGGAGTGGCTTTAGCAATGAATCGTAAAGAAAGTTTTAATGTAAAAGTAGAACGATTTGCTAAAGGTGCAGGGAACCCAGATATTATGATTATGGTTCTAATTTTTGTCCTAGCAGGAGCATTTTCTGAAACAGCAAAAGGGATGGGCGGCGTTGATTCTACAGTTAACTTAGCGTTATCCATTTTACCGCAAGGATTTATCGTAGCTGGAATTTTTGTTATAGGAGCATTTATTTCATTAGCGATGGGAACTTCAATGGGAACAATAGCTGCATTAGCACCAATTGCTGTAGGTATTAGTGGGCAAACTGATATCTCCATTGCACTTACGATGGCTACTGTTGTTGGGGGAGCGATGTTTGGTGATAATTTATCATTTATTTCAGATACAACAATCGCAGCTGTACGTTCGCAAGGAACAGAAATGAAAGATAAGTTTAAAACGAACTTTTTAATTGTATTACCAGCGGCTATTATTACAATTGTATTATTAGTAATCGTTACTTTAGGAAGCGACACACAGATTAAAGCGCATAGCTTTGACTGGATAAAGATTTTACCGTATGCAGGAGTACTTATTACAGCATTACTTGGCTGGAATGTACTTATTGTGTTAACTGGTGGAACTGTACTATCTGGCGTTATCGGTCTTTTAGATGGCAGTTACACGTTAGAGAGTTTCTTTAAAAGTGTAACGACTGGAATGGGCGGTATGATGGAGTTAGTACTACTTGCTATTTTAATTGGCGGTATGGTCGAACTGATTCAATATAATGGTGGCATTCAATATTTAATGAATATTTTAACTCGTAACATTCGTTCAAAAAAAGGAGCAGAGTTCGGTATTGCTGGCTTAGTAAGTATGACGAATATGTGTACAGCGAATAATACGATTTCTATTATCTTTACAGGTCCGCTTGCGAAAAACATTGCAGATCAATATGAAATTGATCCCCGTAAATCAGCGAGTGTATTAGATCTTTTCTCATGCTGTGTGCAAGGATTAATTCCGTATGGTGCGCAAATGTTAACGGCAGCAGGGTTTGCGGCGTTATCTCCGATTGAATTGTTACCATATGCGTTTTATCCGATCTTAGTTGGAGTATGTGGAATCATTTCTATATTAATTGGTTTCCCGAGGTTTTCTAAAGTAGCGGGAAAGAAAGAGTATGATAAAACAGCATAATGAAAATGAAGTTTATGAATTGTAACGAAAGCCGTACAGAGAATGTTCTCTGTGCGGCTTTTTATGTGCGGAAAAAGAGTGAATGATTCTATCCTACCGTATGTTTTTACAAAAGGCTGAATGCAACTCGGTCTTAAGTCTGAGTCAAAAACGGTTCTTAAGCTCGTTATGGAAAAAAGAAAAAATAGTTAAGATAAGAGTATCAAATCGAAGGGAGGCAAGCACAAGATGAAACAATTTCTAGCGTTTATCGCGGCTGGTATTTTAGCTTTAATTGCTCTTGGCAGTCTTGCTGGTATTATAGGATTCGCAATTGGAGCAGGAGTTGTGTACTGGAGCTATAAATCATTTGTGCGAGCACAATCATTTTTTGGAAAGTTAGCTTGGGGTATTGTTGGTTTAATCGGCTTGTCCATCGCCCTTTCTCATTCCCCAGCATTAATCGGTATTGCAGCATTAGTAGTTTTATACTACGGATACCGTGAGTGGAAAAAAGAAAAAGATGTAGTTGTTGATTCTGCTCCAGAAAGTTCTAAACCATATAGCAACTTTGAAGATGAGTGGAACAAGTTAATGAAAAACTAATATAAAATAAATCAAATTTATAAAGTAGAAGAGAGGAAGATTATAATGAAACAATCTTTATTCGGACGTGTACGCGATGCAATTTTAGCAGATTTTCATAATGTATTAGATGAGAAAGAAAGAAAAAACCCAATCGCTATGTTAAACCAGTATTTACGCGATAGTGAGCGTGAAATAACAAAAATTGAGAAGTTAATTCAGCGTCATAAAACATTAAAATCTAATTTTGCTCGTGAACTTGAGCAAGCGCGATATTTCGTTAATAAAAGATCAAAGCAAGCAATCATTGCTCAAGAAGCAGGCGAACTACAACTACATGAGCGTGCCTTAGAGGAAGTAGCTTATTATGAAGGGCAAGTAACTCGATTAGAAGAAATGTATGCAGGTGTTGTAGAGCAAATTGATGAGTTAGAGCGTCGTCTTTCTGAAATGAAAAATAAATTAAAAGAAATGCACGCAAAGCGTATGGAATTAATGGCACGTGAAAATATGGCGCATGCAAATCGCCGTATGAATACTGCGATGCATAAAATGGATGAAAATAATCCATTCTTACGATTTGAAGAAATTGAGGATCATATTCGCGACTTAGAAACTCGTATGAATGAGGAACATGAACGTGACACATTTGATATGAAGATTGCAAAGCTTGAGCGTGAAATGAAGGAAAAAAATGATGTGTCGTTAACAAAATAATAGTAGTATATTATAAAACAGGCTTATGATATAGTGATAGGAGAAAAGGTGTTGGAAAGCAATGCCTTTTCTTCTATGTATATGTGACAAGAAGGGGGGAGCTGAAATGAAGAAACATTTTTCAAAAACACAATTAATGGGGATGCTCCTCATCATATTTGGATTCGGTCTTTTTCTTGATATGATACTTGGACATTTTGAACCAGGTGGTCTCATTTTTGCATTTATTATGCTTATGTTTGGAAGACATTATCGTAAAAAGAATCGTTATGTACGGGGAAATGTATTTTTATTTGTTGGCGGTATCGTATTTTTATTCTTCTTATTTTCATCAGCAGCATTTGTTCTTGTCGTATTCGCTTGTTTAGCTTTAATTGGTTATCAATTGATTAAACAAGGACATAAGCAAAAAGCAATGAAGGTTGAAATTAAAGAAAAAGGGATTATAGACGAAGAGAAACAAATATATCGTACAGAACCATATTTGAAAAATATGTTTGTAGGTAATGTACGAATGATGGATCATATTTATGAACTTGAGGATATTAATGTTCAATATGGTGCTTGCGATGTGGAAATAGATTTAACAACTGCTATGATTCCAGAAGGAGAAACGGTAATTGTTATTCGAGGTGTCGTTGGTAATATTCGTTTATATGTGCCATATGATATTGAACTTTCTTTAAATCATTCTGTTATTGTCGGACGGGTGCTTTTGCCAGGACATGAAGAGACAGGGTTTAACCGCAATGTTACATTTAGAACAGAGCAGTATAAAGAGGCTCCTCGTCGTATTAAAATTATTTCTTCGCTTGTCGTAGGCGATACGGAAGTGAGGAAAGTATAATGAAGAAACAAAAAAATATTTCGTGGATGTATATTCGTTATTCTATGTTGTCCTCTGTTAGTATCGCACTCATTTGTACAATTGTATATGTATGGAAGAGCGAGCAACAAGTATATGATTTATTATGGAAGGAATCCATCGCTTCTGTTCCAATTGGCTTGTTTATTATGACTACAAGTTTACTTATCGGGGGAATTGTAGGATATGCAATCGGTTACTATATAGAGCAGCGTATACAAGGATTAAATACGTTTCTATTTGAAGTAGAGCGAGGGAATTTTCCGAGCGATGTTTCGTTTACCGCAGATGACGAATTTCATGAAGTGGAACGAAAAGTAATCGGTCTTGCTCGGCGATTAGAGGAGCAAGCTGGACTCTTTCAAAAAGTAACGAATGAACGAGCTCATTGGAATGAAGAGATGAGACAAGAAGCGATTTCCCAAGAAAGACATCGATTGGCGAGGGAGCTGCATGATTCTGTAAGTCAGCAGCTTTTTGCAATGTCGATGATGATGTCGGCTATTAATGAACAAGTAGCTGAATTTCCAGAAACGACGAAAAAGCAGTTGCAGCTCGTTGAAAATATGGTTGTAAATGCACAATCAGAAATGAGAGCATTGCTTCTTCATTTACGCCCAGTACAGTTAGAAGGTAAGAAGCTAACTGAGGGAATAGAAGAGTTATTAACAGAACTTTCTAGAAAGCAACATATGAAAATTGAATGGTTAATTGAACCAATAGAATTGAAAAAAGGTGTAGAAGATCATTTATTCCGCATTGTACAAGAGGCGCTGTCTAATACTTTACGGCATGCGAAGGCAAAGAAAACGGAAGTGCGTCTTCGAAAAATTGATCAATATGCAATTCTAAAAATTATTGATGATGGTGTTGGATTTGAAGTTGGAGTTAATAAAGCTGGTTCATATGGTTTAAGATCAATGCAAGAGCGTGTTCATGAAATTGGTGGGACATTAAAAGTGCTTAGTTTTCCGGCTAAAGGTACACAAATAGAAGTGAAAGTACCGATTATGATTGAGAGAGGGGGAGAATCATGATAAAAGTATTACTAGTGGATGATCATGAAATGGTTCGAATGGGTGTATCAGCATATTTATCAACACAGCCAGATATTGAAGTAGTTGGAGAAGCTGAAAATGGGAGAAAAGGTGCAGAGTTAGCTTTGCAATTAAGACCGGATATTATTTTAATGGACCTTGTCATGGATGAGATGGATGGGGTTGAAGCAACACGAGCTATTATTCAGGAATGGCCAGAAGCAAAAATTGTAGTTGTAACGAGCTTTTTAGATGACGAGAAGTTATACCCTGTAATTGAGGCTGGAGCGACAAGTTATTTATTAAAAACATCAAGAGCGAGTGATATAGCAGACGCTGTACGAGCTACTTATGATGGAGAAACGGTATTAGAGCCAAAAGTTACTGGTAAAATGATGTCTCGTATGCGTCAGAAGAAAGAACAACCTTTGCATGAGGAGTTAACAGAAAGAGAGTCTGAAATTTTGTTATTAATTGCAGAAGGGAAAAGTAATCAAGAGATTGCAGATGAATTGTTTATTGCTCTCAAAACAGTAAAGACACATGTGAGTAATATATTAAATAAGCTTAATGTAAGTGATCGTACACAGGCGGTTATTTATGCATTTAGACATCAATTGACGAAATGATAAAGTGAAGGCTAATAATCAGTGGGAGGGCTATCTCACTGATTATTAGTTTGCACCAAATCTTTTTATTGACGCTAATAAATGTAAGCGTTATCATTAGGTTGTTAACAGTACATATACAGGGGAGCATGTATATGTTAGTTCAAACTATATTCGGCATGGATAAGTCTAAAAAACTAGGGGATTATGTGAACGCATTACAAGCGCTTTGTGAACAATATAATGTTGAAACAGATAAAATTGCAATTGTTGAGGCGACAGAAGAGTACTATTTATTTTTAGTAAAGCAAGAAGAGTGCTATGATGTTGTCAAAGTAGAAACGGTGGATACAAATAACGACTATTATACGAAAGCTTATAAAATAAGTAGCTTTAATCATACTGCTTATCGAATGTAAAAAAACTCCCATGCGGGAGTTTTTTTAGGATGCTTTTACTTCATGAGATTCGTTTAGTAAAGGAACTTTTTTTGCACCGCTTAGCTTAGCGATTGTAAGGCCAATAAGAGCTCCGGCTAGTGCTGGTATTAGCCAGCCAATTCCTTCATTATATAAAGGGATAAACTCAAAATATGGTGTGATAAATGAAATTGAAATACCACCTTGTTTTAATCCATCAAATACGCTTACAATTGCTGCTCCAATTAAAGCACCTACATAAACAGAGCGATACCCACCGAAATATTTATGAAGTAACGATAGTAGAACAAGTACAATCGCAATTGGATATACGACAAGTAGGATTGGAACAGAGATAGCAATAATTTTTGTTAAACCTAAGTTGGCAACTAATAATCCTAATGCGCAAATGATGCTAGCGAACGTTTTGTATGAAAATTTAGTCAATAATGTTGAGAAGTATTGACTACATGCAGATACAAGTCCAACACATGTTGTTAAGCAAGCGAGTGTAACGATAAGAGATAATAGAAGCAAACCGTATGGACCGAATAACTGTTGTACGATGACAGTAAGTAATTGTCCGCCATTTTTTGCGTATCCGAGAGAGACACTAGTTGCACCGAGCCAGCCAAGTGCACCATATACAAGTACGAGACCGATAGCGGCAATAAGTCCTGCTTTTGCTGTTGCGATGGCAATGGATTTACGATCCTGTACACCTTTAGAACGAATTGCATTTACAACGATAATTCCAAATGCAAGTGCCGAAATGGTATCCATCGTTAAGTATCCTTCCATAAAGCCCTTGAAGATTGGAGAAGTTTGATACTCTTGCATTGCTGGTCCTGATTGTCCGAGTGGTGTAAATACACTTTTAACAAATAACAAGAAAATAGAGAGTAATAGAATGGGTGTTAAAATATTTCCGATGCGATCGACAAGTTTAGATGGATTTAAACTAAGCCAAAATACGATTGCGAAGAAAATGACCGTGTATAAAAATAGTGCTAGACTACTAGAGCGAATTGTTTCTGGTAAGAAAGAACTAACACCCATTTCATAAGCGACATTTGCAACGCGTGGAATTCCCATAGAAGGACCGATTGCGATGTATACAACAACAGTAAAGAAAATTCCGAATAATGGGTGAACATGACTTGCGAGTTGTTGCATACCATTTCCTGATAAAGAAATTGCAATAACAGTTAATAATGGTAAACCGACCCCTGTTAGTAAAAATCCAATTATTGCCGGCCAAAAGTTTTCACCTGCATTTTGTCCAAGCATGGGAGGGAAAATTAAATTACCTGCCCCAAAAAATAAAGAAAATAGCATAAGACCGGTGAAAAAAATATGTTTTTTTGATACAGTGTTCATTGTTTTTCCTCCTTTTTACATTCATTTGTAAGAACACAAAAAACTCGTCCCTAAAGAAAGGGACGAGTTATATTTACCCGCGATACCACCCTAATTTATACATGTAGAAATGAGTCTATATGTATACGGCTTTACAACGTACAACATGATACGTGTTCCTTGTAACGGGGGACAGCCGGTAAGAACTTACTGTAACATTCGGTTCTACTTCTCGGAGATGATTTTCGGCTACGCACTGAACGTTGGCTTTCAGCAAATCGCCAACTCTCTGGGGGACAGTCTTATAACGTACTCGTTCTCGTCAATGAATTTTTATTCAAGTATTCTGACAGTATTGTCACATGTTTTTTTTTGAAAGTCAACATTTTTTTGAAAGATATATTTAAATACAGAAATATCGAATGTGATTTTCATTGTTGTAAAGGGAATGGTGAATTGTAAAACGGGGGTGAAATTTTGTGGAGAATTGTAAAATTTATAGAGAAAGTTGATATTTATAGGAGTAAAGAAGGGATTGTTTGAATCTACAGAGAATAATACAAAAATCCACTTGCTGGAAAGAACAAACCAAAAGAGGTGACTGAAATGCTTGCGATGGGAGTATTATTTGGCATTATTGCTATAATTGGTTTTATGTGGTTATATTATTCGCGTTCGTTTAAACAAGCAGAAGTTTTACTCTTTCAAAAAGGTAGTTTGTTGACAAATCAGTCTAGATATTTAGTATGTCCGAAGTGTGGAAGTGCACAGGCCAGAAGTGGAGGATATCAAGAGTGTTGCAAAGTTAGATTATGAAAGAAGGAAGCCTCACATTATTTTGTGAGGCTTCCTTCCTTACAATTTCATGGCGCTCCAAATTGTCCATCGATCTCTTTCGATAATAGGAGATACGTTTTGCAAGGCAGTCTGTACTTGTTGTAGAAGTTGAGAAAGTTCATGATCTGTTAATTCGAATAGAATAGATCGACCTGTTCGAGGTGATAAATCTTGCAATAATGCTTCTACAGAATCATGTATTTTTCGTACTTCCCATTGTGTTTGAGTGGGGAATACGTGAAGAAAATATTTTTGTAATTCTTGTTGTATCGTGTTGGTTTTTGGACGTCTTTTTGATTCAATTTCAATGAGTTTTGGAAAGATAGAAAAGAAATATCCACGGATGTGTTCGGGGCTTCCAGGAATTGTACAATCTTCAATGGTTCGGTCTTGTACAATGAATACACCGTTTTTCTTTAATATACGAGAAGCTTCACGTAGAAATGTTGGAATGTCGTGTAAATGATGAATAACTGCGCGCGAAATAACAATGTCGAATGTATCATTAGGATATGGGACGCTATGTGCATCGCCGTGAATGAATGAAATGTTTGAAAAGCCGCTACAATTTTCTTTTGCAGCTTGTAATATTCCTTTTGAAAAATCAAGCCCAACAACACTTTTTGCTCCCATAAGAGCAAGTTCTTTCGTATAAATTCCGCCACCACAGCCGATATCAATTATTTGCTTGTTTTGTATATTTGTAATACTTTTTATCATTTTGCCCCAAGAACTATGGGCGTTTCGCTGTGCGTATGTGTATTTATTATTTGCATCGTGAAAATTAATGGACATGAAAAAGACCTCCTTTCAATGCTTAGTATAGCGTATTTTATAGTGTGTCACGTTTTTGTTTTTTGTATGAAGATTATAAGGATTACTTATTGTAAAAGGAGGATTAAATTGAAAAGGAAATATGTATTGTTAGTATTTGCTATGTTACTAGCATCCTGTAGTCAAACTGAGCCCAAAAAAGAAACAGAAAAAATAGAAGAGACGGTGAATGAAGTGAAAGAAACGATAGGGGTAACCGTTATACAAAAAAAACATAAAGAGAAAAAGTTACAGGAATCAGAAGCGAAGTTAGTAATAGATATTATGGATAAAGCTGAGAAACAAGAAATAACAGGAAGCTTCGGTGAACCTGAATATGAAATACAAATTAGTAGAGATGGAGAGAAAGAAACATATTATGCATGGCTAAGAGGGGAAGATAGACGAGGATGGATACAACATAAGAAAGCTATGTATATGCTGAATAAAAAAGATACGGAAAAGCTCATGGCTATATTTCCAAATGTTTCAGAACAAATAGAAGATGAGAAGCAGGTAGCTCCTTTAACGGAAGTAACAAAAAAAGATTTGCAGATTACCGCGTTTCATATTAAAGCAGAAGATCAAAAAGTGAATTATACGGTACGATATACGATTTCACAATCATTATACAACAAGTTAGAGAAGGAAAAAGAATATTATTTGCAAGTCATTTATCCGGAAAAAGTTCAAAAATTAATTGGAGCAAAAGAAAGTGAGGAAATTTCAGGTGAAAAGGTAAAGGAAGGATATAAACAGTATGAATTACACGCTACTGTTCCGATAAAAGATGCTTCACAATCACAATTAAAGGCATTGGAAACATATTATGAAAATTATGATTTGCAAATATTAAATAGTAAAAAAGAGAAAATAGGTGTTTTTCAAAATATCATTCAAATTGTGAAAGAGTATGGTGAAAAAATGGATTTACAAAGATAAAGTGAAACTTTAGTTAGTACTTATGGATCGGAATGAATGTGGATTTGTAAAGTCTAAATGACCTTTCCTAGGAAATGATAATAGAGAGGGGAAAATCCCCTCTCTATTACTTTGCTTTTGCAGATGGCTCATTCATTGATTTTCGTGTAATAAGAAAAGAAATCATAAGAGCGGAAAGGATGATAAGGGCAATAAATACGTGATTGGGCAACAAATCTAATAATAATACGTAACTAACGGTATAAAAAATAAGAGTTGAAGCTAAAAACGATAGAGCGCCTATTATGAGAGATTGTAAATTCATCCGTAAACACCTCCTTTTATTTATATTTTTGGCTAAAATTGGATTATATAAACATTATTTCTAACAATAGAAAAAAATATCTCATAATAGAGAAAAGAACAAGCTTTGGTGAATAGGATTCATTAATGAGAGATAAAGGAGAGGAATATGAAAAATAATAAAAAAGGATTATGGGGAATTATTGTTGCAATAGGGCTATTTTTACTTTCTAAGTTAAAGTGGGTATTTGCAATTTTTAAATTAGCAAAGTTTTCAACGGTATTTAGTATGTTTCTATCACTTGGTGCATACGCAGTTATATATGGTTGGAAATTTGGGGTAGCACTCATTTATTTGTTGTTTATTCATGAAATGGGCCATTTATGGGCTGCAAAAAGAAAGGGTATACCAACATCGCCAGCAATATTTATTCCATTTATGGGCGCTCTTATTGGGATGAAAGAGATGCCGAAGAATGCAAAAGATGAAGCTTACATTGCCTTTATGGGCCCTCTTTTCGGGTTGTTGTCATTTTTACCTGCAATTCCACTTTATATAATAACGAAAGAGCCATTTTGGGCATTAATTATTTTACTTGGAAGTATGATTAACTTCTTTAACTTGATTCCAGTTTCTCCATTAGATGGTGGGCGAATTATTTCAGTTGTAAGTACAAAGATTTGGGGAGCGGGCCTTATTGTATTGCTCGGTTATTCTATTTACTTTAAAAGTATTTTGGGAGGGTTTATTTTTATTATCGGCTGTATGGAATTATATAGAGTAATAAAGAGAGATGGGCCAATTAAGGAATTAGGGTATAGAACTGATGGAATGAAAGAATATGTTGCAAGCCTTGAGGAGGAGTTAAAAGAAACCGGTGCAGTACATCGAAATATATATATGATGCAACATGAAATAAATGTATTAAGGCAAAAAGAACGGGAGAAAGAATTAAAAATAGGAGAACTCCAAAAGATTGAAGTGTTAGAGTATCTTTTACGAAAGTTTGAGCCACTTGATTACGTCCCATATGAAGATGAAAAAGAAACACATAGCATTCATATAAGAGAAGCATTTGAAATGTCAGAAAGAAAATTACAGGAATGGGATGCGGAAAAGAGACAACAGGAAAACTATTACAAAGTGGATATGAAAACGAAATGGACGGTATGTGCTTGTTATATCGGATTAATGGCTATACTCGGTTACACGGCTTATGAAGGATATGTTGTTTTACAAGAGCATTTGCCAACGAGAAATGTATAGAAAAATATTGTCGAAATGATAGGAAGGATTTATACAGGAATTATATTTCTACGAGAGAATGTTACAAGTATAGTCATACATTGTAATATTTTTAGTAGAGAAGGAGTTCTGTATATGAAGAAATTGTTACGTGTATTCGGGATTATTATCGTGATGATCATTGCGAGCTATAGTCTTATGAAAGTGTTGTTATATTATGCGAATAAGCCTGCTAAAGTAAATACAATAGCTCAAATAGAAGATGTGCAAGAAGAGACAAAAGTGCTAGATTTTATTCGTATGACACATGAAAGCTATAATAATTTCTTAAATTATGGTAAAGCAGAGAATTATACAGAAGGGGACTGGAACCAATTTAAACAATGGTTTCAACAACAAGAATCGTCTTTTAAAAATATACATACAGAAATAAAGAATGAAAAAATAAAACGCGACGTAAATAGAAGCTATGAAATTGTAAAAAAGGTGTGGAACTTCAAAATATTGAGTATGTAGTTTATGCACATCGTGTATACCATGACTTAGATATTATCGTAAATAAATATAGAGGTGAGACGAACATCTGGGGGT